>JAUZOE010000026.1 GCA_030706605.1 Bacteroidota bacterium
CAACGGATGATCGATTCTTTGACTGCAGTGAGAAACAGCATTGCCTTAAAATTAAATATTGCTGATACAGCGGCTATGTTGGCACCTTATGCAACAGTTGCCAGTTCCACAGCAGGATTAAATACCAAAGTAAATATTGCCGACACGGCCTCCATGTTGAGCCCTTATGCAAGAACACAACGGATGATCGATTCTTTGACGGCAGTAAGAAACAGCATCGCCTTAAAATTAAACATAGCTGACACCGCTGCTATGCTAAGTCCTTACGCAACAGTAGCAAGTTCTGCAGCAGGATTAAATACCAAGGTAAACATTTCTGATACCGCTTCCATGTTGAGCCCGTATGCAAGAACACAGCGTATGATTGATTCATTGTCTTTAGTTCAAAGTCGCCTGAATTTAAAATTAAATCTCGCCGATACAGCTGCTATGTTAAGTCCTTATGCAAGAACGCAACGGATGATTGATTCTTTGACCGCAGTAAGAAACAGCATAGCATTAAAATTGAACATTGCTGACACCGCTTCAATGCTTGCGCCTTATGCAACGGTTGCCAGTTCCACAGCGGGATTAAATACCAAAGTAAATATTGCTGATACTGCTTCGATGTTGAGCCCTTACGCAAGAACACAACGGATGATCGATTCTTTGACTGCAGTGAGAAACAGCATTGCCTTAAAATTAAATATTGCTGATACAGCGGCTATGTTGGCACCTTATGCAACAGTTGCCAGTTCCACAGCAGGATTGAATACCAAAGTAAATATATCCGATACGGCTTCGATGCTGAGCCCTTATGCCAGGACACAAAGAATGATTGATTCATTAACCGCAGTAAGAAACAGTATTGCCTTAAAATTAAACATAGCAGATACAGCTTCGATGCTCGCCCCTTATTTAACCAGTAGTTCAGTTTCTTCTACTTATTTGCCTTTGGCAGGTGGCACTTTAACAGGCACTTTATCAGGTACAGATGCCACCTTCTCCAGCGACATCACTGCTAATACGGTTAAAGTGGGTATTGGGGCCGGCGGTGTTAATTCTAACCTCGCAATTGGAAATGCAAATTTTGTTTCCAATACTACAGGTTATTATAATTTAGCGATAGGCCAGAATGCGATGTATAATAATCAGACCGGTAATAGCAATACAGTTGTCGGAAACGGCGCAGTTTATTATAATACAGGCAGTAGCAACATAACTGCTTTGGGTTGGCATGCCTTACATGCAGAGCAAGGTGGTGGAAATACCGCGATAGGATATAGTGCAGGAGCAAGAGGAGCAATATCCAGTACACTAACTAACAGCACGTTCCTGGGAAACAATGCCTCAGCCGGTAGCGGCACAATTGACAATGCAACTGCTATTGGGAACGGTGCTAATGTAACCGCTAGCAATACGGTACAATTAGGAAACGGCGCAGTAACATCGGTGAACACAAGCGGCAAACTTACCACCGGTGCAGTTACATATCCTAATACAGATGGGACCAACGGACAGGTGCTCGTAACAAATGGCAGTGGGGCCGTTTCCTGGTCAGCAGTGCCGGTAAGAGAAGTTGCTGATGAATTTTCCGCTACAGCATCTCAAACCAGTTTTACTTTAACCCAAACACCGTCGGTGAACAGTAAAGTAAAAATGTATATTAATGGCATTAGAATTAGCAACAGTGCATATAGCACAACCGGAACTACACTTACTTATATTCCCGCAAACAATGGAGCGTATTCTTTAACCGTAAATGATAGAATCCAATTTGATTATTACTATTAATCTGGTATTATATGAAACACTTTCTTTTTGGCTTGCTGATTTTAGTTATTTCGAGCAATATATCAGCGCAGGGCGTTACAAAAAATGGTCAAATAACCGGTACGTCATCAACTTATGTTAATAAGAATGGCGCAATTGGAATTACAGGTTTAACCAAAACTGGCCAAATAATAGCGTTACCAACACTTACAACAGCCTCGGCAAGTTCCATTGATTCAACTACAGCAGGCAGTGGAGGAAATATTTTATCAGATGGCGGAGCAGTTGTTACTGCCCGCGGAATATGTTGGAGTACCTCTGTAAATCCAACTATAGCATCCAATATAACTTTGGATTCTTCCGGTACTGGTATTTATACAAGCACACTTACAGGCCTTACAGATGGAACTATTTATTATGTAAGAGCTTATGCAACAAATGTAATTGGAACAGCCTATGGGAATGAGGTAAGTTTTACAAAAATTACTCCATTAGTTGTTGGCCAAAGCTACCAGGGTGGAGTTATTGGCTACATTTTACAACCTGGTGATGCCGGATACATAGCGGGTGAACAGCATGGCCTGATCGCTGCAGTTTCTGATCAGAGTACCGGCGCGGCATGGGGGTGTGGTGGAACATTACTTGGTGGGACATCTTCATCTCTTGGAACCGGTCAGGCTAATACCACTGCAATATTAAGTGGATGCTCCACTGCAGGTATCGCCGCAAAAGTATGTGATGATTATTCGGTTACTGTAGGTGGTGTTACCTATAGTGATTGGTATTTACCAAGTCTAGATGAATTGACCCTTTTGTATGGAAACAAAATAGCAATTGGTGGTTTTGCCAATGCGTATTATTGGAGCTCAAGTGAGTCTGGTGCTGATTATGCCTGCAGAAAGTTCTTCCAATATGGTAACCGTTATTGCAATCGTCCAAAGACTGATGCGCTGCGGGTACGTGCAGTTCGATCATTTTAATGGCAGTTTATCAAATTATTGAAATAATCAGAACAATGAGTTCCAAATCATACTTACGTGTATAATCTTTTGCTATGTCATACCCCCCATAAGCCTGGCAATTACATTCGGTCCAGGATCGTTGCGTATAACACAGATTAATTATCTCTTTATAGCAGGGACTTTAAAATATTGATATCTGATGATTCAAAAACACTGGATCTCAAATGTCAGCAGGCATTTAGCTAATACTGTGTAGAAATAAAACCGATTATCATATATAAAAATTATATATTTATTCCCTTGCGCCGAGAGTATTAAAGAAATTATCTTTCCTGTTATACTCAGATTCAATGAATACCTCTTGCTTTGCAAATGAATTTTTTTTGAATAAAGTCATGAAGATTCTGTGAAAATTGAATTTATCTTCCAAATTCGAAATAAAATGTTGCCCTGTACACAAGGTCATGATCAATGTCAGAATTGGTTGATTGCTGTCCTTTATATCTTACATACCATATATTTGGCAGGAAGTGTATGTTTTTATCTGGTGCAAAATCAAGGCCGGTTGTAATAAAAATTTCCTTATTATTTGGCTCATATGCTGGCGTAAAACCAATGTATTTGGTGAAAACATTCATATTATATTTTGTGTCAGGGTTATAAGTATCAAAACGAGCAAAAAACCTAAGTTTATTTTTGATAATGTTTCCATGTATATAAGTAGAAATTCCTATAGCACTGGCATTGGTTGTATCTTTTAAATTTCTATTGATCCCAACTACATCATTTTTCCCATGATTGATAAATGTTTCAATTCCTATGGTTAACCCGGGTGTAGTATATGCTACAAAGGCTTTTACCATATTTCTTGCGTGATGGAAATCCTGTTTCCAATCTATTCTTGTATAATCTGCGTAAAGATCAAACACCAGTTTCTTATCTAAAAACATTGCATAGACATCGCCATAAAACCATTTAAAATTATCATTTTCAGGTCTGGCACCAGTGCCATTACCTACCATTAAATCATACCCGGAATTGCCTTCATCATTAAATTTCCCTCTGATTGTAACACCTAAATCATAAGAAGGAGTATTGCGGATATCTGCTATTGTTTTTTCAATGGTACGATATAACCATATTTTATTGGTTAGCAAAGAGAATGAAGGAGTGCTTACCTGTCCCAGTAGCAGGTCGGTATTTTTCCAGATATTTTTCCAACGGATATTAGCATATTTTATGTAAAAGGAAAGTTTATTATTACTTAATAAATCACCACCAGTAGCAATTCCGTTTACAGAAGTAGTGTTTGCATTATTGACTGCCGCCAATAATAAATCAGCGGAAAATTTTTTAGTAATCTTGTAACTATACCCAAGGGAAATGTGACTCAGGATAAAAGCATTCCTTTTTTGAGGTATTCCGGTATATTGGTTATCCCCACCTCTTGCTAATGAATCGCCATGTGCTTTATAATAAAAGTCGCCATAGGCGTACCCCCACAAATGGCCAGCAGAGCTATCCGGAGTTAATCCTGTCTCTGAATTGAAATTAATCTGAGCATTTAAGGAACTGCATAACGCTATACTGAAACATAAGATCAGGGTAAAAAGTAAATTCTGTTTCCCGGACGGAACGCTCATAGAAAATTTTTGTGAAAATAGGTAAGACATAAATAATGTTTTATGAAATACTAGCAATTTTTAAGAAGTTTTCATTAGTCTTTCTCAGGCCGGATTTTTAATGGAATAGAGTAACATATACAAAATGGTAGGCAAGGATGATTATTTTTCTTTTACCTGTTTGGCAAACAAATAATTTTAGAAGAAATTACTGGTTGGCAGATTAAGTAAATACTATAATTTAAAATTTACCAAAAACTGCATTAAATTCATTGCAATAAAATCAGCCTACTACATTCGTTGGAGTTCCGTCAAGGAAAGCCTGCACATTTCTTATTATTCCTTCCATAAGGCGGTAACGGGCTTCATATGTTGCCCAAGCAATATGAGGGGTTACCAGGCAATTTTTAGCCTTGAATAATGGATTATTTTCTGAGGGAGGTTCAGTGGATAGTACATCCAATCCTGCCCCGGCAATAAGTCCGGAATTTAATGCCCCTGCAAGATCCTGTTCATTGATGAGATCTCCCCTGCTGGTATTAATCACAAAAGCGCTTGGTTTCATCATTTTCAATAACCGCTGGTTTACAAAATATTTATTTTGTTCAGTAAGCGGGCAATGCAAGCTAATGATATCTGCTTGCTGAAAACAGCTATCCTCAGTGAGAAACCGCACTCCTTCCATTTGGTCCCGTTCCGGATGTTTGTGTGAAGCTATTACCTGCATGCCAAAAGCTAATGCTATTTTAGCTACTGCCTGACCTATTTTTCCAAACCCTATAATTCCCAAAGTTTTGTGCTCCAATTCCATCATAGCGGCAATTTGATAACTAAAATCTTTGCTATGGACCCAGTCCCCGTTGTTTACACTTTGTGCATATTTAGCTACGTTATTAGATAATTCAAGAATAATTGCAAAAGTAAGTTGCGCCACTGATGCCGTACTATACGCAGGAACGTTTGTTACGACTATATTACGTTTGTGGGCCGCAACAGTATCGACTACATTATATCCGGTTGCCATAACACCAATATATTTCAGCTTGACAGCTTCATTAATTATATCTTCGGTTAATAAAGCCTTATTACTGAGTACAATATCTGCATCTTTAATACGCACTAATGTTTCTGATTTTGTAGAACGATCATAAATGATTGTTTCACCAAACTGTTTTAAAGTCTCCCAACTTAAATCTCCGGGGTTAAGAGTGTAACCATCTAATACAACTATTTTCATGACAATAAATAATTTTACTAATTAATTTAATTTCAGTTTATAGAAATTCTGAATAAAAAGGGTCATAAATATACAGCCTTTAATATTCCAACCTGAAAACTTTTTGATAGATATACTTCCCTAAAAAAGATAGGTTCTATAATTAGGAAAATGTATCATTAATCTGTAAATAGGATATGAAAATTAATATATCTTTTTTCTTTATTTTACTCCTTAAAAATAGACGCAAAATTGATATTTTTTTCCCTACTTTAGTACTTCAGCAAATGATGATTGCAACAATGAAATTACATTTTCACAAGGTTCCGATGCAAATTCAGTCTTCTTTCAGCATTCATCATAACATTATGCCTTTCGGAACAATGTGGCATTGTCATCCTGAACTGGAACTTCATTATATTATAAAAGGTGAAGGCGTGCGTTTTATAGGAGATAATATCAGTAATTTTTCAGCAGGAGAGTTCGTATTACTAGGTGAGAATCTTCCCCATACATGGCATTGCAAAGAAGATTATTTTCAGGATAAATCCAATCATGAAGTTGAGGCGGTGGTGCTTCATTTTTTACCTAACTGCATGGGAGATGATTTTTTATTATTACCCGAAGCTCGTTTTTTACCCAAGTTGTTTGAAAAAGCAAAAAGAGGATTATTGATTATCAATGAAACAAGAGAAAAATTAGCGGCCTTAATTATGTCGGCCACTAAATTGGAAAACCTTGATCGCCTGATTGCTTTGCTTTCTATACTTAAAATATTATCAGAAACAAATGATTACCAGTTAATCACAAAAACCCAATCAATTTATCATTCAGATGAATATGAAACTGAGCGAATGAATCTGGTATGTAATTATACTTTATCTAATTATGCTAATGCTATCAGCCTGGAAGAGATTGCTAACATCAGCAATCTTACAGTAACCTCATTTTGTCGTTATTTCAAATTGATTGCAAAAAAAAGCTATTATAATTTTCTTACAGAAATACGAATCAGCCATGCCTGCCGTTTTTTAATTGAAGACAAACTAACTATTGACCAAATAGCTTACCGATGCGGGTTTTGTAATATTTCTAATTTTTACCGGCAATTTAAAAAAGTTATAGGAGTAACACCTTTGACATATAAGCGGGAATATCTGAAAGCAGAGTAAGCCCCACCATTAAACAGTTGGTATTCAATTGTATGCCAGTAATCCATATTCACGTAAGCATGCTATGAAATAGTTGCGGGTATTAATAGGGTATTCTAACTTTTTCAGTTTGAAAACCATTCCTACAAGATTTACCGATCCCTTTTGCTCATTCACCGACATTTTATTATTTTAAACCTACTATATCTTTCTCAACAATGAAGGCAGGTATAAATTCGCAGTATCAATTTAAATTAAAAAACAAATTTTATGGAACGTACAGATTTGGAAAGATATCGTGGAATGAAAAATTCCAGAATCTGGAGTGGTTTTATTTTAATAATTGCAGGAATTTTATTACTTGCTTACAAAATGGGAGCTCCCATTCCAGGTTGGATATTTACCTGGCCGGTACTCTTAATCTTAATTGGTTTAATCACCGGAATCAAAAGTAGATTTCAAAATCCCGGTTCTTACATATTGATTTTAATTGGTACTATTTTTTTAGTAGATCAATCAATCCCAGGGATCAATTTTCATAATTATATAGTACCGTTAATTCTTATAGGATTGGGCTTGATTTTTATTATCAAGCCCAGGGGAAATGCCTGTGAAAGAAGAAGAAGGCATCATTGGAGAGCTCATTATCCATATAATAATCCATCAAATGATGACAGACCGGAAGATGCATCCACTACAACTGATCATGGTGAATATATTGACGTACATGCTATGTTTGGGGGAATAAATAAAAATATTCAGTCTAAGAATTTTAAAGGAGGAGAAATAGTGAGTTTTATGGGAGGTTCGGAAATTAATTTCCTGCAGGCAGATATTCAGCATCCTATTGTACTTGAGGTGAATAATGTATTTGGTAGCACCAAATTAATTATTCCGGCCAATTGGGATGTGAAAAATGAAATATCAGCCATATTTGGCGGCATAGAAGACAAGCGTAACTTTCAAAATAGCACACCTGATCCTGGTAAAGTAATTCTGCTAAAGGGTGCATGTGTATTTGGTGGCATTGAGGTCACTAACTATTAATCTGGTAAATTTTTCATCTTGAAAATTTGTTTATATGAAATGGTATCTTGCAAAAATCGTTTATAGAATTATTTGTGGGGAAGGCAATCATACTCCCCAATTTGATGAACAATTGCGTCTTGTATACGCCGAAGATGATATGCATGCTTTTCAAAAAGCAAGAATAATAGGAGATGGTGAAGAAGACAATTTTTTGAACAATGGTAAAAAACCGGTGCATTGGAAGTTTATTGACGTGTCCGAATTGCATCCGTTAAATGATTTGATTGATGGAGTTGAACTTTATTCAAGGATTTGTGAAGAAGATGATGCAGATAGCTATATTAAAATTATAAATAAGCGTGCTAAGCATTTACATGAAAGTTGTCTTCAAAAAACATTTGAAATGAGTTAAATATTTCCATCTTGGCCAATTCTATTTTATCTGATAAACGGTTACGTATTTTTTTTACAGCCTGGTGGCTTGTGTGGATACTGCTGCAATATATTATACTTAAACAAACGAATGTTGATAATATACATGCTATTTCAGATAGCATAATAAGTAATGTTTTACTCGCAACGTGTGGGTTTTTTATTAGTAATAATATGAAATATTACCTGCCGCGGAAAGAAAAATATTGGTACATACTTGTTGTAAGCCTTACTGTTAGTTTCCTGTGGATGTTGGCACAACAAGGTTGTATGTGGTTATTTTTAAAAGAAGGAGATCCATATATTGATGTGATACATCAATCCTGGGGCATCAGGTTTGGTGCAGGATTTTTATTGATAAGCAGCATGAGCATGTTTAGTTTATTATGGTATAGCCAACAGGAACAAAGGGAACAGGATAGCCGTAAAACCGAAACTGAAAGACTATCTAAAGAGGCAGAATTATTTAAACTACGTCAGCAATTGCAACCCCATTTTTTATTCAATAGTCTTAATTCGATTAGCGCACTTACTGGATCCAATCCTGAAAAAGCAAGACACATGATTCATCAGTTGAGCGATTTTTTGCGAGGTACTCTTAAAAAAGATGAACAGCAATGGAATACTTTAGAAGAAGAATTACAGTACCTGCAACTTTATCTGGAAATTGAAAAAGTAAGATTTGGTCATCGCCTCCAAACTGAAATAGTTTATAATGAAAATATGCTAAGATTTAAGCTGCCTGTATTGCTTTTGCAACCAGTAGTAGAAAATGCAATAAAATTTGGATTATATGATACTACGGATGAAGTTCTGATTAGGATAGAAGCAACCGAAGAGCATAGGAATTTAAAGATCGTGGTAAAAAATCCATATGACCCCGAAACCTCGCAACCTATGAAGGGGACAGGATTTGGGCTTTCATCTATAAAGAGAAGATTGTTTCTCTTATTTGCGAGGCATGATCTTTTATTTACGAATAAAGACAATAAATATTTTATTACCACCATACTAATACCTCAAATTGTATGATGAAAGTTATTATTATTGATGATGAGCCGCTGGCCAGAAGTATTGTAAAAGAATACCTGCAAACTCATACCGATCTTGAATTAGTTGCAGAATGCAACGATGGTTTTGAAGGGATAAAAACAATTCAGCAATTACAGCCTGACCTTATTTTCCTTGATATTCAAATGCCAAAAATCAACGGATTTGAAATGCTGGAATTGATTGAAAACCCTCCTGCTGTTATTTTTACAACGGCTTTTGATGAATTTGCCATAAAAGCTTTTGAATCAAATGCAGTTGATTACTTACTAAAACCATTTAGCAAAGAGCGATTTGATAAAGCGATTTTGAAATATCAACCACATCAAAGTACAGAACCTCTGCAAAATGTGATGGAAACAGCAGCCCAGTCTGTTTTACAACAAAATCGTGTTGTAGTAAAAGATGGAAGCAGGATCAGGATAATTCCGGTTAATCAAATTCATTATCTTGAAGCTGCTGATGATTATGTAAAAATTGTTACTGCAGAAGGTACCTTTCTGAAAAAACGTACCATGAATTTTTTTGAACAATCATTGATTGCTTATCATTTTGCGCGGGTTCATCGTTCATATATTGTGAATACGCAGCTCATTACCCGAATAGAGGCATATGAAAAAGACAGCCACCTGGTTTTATTGAATACCGGGGCAAAATTGCCTGTAAGTAAATCGGGCTATGCAAAATTGAAAGAGACACTGGGAATATGATATGTCCTTAAATTATTTATCTATTATTCTTTTCAATTTTTGCCAAAACTTGATTTTTTTCTATTTACTCATATACAATCCTTTTACTTTGATTTAGCTTCCTGGGATATCAGTGTTATCTGGCTTGTATTGGAAGGTTGCAACTCGTATTTTTCCTGTAGTTTCCGAATGCGTATATAAATTTCCTGTCTCAAAAAATTTAAATCGTCTAAAGGCAAATCAAGACGGGTAAAATAAATTGAAATAATCAAAGCACTGTCTTTATTAATCTCCTGCAGGTACACAGAGAAGGTTTGTATTTCTTTCTGTTGAGAAAGTATCTCCTTTATTCCCGTAACTGCATTTTCCAGGTTTTCACCAGATGTTTGAGGCGATAACGTAGTATTAATTTCATTTCTTACCAAATCTCTTAAACTCCAGTTATCCAAAATACTATCTACCATTTGTTTATTGGGAACAGTTACTAATGATTTCTCTATAGTGCGTATACGTGTACTCCTGAGTCCGATTCGTTCTACAGTACCTGCTATATTATTTAATTTCACAACGTCGCCGGTTTCAAAAGGCTTATCAAAAAAAATGATAAACGAGGCAATCAGGTTTTCCAGGCTTTCCTTTGCGGAAAGAGCCAGGGCAGCACCCACAATGCTTAATCCCGTAAGCAAGTTCCCGATATCAATCCGGAAAGAATATTTTAGAATAAAAATAATTCCGAAAACGATGAAAACCACTCTTATGAAATCTTTAAAAAAGATTAATAGCTGGTATTCTCCTGCTGTTTTTACATCCTTGTTCCTATGTTTGATTACCTGTACCAAAAAATCCAGGAATCGGATAAGGAGAGAAATTATGGAAATGATAATAAGAGCAGAAGCTAGTGAATTTATAATGTCGCGTGTGGTAACTTTATGGATCGAAAAAATAAGTATGGAGGGAAAATTAAGGCGGTCAAGGGCAAAAATACTGATCACTAACAATAAGATTCTTTCTATAGGAGCAATGATAATATTATCAAATCTTTGTTTATCCATGCCGCCCCATTGTGTTTTGCCCAATTTGAAAATTAACGAGGAGGCGTATTTGGAAATGATTCTTTTCAGGATAACCGCTAACAGAATGACAATAGCTACTGCCAGGTAACTACGGATAGTATTATCGAAATATATTTGATCCAGGAAATTCATAATTTAATTTTTAAAATCTCCTCTACTGCAAAGAATAGATTTCCAGATGCTGGTTTTTAAGAATATAAATTTTATGATTACTTAATTTGACTGATGTATTATTTTGTAAGGTTGAAGGCAATTCATATTTAGTAATATCCGGCAAAGGCGGGGTATATTTATAGAGGGTTTCTTTATCGAATCCATAAATTGTTTTCCCGATTACTGCAAAGTTGGTCCAGTGTAAAAAAGTTAATTTGTTTTTAAAACTACCGTAATAATCAAAAATATAAAGTCCTTTTTGAGGGTCATATAAATAAACAAAGCCATCCTGGTCAATTATTTGCCTGGGCGATGGAGCGGAATCAAATAACAAGCGGAAATCCACTGATTCCGAAATTAATTTTCCGTTATCATCTATTTTTTTTAATTTATTATCCTCTTCATCAAACAGCCAGATATTATTATCATAAGAGGTAGTAACTGCTTTTACCTGGAAAATATTTTGATTCCGAAGATTAATACTGCCAAGTACATTCAGGTATTTATCCAATAAAACAATAGTCGAAAAATTTTCGTAAAAGAGGATGGCTTTCCATGGATTTTGAGCTTCTACATAACTAAGTTTGCCGTATTTAAGTACCTGGTTAAATACGCCAACGGAATCGCCTTTCTCATTATATTTTTTAAGCTGATTATCGGTATTAATCACATAAAGTTCGCCAAGGTTATCCACTGTAAATGAGGAAATGGGATTTTCTATTTTTTTTAAAAAATAGAAAAGAGAATCGTCCTGCGCTTTGGCTATTGATAAATCAGCGACACAGACAATTGCAAGAATCAGAGAATATTTTTTAATGACATTTTTCATGATTCGTAATATTTCAGCTCTGTATTTTCTCCATCAAATACTGCGTAGCTATTGTATTTTATCCAATCGCCCAGGTTGATATACATGCTTTTTTCATTCATCTTATACTCAATCGGGAAATGCCTGTGACCAAAAATAAAAAAATCAAAATGCTTTATTTTCAACATTTCTTTGCTGTACACAATCAGCCATTCTTTTTCTTCTCCTAAAAATTCTTCTTTTTCTTTACCTGTGGCAGCCCTGCTTTTACGGCTAAAATAATCTGCTAATCCAATTCCCCATGATGGGTGAAGCATTCCAAAAAAACTTTGCGAAACTTTATTCCTGAAAACTTTTTTCAGAAATTTATAACGGTGATCACCAGGGCCTAAGCCATCACCATGGCCAATTAAAAATTTTTTCCCGTTAAAATCAAATTCCGCTGCTTCGTGAAATACTTCAATATTCAGCTCATTTTCAAAATAGCCATTCATCCACATATCATGATTGCCTACAAAAAACTTAATGTTGATTCCATTATCGGTAAGTTCAGCAAGTTTTCCTAATATTCTTACAAAACCCTTGGGGACTACTTTTTTATATTCATACCAAAAATCGAACAGGTCGCCCAATATATATATTACAGAGGCGTCCTTTTTTATTTCATCCAGAAATTGTACAATCCGCTTCTCTCTCACCAGGCTTGATGAATGATTCGGGGCGCCAAGATGAAAGTCTGAGAGAAAGTATATTTTTTTACCAGGAGAAATTTGCATGACAGTTTAAAACTACTTAAAATATAATCTAATACTTAAAATCACATAGATGCTTTATCAATCAAAAATAAGTAAACCTCTTTTGGACCATGAACACCAACAACTAATGTTTTTTCTATATCGGCTGTACGGCTGGGACCTGCGGCAAATGTGATAAATGAAGGAAGCTGATTACCATATTTTTCTTTCATTTTTTTTATAGCATCACGGGTATCATATACTAATTGATCTACAAAAGCTATGCAAATGTGTACCGGGGCATATGCGCTTGCTGTACGACCATTTTGGAGCGTACTACTTAAAACAATAGCACCTGTTCTTGCTACAAGGTAATTACACGAAGTAACTGAAGCGTCACATGATGATAAGGAGGAATGTATACTTTGGGCTTCCAAAAAATCAGCAAGTTCTTTTTCAACGCAATAAATATGTTCCCATTTTTTCTCAGCTATTAATTGCTGTATTTGATTTTTTGCATCGGCTTCATTCAGGCAAAAAGCGAATTTGCCCAAAAGTTTGGTAAACTCTTCGGCAAACAATAATTCGAGTTCCTGTGTTTGAGGTTGAAAGACAGAAGTATTTCCTTCACTTTTGGGAAAAGGTAAAGGCACTGGATTGCTCAGTGCCTCTCTTATTTTCTTTAAAATTTTTTCTTTTGAAGAAGAAACTTTCATCTTATCATATTTTATATAGGAGCATCCACTGTATCCGGACCATGGATGGGAGATTCAATCACTCCATCTTTTGGATTGTCAATAAAGTCTAATGCTTTCTTTTCTTCATATGGTCGCTTACCAATTAATGCTTCCACGTCACTTTGAAAAAGAACTTCTCTTTTTAATAATTCTTTGGCCAGGATTTCTACTTCATTTTTCTTTTCTATCAACAGGGCCTTAGTTCTTTCAAATGCGGTTTCTATTAACTTGCGCACTTCCTGGTCGATCATTTTCCCAGTTTCCTCACTAAAAGGTTTTGTAAAAGTGTTTTCCTGTGCCGGGTCATAAAAACTTACATTACCGATTTTATCATTCATCCCATATACCGTCACCATTGAGTAGGCTATTTTGGTGATTTGCTGTAAATCGTTGCTTGCTCCTGTGGATATTTTTCCAAAGAAAATAGTTTCTGCAGCTCTGCCTCCTAATGTCATACAAATTTGATCAAGTAATTGATCCGTATTATAAAGATATTGTTCCTTTGGCGTGTACTGAGCGTAACCTAAAGCGGCTGTACCTCTTGGTACAATGGTTACTTTTAATAGCGGGTAAGCGTGCTCCAGGAACCAGCCACATATAGCGTGTCCGGCCTCATGATAAGCTATGATCTCTTTTTCTTCCGGTAAAATAATTTTATTCTTTTTCTCCAATCCGCCGATGACCCTGTCAATAGCATCCTGGAAATCATTCATATCTACTGCTTCTTTTCCATTGCGGGCAGCTATTAATGCTGCTTCATTACATACATTAGCAATATCTGCACCTGCAAACCCCGGTGTTTGTTCGGCGAGTTTATGAACGTCAAGGGTCTGAGATACTTTAATTGGTAACAGATGAACTTTAAAAATAGCCTCGCGCCCAACCAGGTCAGGACGATCAATGGTTATTTGCCTGTCGAATCTCCCCGGACGTAATAATGCACTATCAAGCACATCGGGCCGGTTGGTAGCTGCAAGAATAATAATTCCTAAATCGGTGCCAAAACCATCCATTTCTACCAATAACTGGTTAAGCGTATTTTCTCTCTCATCATTGCTCATCATCATGTTTTTGCCACGGGCACGGCCTATAGCATCTATTTCATCAATAAAAATGATACATGGAGCTTTTTCTCTAGCCTGTTTAAATAAATCGCGAACACGGCTGGCACCCACTCCGACAAACATTTCTACGAAATCACTTCCGCTCAGACTGAAGAACGGGACCTGAGCTTCACCGGCAACCGCTTTTGCTAATAATGTTTTACCTGTTCCCGGAGGGCCTACTAATAAGGCGCCTTTAGGTATTTTACCACCTAGATTGGTATATTTTTTAGGATTTTTAAGAAAATCCACAATTTCCATTACTTCCACTTTTGCTTCATCAAGCCCGGCAACATCGCCAAAGTTGATACTAACACGGGTACCTTTTTCAAAAAGAGTGGCTTTGGATTTACCAATATTAAATATACCACCCGGGCCGCCGGCACCGCCACCGCCACCTACTTTACGCATCATCATTATAAATATTAATGCGATTAAAAGTATGGGTAAAAGTGTGCTGATAAGTTGTCCAAATATTTCTCCTTCATCTCCGGGCTTATCGGGCACCTGCACTACTGTAGGATTGTCTTTATAAAACTGGTCCAGTTGATTAGCAAATACTTCATCTTTTATGATTGGGAAATATGCCTGAGGGCCGTCGGTAATTTTTTTAACGGCATCATAATTAACTCCAAACACTTTTTGGTAAAATGCCTGATTTTCGTCCAACTTTTGGGGATCAATAGTAACTCTTACTATTTTTTTATTGCCAACAGTTTTTATTTCTTTCACATCTCCCATGCGCAGCATGGTATAAAATTGAGTATTATCAATTTCTACACCCGACCCAGTATTGGGTCTGAAAAGATTATACCCAATAATAAGGGCAAAAATAATCCCGTAGACCCAGTAAATACTGAGCTTTGGTTTCTTTTTCGGATCTTCTTCCGGATCTTGTATTGATGATTTACGATTCAGTTTGGGTTGCATTATTTTTTTTTTCTTTTCTTCAGTTGCCATAGCTTCTTGCCCTTGCAATATTTATCATCTTATCTCTTTTTATTTTTCTAGATAGGATTTTTTGTTTTAATACATTTTATAATATAATAACCTTTTGATTTTTTTGATTAATGCTCTACAATAGAAGCATCATTCCACATTTCTTCGAGCCTGTAAAATTTTCTTGGCTCCGGCAACATAATGTGAACTACTGCATTTACATAGTCTATTAATATCCATTGTTCGCCCTGCCGCCCTTCATGTTTATAGGGATTTTCATCACATTTCTTTTTAACCTCAACTTCCACGAAATCGGCTATTGCCTTTAACTGTACAGGATTTGATGCTTCACAAATGATGAAAAAATCTGTAACGGCTTCAGGGATTTTCTTAAGATCAAGACTAATGATCTTTTCTCCTTTTTTTTCCTGGATAGCATGTAGAATAGTTTTAAATAATTTACTATTTCGGGTTAACCTGGTTACAGTTGATTTCTTTCTTTTATCTAATAACGTTAAATTATTCAAATGTTGATTTTTTTTTCTCTTTTCGCTTTTTTCTGAATCTGCGAAAATAAATTTAATTCCTTTAGATTGCAGATTTATCAATAAAAATTTGCATCTATTTTATCAAAAATAACTAATTCTTTATTAATCTATTTCTTATGTTATTGGGTATTGACAAAATAGTAATACTGGAAACTGTGGATAGTACCAACAACTATGCCATGGCAATGATTCAAAAAGGGGAGGCAATCGATGGAAACGCAATTTTTGCCAGGCAACAAACCAATGGAAAAGGAAGACGCGGAAAAGAATGGAAAAGCAATAAAGGAGATAATATCATATTATCAATAATGGCTCAAATGCAGTGGCTTCCTGTATCAAAACTATTTGAACCGGGGGTGGCGGTGGCATTAGGTTGCCATGATTTTGTTTCAAAGCACGTTGCTTTAAACACGTATATTAAATGGCCCAATGATATTTTTATTAATGACAGTAAGGCAGGAGGCATTTTAATCGAAAATGTTATTAAAGGTACTTTATGGCAGTGGTCGGTAATTGGGGTTGGGATTAATATTAACCAGGTAATTTTTGAAGACTATAATATATCTCCCATTTCTCTGAAACAGATTACCGGAAATGATTATAATGTTTTACAAATGGCAGAAGAGCTTTACACTTTTGTTTTAAAAAGACTTAATGATCTGAAAGCGGGTTTTTTTTCAAAAATGCTGGAAGAATATAATGAAAAATTATATGCCAAGGGCCGCCAGACAAAATTCAGAAAACAAAATATTGTTTTCGAAACTGAAATTATTGGTATTTCGCCTTCGGGCCAATTAATTACCAGGGATTCCCTTGAAAGACGATTTAATTTTGATGAGGTGGAATTCCTGGGAATAGTTTAAAAATCGGGGAGGAATCATGCCAATAATTCTTTCTTAGGATGCTAGTGCTTTTAAAATTTCTTCGCTATGGATTTTTGATTTTGGTTTTTTAAAAATCTTGATAATAATTCCTTTATCGTCAATTAAAAAGGTAGTTCGGTGAAGTCCCATATATTTTCTTCCATATAGATTTTTTTCACCCCAAACGCCGTATTTATCAATAATTTTTTTCTCCGGATCTTCTAACAGGGTAAAAGGAAGATTATATTTTTCTTCAAATTTTTTATGTTTGTTCTTATCATCCTGACTTACGCCTAACACTACTAATCCGGCTTTAGTAAGCGCGGCATAGTTATCACGCAAGTTACAAGCTTCTATAGTGCAGGTGGGCGTATCGTCTTCAGGGTAGAAATAAAGGATAATTTTTTTACCCCGGAAATCTTTTAGTGAAACTGCTTTTCCATCCTGGTCTTTAGTCATAAAATCCGGCGCTTTTTGGCCTTCTGTCAGGTGAGTCATTGTTTTTTATTGTTTTATCGGGTGAAATGATATAATTTTTCGGCTGTATTTCCTGCTTCATCCTGAACATAAATTTTCAATTCATGCTTTCCGGGGCGGCACATTTCATCAAAATAGTAAATAAATGAACGGCCTTTATCATTGGAAAAACATAGCCATTTCCCATCAAGTTCGGCACGGAAACTTTTTATTTCATCATTATTATCTCTTGGAGTAATGATGATTCTGGTTGCATGAGTAAGAATTGCATTATTATGGAAACTAACATTAATTACAGGAGGTTCATTATCTGCTACTAATTCAAAATCACCAAAAGCTCTGAATTTTGCAGTATACCAATCACTATCTTTCGTGGCTTTGATGACTTCGCTTTTACCATGCCAGGTTCTTTTCATCAATATTTTATCTGTCAAATCTTGTTCTATTGGCTTATTGGCTTTTATTCTGACTGTAAAATCATCCTGAGCCGGCACCAGCCCCGAAAGAATAGAATGCACTGCGGAATAAATATGAGGAGCGGCAGATGTTTGTTCCGAATGAGTAAAAGCTACAGAATCGTATAATGTTTCAGGCTTTATATAGAGCTGAAGATCATTACTTTCAAAAACATTTACAAAACCGGGGTGAAATTCTTTCTGTTCATAGTATGAAGCTTTGGTATCCTGCTTTTCTTTTTCTGCTACGGATCCTTTTTGTATTTTGAATTCCAGGACAGAAGTATTGTTATTGGCATCTTTCACCACAATTTTTACCTGGTGAATATCTGAATCAGTTAATTTAATAACGCCATTTCCGTTAATGTCTTTATAAACTCCTTGAGGGTAACCCGGCAATCTTGAAAGGTGTTCGATAAAAGGTCCGCCTGCAGCTCGTGTTTTGTAATCTATATGGGCATTTACATAGCGGGTTTCATCATAACTTATACTGTCAATCTCAAAAGCAGAAAGAGGAAGATTATCAAGATAAATAATGGCTTCATAGATTCCATTTGGATTGGTAGATCCGGATTGCTTGTCATTGGCAGAAATGCCAAAACTTATTTTATCAGAGTGTACAGTGATTATATTTTGATTGGTAATATATTTGCCATTTACTTTTTTGATGGGCAGAGATTCAGGTGTCTGGCTATAAGTGCTTTTGTTTCTGTCATACATATATAATCCTACGATGGAAGGCGGCACATTATCAGGGATGGGTAATCCAAATAAAAGTTCATTTAAAACTTTACCTGTTTTTGTGTCGCGGATTTCAAAATGGCAGTGGGGCCCCTGCGACCCACCAGTACTTCCGCTATACGCAATCAACTGCCCCCGCTTTACAGGAAATAAACCTGGGGGTATTTCTAAATCCACTTTCCATGATTTCTGTTCATACTGCTTTCTTTTTAAATATTTGGCCAATTCAGGAATGAAACTTTGTAGATGTCCATAAACTGTTGTTAATCCATTAGGATGATTAATATAAATTGCCTGCCCAAATCCAAAAGGCTCAATGCTTACACGGGCTATATACCCTTCTGCTGCTGCTTTTACAGGCCGGTTGATAACATGGTTGGTTCTACAATCAAGGCCCATGTGATAATGGTTGGGGCGCAATTCTCCAAAATTAGCTGCGAGGCTTATCCTGGCATCTACCGGGTAGATAAAGTAATTTTTTGGATAATTTTTTATGGGGAAATACTGTGCATTACTAATTGATGAAAAGGCCAGGAATATAAAAAACAGCAACAGCACCTGTAAATTATATTTTTTAAAAAAAAATTCATTCATATATTGACAAAGCTAAGCACTTAAAATTTTATTTGCCTTGGCGAAAATCATCAATTGACTAAATACATGCATAAATAAGTATATATAATGTTAATTTTTTTGTGCGCATAAAAGAAAAAGATTGGATCATCACCGGTTTTGAATATTCAATTTTATAAATGCAATAGAATATTAGCCAAACGTTTAGTAATCTTTAACTTGCTTAGCGCCTGTTATTTTGAATATTACACTTCCCTTATCAACTTTTGACGGCTTCAATCATGTTCGGAAAGAAATATTTCTATCCCCATTTTATTATTATTCATAATTTTCTGTATTCATTTTCATCACTTTCATTTATTTTTGGCGCCCACAGATTATATTTAAATGCCAAGAGACAAATCCATTAAAACAGTTTTAATTATAGGTTCAGGACCAATCGTGATTGGCCAGGCCTGTGAATTTGATTATTCCGGAACCCAGGCTGCCCGCAGCCTTCGGGAAGAAGGAGTCAATGTAGTCCTTATCAATAGCAATCCTGCTACTATCATGACTGACCCCATGATGGCCGACAAGGTGTACTTACTTCCTCTTACAGTAGAGAGTATAGAAAAAATCATAGAAGAAAATCTTAACAGCGAATATAGCATTGACGCGGTATTAGCTACTATGGGAGGACAAACTGCACTAAATCTTGCCAAAGAAGCCGATGAAATGGGAGTGTGGGAAAAGAATAATATCCGGTTAATCGGGGTAGATATTAAGGCCATTGATAAGGCTGAAGACCGCGAAAAGTTCAGAGAGTGGATGATTGAAATGAATATTCTGGTAGCTCCAGCAAAAATTGCCAATTCATTTTTAGAAGGTAAAGAATATGCCCAGGAAATCGGATTTCCCCTGGTACTCCGTCCTTCATTTACATTGGGAGGTTCGGGCGGAAGCATTGTATTTCATAAATCTGAATTGGATGAAGCACTGAACCGCGGACTCACAGCTTCCCCGATCCATGAAGTGCTGGTAGAGAAAGCCATGATGGGTTGGAAAGAATTTGAATTGGAATTGCTTCGTGATGATAATGACAATGTGGTTATTATATGTGTGGTAGAAAATTTTGACCCGATGGGAGTGCATACAGGCGATTCCATAACAGTAGCGCCTGCCATGACTTTGAGTGATACTGCTTACCAAAAAATGAGAAATACTGCTATTGCCATGATGCGTAATCTTGGAAATTTTGCAGGCGGTTGCAATGTCCAGTTTGCATTGAATCCCCATACTGAAGATATAATTGCTATTGAAATTAACCCGCGGGTAAGTCGTTCATCAGCCCTGGCGAGCAAAGCAACAGGTTATCCTATTGCAAAGATTGCAGCTAAACTTGCCATTGGATTTACATTGGATGAATTAAAAAATCAAATTACCAAAACTACTTCCGCCTATTTTGAACCGGCATTAGATTATGTCATCGTTAAAATTCCCCGCTGGAATTTTGATAAATTCAAAGGTGCCGATGACACACTTGGTTTCCAGATGAAATCAGTAGGTGAGGTAATGGCCATTGGGAGAAGTTTTGCAGAGGCAATTCAGAAAGCCTGTCAGAGCCTCGAAAATGATGCCGTGGGCCTTGGTTATTATGGGAAAAGCCTGATGCACGCAGAAGAAATTGTGGAATATATAAAAATACCAAAGTGGGATCGGGTTTTCAGGATCAAAGATGCATTAATGATAGGTGTAAGTGTAAAGCGCATTTGTGAATCCACAGGAATAGACCGCTGGTTTATTTACCAGATTCAAAAAATATGCAATTGTGAAAAAGAACTTGCAAAAACAACTTTAGAAACCATTTCGCCTGAACTTCTGAAGGAAGCAAAAAATCTTGGTTTTGGGGATGAACAGATTTCTCGAATAATGCAGGATGGAAGCACCGATGAAGATATTTATGAAAAAAGAAAATCATTGGGAATTACAAGGGTTTATAAAATGGTAGATACCTGCAGCGCGGAATTTGAAGCAAAAACCCCTTATTTCTATAGTACTTTTGAATGACAGTTATTTAAAAATAAAATCAACAGTCACTTACTGAATTAGTTTTACAAGATGCAAATGAAAAATAATATTATTTACAACGAATCTGTTCCTTCTGACAAGAAGAAAGTTATTGTATTGGGCAGTGGCCCCAACCGTATTGGCCAGGGTATTGAATTTGATTATTGCTGTGTTCACGGATTAATGGCGATTAAAGAATGTGGAATGGAAGCCATTATGATCAATTGCAATCCTGAAACAGTTTCCACTGATTTTGATATAGCCGATAAATTATATTTTGAACCGGTTTTCTGGGAGCATATCTGGGAGATTATTGAATTGGAAAAACCCTATGGTGTGATCGTGCAACTTGGCGGACAAACCGCTTTGAAGTTGGCAAAAAGATTACATGAAAAGGGAATAAAAATTATCGGAACATCATTTGATAACATGGATATTGCCGAGGACCGTGGCCGGTTTAGCGATATGCTTAAGGAATTAGAAATTCCATATCCAAAGTATGGTACAGCTCTCGATACTGATGAAGCTATCGAGATTGCAAGAGAAGTTGGGTATCCTGTTTTAGTAAGGCCGAGTTATGTTCTTGGCGGACAGCGTATGCGAATTGTTTTGAATGATGATGAATTGGAAAATGGTGTGTTGAGTTTATTAAAACATTTGCCGGGGAATAAAATTTTGATCGATCAGTTTTTAGATCGTTGCCAGGAAGCCGAAATTGATGCTATTTTTGACGGGGAAACTTTCCATGTGATGGGATTAATGGAACACATTGAACCGGCAGGTATTCATAGTGGAGATAGCAATGCCGTGTTACCACAGTTTAACCTGTCGCCATTGATAGTTCAGACAATGGAAGAATATGCTGAGAAAATTGCCAGGGCTTTAAACATAAAAGGATTAATCAATATTCAGTTTGCCATCAAGGACGGCAATGTATTTGTAATTGAAGCCAATCCACGGGCCTCACGCACAACTCCTTTCATTGCCAAAGCGTATCAAATTCCTTATTTAAATGTTGCTACTAAAGTGATGCTTGGTGAAGCACAGCTGAAAGATTTTAAATTCGAGAAAAAATTAAAAGGATTTGCTATTAAAGAACCCGTATTCTCCTTCAATAAATTTCCTAATGTTAACAAAGAACTTGGACCCGAAATGAAAAGTACCGGCGAGGCCATTCGTTTTATTAAAGATTTGCGCGATCCTTATTTCAGGCAATTATACAGGGAAAGAAGTATGCATTTGAGTAAATAAATCCTCTTCCGATAAAATTATAAAAAAACCTGCCTGGATATTCCGGCAGGTTTTTTAGATTAAAAACACATGAGATTTTACCAGTTACTCAGCCGTATCCCGATATTATATGGCCGGTAATCTAATCCGTTTTGGAAAATAGATTTAGGGCTGTAAGACCCATATAAATGTGCAGGCCCAAGGCCAAGTTCAGCTATATACGAAAATTTCCATTTTTCCAGGTCATAATCGCCACGGTTTTTATGTTTTCCCCTTTCACTGCTTTTCTGCTTATTTCGACTACTGTATAAATAACCGGCACTCACACCCGCACTAAGACTTATCCCTTTCTTAGAATAATTTTTATTAGTTCTGAAATTCAGCATCATTGGAATAGTGACATAATCTGCGGCGAGTTTGTTTTTTGAAAAACTTATTGAATCCCGAAAAATAAATGGATGCGAAATCATTTGTGAAGGATTATATGGATTAGTACCACCTTCATTGAAACTTACGTTTGATTTAAAACGATAATTATTCAATTCAACACCTAACCCGTATTTCAGATTTACGTAATGTTTTATAAGGTTAAGTCTTTGCATGAAAAACCAAATATTTACATTTACCGATTTTATGGTCCTCAATTTAAAATCATTTGCAACTAGGCCAGAAGAATTCGGCTTATCTACCAAATACCCATTGGCAGTTGCGCTTGCATAATTGGTTTTGTCGATCCAGTTGCTAAATCCTATATCTACAATCCATGAGGCGGTACTGATGTTGGAATTATCTTTTTGTTTGCGTCGGTTGCCAAGGGTTACAGTTACATGTTTATTTTCTTTAGGATCATCTTTCTTGAGAATGATCATTCCACCGATGCGGATGGTATCGCTCTTTGATTCAACATGGGCAGAATCTGTCTGCGCAAACGAACTGGTGCCACTTGCCAAGAGTGTGCTAAGTATTAGAATTGATTTTTTCATTTTTCTATTTATGAGTATGGATAAATATTATTATTACTATTTTGAAGCAAATTGTTTGTCTTCTCCCCCAATTAGCCGGGTTATAGGATTATTTCTTTCTACAATGCGTTTTACTTGTTTTAAAAATCCTCCAACTTTTGTTTGATTAAATACATCACTTTTTACATTATAAAAAGCATAGTTTTCGTCATTTCCATTACCTGCAATATCTGGTGAATTTTGCTCCTGCATTGCTGTTTGGTTTTGGTCAGATTTGGCTGCATCCTGAGTTTGTATTGAATTATTTATAATTTTTTCTATTTTACCAGGTGCTGTTTTAATAGGGGCATTGATAGCTACCATTTGGGGAGCATTGTCTTGTTTTATTGGAATTGTATTTTCTTTCGGCAACACTTCCTGTTTTAATTCCGTTTTTACAGCAACGTTTCTATTTTGATTTTCTCTACTCAAAACAGGCTTGTGTTCTTCTTTTAAATCATTGTATTTGGGTTCTTTTACTGATGGGGAAGGCAACACACCTGGTTTTTCATTTTCTTTACCGACAGCATTTTCAGAGGTCTCATTTTGTATAACCGGAGCTGGTAACTTTTTTTCATTTCCATTAAGCGCTATTGTTCGTGTATCTCTTTGTTGGTTGAAATATGGGAGAGCAATCCATATACCCAAACCTATAACTATGGCCGCAGCAAAGGATCTCCATAAAATCAGGGGGATTACTTTTCCGGGCTTTTCTGCTCTGTATAATTGCTTTTTACCAGGGTATTCAATTCCATCATCAGGTATTAATTTTGCTTTTTCTATCTGTTCAAATTCTGTTTTATATTTCGAATTTTGTTTTACAAATTCTTCTGTTTCCTTTCTTTGTGAATCAGAAAGTTCATTGTCATGATAAAGCACAAAGGCTTCTTCATAATTCTTTTCATTGATAAAAGAAAGTTCACTTTTTATTAAAAATGATTTATCGGTAAGTACCACTTCTTCATCAGGAGAACTGACTGTAAGCCTGATCATGTAGAATTCTTCTTTCAGATCAGCATTTTCCTGGACGAATATTTCCACTACTTTTTTTTCTGTTGGCGATAATTCATTATCAGCATACATCAAAAAATATTCTTCGTAATTATTTCTGTTAATATTCATATTAAATTACATTTTCCGGTTTCACTAAATAATTTTTCAATTGTATCCTTGCCCGGTGCAGGTAAACTTTTACCTGGCTTACGCTCAATGAAGTAATTGCAGCAATTTCAATATAGCTATACCCTTCATAATCTTTTAACAGAACAAGACTACGCTGTGTTTCACTTAATTTGTATAAGGCATTATTCAATATTTTTTTCAGGTTCGATTTTGGCTCGCTGGTCGTAGTTTGCAAAAAAGAAAAATCATCCTGAATGGTTATTCTTTTATTTTTTCGGATCAAATCAATCATTTGATGGTAGGCCACGGTAAACAAAAAAGATTTGCTGCGTTCATTTTCTACTTTTTCACGATTGATCCAAAGTTTTTCAAAAGCAGATTGAACCACATCTTTAGCATCATCCTCATGTCTTATATTTTTCACAATAAACCGGTATACATTATCTGCATATAGAGTTACACATTCATTAAATTCTTTCTCAGTCATACAATTAAGGGTGATTGGTTTTTACATCCTCTTTTTGTTATGTGATACGATCAACTTGTTTAAAAGTTACAAAGTATTTTAAAAAACTTTTTTAAATTAAAATTTCTCTATTTCATTGTAGGTTTGCTGATTCAAAATGATAAAGGTATGAATGAAAATTTTTCAAAACGGATCGGGGAAGAACTGGAAGATATAAAAAATGCCGGTCTTTATAAAAATGAAAGAATCATTACCAGCGACCAGGGTGCTGAAATCCAGGTTGGCGGCAAAACAGTTTTAAATTTTTGTGCCAATAATTACCTGGGATTATCTGCTCATCCAAAAGTAATTGAAGCCGCAAAAAGAACCATTGACGAACGTGGATTTGGACTCAGCAGCGTACGTTTTATTTGCGGTACGCAGGATATTCATAAAGAACTGGAAAAAAAGATTTCAAAATTTTTAGGCACAGAAGATTCGATTCTTTATGCTGCCTGTTTCGATGCTAATGGTGGCATTTTTGAATCTTTATTTGGAGAAAAAGATGCTATTATTTCTGATGCATTAAATCATGCAAGTATTATTGATGGGGTACGTTTGTGCAAAGCGCAGCGTTTTCGTTTCGAGCACAACAATATGGAAGATTTAGAGAATAAACTGAAAGAAGCTCAAAGTCTGAGAAGCAGAATTATAGTATCCGATGGATCTTTCAGCATGGATGGTACTATTGCGCAGCTTGATAAAATCTGTGACTTAGCCGATCAATATGATGCTATTGTCATGATTGACGAATGCCATTCTACAGGATTTATCGGAAAAACCGGGAGGGGCACTCATGAATATCGTGGTGTAATGGGAAGAATTGATGTTATTACCGGAACACTGGGAAAAGCCTTAGGAGGAGCAAGCGGCGGATTCACTACCGGCAAAAAAGAAATTATTGAAATGCTTCGCCAGCGTAGCCGTCCTTATTTATTCAGTAATACGGTAGCGCCCGCAATTGTGGGAGCCTCTATTGCTGTATTTGACTTATTAAGTGAGACAACCGAATTGCGCGACCAACTGGAAAACAATACAAAATATTTCAGAGAAAAAATGACAGAGGCAGGGTTTGATATAAAAGCAGGCGATCACCCGATTGTTCCAATAATGTTGTATGATGCGGTGTTGGCGCAAAATTTTGCTGCAAGGTTACTCGAAGAAGGGATATATGTAATTGGATTTTTCTTTCCGGTGGTGGCAAAAGGACAGGCAAGAATACGGGTTCAGTTGAGCGCTGCACATAAGCAGAAACACTTAGATAAAGCTATCGAAGCATTTACAAAAGTTGGAAAAGAATTAGGGGTGTTGAAATAAAATTCGAAGGCAGCTTTTTGTTTTTTGATAACTTTATAGGACCAGGAAATAATATAATTAACTACGGTTTATTTTTGAGGATGATTCATTTTGAGTTTCTTAAAATGATAAACTGAAAATATGAAATAATTCGAATGACTGAAAACGAATCTAGATTTAAAGCAAAAAGTACCATTAAAAGCGCTGACATTGAGCACCGCAATAAAATCAATTTCAATATTGGGAGATATAAAGCTGTTGTACCCCAGGGTAAGCTTCAGTTTGCAGATAATAACTTAGTAAAAGAAAGGGCAAAAAATATAAAATGGCGTGCCCTGGAAACACTGGACCAGCACCTCGAAGAATTTGAAATGCAATTTACCAAACGTGGAGGAAAGGTAATCTGGGCCGAAAATTCACAGGAAGCCTTAGATGAAATTCTTACTATTTGTAAAGAGAAGAACTGCAAAACGATTGTGAAGAGCAAGAGTATGGTTACAGAAGAAATTCACCTGAACCATTTCCTGGAGGAAAATAATATTGAGAGCATAGAAACAGATTTGGGAGAATATATTCAACAACTTGATGGCGAACCTCCATACCATATTGTCACTCCGGCTATGCACAAGAGCAAGGAAGATGTAGCGAAACTTTTTTCGAATAAACTGGGCACTCCTCCAAAGCTTTCGCCTCAGGAATTAACGTTAGTGGCGCGTGAGAAATTAAGAGAAAAATATGTTCAGGCCGAAATAGGAATTACCGGCGCTAATTTTATTATCAGTGATATTGGTGGTGTTGCACTTACAGAAAATGAAGGAAATGGAAGATTGAGTACTGCATGGCCTAAGACGCATATAGTGATAGTGGGTATCGAAAAAATGATTCCTTCTATAACCGATCTGGCCTTGTTGTGGCCCTTACTTTCCACTTATGGCACAGGGCAAAAAGTTACTGTATATAGCAGTATCATTTCCGGTCCGAGACAGGAAGGAGAAACTGATGGCCCTGAAGAAATGTATGTAATTTTATTGGATAATAACCGAAGTAATATTTTAGCCAATCCCCGGCAGCGGGAAAGTCTTTATTGTATTCGTTGCGGAGCTTGCTTAAATGTGTGCCCGATTTATAAAAATATCGGAGGTCATAGTTATGGTACCACCTACAGCGGACCAATAGGCAGTGTAATCACTCCCAATTTACAAGGGCTGGAAAATTATAAGCATCTTAGCTTCGCATCTTCTTTATGCGGTGCCTGTTCAGAAGTGTGCCCTGTAAAAATCAATCTCCATGAATTATTGCTGGCAAACCGCCACGAAAGTGTAGAGCAGGGAATTACTTCATTTTCTGAAAAAATGGCCTGGAAAATATGGAAGATTGCTTCCTTAAAAAGAGGAATGATGAACATGGGGAATGGCGGTCTGAAAACGAAAGTAGCGAACACTTTATTCAAAGACTGGAATCAATACCATGCTCCTCTTAAGTTCAGTCAGAAAACTTTTAATGAGATGTGGAAAGACAATTTGCGTCCGTAAAAGAGGTTTAATTAAATTTCCTAACCAGGAAACCTAGTGCTTAAAATGCCTCATGCCTGTAATCGCCATTGCAAGATTGTTTTCTTTACAATATTCAATTGAATCTTTATCCCGGATAGACCCGCCGGGTTGTACAAATGCAGTGATACCGGCGGCATGAGCAATTTTTACACAATCATCAAAAGGGAAAAAGGCATCGCTGGCTACCACTGCATTTTGCAAATCAAATTCAAATTGATTGGCTTTTGCAATGGCCTGTCTCAAGGCATCTACGCGGGATGTTTGTCCGCAACCTTTGCCTAAAAGCTGTTTGTTTTTTACTATTGCAATGGCATTGCTTTTTAAATGCTTACAAATCAAATTGGCAAAAATCAAATCTTCCTTTTCTTGTTCGGTAGCATTTTTCCCGCCTTCTTCTTTCCATTCTGAATAATTGCCCTTATCATTATCCTGTACCAATAATCCATTGAGTAATGTTCTAGATTGTTGTCTTTTTCCTGGGAACATTTTTAATTTCAATATGATCCTGTTCTTTTTGGATTGCAATACCGTTAATGCATCTTCATCAAAGGAAGGAGCAATAAGTACTTCAAAAAACAAGTCCTTCATTAAATCAGCCGTTTTTTTATCAATAGTTGAATTACAAATCAGCACGCCACCAAAAGCGCTTTCAGGGTCCCCGGCAAGCGAACCGGTAAAGGCTTCTGCCGCACTTTGTCTTTGTGCAACTCCGCAGGCATTAGTATGTTTAAAAATAATAAAGGTTATTTTTTGAGAATCATCGTTTTTAAATTCACTCATCAATTGCAGGGCTGCATCTATGTCTACAAGATTATTGTACGAAAGTTCTTTACCATTCAATTGTTCAAATATCTCATTGATATTCCCGATAAAAAGCCCTGCCTGGTGAGGGTTTTCGCCATAGCGCAATACTTTCTTTTCTGTTTGAAACGGATTGATAAAATCTGTTTCATTAAAATAATTTGAAATAGCAATATCATACCGGGAGCAAACGTCAAAAGCCTTTGCGGCCAGCTCTTTTCTTTCTTCCAGCGAAGTCGCTGCTCCTGAATCTGACAAAATATTTTCTAATTTTCTGTAATCATTTTTATCAGCAATTACTACCACGCTTTGAAAGTTTTTAGCAGCAGCACGAATCATAGAAGGGCCGCCAATATCAATTTTTTCAATAATTGCCTTTTCATCATTAGTCGTCCGCACCGTTTCTTCAAAAGGATAAAGATCTACTACTACCAGATCAATTTCGGGAATCTTATATTGTTGCATTTCTTTCAGGTCATTTTCCACATCTCTTCTTCCCAAAAAACCGCCAAATACCACGGGATGCAATGTTTTAACCCTGCCTCCTAAAATGGAAGGATAGCTTGTAAGCGACTCTACCGGAATGCATTTGCCACCATTTTCTTCAATAAATTTTTGTGTACCCCCGGTACTGTAAATAGTAATATTTTGTTGCTGAAGTAAAGAAATAATGGGTTGCAGGCCCTCTTTATTATAAACAGAGATGAGAGCAGATTTTATTTTTTTTTGCATAGTTGAATGAAGAAAAATTCTATTAAAGATCGGTTACAAATGCACCCTGTTCATAAACAGAATGAAAATGCAAATGTAATTCTTCACATTCTTTTTTCCATTCATCAATTTTCCACAAAGTGTTAGAAGCGTCGAAAATATAATAGTTGCAATCAAATATTTGTGCCAAATCAAAAATCGTAAGTTTCGGATTTTTTGAAATAATGATATAATCAACTGCCATCTTTTTTTCCATGGGTAAATAATTAAGTGCTGTATCTATTAGCGCTATTTTCTTTCCTGAAACTTCGTAAAAATTATTGTTCCGGAAAAATGAATTGGATGGCCCCGATCTTTTATTCGCCATAAAAGAAATCCGTGAGGGCTTTAAATGAAAGTTCCGGAGCATATTATCAGCAAGCAAATCTGCATCTCCCACAAAAAAGAAATTATCCCTGGTGATAAAATCAATTGCCTGGTGATAAGGAATATTATAGACAATCATTTTTTCCTGCCTAAATCTTTTCCATTTTTTAATAATTGTAGATGAAGTAAACAATAAAGAAAAAGTAATTGCTATTGTAAAGGCGGTTTTGTTTTTATGAAGAAATGAATAAACAAAACAGAAAACGATTCCATAGAGTAACAGAACTTCTGTTGTAGAAACAGAAAAACCTTGCCATAAAGAAAAAGGTATTGAATTAATAAACAACACACTTTGATTCAGCAACCATAATAATCCAAAAATGCATTTTCCCCAGTACAGTGCAGCAACAGGCAAAGGTGCCATCAAAACTAAAAGCAGTAAACCCGGTAAGATTAGCATTACCAACGGAATAGCAAAAATATTGGTCAATAAAAATAGTAAGGGAAATTGATGAAAATAATAAAGACAAACAGGGAAAGTGAATAATTGAGCAGCAACTGATAGCGCTGCAAATTGCCATATTTTTTGAAGAATTTTATTTTTGAAATAAAACCAGTTAGCTATATGTGGTTGTGCAATTACAATTCCCAACACTGCAAGATAAGAAAGCTGAAATCCTACATCCCACAGCAGAAAAGGATTGTAGCATAATAAAATAAATGCCGATGCCGCCAGGGAATTATAAACAGAGCCATGTTTATTAATGGTGTTGCCGGTTACTATAAACGAAAACATAACTGCCGCCCGAAGTACAGAGGACGAAGCTCCCGTTAATATTGCAAAAAGCCATAATCCGGTTAGGATGAAAATCATCCTGGCTATTTTTGATTTATTAATGATTGGGATAATTGAAAATATCCCAAATAAAATTCCATAAATTATTCCCAGGTGGAGACCTGAGATGGCAATAAGGTGAACCACGCCGGCATTGCTGTAAGCCTGTATTAAATCTTTATCGAGGTCTGCCTTATAGCCAATGAGTAACGCTTTTGCAATGGAAGATTCCTCCTTGCCACTAATATAGGAATCAATAATTTTTACTACTTTTTTCCTTATCGAAATGAGTAAAGATGAAAAAGCATTTGCATTTTTTGCTTTAAGTTTTACCCAGTCTGTCTTTTTAAGATAACATTGATGATAAAGCTGATGAAAGGCAGAATATTGTGCATAATTAAATGATCCGGGATTTCCCGAATTTTTTATTGCCTGGAGTTTTTCACCAATAATAATCTGATCTCCATAGTGAATCGCATTTTCTATGGAGTCTTTGGCAAAATACAGGAGAATTTTTCCTTTTACAGATTGTAAAGTTGTTTCATTGATTATTGACTCAACTGAGGCCAAAGCCTTGTAAGATTTTTCTTTTTCAACCGGCGGTTCATCAATCCTTGCCACTACAAATGAACTATCAGAGTAATAATTTCCATACCAATAATCATGATTACGAATATCCTTTTGCCAGGTAATAAACAAGCCTAATACAATCAGTATGCAGGATATTATGATTCCTTGTAGCGGGCGGAATTTATATTTATATGCTTCTGGCAAAATACTGAACAAAATAAAAGCAAATAAAGAGGTAAGTCCAGCCGAAATGATTGGGCTCAATGAAAATTTTAAATAAAATTCAAGTATAATTCCAGCTATTAACGCTAAGGCCAGCCTTATGAAAGGAGCTTTTTTCCAGATATATATTTGATATGCTTTTGCCATTTAACAAGTGTTAATTGAAAAAGCTTCATTGATACAGAATTCGAAATATATAAGGTGGGGATTCTAAAAAGATAAATTAATCAAGGACATGAAGTTACGGTTTTAATGAATAATATTTTGGATTGGTAGAAAATATCTAAGTAGTAGGCATTTAATGTTATACCCAGATCATTAAGTGCGAAGCATTATTTATTTTTATTTCCAATTTATTTTTATTAATGTAAAGCTGTCGGTTTAGTTAACCTTATATTATTTTTTAACTTTTTTAAAGTATTTAATTAACGGATATTGGAAGAATATAAAATTGTAGCAAAGTTTTTGTTATAAGAATAATCTTTCAATAAAATTATGTTTAAACCACATTTACTTAACCCTCATTTAAAGGAAAGGATTTATGAAAAATGGAATAATTGCTGGCCTGTCAGCGATTTAAGGCCTTTGGCTCTTCTTGACCTTATCAGCTATCTTTTCTTTATCAAAAAACTAGATGACTGGGAGTTAATTCATCAAAGAGTAAAAGCTGCAGGGACTGATAATTTTATTTACACCAAAGAAATTGAAGAATTTACATGGAGTAAATTGCAAAAACTAAACGCAAGGGAAATTCAGCAGCTTTTTAATAAAGAACATGGAATAATAGACCTGATGAACATTTACGCCTGTTTAAATTCTTTATACAGTGATTTTTTTAAGGCGCCTTTAATGATAGAACCTACGCCAAAGCTAATTTTTAATTCCATTGAAATTATTAACATAATTGAAACAAGTGATAAAGCCAGCCAGGAAGCTATCATTGAATACCTGTTTAGCATGTTGAAAATAACAGCTGAAAACAGTCAGGAATTTTTGCCGGAGTATATTTCAAAATTATTGGTAGAAATTGCAGAGCCCGGGGAAAAGGATGTGATCCTGGACCCATGCGCCGGAATTGGAAGCCTTCTTGTAAATGCATACAGGTATGAAATCAAAGCTGATAGCGGTAAAACACCACCCTTCTCTTCAAATAAATTTTTTGAACCAAATGTGAGCGGGATAGAATCAAATTTGGTTCAACTTCGAATTGCAGCTATGAATATGGTTCTCCATGGAATAAAGAACCCGAAAATCCGAATGACACCTTTTGGAAAGGAAAGCCTGAAGGAATATCCCACACTCATCATTTCAAGCTTGTTAATTTCAAATGAAACTTTACCTTCAAAAGAAACGCAACCTGAGGGAAGCAAGCTTGAAAAAGAGAATGAGTTATTAAGAGAAATTCTTGAAAATCTTAAACCCGGAAGCCGCGCAGTTATTCTCGTTCCTCAGACCTTATTGAAAAGTGAAAATCCTTCAATCCAAAAAACGAGAAAAAATATTATTGATCGCTTCAATCTTGAAGCGGTAATTACTTTGGCACCCAAAACTGATTCAATTTTTTCAGGTGCCGGCATTCTTGTTTTTAATAAATCAGAATCTGCAACTACAGAAGATCTGTGGTTTTGCAAATGGGGAACCGGGAAAAATAAGATACGTAATAAAGAAGAAAGCAATATCGGCAATGAAAATGGCAATTTGGATTATAATGAATTAATGAAAATTATTAATAAATGGAAATACAGAAAAGACAATCCGACTGATCCTGCACGCAGAAGTTTTTTTATACCAGTAAATTATATTAAGACGAATAATTACAGTTTAAGTTTTAACGACTATAAATTGATCAGACAGCGGGAGTCTCCGGATGGTGAAATCGAAAACACTTTTTCCGAAACAGAAACTGTCCTTACCGCAAAAAAAGAAAATCTGCATGATTTTTTTGAGACGAGTGAACTCTTGCCTGAAAAAAAGAGGAAAAGAAGATTAGCACCTGTTCTCCTTGTATTATTGATTTTAATATCAGGCGCAGCTGCTTTCTATTGGTTTTATTTAAAAGATAATTCCCAACGTTTTTTTAGCAAGGCCAAAATATCCGATTCTGCTTCAAAAATTAGCTTCAGCAATTCTTCAAAAGAACCGGATACAGACACAGCTACTATTACTGATACAGCTACTATTAATAGCAATCCGAAAGAAAAAATAACCGGATCTGCAACTTCCGAATCAGCTAATAAAATAACAGCAGAAACAGGTGAAAAAGTAATAAAATATACTGTCATTAATAAAGCCTGGTTCCATTCCGAACCTGATCCAAGCAAAATAAAACCTGTTTTCCTAAAACCACGTAAAGACGTGGTATTAACTCCCCAGGCTGAAGAAAATGGGTTTGTATATGTTGTTTATACCAACGGTAAAGGACAAACTACGCATGGATGGCTAAATAAAAAGAACCTGGAAGCAGTTGAATAAATCAGGCGAAAAAATTACGTTTATACATTACTGTTACCTACTACACAGATTAGAAATCAATAAAATTTGTTGCTTTACTGTAACAAATCCTAAATTAGCTTTCTAAAATTGAAACTTTGCTTTCAGTCAGTCAATTATTTATTTACCCGATCAAATCATTGCATGGAATTGCAATCCAATCAGCAAACATAACAGATCGTGGATTGCAGCACGACAGAAGGTTTTTGTTGATTGATAAAAGCAACCGTTTTCTCACACAAAGAGATTTTCCTAAAATGGCTTTACTGCAAACAGCAATTGAAGAAGATAGCCTGTTCGTTTTTCATAAAGATTCTTTTAAAAATAAGTTGAAACTGCCTTTAGTACCCGAACCGGCTAATGAAAAAATCGTGGTAAGAATCTGGGATGATGATTGCGAAGCACAATTCATCAGCAAACAAGCAGATAATTGGTTTTCAGGCCAACTGAATGCAGATTGCAGATTGGTATATATGCCTGATTCTACTGAAAGAAAAGTGGATAAAAAATATGCAATACATGATGACATCACCAATTTTTCAGATGGTTATCCAATACTGATTATTGGGCAAGCCTCATTAGATGATCTCAACAGCCGTTTGACCGAGCCGCTTCCCATCAACAGGTTTCGGCCTAATATCGTTTTTACCGGTGGAACACCTTATGAAGAAGATGGAATGGAACATTTTATCATCAACGAGCTTGATTTTTACGGCGTAAAACCTTCTGCAAGATGCGTGGTAACGACCACCAACCAGGAAACCGGAATAGCAGGAAAGGAACCGTTGAAAACACTGGCTACTTATCGTTCAAAAAACAATAAAGTATATTTTGGGCAAAATTTATTGATGAAAGGCGAAGGCAAAATAAATGTAGGCGATCCGATTGATATTATAAAGCAGAAAAAAAGATCTTTTTTATCTGACTAAACGTTTTCTTTAAACATATTGTTTCAGCCATTTTTTGGCTTCCACATCATTGGTGAAATTCTTAATCGGAATGGGCGGTGGTTTTAATGCAAAAAGAATATTCATTATAAATTTTGAAAGCCCGGGTTTTGAAATCATCGCCATTGCAGAATAAATTACCGGTAATTGTTCAGTTGAAAACTCACGTGTTTTTTTATTCGGCACCGGCGAGTTGGACAAGTAAATCAATAAAGGCACTCTTTGGTTTCCGGTGATCTCTTTTACCAAAGCCACGTTTGCTGTAATGTTTTTCACCGTTCGTTTCGGGCTTTTCGAAAGTGACACGAGCATTCCATCATCAAACCAGTAAGTAGCTATTTCGCCCTCATAAATTTTCCTATCGGTTGGTATTGTCATTGTCAAAAAATTTTAATGCTATTCAGTCAAATTTATTTCATAAACAGGCTCGCCGCAATTTTATTTGTTTTCGCAATTCAGTAATGCTTTTAATTTTAAAAGATAGCGTATTTCCAGTAAAAAGAAAATCACACAATCACATAAAGATAAAACATGGCATTGCTCTCAGTATCTCCATGTGAAGTGACTTCAATGGATAGTATGAGCCAGTAATGAAAACAGTAAATAGTAAACCAACAAAAAGTAAGAATTTTTAATTTGACCTAATAAAACCATTCATATAAAAAGAGAGAACTTGTTTGCAAGAATCTCCGTAAATTTATGGTTCTTAAACCCAGGCATTATAAAAGTCAGCTTTTCACCTTTTTAAAATACAAATTATGCCAGAATACACTTTAAACGTTAACAACAAAGATTACAAGATCGACGTAGACGCGCAAATGCCTTTGCTTTGGGCAATTCGTGATTTTGTAGGATTGAAAGGAACCAAATTTGGTTGCGGAATTGCACAATGCGGCGCATGCACTGTTCATCTTGAAGGAACTCCTATTCGTTCATGTAGCTTTCCGGTAGCTGCTGCAGCTGGCAAAAAAATTACTACTATCGAAGGCATTTCTGAAAATATTGACCATGCCGTACAAAAAGCCTGGATCGAAATGCAGGTGCCTCAATGTGGCTATTGTCAGTCGGGACAAATAATGAGTGCGGTAGCCTTGCTTAAAAATAAACCTCATCCTACCGATGCAGATATTGATGCGGCGATGCAAGGAAATCTTTGCCGTTGTGGCACCTATCAAAGAATTCGCAGTGCCATTCATCGTGCAGCAGAATTGGTTTAATAACCAACAGACCTAAATTTTTTAACTATTCAATTCTCATTATGGAACAAGTTCTATCAAAAATAAATCGCCGGCATTTTTTAAAAGTTTCCGGCATTACCGGCGCCGGTTTTATAATCGGTCTTTCCCTAAAAGGTAAAAATGTAGTCAAAGCAGGCGAGATAGCTCCCTATGGATTAACGCCCTTTGTTATGATTGAAAAAGATGGAACCATTACCATCTTTAATCCTAAGCCTGAAATGGGGCAGGGAACTTTTCAATCCATTCCATCTTTAATTGCGGAAGAACTGGAAGTGCCTCTTACAGGAGTTATTATCAGGCAGACTGGCGGTGAAAAGATATTTGGTGGTGGCCAGTCAGCCGGAGGAAGTAGTTCTGTTCGTGGCAGCTATTTCGAATTGAGAAAAGTGGGTGCTTCTGCAAAAGAAATGCTGGTGCAGGCTGCCGCAAACCAATGGAAAGTTCCTGTAGAAGAATGTTATGCTGATGATGCAAAAGTTTTCCATAAACCTTCAGGCAAAAGTATCGGTTATGGTGATTTGGCTGAAGCGGCTTCAAAATTAGATGTTCCTAAAGATCCGAAACTAAAAGATCCAAAAGATTTTAAGTTATTAGGTAAGAATACGCCGCGTCCTGATATTCCTTTAAAATCTTCTGGCCGTGCAGTTTTTGGTATTGATGTGGAAGTTCCTGGAATGGTGTATGCTTCAGTTGCTCATTCCCCTGTTTTTGGAGCCAAATTGGTAAGTTATGATGATGCAGCAGCGAAGAAAGTAAAAGGAGTAATTGGTGTTGAAAAATGCCAGCGCAAATTTGGTCCTTATACCTATGATGCTATTGCTGTGATCGGAGAAAATTATTGGGCAGCCTTACAAGGGCGTAAAGCACTAACTATAAAATGGGATAACCAGGGAAATGATACATTCAATTCCAAAGATTATACTCAGTATCTGCATGATTTGTCTAAACAGGAAGGAGCCATTGATAAAGAGGAAGGAGATTTTGACAAAGCTTATTCTGAAGCTCCGGTAAAAGTGGATGCATTTTATGAAACACCTGTTGTATCTCATTCACCAATTGAACCAATGAATTGTGTAGCAAGTTGGACTGATGGTGATAAACTGGAGATTTGGGCTTCTACACAAGTGCCAGGCGGAATCATGGGTGAATTCACCAAAAAATATAATATTCCTGAAGAAAATTTGACAATACATACTATGTTCAGTGGTGGTGCATTTGGCAGGCGCTTATACACAGATTTTGTTGGCGAAGCAGTACAACTTTCAAAAGCCATTGGAAAACCTGTAAAAGTATTGTGGACACGGGAAGATGATACAGAACAAGGCCCTTTCCGCCCTATGACCTTTTCTGCACTTAAGGCAGGTTTATCGGCAGATGGAAAAGCATTGGCTTTTCAACATAAAGTGATCTCCCCGACAATCAGGTACAGCAAAAATTATGATAAAACCAAAACCGACGGTACGATGACCGAAGGGATCAGCGAGCAGAAATATGAATTCCCCAATATGAAAAACCTGTATGTTAATGCAGATTTTCACGTTCCTGTGGCCGCATGGCGTGCAGTAACAAGTACTACTCTTGCCTTTGCTCATGAAAGTTTTATTGATGAAATGGCAGTAAAAGCCAATAAAGATCCGATGGAATTCCGGCTTGGGTTATTGACCAAAGATTCAGATACAAAAACAGTTCTGCAAAAGTTGAAAGAAGTTTCCAATTGGGATAAACCATTGCCTGCCGGCTGGGGACGCGGTGTAGCCCAATATGAATTTTTTGCCGGACTTGCGGGTTATGTCATTGAAGTCTCTAAAAAAGGGAACGGTGTTAATATCGAAAAAGCTTATGCCGTTATCGACCTTGGCACAGTTGTAAATCCTGACATGACGAAAGCACAGGTAGAAGGTGCTGCAGTAATGGCCTTAACCGCGGCTATAAAAAGTGGAATCACCTTTGAAAATGGGCAAACTGTTCAAAAGAATTTTAATACCAACCAGTTAGTGCGTATCAATGAAATGCCGAAGGTAGAAGTACATATCCTTGCCAATGGCGGACCAAGAATAAAAGGTGTTGGAGAACCGGGTTTACCACCTTTCGCGCCCGCTTTGTGTAATGCGATTTATGCGGCTACAGGCAAACGCATCAGGAAATTACCTTTTGATATTCATAACGTATGATGATAAATCATACATAAATTTGTATCCTAAATTATTGAAAATATGAAGAAAGTTTTGGTAGCATCAGTTACCTGTATAAGTATTTTTTTTATCAGCTCGGCGTTTTATCAAAAGTATGATCTTGCAAAAAGCATTGAGCGTGGCAAAGAAGTTTACACTACCTATTGCATCACTTGCCACATGGAAGCAGGAAATTCAACTCCAGGTGTTTATCCGCCTTTGGCAAAATCTGATTATTTAAAAAAGCCTATCGATAACTTGATCAATATTGTTCTTGAAGGTCAAACCGGGGAGATTCTTGTGAACGACACAACCTATAACGGACAGATGCTTCCGTTGAATTATTTAACTGATGAACAGGTTGCAGATGTGTTGAATTATGTGCGCAATAGTTGGGGGAATAAAATACCCGTTGCCATAACACCCGAAAAGGTAAAAGCGCTTCGAAAATAGCGGAGAAGATTAATTTCATTTTAATGAAAGAAATACATAACCTAATACGTGCGTTTGAAAAAAACCGGAAACAACAAAAACAAACAGCCCTGGTTACTGTGGTTCACGTGGATGGTTCTTCCTATAGGCGCCCCGGCGCACGTATGTTGGTAACCGATGATGGAGAATTGACCGGCGCTATCAGTGGAGGCTGTTTGGAAGGAGACGCTTTGCGCAAAGCAATGTTGGTTATGTCACAACAGAAATCAAAATTGGTCACTTATGATACAAGTGATGAAGATGATGCTACCATTGGAATACAATTAGGCTGCGCAGGTATCATCCAGGTTTTGTTTGAACCGATTAATGCTGAAGCTAATTTCAATGCTATTCAGTTGTTACGTAAGGCTGTATCGCTACGTCAAAAATCAATATTGGTAACTTTATTCTCCTTAGAAGATAAAAGAAATGAGCAGCCGGGTAGCTGCCTGCTAATGGAAGAAAACGGTATTATCACAGGAACCATTCCCTATTCCGAACTTCAGGATGAAATTATAAAGGATGTTCAGGATGCAATGCAACAGCAGGTTTCTTTTTTTAAAAATTATGTTGGTAAAGATCATTCCGTTACAGCTTTCATAGAGTATTTACAGCCTCCAGTTTCTTTGGTTATAGTCGGTGCCGGCAATGATGCCATTCCTATGATGCAAATTGCTGATATCATCGGCTGGGATGTAAGGGTAGTAGATGGCAGAAGTACACATGCAAAGCCCGATCGCTTTGTAAGTGCCTGCCAGGTGTTGGTGAGCAAGCCTGAAAAAGTATTGGAACAAATAGTTATTGATGAATATACTGTCTTTGTTTTGATGACGCATAATTATAACTATGATAAGGCAATGCTAAAAGCATTATTGATGCATAAAGTGAGATATATTGGAGTACTTGGCCCCAAAAAGAAATTAGATAGAATGCTGGACGAATTGCATGATGAAGGGATGTCTTTTAGCAAAGAACAATTGAATTCAATTTATGGTCCTGTTGGTTTGGAAATTGGCTCAGAAACAGCAGAAGAAATCGCTATTAGTATTATTGCAGAGATTAAAGCAGTGCTTACTGGTAAAACAGGGGTATCATTGCGTAATAAACAGGATGTGATTCATTCAAGAGCAGAGCGTTTCATTGAAATAAAAAAATAATATTGTCCAGAATTCGCTTTAGGGTTGAACATTGTGCTATTGTTGTACTTGCTGCCGGAATGAGTAGTCGTTTAGGTAAACCAAAACAATTATTGGTTTACCATGGCAAAAGTTTGTTAAAACATTCAGTGGACGCAGCATTACAAACTACAATGCGCCCTGTGATAGTAGTGCTTGGTGCCAATAGTGGTGCAGTAAAAAAGGAATTAGAAGGAATGGGAACAGTGGTAGTGGAGAATGAAGAATGGCAGGAAGGGATGGCATCATCGCTGCGTTGTGGCTTAGATGCAGTCCGGAAAGGGAGTACTGATATTGACGGAATCATTTTTATGGTTTGTGATCAGCCTTATGTGACTAAATCATTGCTTGATTCTTTGTTATTGGCACAACATGAAACAGGGTTACCCATCGTGGCCAGTAGTTATGACGGGAAGGAGGGTACACCTGCTTTGTTTCATAAAAGTTTTTTTGCTAAATTGAAAGAACTGGAGGGTGATACAGGTGCAAGAAAATTGATTCAAAAAAATGAGGGAAAGGTGACCACGGTAGTATTTCCGAAAGGGGTTATAGATATTGATACAATAACAGATTATGAAGTTTTGCTCAAATGAAAAAATGATTTAATGATAGTAGATGGTTTCAATAGAGTGCATAATTATCTCCGCATTTCCCTGACGGACAATTGCAACCTGCGATGTTTCTATTGCATGCCCGAAGAAGATTATATTTTTACTCCTGCATCACAGTTAATGCAGGTAGATGAAATTGAGGCATTGGCGAAAATATTTGTAGCAGAAGGTGTAAGTAAAATACGACTTACCGGTGGTGAACCTTTGGTGCGCAGAGATGCGGCTGATATTATTCTTGCTTTATCAAAACTGCCGGTTCAGCTTACGATTACTACTAATGGAACAAGAATACACGAATTTGTGGAAGTTTTGGAACAGGCAAATATCCGTTCATTGAATATCAGTCTTGATACTTTAAAAGCAGAAAAATTTCAACTGGTTACCAGGCGTAACCAGTTTGATTTGGTTAAGAAGAATATTCAACTTTTACTTGATAAAAATTTTCATTTAAAAATAAATGTAGTCGTGATGAATGGCTTAAATGATAATGAAATCAATGATTTTATTGAATGGACAAAAGACACACCTGTTCATGTTCGCTTTATTGAATTCATGCCTTTTAGTGGTAATCGCTGGACAAGTAATAAAGTATTTACTATGCAGCAGATATTAGAAGTAATTGGCGAAAAATATTTGTACACCCGGCTGCAAGATGAAAAACATGATACAGCTAAAAAATATATGATCCCTGGCCATGCGGGGACATTTGCTGTTATAAGTACTATGAGCGCCAACTTCTGTGGCGATTGCAACCGAATGCGTTTGACCGCCGATGGGAAGATGAAGAATTGTCTTTTCTCAAAACAGGAAACCGATTTGCTGACAGCACTTCGTAGTGGTAAAGAGATTGTTCCACTGATACAACAGAGCATTCGTAGCAAAGCAAAAGAATTGGGCGGGCAGTTTACGGCAGATTTTGAGCACATTCATGCAGAGGAAATTCATAACCGGAGTATGATAACGATTGGTGGATAAACGCAAATATTTATTAATGTTATTTTCAATTAATTCATGATTTCAGTAGAAGAAGCCAAAAAAATAATTGCGACAAATACCAAAACTTTGAAGCCGGTAAAAGTGCCCCTGCGCCATGCAGCAGGAAAAGTGCTCGCAGAAAATGTTTATGCTGCAACCGATGTTCCTCCATTTCCTCAATCTTCCATGGATGGTTATGCTTTTTCATTCGGTGATTGGAAGAGCAATAAAACATTAATAGTTGAAGGGAAGATTGCTGCCGGAAGTAATGAACAAATTTCGCTTGCACTGGGCAAAGCGGTTCGCATTTTTACAGGTGCGCCGGTTCCTCCCGGGGCTGATACGGTAGTGATGCAGGAAAAAGCGAGGATCGATTCTCCTGTAGGTTCACAAAATGAATTGATTATTGAGGATCAAAATTTGAAACAGGGAATCAATGTCCGGCCTAAGGGATCAGAAATAAAGAAAGGGGAACCGGCACTGGATCAATACACTTTTCTTTCACCTGCGGCTATAGGTTTTATTGCAGGCATTGGTGTTGCTGAAGTTCATGTTTTTCCTAATCCTTCAATTAGTATAATAATTACCGGAAAAGAATTACAACAAACGGGTAATCCTTTAAGCTATGGCCAGGTGTATGAATCCAATTCCTGTATTCTTACCGCTGTTTTAGAAGATTTGCACATTGAGTCTGTAAAAATTTTCCGTGCTGATGATGACCTGGAGATATTAACCGATATTCTTGCAGAAGCATTGCAAAATAGCGATATGGTGTTGCTTTCGGGGGGAATAAGTGCAGGTGATTATGATTTTGTTTTGCAGGCTGCTACCAATTGTGGAGTAACCCAACTTTTTCATAAAATAAAACAACGGCCGGGGAAACCTTTATTCTTTGGGAAAAAAGAAAATAAGCTGGTATTTGGATTACCGGGGAATCCATCTTCTGTGCTAACCTGTTTTTATGAATATGTGCTTGCTGCGTTGGAAATTTTAACCAAAAGGAAAATAAGTTTGCAATCCGTCCAGGCACCTTTGTCACAACCATTTTTAAAACCTGCGGGATTAACTCATTTTTTAAAAGGATTTTATAATGGATCTACTGTGTCCGTGCTGAATGCACAGGAATCTTTCCGGCTTAGTTCTTTCGCCAAAGCCAATTGCCTGGTAAAGATAAATGAGGAAGTCATGGAATGTAATGAAGGCGAAATGGTTGATGTACATTTATTGCCTGGCTATTTTTTGTAGTATCATATATTCTGTTTCAAAATATCCAATGGAATGAAGATAGGATGTATTCTTACCTTTATATACTCATTCAATTCTGATCATGCAAATAAAAATCATCATATTCGGACAGCTTTGTGATTTACTTGGAGAAAACCTCGTACTCGATAATATTGCTGATACAGACAGCCTGACAGCAGCACTACATAGAAAATATCCTGAACTGGTTAACACAAAATATATGATAGCTGTGAATAAAAAGTTAGTTGTAGGAAACATAATTTTATCCAATAATAATACAGTTGCATTAATGCCGGCTTTTTCCGGCGGATAAAATGGATAACCCTATTTCATATGAACGATATCAACGTCAAATGATCTTACAAGATTTTGGCGCAGCCGGACAGCAAAAACTGTTGAAGGGAAAAGTATTGTTAATTGGAGCCGGAGGATTAGGGTGTCCTGCTTTACAATACCTTGCTGCAGCAGGGGTTGGTACTATCGGGATTATAGACGATGATGTGGTTGCTTTATCTAACCTCCACCGCCAGGTTTTATATTCTGTAAATGATATTGGATTACCGAAAGCTGAAAGGGCTGCAGAAAAATTGAGGCAACTTAATCCTGAAATAAAAATTATTACTTACGTTCAAAGGCTTACTAATCAAAATGCACTCTCAATATTAGAGGCATACGATTTGATTATTGACGGTACAGATAATTTTGCTACCCGTTATATGATTAATGATGCCTGTATATTATTAAACAAGCCTTTGATTTATGGAGCTATATCGCAATATGAAGGACAGGTAGCTATATTCAATTACAGGAAGAGTGATAATGATGAAGCGGTAAATTACCGTGATCTTTTTCCTGATCCTCCAAAAGAGGATGAAGTATTGAATTGCGCAGAGGCAGGAGTCTTGGGTGTTTTGCCCGGAATTATCGGGGCGATGCAGGCTAATGAAACAATAAAACTATTAACAGGTATTGGGAAACCTCTTATTAACCGTATGCTGACGTTTAATGCGCTGAACAATCAAGCGTATGAAATAGAATTATTTTCCAGGCCGGAAACCCGGTCGCTGATTCCTGGCAATATGGATATTTTTGAAGCAACCAATTATGAGTGGTTATGTAGTTCGATGACTGAACAGTATGAAATTGATTGCAAGTATTTTGATATTTTATTGGCAAGTAATACTATTGATGTGATGGATATAAGAGAGGTGGATGAAATGCCTGGAATTGATGAATTTCCTATCTTGCGGGTGCCTTTGAAAGAGTTGTCTGAAAATGTATCGCTGATACAATCTGACACTGTAGTTATTATTTGCCAATCAGGTGTACGTAGCCTGCAGGCAGCAAAGCAATTATCAGCTATTTTTGGAGAATCAAAAAAGATATTCAGTTTGAAAGGTGGCATCATGGAGTGGAAACAACAACATACTAAACAATTATTATGATCCTAAAAAAACCTAAAAATATATTTGTTCGTGGTCCTGTTGCTGCTTCTTTCATTGGGGCAAGTATTCAGAAACATAACACTAAGACTGAAATAGGGGGACACAGCATTTTCCTGGGGCAGGTAAGGGCTGATGTTATTGAAGAGAAAAAAGTGGTTGCCATTGAATATACAGCCTATGAAGAAATGGCCATGGAGCAAATGCATGTAATCAGGGAAGAAATATTTGCTAAATACCAACTTAGCTGTATGCATATATATCATAGCCTTGGAAAAATAGCAGCAGGAGAAATATGTTTGTTTGTATTTACTTCATCCCCTCACCGCAAAGCCGCAATAGATGCATGCAGTGAAATAGTTGAAAGAATAAAGACAGAATTACCCATTTGGGGGAAAGAATTGTTTACAGATGAATCGCATCAATGGAAGGTTAATAAATAATTAAATGGTCGATATTACTCAAAAATCCAATAGTTTACGACAGGCAATTGCTTCGGCAATACTAACTGTATCGAAACCTGAAACTATAGACGCAATAAAAAACAAAACAGTACCCAAGGGCGATGTGTTTGAATTTTCGAGGGCAGCAGGATTGCTGGCCATTAAAAAGACCAGTGATGTAATTCCGGATTGCCATCCTCTACCGGTTGAATTTGCTTCTATAAAACATGCGATAGAAGGATTAAAAATTTTGATTACTGTAGAAGTACATACTATTTATAAAACGGGGGTGGAAGTGGAAGCCATGCATGGTGCGGCTATTACAGCCTTAACTATGTATGACATGTTGAAACCTTTGGATAAATTGGTTGAAATATCTGCCATAAAATTAGAAAGTAAAAAAGGCGGAAAAACAGATTTTAGTAAAGGGCAACTTACTGAAAAATTAAGGTGCGCAGTAATTATTTGTTCTGATGGGGTTGCTGCCGGAAGAAATGAAGATCGTACCGGGAAAGTAATTCTTGAAAAACTGGAGAAATATAATTTTTCAATAACCCATGAAATTATTCCAGATGATTTTAATTTAATACAGGAAAAGGCAAAACAGTTATCCGGAGAAGGTTATCACCTGGCCGTTTTTGCCGGTGGTACCGGTTTATCACCAAGAGATGTTACGCCCGATGCAATATCTCCATTACTCGACAGGGAGATTCCCGGCATCATGGAAGCAGCCCGTAATTATGGACAACAGCGAACACCTTATGCTATGCTGTCTCGTGGCATAGCCGGGTTTATTAAAAATACTTTGGTTATTACACTTCCGGGTTCCCCGAAGGGGTCAGCAGAAACAATAGATGCTTTGTTTCCTTATGTATTGCATGTATTCCATGTGGCAAAAGGGATGAGACATGATCAGTAAAGTATATCGGGTTTGTTCAGGATACTTTAAAATAATTTTTACACCTCCGCTAAATTGAACGGCAGCGTGCGAATCCGTCTTTTTGTCAATTCAAAGATGGCATTGGTTAATGCTGGGGCTACCGTTGGTAATCCGGCTTCGCCTACACCCTCAGGAGGATCACTGCTGTCTATAACATATACTTCTACTTCAGGATTTTCCTGAATGCGCAGCATTTTATAAGTGTCAAAATTTTGTTCCACCACTTTCCCTTCGGCAATCGTTAACCCGCTTTTGTACGTTGCTGTCAGCCCCATCACGATGCAGCCTTCTGTCTGAGCTTTTATAATGTCCGGGTTTACAGGAGTACCACAATCAACAACAGCAATAATTTTTGTGGGCTTTATTTTACCCTGAATTCTTTTTATTTCCACTACCATTGCCACAAAGGCGCCGGAGCGTTCAACAATTGCTATCCCTTTTCCGGTATCTTTTTCACGTGGCTGATACCAACCAGATTTTTCGGCTACTTTTTGTAATACCTGCGTGTATCGTTTATGATTTTTAAGAAGCGATAACCTGAAATCAAGCGGATCTTTTTTAGCGGCAAAAGCAAGTTCATCCATAAATGACTCATGCGCAAAACAATTGGTAGAGTGGTACACAGACCGCCAGTAGGAAACAGGGATATACAATTTTTGTAACACACCGCTTATCCTGCAATTGTCGAAAGCATATTCTGTGTTGATGCCTCCTGCAATACCATTGGTTGGTGTGTTATTATCTCCATTTTGATTACGGATGTCCTGGCAAATCACTTTGTGTTCAAGAGAAACCAGGCTGCCATCTTTATCAACAGTACCTCTGCAAACATTCAACGAACATGTCCTGAAAGGTCCTTGTGTAATATCATCTTCCCGGGTCCAGATCACTTTTACAGGAGTCCCTGTCTGCTTTGATAAGTCTGCAGCTTCTTCAGCAACGTCTGTCATGGATCTTCTGCCAAAAGCGCCTCCCATAAACGTATAATTGATGGTCACGTTTTCTTCGGGAATATTATATTTCCGGGACAAAAAATCTTTTATCCCATTTGGGTTTTGTGTTGATCCCCAGAATTCGCACTTGTTTTTCTCCATACTTACAATCGCATTCATGGGCTCCATGGGTGCGTGTGTTTGATAAGGCGTTTCGTAAGAAGCTTCTACTTTTACAGGCGCATCATTAAATGCTTTTTCAAAATTGCCATTTTCATGAAATACTTTTGCTTCCTGGCGCGATGCATTTTGGGCGTCTTCCTTTATCTTTTGTGTACTCCAGGTTTCCAGGTTTCCATTATCCCATTGCACTTCCAGCATTTTCCTCCCCTGCAAAGCAGCCCAGTAATTATCTGCAATAACGGCAACGCTTGAACGAATATTTCCAAAAACTTCACGCTGGGTTTTTAATACATATTTTACGCCTTTCACAGCTTTAGCTTTATCTTCATTATAACTTACCAGCTTACCAAGAATCACCGGCGACCGTTCAATAGAAGCATATAACATACCCGGCACCTCAATATCAATTCCGAATTTTGTTCTTCCGTTCACATTAAGAGGTATGTCTTTTCGTGGAAATGATTTGCCAATTATGGTAAAATTTTTCGGGTCTTTTAATGTGGGATTTTCGGGTGGAGTTAATTTTCTTGCATCAGCTACCAAATCGCCATAACTCAACCTGGCCCCGGTATTTCTATTAATAACTATTGCGTTTTTAGCTTCGCATTCATTAGCAGGGATGTTCCATTTCCCCGCAGCAGCAGCTACCAGCATTTCTTTAGCAGCAGCGCCCACTTTCCTCATCAGGTCATAGTTGCTGCGAATGCTCTGGCTGCCCACCACCATTTGGTTACCATATTTTTTTCTATCGGCCGGGGATGGCATAATGTGTATAGAGTTCATATTTACTTCCAGTTCTTCGGCGATGATCATTGGAATGGCCTCAAAGGTTCCCTGCCCCATTTCCGGGCGATGGTTTAATAGCGTTATAGTACCCTTATTGTCAATAAAGATAAACGGGCTGAGTTCCGATTCTGCGTTTTCATCTTCCAGGTCAAGGTTTACAATTTTGGGTTCTTTACCAAAAATGGATACATAACCCAATGCCAGGAACGTACCCGATATTGTTGAAATTTTTATAAATTTTCTTCTTGAAATTTTAGATGAGACTTTCATAACAAGCAATTTGTAATTAACAATAATGTGCTGAAAGAATACAGGACTATAAAATTAAATGAATCTTTGCAAAGGGGAGTTAATTTTTATGCTGCCCGGTTAGTCTGTAACATTTATTGTGTGCGGCGTTGCTAAGAATATTTTTTTTGCAATAAAAAATAGTAACAAAATCAATTTCACAATTATTGGATTTTCTGGTTTATTTTATTTGTATTTATACTTATCTTAGATTCTTCGATGAATTTGTTTAAAAGCTATCATTACACAAGACTACATAGATGGGAAAAGGACCGTCTGGGCAGGTTTATAAAAGCTGTAATTGTTTTTATGATCTGTTTTTTGGCGGGTTCAAAAATTTACTCCCAAAATATATATGTAGCTAATGCAAAAGAAATAAACCTGCGATCAAATGCATCTGCAGGCAGCAGGGTTATTGGTGAAGTGCATTATGGGGATACTATTGTTGCTAATTTTAATAAAGGAGACTGGCTTAACATCTCTCTCAAAAACGGCCTGCGGGGTTTTATTCCCGCTAAATATGCAACCCAAATTCTCGGTATTGTGCAAACTGGGAAAATAAGTGAAACACCTTTTGCCGACCTAAGTGTATGGAATTTTTCCTCTCTTTTGTCTGCTACTTTCAGCAATTTCCTTTTACTAACCGCATTGATTTTATTGGTGCTCCTCTTAATCTATTATCTCAAATAACATGGCCATAGTTGAAGAAAATAGCATCGGTTTAGGTTCACACGTTGAACAATCATTAAGAGATATTATTTCAAAATGGGCCGATAATATACCTTCTCATCCTTATGAAAATTTTGGTAATACAATCAGGATTGGTTCAATAACTTATTCGCCTATCTATGTCCTGGATTGCAAAACCCAGTTTTACAGCATGGATGATTCCAGGAAGGAACGGCCTTATGGTAATGGCCCTACTTATATTAATGGCGCTTCCTCTTCACGAAAAAAATATGAAAGGAGCTCTTTTGTAAAGCATGTTGAAAGGTATTGTCTTCCCGGCTCTGAAGAAGTGCATACATGCAGCACTTGCGATGGAAGCGGTAAAAACAGTTGCAACAATTGTTCGGGTAGAGGTGCTGTAAATTGTAGCAATTGTGGTGGTACCGGAAATTGTAATTCATGCCATAGCAGCGGAAAAATAAGATGTTCCAGTTGCAATGGCGGAAGAAAGCCATGCGGTACCTGTGGCGGTACCGGGGGGCACAACGAATATAACAGTATCACAAAGCAAAATGTTTGGAAAGTATGTAATTCATGTGGTGGTAGCCGAACACAAATATGCTCTGTATGTTCAGGAAGTGGGAAAATCAATTGCTATCAGTGTTTCGGATCGGGGCGTTGTAATGTGTGCAACGGTAGGAGAACGGTGACCTGTAATACTTGTCATGGCTCAGGAAAAATTACCTGCAAAAAATGTAACGGTGACGGTAAAACGATATTTTATACCGAAAGGGTAGAAAAGTGGGATTACAGCAATATGTATAATTATGTGCTATCTCCTTCTATGAAAAATGATTTCCAAAATTACCCTGTTAAGAAAAATGCCAGTACAGAATTTATAAGTGAGAAATTGGCTGAAAGGCTAAACGCTGATTTGTATGCTTCAGAACCACAACACTTTCAGTCGGTATATAAAAGTTTATTGAATGCTGCATCTGTTCCTTCTTCGTTGGATGTGCAGCCAGGTGCAAGTATTTTAGAGCAGTACACAAGTGTAAAAAAAATACCTGCCTATTATATCAAATACGATTTTGAAGAAAGTAATTACGGCCTGGTAGTTTTTCCGATGGATGAAGAGGTTTTTGAAGAAGATGGCCCGCTTACCCGTTTCAGAAAGGAATTGATAGAAAATTCACACAAGCATCTGAAGAGAAGAAATTATGGCAAAAGCGCTGAGCTTGCCGAGCAGGCTGTAAAAATGGGATTGGATACCCGTGATGAATTGCTGGAAAAAATACATAAGAAGGTCACCATAAAAATAAAAGTCGGTTATAAAATTGGCGCTTTTGCAGGGGCATGGATTACCGCTTACTTTGTTTTCATCTATGTTATGAGTCATTTCATAACACCTACCTATTTTTTACCGTCTTTGAATCAACTTGTACAAGATTGGGGTGGCGATTTCATTATGACTAACAATTTAATGATTGCATTACTGATTGCAATGGTGAGCATCGTTCAATCTGTAAAGATAGCCGGTAAAAAAATGGTTCCATTTCCGGGGAGGCAATTGAAACCTGAAGCAATGCGCTTTGCAGCAGGGGCAGTTACCGGTATTTTTTATACGCTGTTTATTACACTGGTAATTTTATTATTAAACGATACAGGCATATTACTGATTGCAACAAAAGCTATGTATGCTTTGATTAAAATAGTGCTTCCGGGTTTTCATGCCGATAGTATCATTAATTTTTTGCGATGAAACAATTATCAATATATATACGGTGGGTGCAAATGCAATTGACTGGTATCAATACCAGCGAGAACCGGATGTGGGTTATCCTGTATTTGATATTTTCCGTTACAGGATTTCTTGGCCTTCATTTGATTTTCAGGAGAAAATATAAAAGGGCACTCTGGTATTTATTGGCCTTGGGTATTATTTTCGGTTCATGGTATGCTTCTATGCATACAGCTTTACCCGTACAGGTTTTTTTTGTAGGATTGTTTCTCTTGGTTATTTTATGGATCATTGATATTTTCAATTTATACTTTATCCAGGCCAGGAAAATCAAAATACCCCTTCCCTTTATTTTAATGATCTTATTTTTTGCAGTACAGGTTTTTTTCTTTGAATTTATAGCCACTGAATTTGGACATGCTATAAGAGAACAGGCGATATTTTTTGCAAAGCATTTTGATAATATATAGTACAAAAAACAATAATTCCTGTTTCACTTTAACCGGTTAGTAAAAGAGAATTTTACAAATACACAACATTCCCGTTGGGGGATTAATCCACAAACTGTTGTAAGTTTGTGGGTGATTTTATTAAGTATAAACAAATCAGAAATGTTCAAAAAATATTGTTATTTATCCGTTTTAATCTTCAGCTTTTCGCTCTTTATTACCCAGCCTGGCTTTGCCCAATCAACCATGTTGTCAATTGGATCTGCAGCTCCTGCATTTACCGCCAAGGCCAGCCTGGCCGGCAAGGATTTTGATTTTTCATTAAAAAAAGCCCTTGCCAAAGGACCTGTTGTGGTCTATTTCTATCCTTCTGCTTATACAGGAGGCTGTGATTTGGAAGCGCATACCTTCGCTGAAATGAAGGATAAATTTACAGCAGCGGGCGCTACCATTATCGGCGTATCAGCAGACGATATCCAGCGGTTGAATTTATTCTCTTCTGATCCGCAATACTGCGCGGGCAAGTTCCCGGTAGCCTCAGATCCCGGTGGTAAAATTGCAGCAACTTATGGCCTGAATTTGATAGTTCCAAAACAGGCTTTTAAAGATGTAAGGGGCGTGGAGGTTACACATGGCTTCATCCCGCGCACCACCTTTGTTATCAACAAAAAAGATAAAATTGTAGCTGTCTTTTCATCTTCAATAGATAAGATCTCACCCGACGAACATGTAAAAAGAGCATTGGAAATTGTAAAGAAACTATAAGTTGAAGAGGGAATTTTGCATCCTTCCTCGGCGGGTGTCCCCATCCGATATTTCTTGAATTAATACTATCTCATCTGGGGCTCCCTCTTACAAACCTTCTCAATAAAACCAGTTTTTAGGACGAGTCAATTTCTCACTATTTCCAGTAAATCAATAAATTCATCGACTCTCTCTTTTACATAAACCGGTTTTGAAAATCATACCATTCAAACAAATATATTTCATCCTGTTTCGCTCCGGCATCCATAATATGATGTAAGGGTAATGAAGGCTTTTTATTTTAAGCTGAATAATGCATCTTTGCACCAAGGCGTAAAATCTTATGGAGGACTGATTACGATTTGTTTGTGATACCGCCTGGCCGTAATTCCGGCATAATTCATTTCCCGGTTTTTTGATTGTTTCAACGCAATTGCCCGGGGTCACCCGTTGCCTATGGCGATGGTATTTTATTAACAGTTCACTACTGCAACAATCAGAAGAATGATGAATGGAGAAAAAAAATTTTCAGTAAAATTAATTGTACTAACGGTCGTTTTGGGAACGGCTGTCATCTTTGGGATAACCCAACTGGTGAAATCAGCCAAAACTACACCGGAAAAACAAGCAACAGCACTTGCAAAACCCACGCCTGTTGACACCCGGTTTGGGCTGCCTGTTGATTCTTTCACGCTAGTAGAGGGCACCATTGAGCGCAACCAGTTTCTTAGCAATATTTTAGATGATTACGGGATTGATAATACTACGGTGTTGCAACTGGCCCAAAAGGCACTTCCCGTTTTTAGCGTACGCAACCTGGCTGCCGGAAAACCTTACACGATATTTTGTACAAAGGACTCCACGCAAAAAGCGCAGTACTTTATCTATCAGCCTAACTCAACCGACTATGTGGTATACGACCTGAGAGATTCGATGAAAGTGTATACCGGCAAGCGTCCTGTGACCACTGAAACTAAAAGTCTTTCCGGCACCATCAATAGTTCGCTTTATGAAACCCTGGAAAGCCAGCATGCCGACCCGGATCTTGCCGTAAAGCTTGCCAATATATTTGCCTGGACCGTTGACTTCTATTATACTCAAAAAGGTGACTGGTTTAAAATTGTATATGACCAGCAATATGTAAATGGTAAACCCATTGAATCAGGGGCCATCAGGTCGGCAGAATTCTCCTCCCGCGGCGAACTATACAAGGCCTATTATTTTGAACCGGATAGTGCCACCGGGGGTGAATTTTTTAATGAAGAAGGAAAAAGCCTTCGTAAGGCCTTTCTGAAAGCGCCGCTTAAGTTTATCCGGATTACATCGCATTACAACCTGCACCGTTTTCACCCGGTTGAAAAAATATGGAAAGCACACCTGGGCACTGATTATGCGGCTCCTACCGGCACCCCGATTCATACTACCGGCAGTGGCGTAGTAATTGCATCTCGATATACCCGCTTTAATGGCAATTATGTGAAAATAAAACACAACGGTGAATATACCACTCAATACCTGCACATGAGCAGGCGCGCAGTGAGGGAAGGACAGCATGTAGTGCAGGGGCAGGTGATCGGGTACGTCGGCATGACGGGGCTGGCCACCGGCCCGCATGTATGCTATCGTTTTTGGAAAAACGGCAAACAGGTAGATCCTTTAAATCAAAAGTTCCCGGCAGCAACGCCTGTAGCTCAAAAATATATGCCCGCATTCAGGCAATTAATGGACTCAGAAAATCTCGTACTTAATAAAATCCCTGTTGACTCAAGTGGGTCGAATTAATAAAGAAGTTCCTGGCCTTAACTCGTGGCATACGAAAATAATTCTCTATTGATTTTTATGGGTGAAGTCTTGCCACGAATCAATGTATTGGTGTATTCATAGAATAAATTTCTATTAATGAGCAAACACAACTTTTTTAGTAGCATTTGTTGTAAACAAAAAACACTAATTCCTGTTTTGCGTTAACCGGTTAGTAAAGGAGAATTTTACAGATAGCCAAGGTCAACTAGAGTGAGACGTTGCAGGGAAATAAAATATTGTCTTGTCCTGAAATAGGTTTACACATAAAAATGTAAATCATGGACAACAAGCAAGAGATCATCAATGAGTATTTATTAGGAGAAGCTGGTTATCGGGTACTATCAAAAAAATATG
>JAUZOE010000027.1 GCA_030706605.1 Bacteroidota bacterium
TTACTCCATATTTTTTTGATAGTACCCGATAACCAGCTTCTCCTAATAAATACTCATTGATGATCTCTTGCTTGTTGTCCATGATTTACATTTTTATGTGTAAACCTATTTCAGGACAAGACACAACTTTATTTCTCAGCCATATCTCACGCACTAGTCCGAAAAAAATTATTACCTCCATGGCTGTTTGGCAAAGTAGCCGTCTTGTTAATGTTAACAGATAATTTAGTCATTTTGTGTGTAATATTTTACCAATGTTAGTAGCGATGATTTAGATTTACTTTCAAATAATTTTATATGGAAGAAATAGAAGTTCCGACTGAGCATTTGCATGAAACAATTGAAGAGAAAGTGGAAGAGGCTATCAAAGCGAATGAAAAAGGATGGTCAATGTACGTGGCTATTTCCACTGCATTGATAGCTGTGTTGGCGGCTATATCTGCGTTGCTGGCCGGGCATCATGCTGACGAGGCAGTGATAGAGCAGATAAAAGCATCTGACCAGTGGGCGTATTACCAGGCGAAAGGAATTAAGGCAGAGATAATGGCATTGGGTGTAGCGGAAGGAAAAGTAGACCAATCGAAAGTAGACAAGTATAAAACCGACCAGGCAGATATTTCTGCTAAAGCAAAAGAGCATGAACAAGAATCAGAACTTCATTCAGAAAAGCATAAACAACTTTCAAGGGCGGTAACTTTTTTCCAAATTGCTATCGCCATATCGGCCATTGCCATCTTAACAAGGCGAAAGCGATTATGGTATGGTAGTTTACTACTCGCATCAGGAGGTATTGTTTTTTTTATAACGGGACTTTTATAGTACAGCAACTATTCTTAAATATTATTTCTCAGCAATGGCTTACGCAGCGGACGTTGCTATGAAAAAAGTAAACAGAGCGGAATTCATTACTAACAAAGGATTTGAAATTAAAATACCTGACTCTGGAAAATCATTTTTTATTGGTTGAACAACTTTTTATAATATTGGCAATCCTGCCATGAGCATTGGATCATTTCTAATGGAGATCAATCGCTTCGGGGACGACTATTTAAAAATATTATATGATTTCACATTTCGAAGCTACTCTTAACTCCCTTTCCATTCATCAATCAGGCAATAAATTACTGGATGAAAAATATAAATTATCGGCCCGGCCATTTAGGATAGAAGATGAAACGCTAAGCCAATTATTATTGCAATATTTTTTAGCGCCTTTCGAAAAAGTGAATGAGCTTTACCGGCTCTCGCATCCTTCCAATGATTTGCAGTTGAATGAAGTGTACCATTTCGCAGAAATGATTTTTAATAACCCGGAAACCTTACATGAAAATTCAGAACAAATAACCAGGCATTTATATGATGTATCTAACCATCCCAAAATAAAATCCGGAGAGCTGTATGTAGTTCATTTTACCGGGATACAGTTAGAAGGTGAGCTGTTTGATGCACTGGGTATTTTTAAATCCGAATCAAAAGAAAGCTACTTAAAAGTATATCCTGATAACGATGGATTCGGGATACAATATGAACAGGAGGCTATCAATATTAAAAAACTTGATAAAGGTTGCCTGGTTTTTAATACCGAAAAAGAAGAAGGTTACAAAGTGGCAGTGATAGACCATACCAACAAAGGAACCGAAGCTGTTTATTGGGTAGATGAATTTTTAAAACTGACCATACTTAACAATAGTTATAATCAAACGCATAATGCGCTGGGCATTTACAAAAATTTTGTTACTGAAAAGCTGGATGAAATATATGACATTACCAAAGCGCAGAAGATAGATATGCTGAACCGGTCGATGAATTATTTTAAAGAAAAAGAAGAGTTTGATATCAATGAGTTTTCGAATGAAGTTATCGGTGATCCCAAAGGAATCAATTCCTTTAAGGAATACAAACAGAATTATGAAAAAGAATATGAAACAGAGATTGGCGACAACTTCTCCATATCAATACAGGCCATAAAAAAACAAGCAAGGAATTATAAAAGTATCTTAAAACTGGATAAAAATTTTCACATCTATATTCACGGGAACAATGAATTAATAGAGAAAGGGTTTGATGAAAAAAAGAACATGAATTACTATAAAGTTTATTTTAGAGAAGAGAATTAATTCATTGATTTTTCTTAAAGAATAAGGCCCATAGCCGATGCAGATGACATTATTGGGACTTGCAATCAATTACGAAGGCTGCATCATCACGACCTGTTGTACACTTTTATCACAGGCTCCCTTAAGCTAACGGCTTCATCGCTTGCATAAAAATAAATCACATCAGCAATCTGGGAGGGCAATACCCAGGTGCCGAAATCGGACTCTGGCATTGATTTACGGTTGGGCGGCGTATCAATGGTACTGGGTACTATTACACTTACTACCACATTTTTATTTTTGGCTTCTGTATTCATCAACTCGGCCAAACGGAATATAAGTGATTTGGATAAAGAGTAGGCAGTTACTCCTTTTGCGTTGGAAGCATCTAGCCCGGCACGGGAACCAATTAAGAAAATACGTCCTTTATTTTGCTTCATCATTTGCGTAAATACCGGCCTGGCTATATTATAGGCTGTTTCAAAATTCAGTTGGTATTGGCTGTAGATATCGCTTGTTTTTGTGCCGGCGATATCGCTCATAGCAAAACCGCCCGCAGTTAATACCGCCACATCAATTATTTCATTTTTTGCGATAACTCCCTCTACAAATTGCTTACAATCGTCTTCGTGCAATAAATTCAGTTCAGTTTCTTCTACATTTTTTTCTTTGTAATTTTTCCGTTCGTCGTTATTGAGAATGGTTCCGATAACATGGTAATCCTTGTCAATAAATTTTTTTACTACCGCCTGTCCCAGGTTACCGGAGGCCCCTGTTATGATTGCTACTTTTTTCAACATTTTTGTATTTATAGTTATTGCAAATTTATTCTATTAAATTTTTTATTCAACATTCTTATTTAGCATCAAAAACCTGTTTCATTTTTTACGAACACAAATTGGATGTAAATTTGTACGAATTTATTTCTTTACTCTTTTTTAAAAAAGAGATGGTAAAGAATGAAATCTAAAATAAAAAATTTGCTTTGCCTTTTTTCTCTGTAATTATAACCACCTACAACAGGGCTGCTCTTTTAAAAAGAGCCCTGGATTCTTTGCTCAGTCAGACAGAAACAGATTGGGAAGCAATTATTATAGATGACGGAAGTACTGATGACACTGAATTAGCGGTATTTCCTTATTTAGAAACGGGGAGTAACATTCAATACATTAAGCAAAAGAACGCAGGTTATTCGAGTTCAAAAAACACAGGGATTTTTTTATCAAAAGGAAAATTTATCACTTTTTTAGATTCGGATGATGAATACAGCCCCACACATCTTGAAACGAGAAAAGCGATATTAGTAAACCACCCTGAAGTCCGGTTTTTGCATGGTGGAGTTAAAGTGACAGGAAGCCAGTATGTGCCGGACAGGTTTGATTTTAACAAAATGGTTCTTTTGTCGGACTGCGTAATTGGAGGAACTTTTTTTATGAAAAGAGACTTAGCTGTGGATTTCAATGGTTTTAAACAAATGCCATTGGGAAGCGACGGGGATTTTTTTGACAGAATCAATAACGCAGGAGTTACTATCATGAAAACCCAGGCCCCTACATACATTTATCATCATGAAACTGCTGATTCCATTACCAATAAATTAATGTTGAAATGCGGGTAATTCCCCATCTCTGCTCAGGAAGAAAAAATAATCTAAATTGTATCTTGTACGTTTTTTAATTATACACAAATCTCAATGGAACACCCACTTGATTTTCCCGCATGGAATGCTTTAATTTCGAGAAATAAGAATCTGTCAGAAGGTAATGAACGCGTAAAATACTTCCATGAAGAGGTAGCTCCTTTTGTTGGAATGTCTGAATTGAGTCCTGATGAATTTGAACTCCTTTACTATCTCATTCCTCTTAAAAGAAGAATGGTAATTATTATTTCAAAAGAAATTGAAATACCCAAACAATGGACGCTGACAGAACACATAAAAGCATTGCAAATGGTATATACACAAGATGCCCCGCCGGGTAATGCTTCAGCAGAAATTATTCAATTGCAAAATAAAGATGTGCCTCAAATGCTTGACCTGACTGCAATAACTCATCCGGGTCCTTTTTTGAAAAGGACTATTGAATTTGGTAACTATGAAGGTATTTTTGAAAATGGCAATTTAATTTCCATGGCCGGAGAAAGAATGCATCCGGGCCAATATGTTGAGATCAGCGCTGTGTGTACGCATCCCGATCATCTTGGCAAAGGCTATGCGAGTCAGCTCATTCAAAGCCAGGTACGCAGGATAAAAGCCTCATCCGGCGTTCCTTTCCTTCATGTAAAAGATGACAACTTACCAGCAATTGGTCTTTATAAGAAATTAGGCTTTGAAGTAAGAAAACAAATGAATATTTATGTTTTCCGCAAGGACTGATTGATACGGCCCAGGCTGTGTTGATATTGGAGAAGCCACCTACGAAAAAAATACTTGAAAAGATTTTTGAGAAGTTCATTTATCAAAAGTTGCAGCTAATTTTGGTGAATGTTATCGAGGTTCAGTTATGATTCTGCTATTATTATTGTCATTTAAAAAAAATCTTACTGGTTGAATCACCAAAGAATTTACCGCATGACCGTTTTGTTCTCCAGGAATCCATTTCGGACCTTGCTTTATAGCGTTCACAGATACATCTGCCAATTTTGATCCTTGTTTGTCAACGGCTTCTACATCGCTTATTTTTCCATCCTTGCTTACGGTAAAGCGTACTCTACAAACTCCGAGACTGTATTTATCCGCTATTAATTCGTTTCCATTTTTTTGAATGGCACGTGTAATATATTTTAGCCATGCAGAATTACCGCCTGGAAAACTGGCAGGTTGTTCCAGTTTGGTAAAAATCGCTTTTGGCTCGTTTGATGTATTTACGCGGCCTGATTGATTGGATTTTTGGCTATTGGTTGAAGGAGCATTCTTCTCAGGATTGCTTAAGGTTACCGGCTGTAACCTATAAGCCGCAACTGTATGACCATTTTGTGTGGCAGGTATCCATTTAGGTCCTTTACGGACAGCCTCCACAGCAGTTTTTGCTAATTGGGAACCTTTCATGGTGGTAGCTTCTACATTACTTACACTGCCATCAGTATTAACAATAAACTTTACGAGGCAGGTGCCAAAATCTTTCTCTGTAAATTTTTCCTGAGCTTTTATGATTTGTCTTATAATATATTTTAACCAGGCTTCGTGACCACCAGGGAATTCTGCTTCATTTTCTACTTTTGTAAAAACTTTGTCAGGGATTGTATCTAACGGTGTATTTTGAGTAATTCTGGACAAGATGCCTTGCTTTTCAGCTTCCTTTTTTGTAATAGATTCGGTATGGCCATTACTATAAGCGATATCTACTTTATCATTAATTAGAGGAAATGTTACAGATGTGGCGCTTGGTGGCGGCGGTGGCGGTACCGGCGCATTTGGCGGAAGATGAGCTGGTGATGGCGGGGAAACAATTCCTCGTTTATCTGCTTCCTGTTTCGAGATCATTTCCGAGGTACCATCTTCATAAGTTACTTTGGTTACAGGTTCCGTTACCTTAATGTTTTTCGATTTTGATTGAACTTCCATGCTTCTTACCTTTTTACCATTATAATTATAATTCATTGGAAAAGTGGTATCCATACCTCTGGGCATTGATTCAGGTAATCCAATATTTTTTAAAATCATTTCGCCGAGGATTGGTTTTGCCTCAGTATAATTTATCTTATTGACCGTTTTTACTTTAAGTGTAAAGGCAAAAAATACAAGTGCTGTCAAAGGCAAAACCAACAACCTGCTTACATAATTTACTTTTGGATTTTTATTTTTGCTAAGCATGAGTAACCTCCTTTTTAAGGGTGAATAAAAAAAGTTATTGGTGAGTGAAAAGCTTTGTCCGGGATAAACAGTTTGCAACACCATTTCTGCAAAAGAGTTGATATCACTGTCTTCCAAGGCGTCCTTATCGGCAATAAATTCGTGAATCATGTACAGTTCTTTTCGAATCAGCCAAAAGAAAGGATTGATCCAGAAAAATATCAAAACAATATTCATGAAAACTTTATCGTACGAATGTTTCTCTTTTACGTGCGCTATTTCATGATTAAAAATTTGTTGTCCGGGCTTTGAATTGAGCTCAATTGCGTTATTCCAAAAAATGGATTTAAAAAATGAAAAGGGTGTTCCTTTTGCATTCGTGTTAATAAAACTGATATCGTCAAATTTGGTTGCAGGATATTTTTTCTTCAGTCTTTTAATTTTAATTAAAGAAAGAAAAAAGACAAATAAGAAAGCCGCACAAACTAATAAGTAAGTTGCTACCGTAACATTTTCAGTAGTAAGTTGAAAACTGCTGTTCCGGCTATATTCTATTACTGCTTCATCGCCATAACTGATGGTTTGCAATATTTGAACTACGGTTCCTTTCTGTTCACCGAAAGAAAATATATTAATTTTCATTACAGGAACTATTAATGAAATTACTATGGTAGCAAGCAGATAAAACCGGTTCCACCGATGGAACGCTTTATTTCTTAATGCTATATAATAGTACCCGAAAAGGATTCCAGAACAAATAGTTACTTTCAATAAGTACCATGCAAAGGTGATCATGATCGTTTGGTTTAAGTTATTTACCTTTTTTTAATTGTTTAAGCAGCAACTCCAATTCTTCAATACTCAGGTTATTTTCCTTTACCATGGAAGAAACTACATTACTAAAAGAACCTTCGAAATATTTTTTTACCAGGCTCTTTACCCTTCCTTTTGAATAAATTTCTTTGCTTACCAGAGGATAATATCTATGGGTTCTTCCAAATACTTCGATACCCACAAATTCTTTTTCGACCAAAATCTTAACAATGGTGGCTACCGTGTTTTGATGTGGCTTTGGATCAGGTATTTCATGAAGTATATCACGTAGAAAGGCATTTTCAAGCTTCCATATTACCTGCATTATTTCTTCTTCGGCTTTTGTTAAGGTCTTCATTGATGATTGTTTTATTTTCATAAGATCAAAGTTAAACTAATTATTTAGTTTAACAACTATATTTTTAGTTTTGTTTAAAAAATATTTTTTAACAGATGAATAATATTTCTTTTAGAGAAAATATAATTATAAAACTAACTTTACGCGATACAAATACAAATGGTAGTTTTCGAATACAAATAATTGTATAAATATGTCAGAAGCAATTGTAGAACTAAAGAATGTAAATATATACCAGGGTGATTCCATGATTCTCGAAGATGTGAATATTACTGTTAACCGGGGGGAGTTTGTCTATCTCGTTGGTAAAACCGGCACTGGTAAATCAAGTCTATTAAAAACTCTTTACGGCGATTTGGATTTTCACGAAGGTGAAGGCATGGTAGCGGGTTATGATCTTAGTAAACTAGACTGGAGACAAATTCCTTACCTACGCAGAAACCTGGGAGTGGTGTTCCAGGATTTTCAATTACTTACTGACAGGAATGTAAATGAAAACCTGAAATTTGTGATGAAAGCAACAGGGTGGAAAGATGAAAAATTAATGGATGAAAAAATTGCGGATGTATTGGACAAAGTAGGGTTAAAGACAAAGGGATTTAAAATGCCTTTTGAATTAAGTGGTGGCGAGCAACAGAGAATTGATATTGCCCGGGCAATGGTGAATTCTCCTAAACTGATCCTGGCTGATGAGCCCACCGGTAACCTGGATCCTGAAACCTCGGATGAAATTATGCAATTGCTTTTTAATATCTGCCGCGATTACAACACCTCCATCATTATGGCTACTCACGATTATCCGGTCATCAATAAATTCCCGGCGCGAACCATAAAAACAGAGAGAGGGAAAGTTTGGGATAATGCCTCTATAGCCACTTCATAAGTTGCGTTGCATTCTTATTATTATCATATTCCCGTTTTAAAATTTCATTTCTTTTATTTATCTCCTCTTGCTCAAATGACACCTGCATCAATTGGCGAATAGTGTTTTTATAATCTATCGAATCTTCAGCTATTTTGCAAAGTGTTTCCAGCCCCGTCCCGTCTATCGATGCAGCATTGGTAATGATGAACCTGCCATTAAAAAGCGCATTTAATAATTTAATTTTTATGCCGGTGGTATTGAAAGAAGGTAATAAATGGATGTGTGCATTTTTTATCAATTCCCTCATTTTCCCATCCGACGGATTCTCTACTAAACGGGCTTTCTTATTTTTAGAAACCTGGTTTCTTAAAAATTTAGTAGGATTTTTACCTGCAATGGTGAAATCAATTTCAGAATCATTGAATACATTTTCTAAAAGCCATACTATCGCTTTCTCATTTTCTGCTACCGATAAATTTCCGTGGTATAAACAAAAAGTCCCTTTTCCTGTCAATGATCCTACTTCATCAAATGGTAAAAAAACCGGGAGAAAATTTATATCTTTTGCAGAAAAAATGTTTTCATAAGTCAGTTTATCTTTTTCATTAACCGTGACAAATTTGGCTTTTTCAGCGATTTTATTTTCATAGCTTTTTAATAACTTACTCTCTATGGCAAACCAATTTTTTTTGAAAAGATGCTTTGTTGATAATGCCAATTGATGATAATATTCAAACTCTACATTATGCAGTCGTACCAATACTTTTCTATTTTTAAAATCGCCATTGTACAGGCAATAGGTACAATGAATTCCTTCCAGCAAAACAGGGTAATTATCTTTTAAAATATTTTTTATTAATTGTGAACTGATCCTCGAACTAACGATATAGGGTAAACGTGATAAAATTCCTTTGAGCGATTTATTTCTTTTATAATAATTTACTTCCTCGCAATATTGATTCAATTCAGGTTGTTCTCCCCTGCCATATTCAAAACAATGGAGATGTATTTTCACCCCCAATTGATGTAGGGCTTTTATTTTGTAAAACAAATCAAAAACACCGCCATAGTCAGGTGGGTAAGGTACATCAAGACAAACGATATGTAAATGTATAGGTTGAATGGTTGATTGTTTAATTTGTTGCAATGTTGAATTAATTAATAAAGTTTCTTAACTCCCAGCAACTTTATCATAAAAAGCGATCAATTTCTTTTCTTCATTTTCCCAGTTATATACTTTGCGCGCCTCCAGGCAATTTTGTTGTAAGCGATTATACAATTCTTTATCGGTTAATAACAGGTTCAGTGAATTTGAAATGGCCGTAATGGAAAGTTCATCAATTAATATGGCTACTTCATATTCATCATTGATTTTTTTATATTCGGGGAAATTCATGGTAACCTGCGGAATTGCATTATGCATATAATCAAAAAATTTATTAGCCAGCGATAAAATTTGATTTTGCCCTAAAGGTTCAACAAAATTAACTCCTATATAAGAATGCATTGTTAGTTCATCTAATTCATCCGGTAAAAACTTTCCTTTAAAAAGAATTGAATTTCCCAATTCATGTTCCTCTACCAGTATTTTGGCTTTGCTTAAATAATTTCCCTCTCCACAGATAACCAGGGTAGCCTTTACATTTTTCATTGCAGGAATTAAAAACTCGAATCCTCTTCCTTCATTTACATTGCCCCGGTACAAAATAATTTTTTCTTTAATCCCGATGCCCGGCAAGGGCTTCAGCAATGGAACATTTCGGATTACTTCATATTGAACTCCATACCTATTGAGAAATTCTTTTGCAATACCCTGGCTGACAGTATACCCGTTCAAAAATTTAGGCAACAATACGCGTTCAATAAAATGCCACACACGGTAAATAGCAGGCCTGGTTATAATTTCCTTTTGCTGAGAAAAATATTCATGTGCATCATAAACTCTTTTTTTGCTTTTAATACCAGACACCAGGAATACCGGGATCATTGTATCAATATCTATGCAGCAAAAGATATCCGCCTTTTGAAACAGAAGGTACAGGGACAACCGAATATTATACTCAAAATAAAACCCAAAGCCTTTTTTAAAAAAGATGCGGAGTCTTTTCTGTTGATATTTTTTTTCCTGTAATGGAGATGAATTTTTAAATTTTACACCGATTATTTTTACCTGGCTACCTGTATGAATTAAACTATTGCAAATGCGTATCATTCGCTGATCAAAATTAAGTTCATTAGTTACCGTAAATATGATACGCATTGATGATGATTATGATTCCCGCAAAAATATTGTAATAGAAATTTATTTACTTTTTAAATAAGATTTTAATTGCATCACCATCCTGTTATGAACAGAACGCCAATTTTTATTTTCACCTATATTACCAAGATGATTATTATGCCAGATACTGATAAAAGCACCACTCACTTTTTTAACTTCTTTTAATAGATTTAATATTTCAATCAAACTTTTTTCCGGAGTGTTAGCAGTATAATAAATAAATGTAGCATCCATTAATGTAACCGGGAATATTTTCAAATGAGTTGCTTTTTCATTTTTTAAATCATAAAAATAAAAAGGTTTACATGTTCCCGCCCGAAAACCATTTTTATCCGGGAAGGCCATAGAGTAATCCTCTGTAATGCCTGCTGCTAAAAGATTATTATAAGTATCGGGCAAATTAAATTTCAAAAAATGTTGCCTGCTTTTGGTTATTTCTTTGCCGGATATTTTTTCAAGTCTTTCTTTCTCAATTTTAATTTTCTCCGGCAATGCCGAAGATGCAAATGAAGGATGAATGCCAATTTCACTAAATGTTTTGATACTGCTGATCAGCTTTTTCATCAAAGGTTGCCGATAATTTAAATTTCTGTCGTATGTTGATTTGTCTGCCAATAAAAAAAAGAAGATAGATTGTAAATTATTTTCGGTAATTGTTTCTGATAAATAGTCATAAACATCCCAGGGATCATTTTGCAGGTTTAAAAAAGTTTTTGCCCTGTTATAAATATTTTTGAATCTAAATTTCAGCAGATCCAATATTGTCGACCCGAGGTTTCTTGTAAAACTTCTTCCTTTAAACTGGTAGGCTATGTCTATATCATAGGTCAGAATAGCGTTGAAATTGGAAGAAATCATTTTTAAATCGGGGTATTTCTTTTGCAAGATATTTTTGAAAACAGCTATCCAGTTATTAACAATCGGAATTTGTAAAAAATTATTTTGAAATGCTAAGCTATTTGAAGCACTAAACCTTCCATATTGATCCGGGATGAAGGGCAAATATTCTTCGTACCTGCTGACCATATAAAATATAGCAGAAAAAATATCAAATCCCAGGTGGCATGATTCATCGTTGGTAAAAAATACTTTTGTTCCACGTTTTTCTTCAACAACAATTTCCTTTTTCTCAATAAAATTTTCATACAGAAGCGGGGATGCTTTTATAAAAAATTCATCTTCTAATGAAGATGATGAGTAATTCATTTTTTCCTGCCGGTAGTTTTTAAATATTTCCGGTTCGAAAGTAAATTGGTAATCAATTCCCAATTCTTGCTTGAATAGCAGTTCCGCTATATATTCAATCCTGGAAGAAGTTTTTGGTAAAAAGATGAGTAACATAATTGGTAAGGTAAAGATGCCAAATTTCGTTTACTTCAGCAAATGCCGTTTCAGCGTTATGACAAGTATGATATTTCCATGTTCAATGGTTGCTCTCTTGAATCTGGATACTTTTTTCCAAAGCAAAACAGGAAAGAAACTGGAATCTAAATTGTACGAATTGTTTTTTGTATTTCAAGGCACTGCTGTCATGTTACAATTTCGAACCCATATATGACTGGAAACCTACTTCTGCAATGAAAAATACTCGTATAGAAAAAATACAATTAAGCTGTAAATATTTTTTGATTTAAATAATTACAACTATATTTCAGAACAATGGAAAACAATTTTTCAGATTTTGAGATGGAACCGTTAAAACGTTCTTCTTTTCTTACGGTACTTTGTGTACTTACTTTTGTAGGAAGCGGATGGGCTCTCCTGAGCAGTATCTGGACTTTTTCCTCAGCCTCCAAAACATCAGAAACAATTTCACAAAGGACTAATATGAGACTAGATTCCACTTTGAAAAATGATTCTGTTCAATTGAATAATGGCCATCAAAGACCTTCATTTTTTCGGTTAAAAACTATATCATCACTTTCAAAGATATTCACAAAAGAAAATCTTCAAAAATCCGCTGTTGGGAGTTTTATTTCTGCAATTCTAACTTTATTAGGCGCTTTATTTATGTGGCGCCTTCAACGCAAAGGCTTTTATTTATATATTTTCGGTATTTTTGCGGGTATTATTTTCCCATTGATTATCTACGGAAATAACTTAGTAGCTATTGGAATCTCCTCTTTTTCAAGCTTTTTCGGATTAGTATTTATTGCATTATATGCACTTAATCTCAAATCGATGAAGCCGGGAAATGGACAAAATGAATCATAAGTTTTCGAGGGCAAAAAAAATTAAGATTTATACTTGATTCTAATTATAGAAAAATCAAAATATAATACTACATTTGCACCCAATTATTAAACTTATTTCATACAAATGTCTTATTTAACAACAGAAAAGAAAGCAAAATATTTTGCAGATTTTGGCGGAAAAGCTACTAATACAGGTTCTATTGAAGCTCAGGTTGCTATTCTTACAGAGAAAATCAATCATATTTCCGGTCATTTAAAGACCAACAAAAAAGATTTCAGTACCCAACGCGGATTAATGCAAATGGTAGGTAAAAGAAAAAGTTTATTAACGTATCTTACTAAAAATGATCTTTCAAGTTATCGTGCATTAATTGAAAAGTTAGGACTTCGTAAATAATTTTATTTCATAATGATTTTGTTAGCTATTCCCAACTGAATAATACGGTTGGGATTGCTTTTTTACCATTAATTCAAAATAATGAATACACCCAACCCAATAAATATAACATTTGACATAGGTGATGGCCGGATGGTTACTATCGAAACCGGCAAACTTGCCCGACAGGCAGACGGCTCTGTGACTGTAAGTTTAGGCAAATGCGTGATACTGGCTACTGTTGTAGCTACACGCGAGCCCAAAGAAGGACAATCTTTCTTTCCCTTAATAGTCGATTACCAGGAAAAATTTGCTTCTGCAGGTAGAATCCCGGGATCTTTCTTTAAGAGAGAAGCTCGTCTGAATGATTATGAAGTGTTAACCTCAAGATTGATTGACCGCGCACTAAGGCCTTTATTTCCTGAAGATTATTTATGTGAAGTACAGGTGTTAGTTTCTCTAATTTCCAGCGATCCCGAAATTATGCCTGATGCAATGGCTTGCCTTGCGGCTTCTGCTGCCTTAGCTGTTTCAGATATTCCGATTCAGGAAATTATTTCTGAAGTAAGAATTGGGAAAGTCAATGGTGAATTCATTATAAATCCAACCCGTTCTCAGTTGGAAGAAGGTGATATGGAATTCCTCATAGCAGCTACCGAAAAAAACATAATGATGGTAGAAGGTGAGGGTAAAGAATGCCAGGAAGAGGATCTAGTGAAAGCTATTGAATTAGCGCATAATGCTATTAAAATCCAGGTAAATGCACAGAAAGAATTAAGAGATAAAGTAGTCGCTAAACCTAAGCGGGACTACACAAAACCATATCGCAATGAAGCACTTAATGAAAAGATAACCGCGTTTGCAAAAGATAAAATGCTTGCCATAGCTGCTAAAGCTTCAGCAAAAGATGAAAGAAAAGAGGCTTTTGATCAATTGGTAAAAGAAATCCAGGAATATCTTGGAGAAGAATTACCGGATGAAGATAAAGGATTAATAAAATATTATTTCGGAGAATTACAATACAATGTGGTTCGTGAAATGATGTTGGCTACAGGCAAACGTCTTGACGGACGTAAACTTGAGGAAATCAGGCCACTTACGATGGAAGTAGATATTCTTCCTTCCCCGCATGGCTCTGCATTGTTTACCCGTGGTGAAACACAATCTTTAACTACCGTTACCTTGGGTACGCCACTTGATGAATTATTGGTGGAAAGTGCTGCTACAAGTAATTATTCTAAATTTATTCTTCATTATAATTTTCCACCTTTCTCTACAGGCGAAGTAAAAATGATGCGTGGTGTAGGTCGCCGGGAGGTAGGACATGGAAATCTTGCAATGCGTTCTTTAAAACAAATTTTACCCGGAAGCGAATATCCTTATACAGTAAGAGTAGTAAGTGATATTTTAGAAAGTAACGGTTCCTCTTCAATGGCTACTGTTTGTGCCGGTTCATTGGCGCTGATGGATGCCGGTGTACCTTTTAAAAAGCATGTGAGTGGTATAGCCATGGGATTAATTTCAAAGGGCGATAAGTTTGCTATTCTTTCTGACATACTGGGAGATGAAGATCATTTAGGCGATATGGATTTTAAAGTTACCGGAACAAGAGATGGCATTTGTGCAGTGCAAATGGATATAAAAGTGGATGGATTAAGCATGGATGTGATGAGGCAGGCACTTGACCAGGCAAAGAAAGGCAGAATGCATATCCTGGATGCGATGTATAATTGTATCCCTGAACACAAAGCGGATGTAAAACCTCATGCACCAAGAATGGAAAAACTGATTATTGATTCAGAATTTATCGGGGCTGTAATAGGGCCAGGCGGAAAAATCATACAAGAAATTCAAAAAACAACCGGGGCTACTATTAATATCACTGAGGTAGGAAAAACTGGTGAGGTAAGTATTTTCTCTGCTAATAAAGAAAGTTTAGATCAGGCTGTTGCCTGGGTAAATAGCATAGTAGCAGTACCGGAAATTGGCGATGTTTATGAAGGAACCGTAAAAGGGATAAAAGAATTTGGCGCATTTATTGAATTTTTGCCAGGCAAACAAGGACTTCTTCACATTTCTGAAATCATGTGGAAACGTCTTGAAAATATGGACAACATATTCAATGAAGGAGATAAAGTGAAAGTAAAATTGATAGGTGTTGACCCCAAAACAGGTAAATTTAAATTGAGTAGAAAAGCATTGCTGCCAAAACCTGAGCAAAGCGCTCCTTCACAGCCACGGACCAACAATTAATTTTTATCACGTTTTTAATACCAAAGCTTGTACTACCATACAAGCTTTTTTTATGAATAAATTTATAAAAATAGAAATAGAAACTACTTCTCCTGATGAGTCAGAAATATTGATTGCTGATTTAGCCGACATCAAATTCTATGCATTTGAACAGGAAGAAAATTCTTTATTCGCTTATGTAAAAGAAGAAGATTTTGATGAAGAAAAATTAAATGAAGTTTTGCCTGCCAAAACTTTCTTTACAAAAAATATTATCGATGACAAAAACTGGAATCAGCAGTGGGAAAGCGAATTGCAACCAGTAATCATAAAAGATTTTGCTGCAATCCGCGCTTCTTTTCATGAACCAGTTAAAAATATAAAACATGAATTAATTATTACTCCTAAAATGAGTTTTGGTACCGGCCATCATGATACTACTTTTTTAATGATAGAAATGATGGAAGCAATCAATTTTCAACAAAAAAGCGTTATTGATTTTGGTACAGGAACCGGTGTGCTGGCCATACTTGCAGAAAAGCTGGGAGCTTCAAAAATCCTGGCAATTGATAATGATGACTGGAGTATTAACAATACGCTTGAAAATGTAGAAGCCAATGAATGTAGTCATATATTGGTAGAAAAAGGGGATACCCTGAAGGGGATACCTGCAGTGGATATTATTTTAGCCAATATCAACCTGAATGTATTGACAACAGCGGCACTTTCAATATCTTCCCTATTAAAAAAAGAGTCCTTATTACTGGTATCCGGTTTTTTAACAAAAGATGAAATATTGATTAAAAAAGCCTTTGCAGACAACCATTTTGTTAAAAAAAATCTTTTACAAAAAGGGGATTGGATGGCTATTTTATTTGTGAAAATGTAAATTAAACTTTATGAAAATAATCAGTAGATGACATAAATTTTACGTTATATTTGTCATAGTTGAATAAGGTCTGATTAAAAATATATGAAAGAATTTATTTTAATTATTGTAGCTTACCTAATAGGTTCAATCCCTACCGCATTAATCGTTAGCAGGTCTTTGTTTAATATTGATATCCGAGAATACGGTAGCGGAAATATGGGCGCTACCAACACTTTCAGGGTTCTTGGTTCTAAATATGGAACCATCGTTATGGTAGGTGATATGCTCAAAGGAATATTGGCTGTAGCGCTATATAATTTATTACCCTATTATCTTTCCAATGAATTAGACAGAACCAACCTGATGATAGGTTTGGGACTTGCCGCTGTAATTGGTCATATTTATCCGGTATGGGCAGGATTCAGAGGAGGTAAGGGTGTGGCTACCCTATTTGGCATGGTGCTCGCTATTCAGCCAATTGTTGCTGTCAATTGTATCGGCGTTTTTTTATTGGTTCTTTATCTTACCCGATATGTTTCTTTAAGTTCTATACTTGCTGGTGTAGCGCTTCCGATTTGTGTACTATGGATATATAATGAAAAAGAAGTTTTTTACCGGGTTTTTGCTGTGGCAGTTGCCGCACTCGTGATGCTTACGCATCAAAAAAATATAACACGGTTATTAAAAGGAAGTGAGGGCCGCGTTCCTATTTTAAAATACCGGGATCGAAAAAAATTGCGTCGTAAAGAATTATAAATTCTTTTACCGCTTATATCCCTACATTTCATATTCCTGCTAATTTTAGATGAGTATCATTTTTGTCAGACCCCAAAACTGGTACGCCAATTGCTTATCCAAAACAAATAAATGAATATAGTTATGAAACCTTTTTTACTGATTTTTTCATGTTTTACTTTATTTGTAACTTCCTGTACTACCAATACAATTACTGGTCGTAGCCAGCTTTCTTTGGTATCTGAAGCTTCACTGCAAAAAGAAGCAGTTACACAATATAGTAGCTTTCTTTCTCAAAATAAAGTGGTGGGCAGTAATGCCAACAGAGATGCAGAAATGGTAAAACGTGTAGGTACACGGATTGCTAAGGCGATTACGAAATATTATAAAGAAAAAGGTGTATCTGGTGAATTGGACGGCTACAATTGGGAATTTAATTTGGTAGATAGTAAAGAAGTAAATGCATGGTGCATGCCGGGAGGAAAGGTGGTTGTATATACAGGTTTACTTTCAGTTACTCAAAATGAAGCTGCCCTGGCAATCGTATTGGGGCATGAAATTACCCATGCAGTTGCTCACCACGGACAGGAAAGGATAAGCCAGGCGTTGGTGGCCCAGGGAATAGGAGTTGTAGGAGATGTTTTTACATCAGGTAACAACAATGCCAATAATGTTTTCAAAGCAATATATGCACCTTCTGCCCAGGTAGGCGTTTTACTTCCTAATTCTCGTAAACAGGAATATGAAGCAGATCATTATGGGTTAATATTCGCAGCAATGGCTGGATATAATCCCCGCGAAGCTGTTCCGTTCTGGGAAAGAATGGCCAAATTAAATTCAGGAAGCAGTACTACTCCTGAAATTTTGAGTACACATCCGCTGGATTCTAAAAGGATTGACAAAATCAAAAGCTATATGAGCGAAGCGCTAAAATATTATACACCAGTAAGTTAAAAATGAAAATACAAACAATAAAAAATTACCGTATTCTTAAAATGTATTTTTTTTATAGGAAAAACACTTTTTTTATCTTAAATTTGCATTTGTCTAAACTGCATTTCATTTAGCTTTTAACGATTTCTTGTTTTAGAAATTGGCTAGTGCAGGTTTTTATAGACCATTTTTTAATCTTATAAATATTGCTCCGCTTATGTCTCAAACATTGTTTGAAAAACTGCAATTAGAGGATGAAAAAAATCTGTTAATACAAGGACTTCCTTCTACAATTGAAAAGCAGTTTTCAAAGCTTTCATTTTCAAAAAACGTTACTCAACTTTTAAAGATTCGTAAAATTGATTTTGCTCTCGTGTTTGCATTGAATTTAAATCAATTGAGAAATATTTTTGAAGATCTTTGTGGTGCATTACATGATGATACTAAATTGTGGATTGCGTATCCAAAACAGGCTTCTAAAATTGCCAGCGATCTTAACAGAACAGGTTCTTGGGATTTTTTGCTTGATCAGGGATTTGAAACTGCCGAAAAAGTAGTTTTGGATTACGTATGGAGCGCCCAGCGATTCACTAAAGCTGAAATTTGTGAAAGTGTAAAATCGTCAAAATTAAAAGTTGTCAACCTGAAATCCGGTAGCAGAAAACTGGCACAAGCAGAAGGCTTTTAGTTTCTTTTCAACCATTTAATTATTTTATAATTACCATACCAATTTCTTTGGTAAGTTGTATTTCCATATTTTTCAGGTGAGAATGAGTCTGGATTAATAAAATCTGCCTTTCTGAAGAAGTAGTTTTTTCTAATTCTTCTGCATTAATGGTAATCAGTTTTTTTATTCTTTTTAATTCAAGGTAACGCAGAGTTGAAGTAATGTCATGTAGATAATTGTCTTCCCTGGTAGGCACAGGCATTTCATATTTTTCTTTCCAGCCATCACTTATTTCATATGGGAAGTCAAGAAGGGAAATTACAGCATTGCTCATCTGAATATCTTCGTTATACAAAAATGTTTTTGCGGTCGGCTCCAGTTTTTCTTCATACCATATTTTATAAAAACTGATGATTTTTTTTAACATTGAATCTTCTAACAATTCATCATCTATACATTCGTATAGGATATAATCTGCAACAGTTTTTCCGTCTTGCCATTCCTTTAAGCCAAATTCCAGGAGGCACCTGGTTACAGATCTTTCATGGAAAATCTCATTTTGTAATAACCCAAGTGCATTCGCATCTTCATCTTGTATTCCGGAAGGTTCACTGCCGTGTTCCTGGAAAACTTTTTCTGTCGGAAACGATTTTTTTTCTTCCTTATTAAGTTTATCTCTTGTATGCTTATTTACCAGGTTGTGTAAACCGCCTTCATCAATTTTTAAAAGCTCGGCAGTTTTACGAATGTAATCCTGTTGTTTGGTAAAGTCTTCTGCTTTATTAATTTTGGAAATGGATTCTGCTATTTGATTGACAACATGCGCCCTTTTATTGGTATCGTCACCGGCATCCAATAATGCATATTCAAGTTGAAATAGAATAAAATCTTTTTTATTGCTACTGATGAATTTAATAAAAGCTTCAGCACCGTTTTTATTAATATAACTATCAGGATCTTCCTGGTCAGGCAAAAGCACTAAACGCACATTCAAACCTTCTTCCAGGGCAAGGTCAAGGCCACGGAGAGCGGCTTTAATACCTGCGGCATCGCCATCATATAAAATAGTGAGGTTAGTCGTGTATTTTTTTATAAGCCTTAATTGATCCGGGGTTAGCGAAGTACCTCCACTTGCCACCACATTTTCGATACCCGCCTGGTGAAGAGAAACCACATCTGTATAACCTTCCACCAATAAGCATTCATCTTCCTTGTCTATGGCCTGCCGGGCAAACCAGGAACCATATAAAATTTTACTTTTTACGTAAATTTCATTCTCAGGAGTGTTAATGTATTTTGGCGCCTTATCATTTTTCCTGATCAGCCTTGCCCCGAATCCGGTAACTTTTCCCGATTGATTATGAATAGGAAAAATAATCCGGCCTCGATAATTATCCTGTAAGCCATTATCTCTTAAAACTGCCAATCCTGATTTTTGCAAAAGATCCGGATTAAATTGCTTACTTACCGCAGCATTAGAAAAAGCATCTTTGGCTTCAGGATTATACCCCAGTTCAAATTTTTTGATAATTTCTTCACGGAAACCTCTTTCTTTTAAATAGCTTAATCCCACATTAATTCCTTCCTCAGAAGAAAATAATGCTTCACTGAAAAATTGCTGTGCAAATTTATTAATGATGTAAAGGCTATCCGCTACAAGCTGTTGTTGCTTAAATTCAGGGCTGGTTTCTTTTTCCTCAATTTCTACATTGTACTTTGCTGCCAGCCATTTCAGGGCCTCTACATAACTGTATTTCTCATGCTCCATTAAGAAGCTAATGGCATTGCCACTACGGCCACAGCCAAAACATTTATATATTTCTTTGGATGGAGAAACCGTAAATGAGGGAGACTTCTCATTATGAAAAGGACACAGACCGATATAATTTACCCCCCTTTTCTTAAGCTTTACAAATGAATTGACGATTTCGATAATGTCAATCCTGCTTACAATTTGTTGTATGGTTTCCTGGGGAATCATCATATTCTATATTCTTTGAAACGAAATACAACTACGCTTTGAAAATTCCAATTTTACAAAGTGGACTTCAGGGCAATAGCTGCTATAATGATAAGCAATACCGCTGTTATTATCATTGTAATAACAAATTTTTTCATTGGAATAACGCTCATTTTTAAAAAGATTTAGTTTAATTAGTACGAAGTAAAATAAATTAACCCAATTATAAAATTATAAATTGTTTTTTATCTTTTTTCGTTCCAGGAAAATAGGAATTATCAATCTTCGGAAATGGGTTTGTTATTTTTTCTTCATCAAAAATATTAAGGAATTGGCATGACTTATTGTAGGTTTATATTATTTATCCCCTGCAATTTCCTTTAACAAAGCAGGGATTCAATTTTGTTATCTTTGTATTTCAAATTTTGTCATGAATAAGAAAGAAGTTTATATCATATCTGCTGTGCGTACTCCTATTGGCAGTTTTGGCGGTAGCCTGAAAGATATTCCAGCTACAAAATTAGGCGCTACAGCTATTAAAGGAGCCGTGGAAAAAGCAGGAATAAAACCTACTGATGTCGATGAAGTATATATGGGATGCGTATTACAAGCTAACCTGGGACAGGCACCTGCACGACAGGCCGCTATATTTGCAGGTCTGCCCGAAGAGGTTTGCTGTACCACAATCAATAAAGTTTGTGCCAGTGGTATGAAATCTATAATGATTGCTGCTCAAAGCATTTTACTGGGCGATGCAGAGGTCGTAGTTGCCGGAGGTATGGAAAATATGAGCAGCACTCCTTTTTATGCCCCTACCCTTCGTTGGGGAAATAAATATGGAAATACTTCTTTTATTGATGGTATGGCAAAAGATGGACTCACCGATGTATATAAAGATTATGCTATGGGCAATGCTGCCGAGCTTTGCGCCAGGGAATGTAACATTAGCCGTAATGAACAGGATGAATTTGCTGTAGAAAGTTACAGACGCAGCCAGGCAGCAGTAAATGAGGGTAAATTTATAAACGAAATTATAGGAGTAGAAATTCCCCAGCGAAAAGGCGATCCCATTATTTTTTTAAATGACGAAGAACCTTTTAATGTAAAGTTTGATAAAATTCCTGAATTAAAATCTCCTTTTGAAAAGGGAGGAAGCGTAACTGCTGCTAATGCAAGCACGATCAATGATGGGGCTGCTGCTTTAGTTTTAATGAGTAAGGAAAAAGCAGATGAGTTGGGACTGAGACCCATAGCAAAAATTTTAAGTTATGCTGATGCCGAACAGGCGCCCGAATGGTTTACTACTACTCCTTCTCTGGCGCTTCCTAAAGCAATACAAAAAGCGGGATTGGAATTGTCAGATATTGATTTTTTTGAACTCAATGAAGCGTTTAGTGTAGTAGGAATTGTGAATATTCAGAATATGAAATTAGATGCTAACAAAGTAAATGTAAATGGCGGTGCGGTATCTCTTGGCCATCCTTTAGGCTGTAGCGGAGCTCGTATTATTGTTACGCTAATTAATGTTTTAAAACAAAATAAGGGGAAAATTGGCGCTGCCGGAATTTGCAATGGTGGTGGTGGAGCAAGTGCTATGGTTATTGAATTATGTTGAGAGCATACTTATAATTCAACAACACTTTTACCCAATTAATCTTTTATATTATTATTTATGAAAGGATTGAATTTCCCTTCAATCTTTTACCTTCGCCTCCTTAAAAAAAAGCTGAATTTTTACCAAATATGTTAACCTTTTCATCATCCGTTTCAGGAAAATTATCCATTCCTGAAAAACAAGTAATTGCTGTTCTGGAACTATTAGACGGGGGAGCTACTATCCCCTTTATTGCCCGTTATAGAAAAGATAAAACAGGTGCCTTAGATGAAGTACAGATAGAAGCCATTCAGTTAGAAGCAAAGTTTCAACAGGAATTTGATGCCCGAAAAACCTTTATTGAGAAAACGATTACCGGGCAAGGGAAAATGACTGAAGCCCTGCAGGAAAAAATAAATAAATCAACTACACTTATTGAGTTAGAGGATATCTATCTGCCGTATAAACCCAAGCGGAAAACCAAAGCACAAACGGCCAGGGAAAATGGACTGGAGCCTTTGGCTTTGCTAATATTGGCACAAACCCATATTGCATTACAAACAGAAGCTTCAGTATATGTTAATGATAAAATTCCTGATGTGGAAGCTGCTTTGCAAGGTGCACGGGATATCATTGCAGAAATGGTCAATGAAAATGCAGAAGTACGTGCCCGAATGAGAAAATTGTTTGAACAAACGGCAAAAGTACAAAGTAAAATACTGAATGGGAAAGAAACTGAAGGAATAAAATACAAAGATTACTTTGATTTTTCTGAACCGGTTTTCAAAATACCCTCTCACCGTATGCTCGCTATTATGCGTGGATTTATGGAAGGCTTTTTACGTATGAGTATTTCTCCTGAAGAAGAGACTGCCCTGTTGCAGATAGAAACTCACTATTTGAAAGCCAACAATGAAGCATCAGAACAGGTAAAAAAAGCTATAAAAGACGCTTTTCGTCGTCTATTACAACCTAGTCTTGAAAGTGAATTCCGTGTGGCGTTAAAAACAAAAGCCGATGAAGAAGCTATCAGTGTTTTTGCAGAAAACTTGCGCCAGTTATTACTTTCTTCACCATTGGGCAGTAAAAAAATATTAGCAATTGATCCCGGATACCGAACAGGTTGTAAGGTGGTGATTCTTGATGAAAAAGGTGAATTACAAAAAACAGATTTGATTTTTGTTCACGAAAAAAATTTTAAATTAAATGATGCCGAACAAAAAATAAGAAATTATGTATCACAGTATGGCATTCAGGCTTTTGCAATTGGTGATGGTACGGCAGGTCGGGAAACTGAACATTTTATAAAAGGGCTAAACACTGGGTTACCGGTATTTTTAGTAAATGAAGATGGAGCCTCTATTTATTCTGCATCGGAGATTGCGCGTGAAGAATTTCCTGACCAGGATATTACAGTACGTGGTGCTGTGAGTATTGGGCGCAGGTTGATGGACCCACTGGCAGAACTGGTAAAGATAGATGCCAAGAGCATTGGAGTAGGACAATACCAGCATGATGTAAACCAGGTAAGACTTAAGGAAAAACTGGATCAAACAGTAATAAGTTGTGTAAACGCAGTCGGTGTGAATCTGAATACTGCAGGAAAATATTTATTGAGTTATGTAAGTGGTATTGGTCCATCCATCGCAGAGAATATTGTAAACTATCGTAAAGAAAAGGGGAGATTTACTAATCGTAAACAGTTGAAGGAAGTGCCGCGGCTGGGCGATAAAGCATTTGAACAATGTGCAGGATTTTTAAGGATTAAAAATGGAGACAACCTTTTGGATGAAAGTGGCGTGCATCCTGAATCGTACAAGGTAGTTGAACAAATGTCTGAAGATGCAGGGATAGCTTTGACAGAAATGATCGGTAATGAAAAGATCGTAAATGCCATTAAATTACCACAATATGTAAACGAAAATATAGGATTGCATACATTACAGGATATAGCAAGAGAATTGAAGAAGCCGGGGCTTGATCCCCGCAGTGAAGCCCAGGCATTCGAGTTTGCCAGTATTTATTCCATTGAAGACGTCTCCGTAGACATGATCGTTCCGGGGATAGTAACCAATCTCACACGTTTCGGGGCTTTTATTGATATTGGTGTGAAACAGGACGGTCTTGTACATGTGTCCGAAATTGCGCATAAGTATATCAGTGATCCGGGGGAAGTTTTAAAGCTGAATGATAAGGTAACAGTAAAAGTATTAGAAGTGGACATTCCGCGCAAACGTATTGCCTTATCCATAAAGCAAACACAGGAAATACCTGTAAGGCAAGAGCAACACAGAAAAACCCATCAGCCTAACAGACCAAAGGGGCCTGAAAAGACAAGTGGCACTATGGATGATGCACTTAGTTTATTAAAGAAAAAATTTGGAAAATAGGGTAGTTCTATTTTCATGTTATTAAATCCCCGCACTATTTAATTTCAAAAACGGGTTTAAAGTATTCGATATTAGATCGGCAGTTTATAGATCATGTTCACAAAAAATAAAATCGGGGAATACCGAAGTTTAGTGGTTAAACTGATCTGTTTCTAATAAAACATTTGATAACCTGTATTTTGTAATCATACCTTTGACCAAAGTCTATTTTATGATCAATTCATACGACATGCTTGCATTACAGGAATTAAAAGTATGGCAAAATAAAATGTTGCGAAAGCCATCTCTGTTAAATAATCTATCAAAAAAAATTCAGAGAAAGTTCAATAGCTGGATACCTGAAAAAGTGCATCGTGCAATAACAGTTACTATTAAACAAATAGTACGTGGCGTTTTATTTGGTGCAATGCATACTACTTCACATCCATTGCAAAACGCCAGCCTGCAACAACGGGAAGAGACTATTCTAAAAAAAATAAATACTTATAGAAAAACTGCTGCTGTGGAAGGTGGCATTACCGGGGCAGGAGGTATATTGCTTGGTCTTGCCGATTTCCCAATTTTATTAGGGATTAAAATAAAATTATTATTCGATATCGCCGCTTTATATGGTTTTGATGTAACTGACTATAAAGAAAGAGTATACCTACTTCATATTTTCGAACTTGCTTTTTCCAGTTCTCTATACCGAAAGAAAGTTTACCTGAAAATAACCAATTGGGAAGTGCAGCAACAAAATTTACCGGAAGATATTAATCTGTTTGACTGGAGGAGTTTTCAGCAGGAATACAGAGACTATCTTGATATTGCTAAAATGCTCCAATTGATACCCATAGTAGGTGCCCCTGTTGGAGTATTTGTCAATAATCGCTTAATAAAAAGACTTGGATACACTGCAATGAATGCTTACAGGATGAGATTATTTAACACTGAAAGTACTATCTATTATGACAATATGCAGTAAAATGGAGGAGGATTGATATACCCAAACTTTCTTTTATAATGAAGCTAATTTAAACTTTTAGTTAATTCCATCATTAGCTCTCCTCATCGCCAATACTTTCTTCAGCTATCGTTTTTAACGTATTTATGCTGAGATTAAATTCAAAGCCTATTAATACAACCAATGAATTTAAAAAGATCATTATCATTAAAACCATTACCGACCCGATAGATCCGTAGAGCAAATTATATCGTCCGAAATTATCCACAAAAGTTGTAAACCCAATTGTAACCAATATGCTCAAAAAGGTGGCAATAATGGCCCCTGGTGAAACCAATTTCCATCGTTTTGTAGTGGAGGGAGCATATCTATATATAAAAGCAAAGGAGTAAAAAATGAGGCCTATTACAAAAATCCATTTCCCATAAAGAATTAAATTCCTTACTTGTAAATTTTTAATCCCTATCCAGTTCAGGATATTTCTTTGCAAAAGGAGCAGAACAATGCATCCTAATAACAAACCAAAAAGCATTAAGGTTAATTTGATAGCCTCCCATCTTTTCTTTAACCCCTTGATTTTTTGAAATCCAATATAATCTTTATTAAAAGACCTCATGATCCCAATTACAGCGTTGGAGGCAAAAAAAAGTGATAGTAGTAAGGTAAATGAAATAAGTCCAATTTTGGAGCCATTAATAAAGCTATCAACAAATTTAATGAGCCCGTCATTATATGTTTTTGAAGGAATTATATCAGTAATGAGACTATGTAGTTGTATTTTTAAAGCCCTCTTAGAGATGAAAGGAAGATTAGGAACTAAAGTAAAAATAAACAGGCATGTGGGTGGAACCGACATTATGAAATTATAGGATATTGCAGCAGCTCTTTCGGTAAGATGAGGAATATCAAACCTTTTAAAAAAATAGGTAAGTACATCGTATAAAGAAAATCCGTTAAATCCGGGAGGAATCCACATTTTACTTTTCTTTTTTAAGTAATTTACCGGATTCAACTTTGATAATATGTAGGAAACTTTTCTCAATACTTCTTTACAATCTTTTTTATTTTATAAAAATATCTAATTTTAATGACCTTATTGAGTACTATCTCCTACGGAAGATCGTCTTGCTATTATCAAGCTATCTAACGCTTTTTGGTAGGCTTTTGCATACACAAGATGTTCCCGGTAGGATGTTGCAAATTCTGAATATCCTGAAAAGTCTGCCCGTGCCACAAAAAATAAAAAATTGGTATCAGGAGAATCCAGCACCGCATCAATTGTTTTAATAGAAGGAGTGCATATAGGGCCCGGAGGTAGTCCCGAATTAAGATAAGTATTATAGGGAGATACAAACCTGAGGTATTTTTGATAAATCCTTTTGAGCCCAAAATCTTTCATAGCAAATTTTATGGTTGGATCAGCAGCCATTTTCATACCTTTTCGAATCCGGTTAATATAAACACTAGCTATCTTTCCTTTATCATCTTGCTTATTGGTTTCTTCTTCTACTATAGATGCTAAAATATAAATCTCTTTCGGAGTCATATTAAGATGCTGTGCTTTACCTAATCTATCTTTATTCCAAAACTTCAGGGTTTCATTATGTAATTTTTTAAAAACAGTTTGAATGGGCGTAGTCCATGTATAATTATAGGTATTGGGAATAATATCAGTCATCACGGTGTTGGTATCTACATCAAATTGGAGAAGGGAATCATTGTTGTTTAAAAAATGAATCACCGTGACCGAATCAGTTTCAAAATAATTGGCGATTTTTTTTGCCAGGTCTTCTTTAGTTCGCAGTTTAGTAATCACTAAATTGACCGGTACCTGTTTGCCTGACCTGAGCATTTTCAAGAGATGATACATGCTCATATTATTAGAAATCTTATATTTTCCTGGCTTAATGTTTTTAGGGTAATCAATTGATTTAGCGATTTTATCAAATACAAAATAATTGCCCATAAATCCATTGGTATTTAAGCTATCTTTTACCTGTTGATAAGAACTTCCAGTCTTAATATAGAGAAATCTATGTTCGGGATTTTGAATAGTAGGACCAAAAATTTTCCAACTATAATAAAAAGCCACTAGTACAATAGCAACAAGAATGAATAAAATGATTTTTTTGATTTGCATGCCTAAACTTTACAACAAAAAATGAGCCTTGTTTCTATAAGTAAATAATAATCAATTTAATAAAAAACCCTGTCTTTGTATAGACAGGGCATACCATATTTTGAATAATTTATTTCTGTGGTGCCGGTGCCTGTGGTTGTGGAGTTGTTGGCAAAGGTGCTGTATTATTGTTTTGTGGTGCCAAGGGAGTACCAACAGGAGTTTCATTTATTAAATTGTCTCTTGAATTAGTACCACCTGTTTTAGGGATAAATAATGCAGAAGCAAGACAAAGCACTCCTATGATTCCTGCAAAAAGCCAGGTTCCTTTTTCAAGGATATCAGTGGTTTGTTTTACTCCCATCAGTTGATTCCCAAAACCACCTAATGATGAAGTCAATCCGCCTCCTTTTGGGTTTTGAATAAGAATAATAATTCCTAAAATAATAGAAGAAATAATGATTATAGTTCCGAAAATGATTAACATATTATTGGTGTGTTTTTATACTTTCAATTTTGGCTGCAAAGTAAGCACTTTTAGAGGGATTCATCAAACTTAATTTATGGTACATTTCAACCGCCTTTTCAGTTTTATCCTGTTTGATAAGTACTTCTGCCATGGCTTCTGTAAGAATATGGGCATCTGTATTGGATTCTTCTGCAGAAGATTGAATTATTTTTTCGATTACTTCATTTTGTTCGGGTAATTTCCCGGGGTGCAGTTGTTTCATACTCTTCAGCCAGGCAGTAAAGCTTTTAACCTGATTGCCCAGCTTATCATTCAGTAATACTTCTTCTTTAATTTTTATGCCCTGAGATGCAAAATAATCTACTGTATGCAACGGTTCAAAAGCCAGCAACTCTTCTTCATTATTCGGTAACGACTGAATACGGACATCTTCGGCTGAAGGTTTCAACGGAAGGTTTTCTTCTTTTGGTTTTGAATTTAAAAATTCTTCATCAGGGACATTTACAGAAATGTTATCATTTTGAAAAATTCCTTCAGCAATTTCTTCTTTTGGCTCAAATGCCAGCGGCTCTTCAGTAGTAGTTTCCATGGGAGCCGTGTTATGTTGTTGAGCAGTTTCCAATAATTCTTCTTTGGGCTCAGATGCAATGCGAGCTTCTCCGAATGATGTCATTAATTCCAATTCATTACCTGGTTGTAAATTTTCTGTTTTTTCATTTTCAGAAGAAGAAATAACGATTTGATCCTTAATAGCATCCGTATTTTTAGAAAGAGTTTCATCTAGACCAGACAATTCGGCTACAACATTTTTTATTTCATTATTATCTTCGGGCATGCTTACATTGGCAGGTTCTATTTTGCTTTCAACGAAATTAGATGTCTTTTCATTATTATCAGAATCTGTTGAGGTCAATTGAAATTGAAGCCAATTAGTATTATTAAAATATAATGCAGTTTTTTTTATCGATTTCTCAAAATCCGAATTGGTATTTTTTTTTAAATGATAAGAAAGTAAAAAATGAGAGAGAGCACTAACCGGATAATCGGCTAATAATTTTTCAAGTGAGTCATTATTATTTATATACCTGGTATAAAAAAGTTCGGCATAATTTGTTTCTGTATTCATGAAAAATTGATTACCAGTTTGAAAATATTCTATTAAAAATGGCTTCCGTTACATTTTTTACTATTTGATCACCTATAGAAGCTTCGGCCTGAGGAAGTGTTAATTGTGCAGAAAAATCGTAATTAGTAGTTATATCAGCATCAAAACTTTTCTTCGGATCAGGATCAACCGTATTTTTAAAAATCAGGTGAAAGGTAACATTTAAACGGTTGGTCCCGGCAGCCTGGTTGGCTACACCACTTGTAGTAACACTATAGTCTGAAACGTATCCACTGATGTCATAATTTGCATCATCATTATTAGTTTGCCTTAAACGGGTTTGCCCAATAATTTTTTGTTTTAAACTTTCGGTTAATTGGGGTGCCAGTTGAGGATTTACATATCGGGCTCTATTTTCAAAATAATTTACTCTGAAAGTTTTAATATCTGCAGGAATAGGAGCCGTATCTTTAAAAGAATATTTACAAGTGGCAAAGCTCATTGTAAACATCAATAAGCCTAGTATTGCGGATAATCTCACCCGTTTTCTGATTCTCATTATATTTTATTCATTATTCAGGATTATTCATTGATATTATATTCTTTTAGCTTTCTATAAAGTGTACGCTCACTAATGCCAAGATCACTGGAAGCATCTCTTCTTTTCCCACGATGTTTTTTTAGTGCTTTTATGATCAGCCCCTTTTCTGCATCCATAATGCTTAAAGATTCTTCTATTTCCTGGTGTTCATCAATTTTATTATTATTAATGATTACAGGCTGATTGGCAGTTATGGCAGAATGCGGGTGATTATTTTCAAATTCATTTAGAAATTGATCATTTTGAAAATGCTGATTTTCATTAATCGAATTAGGATGCTGCATAGCTTCAAAAAACATTCTTTTTAATTCAGTTACATCTTTCTTTACATCAAAAAATAATTTATAAAGAATCTCTCTTTCATTGGAAAATTCTTTTTGATCATTCCCGGATTGTGCATATGCTGCTGATGCAAGTACAGGTAACCTGGTAAAATTGGTATCAGGTAAAAATTTTCTTAATTCGCTTCCGCTAATTATTTTATCTTTTGAAAGAACTGAGATTTGTTCTGCCAGGTTTTTTAACTGGCGTACATTACCCGGCCATTGATAATTGATTAATACATTTTTTGCGTCATCATCCAGTTGTACAGGAGGTGATTTATAACGCTCAGCAAAATCAACTGCAAATTTTCTGAACAACAATGGAATATCTTCTTTTCGGTCGCGTAATGGCGGAACTCTTATTGGTACAGTATTCAATCTATAATACAGGTCTTCCCGAAACCGACCGCTATTCGTATATTCCAGTAAATCTTTATTAGTAGCGGCAATTACCCTTACATCAGTTTTTTGAACTTTGGACGAACCCACCCGTATGTATTCTCCAGCTTCTAACACACGTAATAAACGGGCTTGCGTGCCTAATGGCAGTTCCCCTATCTCATCCAAAAAAATGGTCCCCCCGTTTACCGTTTCAAAGTATCCTTTACGACTGTCAACTGCCCCGGTAAATGAACCTTTTTCATGACCAAATAATTCCGAGTCGATTGTTCCTTCAGGGATAGCGCCACAGTTTACTGCTATGAACGGATTATGCTTACGTGCAGAAAGTGAATGAATAATATGTGAAAAGACTTCTTTTCCCACACCACTTTCTCCATTGATCAAGACACTTAAATCGGTATTGGCTACCTGAATAGCTACATCCAATGCATACACCAATGCAGGGGAAGACCCTATAATTCCAAACCTGTTTCTTATTGCTTGTTGATCCATTAGTCTGCTAAAATTTTGGCAATCTTTTCATCTATGATAAAGATTTGTTTTTAATTATCATGGTACAATCCTATTAAGATCTCAATTTCTAATTCAAATCAAATCTACAACAGAGACGCACTTATTCAATTTATTTTTATTTTTCCAATCAAAGTGCCGGCAGTACAGCTTTCTATTACCACTTCAGCATAATCTCCTCTATGAAAATTTCCGCTTTTAGGGAATACAACCATTTTGTTATTATCACTTCTTCCTGCCCAATCAGCATCACTTTTTTTAGAATTTCCTTCTATTAAAACTTTTACTGTTTTTCCAATTTCTTTCTCCATACTTTTTAAAGAATGGATGCGATGCAAAGCTACTACTTCCTGTAATCTTCTTTTCTTTACTTCGAGGGGAACATCATCTTCAAATCTTCTTTCAGCAAGTGTTCCGGGGCGTTCAGAATAGAAATACATATAAGCCAAATCATACTCACAATACTCAAAAAGACTTAATGTTTGCTGGTGATCTTCTTCAGTTTCTGAGCAAAATCCGGTAATAGAATCTGTAGAAAGTCCACAACCAGGAAGTATTTCTCTGATCCTGTTGACTTTTGCTATGTACCACTCGCGAGTGTACGTCCGGTTCATTAATTGTAAAATCCTGGAACTTCCACTTTGAACAGGCAAGTGAATGTATTTGCAGATGTTTTCATATTTTTTTATGGTAAATAATACTTCATCTGTAATATCTTTTGGATGAGACGTTGAAAATCTCACCCTGAGTAAAGGAGAGATTAACGCTACTTTTTCTAAGAGATTGGCAAAAGATACTATTGATTCATCTTTTGAATTATACCATTGATAGCTATCCACATTTTGTCCTAATAAGGTCACTTCCCGATACCCTTCATTAAATAAATCGGTGCATTCTTTAATTACAGATGCCGCATCACGGCTACGCTCACGTCCACGGGTAAACGGAACCACACAAAAAGAACACATATTATTGCATCCCCGCATAATACTTACAAATGAGGTTACGCCATTGCTGTTTAACCTTATGGGAGAAATATCCCCATATGTTTCTTCGCGACTTAGTAATACATTTACTCCTTTTTGTCCACTTTCAGCTTCTTCGATCAAGCCTGGTAGTGTACGATAAGCATCTGGACCGACTACAATATCTACCAGTTTCTCCTCTTCAATAAATTTTGATTTTAGCCTTTCGGCCATGCAACCCAAAACTCCCACCAACAATGCCGGATTGTATTTTTTTACTTTCCTGAATTCTGTCAGTCTTTTCCTTACTGTAGCTTCAGCTTTTTCGCGTATGGAGCAGGTATTGATAAAAATCATATCCGCTTCTTCAAAATGGCGGGTAATTTCAAATCCCTTCCCCTGTAAAATCGAAGCTACTACCTCGCTGTCTGCAAAATTCATTGCACATCCATAGCTTTCTATATAGAATTTCTTAGCGAATGAGTTGGAAGCAAATACCTTAGGAGCAAAAGCTTCGCCCTGCCTTGATTCATCATGTTTTTTATCTATTACAAAATCCAGCATTATTCAATTTTTTACAGGCCGACAAAGATAATAAATTAAAAAATAGAGACACTATGGCAGAAAGTTAATAATATTTTGTGAACAGTCTTGCAGTAGAGAATATAAATTTCCCGTGAAAATATTCTTTTGATTTTTAAGTTACGCTTTTTTATCCTTAAATCATTAACCAGATGTTTTCTAACAGAAATATTGTAAAAGAAATTTCTTCCTTCCCCAATTCCTATTATAAAACAGGAAATATAAGATTGCGTAAAAAAAAAGAGATTAAGGAGTAGGTGAAGAAGGAATTCTGGCCGCCAACCAGCTTTCTTTTACCGGAATTATCCAATTGTTGAGTAAATCTTTTTTTGTAAGAATGGTATTATTGAAATACAAAGTATCAGGGGTAATATCTTCATTCTCTATTGAATAATTAACCAGGGACAAGGGGAGCACATTTATTCTGTCTTTGACGATAAAAGCCAGTGACTGCCTTTCAAATAAAGAAACATTATAATCTTGTTCTATATTTTTAACCAATCTGACACTTGTGTCTGTGCTACATCCACCAACTTTTATGTTGGTTTCATCTGCCATAAAAACGATAAAGCGACCAAAAAACAAATTGGCAAATCCCTTTACCAGACTACCATGACTATTCCATTCTTTCGTAAAACCCTCAAGCACCCTCTCAATTTCCAAAGATTCATTAATTGAAAATGCCCTATTGCTTTGGTAAACCCATACCCTGGAGTTATTATCAAAATCTATGGGTATCTCATCTTGAAAATTAATGTTCATGTAATAAAGTTAGTAAGGATATTTAAAAGAAAGAAGTTTTTGAATTAAAAAAAACTTAATTGTGCTTTATTAACATTTTACACATTTTGTTTTTAAGTTATTAGTATCAAACCCGAATTCCAATTTCTGAATGTCAACTCAGTAAAAAACCTAAGGCATTTCTGCCTGAAGTCATAAAATAAATAAAATATTTTTTTATACTGCCCGTCCTAATCTTTTTAAATACATCACGTGAGAGTAAATTGCATTAATCATTTTAGGATATTCAATATATTTAATTCCGTATTCTGAGCAGGTTCGCTTTATTATTTTGCTGATAGCCGGATAGTGTACGTGTGAAATTTTTGGAAATAAATGATGTTCTATCTGGAAATTTAATCCACCTACTAACCAGGAAATTAATTTATTGTTAGTTGCAAAATTGGCAGTTGTATTGATTTGATGTATAGCCCATTCATTTTCAATTTTTCCGGTAATTTCGCCCGGCATTGGAAATTCAGTATGCTCTACCGTATGTGCCAATTGGAAAACAATACTGATCACTAACCCGGTGATCATGGTAATGATCAAGAACCCAACTAACCATTTAGTGAACCCCAACAACATAATAGGCAATACTACAAACATGAAAGCATAAATTATTTTTGCAGCCCAAAAAGAAATGTGTTCCCTTACCGTCATTTTCCTAAGAGGTACGCTTCCTATTTTTCGCTTAAAATACTTTTGATAGTCAGTCATGAATATCCAGATCAGGTGAAGCAGGGTATATAAAAACCAGAAATAATAGTGCTGAAATTTATGCATTTTTAACCTCTTCTGTGTAGTTGCAAATCTCATCCATGGACGGGCTTCTATATCATCATCAATCCCATCAATATTAGTGTAAGTATGATGAATAATATTATGCTTCATATTCCACATAATGGCACTACCTCCCAAAAAATTCAAGGATGATCCCGCGATTTTGTTAATAATTTTATACTTGCTAAAACTTCCATGTGCACCGTCGTGCATCACGTTAAAGCCTATTGTAGCCGTAAGAAAGCCAAATAAGACGCACTCAGGAAGTGCAATCCATACAACAGGCGTAAAAAATACTAAATGGATATAAATTAATACAAAACCAATAGTAAGCAATGCTCCTTTAAAAAGTAATGAAAAATTTCCTGTCATTGGTCTCTTATGATCAATGAAATACTGATTAACACGTTTTTTTAATTCGATATGAAAATCACCTTTCCCCTGCATAAATTTTGGTGTGGCCATTTGTATTGCTATTTAATTTGTTCTATAATTTATTGTTGTGCTTATCAAGCTTTTGTTAAGTAATATTCTGAATAAAGTCATTAAAAGAATGAAACCCAATCATTTTTTTAGAGATAAATCCTTCCGCATGTTTTACGCCAATCATTTTTCCAAACATTTTTGACCGGTTGATTATACTGTCCAAAAAATCCGGAGAAGAAATATAGGTTTGCGGTTCATTATCTTTTTCGCCCGGTATAAAAAACTGTGTTTTAAATGACTGTATAGAAGCCAATTTTTTATCAATAACATCAGTGATATCAATAACAAACGAAGGCTGTAAATACATGTCCTGAATATAATTAAAAATATATTTAGGTTTCCAGATTTCCTGTCGGTTCTCTCCGTCAAAAGTTTCTATCTTTCTTAATCCTGACAGGAATGATGCGTCAGCAACCAATTTTGCGGCACGTCCATGATCAGGATGCCTGTCATCCAGCGCATTGCAAAAAATAATTTCCGGTTTATATTTTCTGAGCGTCGATATTATTTTTCGTTGGTTTTCCTCATCATTTTTAAAAAATCCATCCGCCATCTCAAGATTTTCTCTTACATCTACTCCTAAAATACCAGCAGAAATTTCAGCTTCTTCTTTTCTTGTTGCCGCAGTACCCCGGGTACCTAATTCTCCACGGGTAAGATCGATAATGCCGACTTTTTTCCCATTCTTTTTTTCAACTAATAATGTTCCGGAACAACTCAATTCAATATCGTCTGGATGCACACCAAACGCCAAAATATCTACCTTCATTGATTTTATATAGGTTCTATAGTTGAAAAATTAAAAAATACGCAGTAAAGGTACGCTAAAAGGATGGCACTGAGAGTAGTTTTGTGATTTCGTATGAATCTAATAGTTTTAGATATTGATTACTTATCAAAATTGATAAGTAATCAAGTAATACAATTTATACAACCTCTCACTTCTTATCCGGAATATCCATACATACGCTGTACTTCTTTTACAATTCTTTCCATTTCTGCATCTTTGCCTTGTGCGTCATAAGGTTGCTTAAGATCGCTTCCGAAGATAAAGGCTACCGTTTGCCAGAACCTTGCCGTAAAACCTCCCTTTAGCTCTTTTAAAATATCATAGCAATTGGTTCCGCCCGTTTCCCTGTTGATCAATTTCATCAACACTTTACCCTGGTAAACGGATAAGTTTTTGAGAGGATCGGTAAATTCCTTTTTTAATTCTTTTTCACGGCTATTTATGTATTTAGTAATAGCAGGTTTATCCGAGGTATTAGCAATATGTCTCTCAATATCACTAAAAACATAGCCAGCACGTTTAGCATAAGGGTAGGTAACATAGATTGCATTTCTAAGGCGCGTCCACCTTTCTTTTGTTCTTCTTCCCCAGATATATACACCTGCAAGGGTTTTTGCTTCTATTGTATCACCTTCATATACTACAGCTAAACTTACAATAGTATCATTAATACCATAATGCGGTGATGAAATAGCAGATTGACCTTCGGCAGAATGACCTTTAAGGATAAATAGTGCTACGAGGATAGAGATGCTTAACCGATATCTTTTACAAATAGTACGCATTACACTTGTAAATTTAAATTTAATACCCGTCAATTCAAATATTTTTTCTAAAAAAATGTCTAAAATATATCAAAAGAGTATAAGGAATTTTTAAGAGAGATTCAACTACTATCCTTTTAATTATTGGCAATTAGGAACATGTAAATCAAACCCATCAGTACTAATGCAATGGCTATTGCTGCAATATAGTTGGCAGCTTTAACTCTTCTAAGTAAAGAAACAACAAATCCACCTGCCATAATAATGAGTCCTGCCCAAACTAAATTAATATAAGGAAATACATAAGCTTTGAGTGTAATAAAAGAAGTTAATTTATTAGTTTGTTTTAAGCCTATTTTGAACTTTTTATCTGAGGTAATTCCCGAAATATTCAAATAAATGTTTTGTGTAATCACCGTATCATCGATAAAATTAATTTCCTGGTTATTTATTGTAAGTGCAGGATAAGCTTTATGGCGTGTACTGTCTTTTCCATACACAGTAATATCCGCTACCAGGGCTGTATCAGTAGGTGAAAAGTGAAACCTCTCATTATCCGGATTTTTAAGTATGCCATTTAAGATAAAATATCCATTTGAATAATAAACTGTATCTCCTATAGCCATATCATGTATTTTAAATGTGGCCGTATCCGGATCCTGATCGGGAGCAGAAATAGTAGAGATATAGGTAAATACATCGTGACTTAAATAATGCTTAGTACCCGGATTAGAACTTAAATTATTATCCTTCATACGGTAGGCATCAGGGGATAAAATAAAATTTTCTGTTACTTTACCAGTAGCAGTGTCTACTCTTTGAAAATGAAGATTGTAAAAAGTCCTGTTCTTTTCTTTAGCCATAGAATCATTTACGTAAGTAACCGTATATGGCCCCATTTGCGTTGGAACACCTTTCAGTAAAGTAAGATTTTCTAAAGGATTTTCAGTTCCTCTTCCTGTCGGATCTTTATCAAAAGGAATGAATAATCCTGTTTTGCTATTGTCACTTATTACCTTTTTATTTCCGGAGGAAATCAGCATTCCACCAATCAATAAAGCAAATCCCAAATGAGCGATGGCACCACCACCAGCTTTTAAATTTCCTTTTAAAACTGTTTTTAAATAAGCTGCATTGGCTACTATTGAAAATATAGAAGCAAATAATGCCAGATAAATAGCGGCTAAAAATCCGGGGCCTTTTTTAGAATATTCTATTGGATAAAATATAGCTAGTAAGGCAGAAATCACGACAGCGATACTTAACGGCCACAACATTTTAGTAACCAAATATTTTTTTCCGGTTTGTCTGTATTTAAGGTATTGCGATATTGCAGTCAATAATCCAACTATAACTGCAACAAGTACCAGCACTTTATTATAAGTAAATTCCCTGTCCTGTGGATCGGCAAGGTTAGTTCCAAAAACTTTATTATATACGGGTAATGATGTAACTGAAATAATAAATAACGCTGCAAGAAAGAGTATCAATGCGCCAATAAACATCCAGAATTCGCGTGAAGAAATATTCTCTTCCTTTTGGATAGTCGGAATTTTTCTATAATTTTTGAAATACAAAAACAATAAGGGAATGGTAATCCCTATTACATAAATCCCGATAAGAATATTCATCGCCATTCCGGCTTCTGTAAATGCATGAACAGAGGTATCTCCCAGAATTCCGGTCCGCGTTAAAAATGTAGAATACAGAACAAAGAAATAGGAAAGTATCACAAACAGGTAAGAAGCTCTTAACGCATTTCCTGTAGAATTGTAAACTGCCATACAATGCAAGCCTGCAACCATAATGATCCAGGGAACCAAAGAGGCATTTTCTACCGGATCCCAGGCCCAATAACCGCCGAAGGAGAGTGATTCGTAAGCCCATTTGCCACCCATCATAATTCCTACTCCCAAAACGCAACCACTCAACAAAGCCCATGGCAAAGCGGCTTTTATCCATCCTCCCCAATCTTTTGTAATCAATGAAGAGAAGGCAAACGATGCCGGGATGACAGTACTGGCAAATCCTAAAAATAATATAGGAGGATGAATCACCATCCAGTAATTTCTAAGTAATACATTAAGACCTATGCCATCTTTTATATATTTTAAATAGTCCGGCTGGGTAAAAATTGGCCCTGCCAACTCGTTCCTGGTAAGCACAAAAGGGCTACTGCCAATGCGGGTATTAAAAACATAAATGCCGACAATCATTAAGGTTAAAAAAAACTGTGCGGTATTTACAATTCCCATTACAGAAGATTCTCTTTTTTTAGCAGTTAAGATAATCACGCTGCCTAAAACACAATGCCAGATAGTCCAGAGAAGGAAGCTCCCTTCCTGTCCTTCCCAAATGCAGGCCAATAAGTATTTGGCTTCTAATTCTTTTGAGGCATGCTTGTAAGCATATAAGTATTCAAAGTAATGATGGGAACAAATATAATAGATAGAAAAAAAGACAGCAAGAAGCGCAAAAAATTCTATAAAAAATGCGCCACGGGCAAAAAGTATCCATGAGCGTTTTTCTTTTTCAAGTTTAGTACCGGTAGCTTTAAAATAAGCAATAGCTGAAATGATAGAGGCCACAAAAGCAAGCAAAACAAAAAAATGACCTACCTGTCCGGGCAGTAAATGTTCATTCTCAAAAATCATGGCAGAATCTTAATATTGGGTAACCGTTTTCTCTAATTGTTTCTTATCGTCTTTGTATTTGGAAGGGCACTTCATTAGAATATTATCACATTCAAAAACATTACCTTCCATTTTTCCTTTTAATACCACACGGTCACTTTGCTCTAATTCAGAAGGTTTGGTATTGTGATAAATTACTTTGGTGCTATTGCCAAGGCTGTCTGTTGCATAAAAAGAAAGATAGTTGGGATCTTTAATAGCATCATATTGTATGGGCTTGGATTTATCCAACCTTGCAATTAAATGAACATATTTGCCCGGTTTCTCTTTTGCCGATGCAATAGTGTCATAAGTCGAAAAGTCAACTGAATACATTAATAATGTTCCGATTGCAGCAGCAATCGCTACTAAAATAATTATACTGGATGTTTTCATTTTTGTAATTATGAATTGCAAATTTAGCTAAAAAAGGCAAGCCAAATTGCTGAATCTTTATGATTGTAATCAGCGAATACAATCATACTTACATATATAGTATTTATATTTAATACAAAATCATAAGCCCGTAAGTAAATACTCAGTAGTGCTTTTTTATAGGAATGTATGGACTGTCTATTGTTCTTTATATGCCTTAGATGAGTCAAATTTTATAAGTAAAGCCGGAATAGTTTCTTTATGCTGATTGGTATTCTATAGCATAAGGGCTGCCGGATAGAGTGAATATCCTTTTTGAGCTTCGCGGGCAGTCTAAAAGATAGCAGCGATAACCGGAACAAAAGTTTACCAGCAAACCGATCGTTTACAGCCCATAAAAATTGTTGTCACTAAAATTGGTGAATTTGTATATTAATTAACAAATAAACCATAAAACAATTATCATCATTACCTTTGCCGTCCAAAAAAATTTAGTTGACTAAAAATGGCAAACCTATCTGATTTTGATCCTAATTGGGTGAGCAATCCCAATAATGGAATATTCGGCCTTCCTTTTACAGAAGAAGATGCCAGACTTGTAATATTACCTGTACCCTGGGAAGTAAGCGTAAGCTATAAAGCGGGCACTGCGAGATCAGCAGATCATATCGTTCACGCGAGCCTGCAGATTGATATCATTGATGACGATAACAAGGAAGGATGGAAACAGGGCATTTTCATGCGCGAGATTGATAAAAACATTTTACACAAAAGTGATTATCTACGCAAAGAAGCTGAATTATATATCAATTATATAAGCCAGGGCGAGATAGTGGCAGATAGCAAATTCATGTGCAAAGTGGTGAAAGAAATTAATGAAGGAAGTGATTTTTTGAATCAGTGGGTTCATGAACAAACAAAAGAATTATTAGATGCGGGTAAACTGGTTGGCCTTCTTGGCGGTGATCACAGTACGTCCCTGGGCTTTTTTAAAGCCATTTCAGAAAAGCATAGAGAATTCGGAATTTTACAAATTGATGCTCATTGTGATCTTCGGAAAGCATATGAAAATTTTACTTATTCACATGCATCTATCATGTATAATGCCCTTGCAGAAATACCAGAACTCGTAAAATTAGTGCAAATCGGTATCAGGGACTACTCCCCTATCGAAGTAGATTATATCAATAATAGTAATAGCCGGGTAATTACTTATTTTGATAAAGAAATAAAAGAACGAGGGTTTGAAGGTGAAACTTGGCAAAAGATATCAGATGAAATAATCAATCACCTTCCTCAAAAAGTATATATCAGTTTTGATATTGATGGCCTTGATCCTAAATTATGCCCTAATACAGGAACACCGGTTCAGGGGGGATTTGAAACGCAGCAGGTTTATTATCTTTTTAGAAAAATAATAGAAAGCGGCCGGCAGTTAATTGGATTTGATCTAAATGAAGTAGGAATCAGTAATAATGAATGGGACGAAAATGTAGGTGCCAGGATTTTATTTAAGTTATGTAATCTTATGCTTAAATCAAATGATGCCCATGCAACACTTTAAAATAACGCTCAAAAATGATAGAATAAAATCTTATCGCATCATGGCCCTGATTATTTTGTTATTGAACATGGCTATTTTTATTTTTTTATTGTTTTTTGATGCCTTTCGTTATGTAGCTTCATCGGCAATCTTATTAGTAGGTATTTATATTTTCATGCGGCTATATTTTATAAAAAAAACTAAGCAGGGCAATTATCTTGATGAAGTAATTTTTTTCGTTCTTGCCGGTTGTTGGATGGGATTGCAAAACTATTGGATTTTTGTTATTTTAATAGGGATGGGCATTCTATATCATTTAGCTTTGCAACATTTAAAAATTGTTTTTAGTTCAGAGAAAGTGGTAAAAACCAATTTTCCTAAAAAGGAATTCGAATGGAATATGTTTAGCAACGTGGTACTGAAAGATAATATTCTTACGCTCGATTTCAAGAACAATAAATTATGGCAGGCCGAAATTGAAAAATCCCAGGATATCAATGAAATCCAGTTTAATTCATTTGCTCAGTCACAAATAGCTAATTGAAATTCTCCTGTTTAGGTAATACAAATAATATTTTTCGATAGATGAAACAATCTCCATTTCTTTTATATTCCGATGGTAAAGGAAACATTTTTGAAGACACTTCGCTGTATGTATGTGGCAGAAGTGGATGGGATGCTATGCCTGTAGAAAATGAAGAATGGATTGAACTTCCTTCTGGTGGACAATTGTACGAATTGCCCAATAGACGCGGCATTGGAACAGATGTTATTTCCGGGGAAATGCGTTTGTGTGAAAAAGGTTGGGCTGTTGCCGCTTTTATACCACCAGCTTTTACAGGCACTTACCTTGCCGCGTATGAAACACTTCCCGATGCGGAAACGCTTCCATTATTTTGCTATACCGCAGCCGGATGGTATAATGATCAGTTTTATGTAACTGCCATAAGAATTGAAAAAGACATCAGGCAGGAGAGTGAGGGTTTTGATGAAGGAAAAATAGAAAGCGGGGTAAAGGAATTATTATCTACGTATAAGCATAACCGGTTAGTTCAACATTTGGCCAATAATTGCTGCCTCACTTACCATTGCCCGGCCGCAAGGAATTATTTTATGGGCCGATGGGAATGCCCGGTTCCAAGTTCCCCGGCATGCAATGCGAATTGCATAGGTTGTATTTCTTTTCAGCCTCAGGAAGAAACAATTGTTTCTACACAGGACAGGTTAATGTTTAAACCTACTGCTGAAGAAATAATTGAGTACACGGTTCCTCATTTAGAAACAGCTCCTTTCCCGATAGTAAGTTTTGGCCAGGGTTGTGAAGGTGAGCCTTTACTGATGTGGCAAACTATTAAACAAGCCCTCCTGGAAATAAGAAAACATACGAAAAAAGGAAGTCTGAATATTAACACCAATGGTAGTAATCCCGGTGCTGTAAAGGTATTGTGCGAAGCGGGTTTAAACAGTATTCGTGTAAGCACCAATTCTGCACGTGAAAAAATTTATACCCCTTATTACCGGCCTAACAATTATGAATTTAATGATATTGTGGAAAGCCTGAAAGTAGTGAATGATTTTGGCGGTTGGACAAGCATTAACTATTTTGTATTTCCGGGAATGACAGATAGTGTGGAAGAATATGAAGCATTAAGAAAGCTGATAAAATCTACCGGTTTAAAAATGATTCAATGGCGTAATTTCAATATTGACCCTGATTGGTATTTAGGAAAAATCGGAGTGACAGATACCGGTGAATGTATAGGTATCCGCCAAATGATGGATTTACTTAAAGATGAGTTTCAGGACTTAAAATATGGTTATTTTAACCCTTCTATTGAAAGAATAAAGGGAGATTTTGAAATGGATTATGCCGGAGCCTAGCGTTTAGAATGATTGAGGTACCAATAACATTTTCAGTAAATAATACCTCCTTAAAGAAATTTCTTTTAACAAAATAAAACTTTTCACTTCTCCTTTGCCAAGTAAAGCTATTGTTACTCATTTTCATCGTTTAATTTACCTACACGATAAATCGAAGCAGAATAAATTATAATTGGCTACCTCCTGAATACTTTGGGTAAATTATCGATATGGGCGGAATCAACATTATCCTTAGGAGCAAATTTATGAGGTAATACAGTATCAGCATTGGTTGGAGTACCTTCTGCTACATCTCTTATATCCATGTGGTTTTCACAAGCTGAAAATCCCATATACATGAATAACATTAAACACACCGCAATTAATTTCATTTGATATTTTTTGTTTTGTTAAAGGAATAAGACCTTTTAAATAATTAAATTATATTATTTGAAAAATGGGAAGTTACCAAGTTGGAAAGTAAATACAAAAATTATTTACTCTTATTAAAAAATCAATGATAGTCTTAAGCCCAATGCACTAAAGTCTCCGTTGCCGGCATATCCATCATATTTGAAAGTAAGATCAAGAGGTTTATCATTTTTGCTTTTGAAATTATATCCAATTTGTGGAGAATAAGCAAAAGCAGTCGTACTGGTGCCGCCTATACGATTAATACCAACACCCAATTGTGCACCAAAATGGAGATTATTACCTACATAATAACGGGTACCTACCCTGATAGGAATTGTTGTATAATTTTTATTTTTTATTCCTACACCGGCAGATTTACCAGCAAAAGAAATATAACCTATATAAAAATCACCACTAACATTTTCTTGAAAAAAATGTTCAATATCTCCACTTAATCCTAGACCCAATCCCCAACCTTTACCAGCCATGCCGGTCGCAATACCTAATTCTGGCCCGGCACTAAATCTTGTTTTATTTTCTCTTTGCGCCATAGCAAACGTAGCAGATGCGAGAATAATCACTGCTAATAACAACATCTTTTTCATGCTTCAATTCGTTTATTTATGTAAAAGTACGGAGTGAAAGATTTAAATACCAAAAAAGAATTTTTTTAGAAGTCAAATTATTGCATAATATCTTTTTATACGCATTATTCTAACAATTACATTTAAAAACATTACCATAAAAATGACTATTAGATTTTAAATGCCTAAAATGGTTACTTTTGAAAATATTCTTAAAACGAAATTATGGAAACTAAAACCGAACATGTTCAATGCCTGATTATAGGCTCTGGTCCGGCTGGATATACTGCGGCAATTTATGCAGCCAGAGCAAATTTGAAACCAATTGTTTACCAGGGAATTCAACCTGGAGGCCAGCTTACAATTACTACAGAAGTTGAAAATTATCCAGGTTATCCTGATGGCATTCAAGGTCCGGAAATGATGGTTGATTTTGAAAAACAGGCAAAAAGAATGGGTGCCGATATTCGTTATGGCCTGGCTACTGAAGTTGATTTTTCATCCTACCCACTAAAAGTATTGATAGATGAAGAAAAATGGATTAGCGCTGATTCCATTATTTTGGCTACAGGCGCCACCGCGAAGTGGTTAGGGCTGGAAAGTGAAAAAAGGCTTAATGGTTATGGTGTCAGCGCATGTGCAGTCTGTGATGGCTTTTTCTTTAAAGGTAAAGATGTTTGTATTGTAGGAGCCGGCGACACTGCCGCAGAAGAAGCATTGTATTTAAGTAATATTTGTAGCCTTGTTCATATGTTTGTCAGGAAAGATGCTATGCGTGCAAGTAAAATAATGCAGCAAAGAGTTTTGAACACCCCTAACATTAAAGTGTATTGGGATACCGAAGTAGAAGAAATATTAGGAGAATCTAAAACCGATTCTGTAAGGATAATCAATAAAAAATCAGGAGAAAAATCAGTAATTCCTGTAAGCGCATATTTTGTGGCTATTGGCCACCAACCCAATTCTGAAATATTAAAAGGTTGGCTGGATATGGATGAAGCAGGTTATATAAAAACTTTGCCCGGCACTACCAAAACAAATATTAAAGGTGTATTTGCTGCTGGTGATTTACAGGATAAAATATACCGGCAGGCTGTTACAGCAGCAGGCTCTGGATGCATGGCTGCACTTGACGCAGAGAGATTTTTAAGCGCTATGGAACATTCTGCTCCTTCTGATCACCTGATGACAACAGAAGAAAATGGAAATAATCAAACAGCCTAATTTAAAATCCGGTCTTCATCAATTCATAGTTTTATTATGATTACTATTCATTTACACAATCTCATGTTTAACGGTTTTCATGGTATTCACGATGAAGAAAAACTTTTAGGGAATGATTATATAGTTGACGCTTCACTGGAATTCCATGAAACGGCTGATGTGATTACCCATATAAATGAAACCATTAATTATGCTTCTGTTTATCAATTTATTAAAAAACACATGAGTATCCCTACACCGCTACTTGAAACTATTGTAATGAAAATAGGCAATGAATTGCACACTGAATATCCATTCCTGAAATCAATTCATATCTCGGTTAAAAAATTACATCCTCCTATTGAAGGAATACAAGGTGCAGCTGGTGTTACCTGGGAAAAACAATTTTAATGACGATACAAATATTTTAATATCCCTGATTTAATTATTATAATATATCTAACTAAAAAAATGAAATGCTAACTAAAAAAATTTTAAGCTTTTTATTCCTACTTATTAGTATTTACGCATCTGCACAAAATGATAGTTCTATTTACGACCACCATGACCTCTTTACCCCTAACTTTTATCCATCTTCGGTAAATGAGTACCGGGCATCGGATGGGCAGCCCGGCCCAAAATATTGGACCAATAAAGCAAGTTATCAAATACAAGCCACACTTGATGATATAAGTGATGCTATCACAGGAAGTGTAACAATCACTTATACCAATAACAGCCCAAAGCCCATGGACTTTATATGGCTTTACCTCGATCAGAATCTTTACAGGTTAGATTCACGGGGGCAGGCAAAAACTCCTGCAACAAGCAGAAGCCGTTATGGTGATGTCAATTCAAGATTTGAAGGAGGCTTTAATATTAAATCTGTAACACTTTTAACTGATGAGAAGGGAAAAGTCGCTTCCTCATCTCTGGCAAAAATAATTTCTGATACAAGGATGCAGTTGCGACTTCCATCGCCTTTGGCAGCTAATGGAGGTACCATTAGGTTCAAAATTGATTATTCCTATTTAATTCCAAAATACGGAAGTGATCGCACAGGAATACTCGATACCAAAAATGGAAAAATTTATTCAATAGCCCAATGGTATCCACGCATGTGCGTATTTGATGATATTGAGGGATGGAATACTTTGCCTTACTTAGGTGCTGGTGAATTTTATTTAGATTATGGGGATTATGATTATGAAATTACAGCACCTGCCAACCTGATTATAGCCGGTTCAGGTGATCTTCAAAACCCAAAAGAAGTTTTAACTGCTGCCGAAATAAAAAGGCTGACTGAGGCAAAGCAAAGCGATAAGACCATAATGATACGCACTGCCGAAGAAGTTACTGATCCTTCTTACCGTCCACAAAAAGGTAATGTTACCTGGCATTTTAAAATGAAAAATGCGAGGGATGTTTCCTGGGCAGCCTCCAAAGCATTCATCTGGGATGCGGCAAGAATTAATTTTCCATCAGGAAGAAAAGGATTGGCCATGAGTGTTTACCCGGTAGAATCTGCAGGTAACGATGCCTGGGGCAGATCTACCGAATATACTAAAGCCTGCCTTGAAGGGTATTCTAAAAGATGGTTTGAATTTCCATACGATAATGCTACCAATGTTGCCAGCAATGCCAGTGGAATGGAATATCCCGGCATAGTTTTTTGTGGATATCGCGCTAAAGGGGAACGTCTTTGGGGAGTTACGGACCATGAATTTGGCCACACCTGGTTCCCCATGGTAGTAGGCAGCAATGAAAGGAAATATGGCTGGATGGATGAAGGCTTTAATACATTTATTAACGTCATCTCTACAGAAGATTTTAATAATGGTGAATATATACCGCAGCCTTCCAACAAGCCCCACCTTTACCAATATATGTTCAGTAAAAAAAGTGAGCCGATAATGTCAACTCCAGATGCTATAAAAGAAGCCAATATCGGCGTAGCACTTTATATTAAACCGGGCTATGCTCTTGGTCTTTTACGCAATGAAATCCTGGGGCATGACCTGTTTGATTACGCGTTCCGTGAATATATTAAAAGGTGGGCCTATAAACATCCAACTCCATGGGACTTTTTCAGAACAATTGAAAATGTAGCAGGAGAAGATCTGGGCTGGTTCTGGAAAGGGATGTTTATTCATAATTATAAATTAGACCAGGCCATATCTGGTGTAGCATATTTGAATAATGATCCTTCACAAGGCGCATTGGTCAACATTGAAAACCTTGATAAGATGGCTATGCCTGTTTACCTTCAATATGAAACGATCAGCGGTAAAACGGGTATGGAAAAAATTCCGGTAGAGGTATGGCAAAATGGTAGTTTATGGATTCAAAAATTGAGCACTACAGAAAAATTAAAATCGGTAACTATTGATCCAGAACATGTTTTCCCGGATATTGATTTGTCAAATAATACCTGGACAAATAATTAACTATACTTCCGAGGCAAAAAAACATTAAAAAAAAACTCATCATCTTAAATGGGTGATGAGTTTTTTTTTAATATCTCCGCTCTTTTAAATGAAAATTTTCGATTTAGATTAAATTAGTGAAATAAACATCCTAAACTAATTATGCTTAGTAACAAATAAACTTCGCAGTAGCTATTTAATATATGAAATTGAAACCCTAAATACGATCTCACTGAACGATTTATGCTTTCCATATTATTTTATCTCAAGGGAAAGCACCGGTTCTTTTTCAAAATAACCTTCAAGAACATCGCCTACAATGCACTCTCCTACTCCGGCCGGAGTACCTGTAAAAACAAGGTCTCCAATATTAAGAGAAAAATAATTGGATATATTAGCAATGATCTGGTCAATGGAAAAGATCATGGATTTTGAATTATCTTTTTGTACTATTTCTTTGTTTTTTGAGAAAGAAAAATTGATATTCTTTTTGTCCAAAGCAGGTGTAATCTCAATAAACTTTCCAACAGCAGCTGAATTATCAAATGATTTTGCTTTTTCCCAGGGAAGGCCTTTTTCTTTTAATTTATTTTGAATATCCCTGGCAGTAAAATCAATACCCACTGTAATTGCATTATAATAATTGGCAGCGTGCTTTTCCTGTATGTACTTACCATTCTTACTAATACGAACCACCAACTCTGCTTCATAATGAAGTTCATTAGTAAATTCAGGATAATAGAATGGAGTATGGCCTTGCACCAGTGCACTTTTGGGTTTCATGAAAATTATCGGTTCTTCCGATAATCCATTCCCCATTTCCGTGGCATGATCAGCGTAATTACGCCCTATACAAAATATTTTCATATTACAGCAGGTTTTATTATGCTTTTCACAGGTTGTGCGAATTTATAGAAAACAATTATAAAAACGAATTAATCTATCAAATTGGTGTGCTAAATATAAAATTATTTATATTACTCATTGTACGATCAATCCCAATACTTGCAAAATCCTCTATAATTTCTATACTTTTCTCAATTTTCAATTTTATTAAAGGCATTTCTTCGGGCAGCCACTGGCTGAGTACAAAATCAACCTGCATCCCTTTAGGAAATTCATTTCCTATACCAAAACGCAATTTAGGGTAAGCATCGGTTCCGAGGCTATCCTGAATATCCCGCAAGCCATTGTGCCCGGCATCGCTTCCTTTTTTGCGTAACCTTAGTTTGCTTAAAGGAAGTGCAAGATCATCTACAATGGTCAATGAATTTTCTATGGCAATTTTTTCTTTCTCCAACCAGTATTTTACTGATCTGCCACTAAGATTCATAAATGTCGAAGGTTTTATGCAGACAAATATCTTTCCTTTCCATTTGATTTCAGCTACCTCCGCTAATCTGCCTGGTTGAAAAGCAGCATTATGTTTTGATACAAAAGCATTCACTACATCAAAGCCAATATTATGCCTCGTATGAGCGTATTCTGAACCGGGGTTCCCCAGACCGATAATTAAGAATTTTGGCATGGATGCGAAGATAATTAATTAGAAAAGTTTTTAATAGCAGAAGCCCCAAATTATTAATTCTTTGCCTAATGCTATATTTATAACCATTAGACTTTTATTGACATTTTTATATTTATTACTTTTATTATCTGAGTTCCAATTATTCTACATTTGTTCTCATTTCAATCAATCCAAAATATTTTAGATGATTAATAATGATCATGCTCCCATACTTGAAGTAGCTGGGCTAAGCGTTTCTTATGGATCTTTCCAGGCTGTAAAAGAAGTTTCCTTTACTGTAAAACCTGCAGAAATATTTGGTTTCCTGGGGCCCAATGGTGCAGGTAAAACAAGTACGCTTAGCGCTATTGAAGGTTTACTGAGCCCGGTTTCCGGAAAGATTTCGATAGCAGGATACGACATCCACAAACAACCTCTGCATGCAAAAGCCAATATGGGTGTACAATTGCAGTCAACCAGTTTTCAACCGGAACTTACTATCCGGGAAATTATTAAATTGTATTCAGGTATTTATGGAATCTCTCTACCTGATGAAAAACTGCAATCAATTCTTAATGACGTTAAGCTCGAAGGCGCGGCAACAAAAAGATTCGGACAACTTTCTGGTGGGCAACAACAGCGAATTTCGCTAGTTATTGCAACCATTCATGACCCCACTTTGGTTTTATTAGATGAACCTACAGCGGGCCTGGATCCGCAATCACGCCGACAGCTTTGGGAACGCATAGAAGCCATACGGGAAAAAGGTCATGCGGTTTTATTAACAACACATTCTATGGAAGAAGCAGAAGCTGTATGTGACCGGATTGCCATAATGGATCATGGTAAGGTAATCGCCATTGACACTCCTGAAGCTTTAATCGAATTACACAAAAATGACCCTAATGTAATAAGTGTGTCACGAAAAGGGAAGATTACCCTCGAAGATGTTTTTATTGGCCTAACAGGTCGTACTGTACGTTCATAAATCAATTCTAAATATGGAACCTAAAATACCCAAATTTTCTGATGCCTTTTTATCATTGCTTCGCGCAGATTTTACTACGCAATGGCGAAATCGCCGGTCTGTGATCATGTCGCTTTTATTACCGGTTATTATCCTGGTTTCATGGAAAGGCCTCATTGATAAACTCGGAGGGGCATTTGCGCTTTCCATTTCAATGAATATCGGGCTTACCGCCATTGGCATCATGGGATATGCTATTTCGGTTTCCCGTGACCGGGATAAAGGAGTGTTCCAGCGCCTGCGGGTAACCCCTATTCCTACTTATTTTATTATGCTAAGCCGTTTGATAGTGCAATTAGCTATGATTGCTTTGCTCACTTTATTCGTATTTATTGTAGGTTATAATTATGATAAAATAACTCTTTCTCCATTTGGATATACTCTTACTTTTATTACAGCTTTTATTGGAGGGGGACTCTATCTTGGTCTGGGCCAATTAATTGTAGGACTTGTAAAAAATTCAGATACCGTTAATTCAACATCACGTCTTGTATATATTGGCTTTATTATATTAGGGGTGTTTGGTGAATTTGGCCTGTTTGGTAATGCATTAAAATCCGCCATTCACTGGTCACCATTTGGAACAGTGAAAACTATTCTTTCTACCAGTATGGAACCTGCATCGTGGAATAGCCAAACTACCGTGGCATTGTTGGCAACTATTATCTATGCCATTGTATTTTCTTTTCTTGGCATTAGGTGGTTTAAATGGGAATCCCGGTGAGATAAAAACAAATACAACTTCGGATTTTAAAGCCTGAAGGTGTATTCAATTTTAATAATGAGAAACTGAAATCGGTAAATTTATTTTCCGGATTCCCAAATATTATTTTTCCGGTTAATGTCCGGCAATTGGCCATCAGGATCTAAAATCACAGAAGTAATCGGTGATGTTGAATTGTATTTAAAAGTCCATTCGCCACCACGCTGCCAGATTTCTACAGGCAACTTCATTTTCTTTGTTTGCCCGTTTTGTTCTGTAATCTGCAAGGTTACCGGCAAGGCCATTTGTTGTAAATTTTCTATAGTAATTAATGATCCGTCAGAAGCTATATCATTCACATATTTCACAGATTTCACGGATTGATCCAATGTCCATGTTTCATAAAACCATTCTTTCCAAAACCAATTAAGGTTGTCACCTGCCGCATCATTCATAGTACGGAAGAAATCACCTGGCTGAGGATGTTTGAATGCCCATCGATGAATATAGGTTTTAAATGCATAATCAAACCTATTAGGACCGATAACTGAATTTCGTAAAATATTTAAGGCATTCGCGGTTTTAAAATAATACTGGCCATACTCTTTTAAGCTTATTGATTCGGGCGGCGTCAGTAAAGGGTCATTACTTTTTATCATGGTACTTGCCATTCCTAAAATGCTTCTATTGGTGGTGTCACCATACTCACCATGATTAAACGAATTAGATGCATATCCATTAATAAATGTATTCAGTCCTTCATCCATCCACATGTAGCGCCTTTCATTAGTACCTACAATCATCGGGAACCAGTTGTGACCAATTTCATGGGTTACATCGTGCCATAAGGAGGCTCCACCGATATTATAACTACAAAACACTATACCAGGATATTCCATTCCCAGAGCTACTCCTGCAACAACGACGGCTGAGTTCCATGGATATTCAAAATAATCTTTTGAATAAAATTCAACACTATGTTTTAAATATTGGGCTGATCTTCCGTAAGCTTTATCTCCTTTACTTTCAACAGGGTACACTGCCATTGAAATACCTTTTCTGCCGGACGGAAAATTAATACGCGTGGCATCCCACATAAATGCTTTGGAGGCAGCCCATGAAATATCACGCGAATTTTGCATCTTATAATGCCATGTAAGCATTCCTTCTTTTGCAGGACGCATAAATGGCTCACCTACTTCATCTTCTCTAATAATAGCTACCGTACTGTCGCTTTTTCGGGCTTCATCCAGCCGGTTTACTTCTGTGCCGGTGAGTACCTCTTCGGGATTTTGCAAATCACCAGAGCCTGCAACAATCATATCTGCAGGTACTGTAACATAATAATCAAAATTGCCATACTCACAATAAAATTCACCTAATCCCATGTAAGGCAAAGTATTCCATCCCTCTATATCATCATACACGCACATACGGGGATACCATTGTGCCAATTGGTAAATAACTCCATTCCGGGTATATAACCTGCCCATACGATCTGCACCATATTGAGGTATTGAAAAATAATAACTTATTTCAATTTGCACTTTATCCCCGCCAGGTTTTATAGTAAAGGGCAGTCGCAATTGCATCCGGGTATCAGTAATAACCGGTGGAATGTCATAAGTAGATCCATTATAAATCACTTTTGTCGACTGGATATGATACCCACCCTTGGTATACCCCTTTACATCAAAACGATCACCGGACACCAAAGTAGTAGCGGCTCCCCGAGAGGAAGGATTGAAAAGGTTCTGATCTAATTGTAACCAAACATAATTTAATTCATCCGGACTGTTATTAGTATAATCTATGGTGACATCCCCTTTAAGCGTTGTATCTTTTTCATCCAAAGTAGAATGAATGATATAGTTCGCACTGTTTTGCCAATATTTAGGACCTGGAGCACCATCTGCACTGCGAAACTCTGTTGCGCCCTGGCTCATGAACAAAGGATCAAATACCTGGTTCTTGTTATAAACTGATGAAGTGTCCTGCCCTACTATATTTTGTGAAAAAACAATTCCTGTTATAAGGCAAATACTAAAAGAAATAATTGGTTTCATTTAAAAAATTTACTGAGCAAAATAAAAGTAATGGAAATCTGCAATAGTTTGTACAATAGAAAATGTGAAAATTATTAATTAACCCAAGTTGCTAATTAAAAAGGACATCGATAAAGAATAATTTTGAGTTACGACACTTAAAAAATCTTTACCGATGCTTAATGAAGATAAAATTATAGCAATTTTCTGTTTAGTGGATGATCTGCTAA
>JAUZOE010000028.1 GCA_030706605.1 Bacteroidota bacterium
ATACTTAATGAATTTCTTTCCCAAAATTGATACTGCCTGTCTTTTGAGTCCACTAAAAAATCATTCAACATTTTATTATTGGTATCGGTTAATCTAAACTTCATTTGTTGCGCCGTGTATTTTAAAAACCGCATTTGTATTGTAGCAGGTTCATAATTATCCTGTATCTGCCAGATCAAATGCATATGATTGGGCATTATAACAAATGCATTGATTACAACACTACCTTCTTTTTTCAGAAACAATAAACTGTCGATGATTATTTGTTTATACTGATCTTCCTTTAATAAATGCTTCCATTCCAGGATGGTTGCCGTGAAAAACTGTGTATGATTATTAAAGTTAATTGCAGACATTAGTGAAAATTACAAAAAAACAAATGATGTTGTTGGTCACAAGACCAACGGCGGCGGGAGACAAACGGCGGGAGAAAATGTATGATTGCAAATAGTTGATAATGAATAGTATTTTTTTTGTACTATTACATCTTATAACATAAATGCATTTGTTTGCAATCTTATGTGACACAGTAAACTGGAGCTAAAACTATAATAATGGAGCCGATCACTTTAATCACAACAGCATTGACACTTGCGACACCCTATCTAATTAAAACAGGTGAAAAATTTGCAGAGAGTGTAGGTGAAGACATTTGGAAATGGATAAAAAAGCCCTTCACGAAAAAGGAAGAGCAAACCCTTATAGCAGATTTCAAATTGGACAGAGACTCGGACAAATTAAAAGTAGCATTACTTGAAAAACTAAGAGACGACAATAATTTTAAACAAGAGTTCGAAACAGCTGTTACTAAAGCTCAAAGTGACCTTAATGCTTTCTATCAACAGAGCATTAATAACTCTGGAAACGTTGAGAAACAAATCAACATACAAGATAACAAGGGAAACATTCAGATGTAATGAATCAAGAGATAGAAAACAAAGACAATCAGATTGAAAATCAATTGAACATAAATGATAATAGTGGGGCAATCTATTTATCCAAGAAATCAAGATTTTCGAAAAGGTTTGAAAAGCTAAATCAAGAAGTTGCTAATGACGAAAGATACGAAGGTGTTATGGAGGACTTTAAATACTATATTACCAAGTTAGATGGAGTAGATATGCCAACGAAACTTGTTGATGGTGGATTTAACGATAGCGAAATCATTGAAGCAACGAGAAGAAAAGAAAAATATGCTAAAAAGTTAGAAATTAATAGATTCTTTGAGTCAGCACAGTGGATAGATAGCCAACTATTTGCAAAAATAAAAATTGACTTTGAAGCGTTTGTTGAATTCCCTTTAATCAATAATGGAGCTAGCAAGGAAGAAATTATTCGAGCTGTCGTAGAAAAAGTAATAGCACCAATTCTTGACCTAATCAACGTTGAAGGAGAAAACGACGAAGTGTTAAATTACAATGCCGAAGACATTTTTGGCATGGTTTATTATCTAACTGGAAAGTGTCATATAAACTGGAAAAACTATGATAGTATATAACCAAGCATTTGACTTATATCATACAATTTTTAGGTTTCTCCAATTTTTAAACAAATTTGAAAATGGGAGTTTAATTGAAGTAGAAAGACTGAGAATTTGGGATTTTTATTTACTATTCCCTAATAAGACTCACGATATACGGCTTAAGCAAAATGAAGGAGATATTAGAAAAATAAGGAGGGAGTACATAAAATATTCAGACAATCCTTATGAAAGGGTAACAGAAGATAGGAAAATATTTGAAAAAATTAAACCCTATCAATTAGCTGCTTTGAACTGTATAGCTTCCTATGGGATCATAGATAAAGCCTCACTAAATCAACAAAGAGTTTCAATAATCAATAAAGAAATATTAACACAGTTTATTAATAATTTCGATAAATTGTCTCCAAAAGAATTAAATGTTATTGCATTAATGACTTCACATTTTAATCAAATGTCATTATTTGGAACAGATGGATTAAAGGATAGAACTAAACTAATGGAAAGCAGGTACGATGCGTAATAATTTATTTTTAAACAGATTACTTATCATAACAGAAGAAGACAAAGTAGCTTATGACGAAGTATATCATAAAGGTGTTAATATAATCAGAGGTGATAATAGTAGTGGGAAGTCAACAATTACTCACTTCATATTTTATGTACTAGGTGGTGCGTTTAATGATTTTGTGCCAGAAGCAAGAAAATGTTCAATAGTACAAGCAGAAGTAGAAATGAATAAAGCCATTTTTACAATCAAACGGGAAATCGTTAAGGATGATGAAGGGAATATTAGCACCCAATCTCCTATATACTTTTTCTGGGGAAATATGAAAGAGAGTTTCAACCCACCTATTGAAAAAGTATGGCAAAAATTTGGATATAAAACCTATGACAATATAAAAAGTTTCTCGAACGTAATGTTTGAAAATTTAGGTCTTCCAATAGTTAAAGGGGACAATAACATAACAATTCATCAAATATTAAGGCTCCTATATATTGACCAAGACTCACCAACAAGCTCACTTTTTTATTATGAACATTTTGACAGTCAGCTTACGAGAGAAACAGTTGCTGATTTATTACTTGGTGTTTATAATGAAGAATTATATGAAAACAAAAAACGACTAATTATTGCTGCTAAAGAACTTGAAAATGTAAAAAGCGAAATTAAGGCAACAAGTCACTTTTTTTCCGACCCATTATCACTCAATCCAATTCATTTAAATACAGCTATTGAAAACTGCGAAAAGGAAATTTCTACAATTCAAGAAAATATAGTTTTAATTAGAACTAAAGAAAAAGAAGTCAATTATGATAATGATTCAAAACTTAGTTTTCAATCATTAAATGAGGAAGCAATTATTCAGAGAAAAAAAGTTGTTGAACTAGAGGACAAAATATCATTCTTGAATAATGAAATTAATGATTCAGTATTTTTTATTGAGGCACTTAACAAAAAAATAAAAGCATTAAAAAATTCCATTCAAACTAGAGAGTTTCTAGGCAATTTGCCCTTAGAATACTGCCCTGAATGTTTAACAAAAATAAAACCTAGCGAAGACGGCACTAAATGCAAACTCTGCAAAGAACCAATAGATGAATCATTCGGTGTTTTGCAGGCACGGAGGATGGAACTAGAAATAGGATTTCAAATTAATGAATCTCAAAAACTTTTAGAACTTAATAAAAGAATGTTGTTAGAAGTAGAAGCTGAATATACTTCTGAACTAGGCAAATTACAGGACATCCAAAAACAAGTTAATGCAGCCCTAGAAGATGTTAAATCATTTAATGAAGAAACCGTAGATAATTTAAATAGTAGAAAAGGATTTCTTGAAGGAGAAATCCTTCAATACAGGACTCTTTTGGAAAATGCTGAATTGTATGATAAATTAATCAATAAAAGAGACCAACTCTCAAATGAAATCAGTTTTCTAAATGCATACATTTATAGAACGGAAAAGAAGCAAGCTGAATTAAAAGAAGCAATTAACACTAGAGTTAAGGAAGAGGGAGTATATCTCTTGAACAATGATTTAGATAGGCAAGATGAATTCAAAAATGCCAATGACTTTTATATAGACTATTCCAACAATATTGCTTTTTTATCAAACAAGTTTTCAAAATATTCCGCCAGTTCAAATTTTTATCTAAAGGTTTCTGCACGTTTCTCGATATTCTTAGCATCTCTTCAATTAGATGAGATGAGATTTCCTAGATTTATTTTTGCGGATAATATGGAAGACAAAGGTATTGAAATGAAAAGAGCTCAAAATCTTCAAAGGTTACTTATTAACCGAGTTAGTACTTATAACTCCGACCAATATCAAATGATTTATACAACTTCATATATTACGGCAGAACTGAATAATAGTGATTTTGTAGTTGGTGAATACTATTCAAAGGAAAACCCAAGTTTAAAAAATATTCCAAAGTAAGAAAGACTGCATACAATATAATATCCTTTGTAAAGGGATTCTTAGAGGAATCACTATAGTTTTCATTTTTAACATTTCGCCGTTTTGGCCTTATAACCAACAACCCAATTCATCCAGCTAAATCATTCTTTATAACAAGATATTATCCCAAACTCATCCATTCCTTCATTATTGCAATCTTTGTCATATATCCTTATGCGCTAGACACGCTTGTGCAGTGAGTAATACCCTGCCGGAAATACGTTTCCTTTTATTGTGCCCATTGAGATGCTACGTCGCTGTAAATTTTTTGGTGCCCTGTGCCTAGTGCCGCTACTCTTACAGAATAGAGCTGGCCGGGGGTCAAATGATTAAAAGTAAAGGTGCACCGGCTGCTGTTATAATCTTCCCACACGCTGGCTTCGGTAGCCCGGCCGTTGGTTATTTCAAACAGGTAAGATTTAGCGCCCTTCACTGCTTTTATTTTAGAGAACAGCTCTCCTGAGTTGCCGCCACTGCGCAGCATTACATTACCTGCAGCCTCTATCTTTCGGGGCGATGGTGTTTTGGTAAGGCTGTAGCCGCTGCTTAGCAGTATCGCTTCATCATTATCGGCAACGTACATTACATAAAGCGTCAGGCGCGCCAGTTGATATTCCAACGCTTTTCTGGTTTGGTTTTTAATACTAACGGCAATCTTGTCATTACTGGCTGCCTTTTGCAAAGCTTCAGAATAGGCAGATAGCAACTGGCTAATAGTATCGAGTGGTGGAACAGGATTGGTAAAATAAGGATTACCTTCCATGCTGCGTAATATAAACAGCGCTTTCGCCTGGAAGTCACTGTCGGAGTAGGGAACAAAGTTAGTGCTGATTTTAGGAGTCCGCATAATATTTGTTTTTGAATTAATGGATTTTTAAATAACGAAAGAGTCATTTCATTATTGTACGTCGTTAAAAAATTATCAAATAATACGGGTAAACTGGTAAATGAGTAATGGGATTGATCAAAACATTCGGATCATTTATTAAATGAGTCACATTATACCTCAAATCATTACTGTCATTTGTTGATAGCTATTTATTTTCCAGTAAATGATTTTAATCATCCAATGTTTTGTTAGTATTTTTAAATAAATGATATTACTCTTTCAATAATTGATGCCAATAATTCATCAAATTATTGGCATTCCTATACATAGGAAAATGGCAATGCAGATTCATATTAGGGTAACCAAAAGAAGCAAAACCCCTCTTTTGCCAGGGTATAAAAAAAATTTTATTACCCCAGATTTTGTCATATAGCCTTATACGTTAGCCCTGCTTGTACAGGGTGAAAGGCAACATCAGGGATCAGCCTCCTTCTATTATAACCGCTGGGTGTAACCAACAATCCAATTCATGCAGATTCTTATCGTAAAGGCACTAGGAATGCGCCGTTAGTAACCGATATGCTGTCGGTTCCGTTTTCTATCCTGAGCCTTCCGCTGAAAGTTCCCTGCACACTCCCTTTGAATACATTGACCAGTGATATAGTAAATGCAGGACGGAAAGAGGTATCCGGTTTCCATGCATTGCCAAGCGTGTCTGTAAAGGTGAAATAGGCAGGTAAGGAACTTGTGTCACTATAATTGCCGGGGGATACGGGCCCGCTGTAGCTGATACCAAAATCAATATGGCCGGTGGAGTTAACAACTGTATCTGTGCCGGTGATTTCAAGGCCAGGGAATCCGGAAGGTCCTGCTAAAGCTCCGTTGGTAGCCCCGGCGCTGTCACCGAAATTTTCGTAATTGTCGTTGAAGTAGCCATTAAGATAATAGCGGGGAGGCCCATACGAAATTACCGGTACCGAAAAGGTACAACTATTGCCTAGTCCGCTTTTGGGTGTAATAGTAAAAGTAGTGGTGTCCGTTGCGATAGGAGTGCCGGTTCCGGTAAGTACAACCGTTTGGATGCCGGTAGTGGTAAAGGTTCCTATCTGGCTAAAAGAAATTCCGTTTTTGGTATTGGTAACAATCCAGAAAGGCCCCACAGAGTCAACCTTAACGGTGATGGCTACTGTATTCAAAGTTGTAAGAGGGGTGTCAACAGCGAATTGCCCGGAAAGTGTGGCGCCGGTGCAGCTATCACCATTACCTAAGCTGTATTGAGCCAATGGTGCCGAAGTATCAGTTACTTTGTTACAACTGCAGATCATTGCAACAATACATGTGAATAAAAAAATGATTTTCATAAAGACTCGGTTCAGAATCATAACGCGGGATAATTTGACAGCACGATATTACACATAACATTTCATTCCGCATAACGCAATCCCTGCACAGCAAAGTTCAGACCTTTGCCGAACTTTGCCTTTTTGCCCTCTTTGGTCTTCCACTTATAAATTAAAAATAAGCAGCAGTATATAAAAAGTAAAGAGGCTGCGGGATAGCTTACCCTAAAATTAAATTCATTTAATTATGACATTCAACCGCTGAATGCATGGCTGTAAAATTAGCAGGGCTTATATAGGGAATGCCTAAACCCAACCCCCTTAAGATAAGCAGGCAGGCCATTATAAACATCATATAGGGATACGCGGCTCGTATCTTTTGCCTGGCTTTTATATTGATAAAGCTGCCAAAAAAACTAACACTCCACATCATAGGAAGGGTACCTAATCCAAAAGCAGCCATAAAAAGACTGCTGTTGCCTACCGAAGCCGTAGCCACCGCGCCGGCTATCGCCATATACACCAGGCCGCATGGCAACAGGCCATTGAGCAGGCCGATAAAAAATACTGATTGATAGTTTTTCCTGGCAAATAATTTTCCCAGGGAAGCCCTTAATTGATAAAAAAAACTAACGAATATATTGGCTTTATTAAACAGGTTGCTCTGCTTTGGGATCACTAAAAAAATCAGGATAACAGTGCCCAATACAACAGACAACCCTTGCTGGTATCCAAAGAGGGCAAAGGTTTTGCCAACCATACCAAACAAAGCGCCCAGTGCAGCATACGTTACTATTCGCCCGCTATTGTACAAAAGTGTAGCAGTGAATTTTGAAGATACACTGCTGCCAACTACTGGCAACGAGAGAGCCAGCGGACCACACATACCCACACAGTGTACGCTGCCAAGGCCGCCAATTACAAATGCAGTTATGAACAGGCTGATCATTTAATAAAAAATTTATGCTCCGAATAGTATTTGATGTTATCGGCAGTCCAATCCATTTTTAATTCGTACATCCCCTTGTCGCTGGCAGGTAAGTCGATCACCATTTTCCCATTACCAGTTTCCAGGTTATAATTTTTATCCTTGGCTTCATCGGCAGCATAATAGATTAGCGCCTGCGCCTTTAATTTTACGCCATTCATTTCTTCAGGGAAATAAACAGTAAGCGCATTATTATTTACCTCGTATTTTAATGGCGATGAAAGTGATTGAGCTCTTTCGGCCTCGTCTATTTTTTGTTCGTATTTAAGTTCCTGCTGGTAATAATTTTCGGTAACCAAATCTACCTTTTGTGAAGATGATTTGAAGACCAATAACAGGATGCCTGCAACAAAAACAATATAGACCAACATTATTTTATATCCCCAGTTCATATTTTCAGTTTTAAATTGTAATACATTATTGATATACTTCCGGTCCGATAAACTTTGCCGTAATGGTCTTTATTTTATGAATTGAATCATATAATCCAATAACTACAGGTGTTTCCCAACTGGTAACGTCTTTCCTGTTTAGCTTCACAAAAAACTGCAACGTCATATAATCTTCCTTTTTTATTACCGGGTGATTATTATTGATCAACTGAATTTCGCCCGGCAGGTTTTCAAGTTTCAAAAACACATGAATATTCTCGTGGGTCTTATTAGCCAGTTTCAGGTTATAGAGATTACTGATTCGCCCATCCGGCAGTGAAGTATAAGTCATGCCCGCAGTCCGCATTAAAGTAGCATCTACATCTGAACGACTCACCATCAAGAACACGAGTAGGGCAATCAAAAGGCTGAGAATAGCGGTATAAGATTTAATACGATTGGTGAATTTTAACTTCTTACCTTCTTTTATAGTATTTTCAGAAGCATACCGTATCAGGCCTTTCGGCTTATGAACACTGGTCATGATGGCATCGCACGCATCTATACACGCAGTACAGTTGACACATTCCAATTGAGTCCCATTTCTTATATCGATCCCGGTAGGGCAAACTCTTACACAGGCAAAGCAATCAATACAATCGCCATGTAACTGAACTTCAGGCGCGGGTGTCTCCAGTTTACTACATGACGAAGAATTACAATTATCACACTTGCATTCCTCCTTACCCGCCTCCTTCAATCCGACACTCTTCCCAATTTTCCCCCTGGGTTCGCCACGCTTGTAATCATAGGCTACTACAATGGAATTTGGATCCAGCAATACGCCCTGCAATCTTCCATAAGGACATACCACTATACATACCTGTTCGCGAAACCACCAATACACAAAAAAGAAAACAGAGGTAAAAATCATTAAAGAAACCAGGGTGCCCACATTGGCGGCAGGGTGTTCTATATAGGTTAACAACTGATCCATGCCGATCAAATATGCCAGGAAGAAGTTGGCAATAATAAATGACAGAATAAAGAAAATAATAAATTTAAAAGAACGCTTCCTGATTTTTTCTGCATTCCAATGCATTTTCTTCAGGATTTTTTGCTGAGCGGAATCTCCATCTATCCAATACTCGATTTTGCGAAAAACCATTTCCATAAAAATGGTTTGCGGGCAGGCCCAACCACAAAAAATACGTCCAAAAACCACAGTAAAAAGAATAATAAACACGATGAACGTGAGCATGGCAATACCAAAAATGAAAAAATCCTGTGGCCAGAAGATCATACCAAAAATGATGAACCTGCGCTCAAGGATATTGATCATCAAAAGGGGTTCACCATGAACTTTAATAAAAGGCAACGTGAAAAATGTAACCAGGTAAAAAACCGAAAACCAGGTTCGTAAATTATAAAGTTTTCCTTTAGGTTTTTTAGGATTAATAAAATTCCGCTTTCCTTCGTGCGAGATGGTAGCAACAGAATCTCTGAAACTTTCCTGCGTATATGGTGTTGTTGTTTCAGCCATGGTTTATCGTATCTATTTTTTTATAGAAGGCGAACCAGAGTCTGCATCCTCTGTATATAGGTCTCCCTGCGGCGCTTTTCCGTTCGGAGGATTAGTACCCCGCAATGATTTAATATAACCAGCCAGGTCATTAATTTGTACTGCAGAAAATGTTTTTTCCCAGGACTGCATCCCTTTATCAGGATAACCGTTTTTTATCGATTCAAAAATATCCTTTAATGAGCCTTTATGCAGCCAGTAATCATCCGTAAGATTAGGTCCTACACCACCTTCGCCCAGTTTACCGTGGCAAGGCCAGCAAGTAGTTGTAAAAATCTCTTTGCCTTTTGCAAGTCCATCGCTTCCGGGCATTTTTATATTATTTTCATCCACCGTATTCCCACTTTTTGCAGCATAGGCTTCCATCTGTATTTTTGCTTTTGCCATCTCCTCATTATATTCCTGGGTTGGATTTTCCCCATAACCTAAAACTTCATAATTCAATAAATAAACAATAGCTATGCCTATGGTGATATAAAAACCATATTTCCACCAGGGTGGTAATGCGTTATCTAATTCCCGTATTCCATCATAATCATGATCCAATAAAATATCTGCCTCTCTTTCTATGGGCACGGCTTTGGTGAATAACTTTTTATCTATCCGCGACCACCAGGCACTAAATGCTGCAGACTTCGCTTTTGCTTTCTGGGGCAATAATTCCCTTTCAAACCTTTTTATAAAAAACAATAAAAAAATGATGATGATAATCTCTGTTGAAATAACTGAGGCCAACAACCAGAAATCGTTAGCCGACATACCTCCATAGTTGGGTAATGTTTTTACTGTTTCAGCAACCTTTTCCTGCGCCTGGGAAGAATAACCCCATAAAGAAAAAGCCAGCACCAATACGGTTGGCAATACCTTATTGGCCTCTTTATTTTTTTCTAAAGTCTTCCGGGCTAAAGTAGTTACTACCTGACCCAGTCCCCATATCACAAATGCAAGCAGGAAGGCTACTACTATCATTAACGTCTGCGCATGATTATCGGAAGAGGTAGTTGCCGCGGCAGTTTCTGCAGGACTTTGAGCCTGCAATGTCATTGTAAACATTCCGGCAAGAATGGCAATGTAAATTTTTTTATTAAGGTTTCTTTTAAATCTCATAAAATATTCTTTATAAAATGTTAGACGTTGGTTCCTCAGTTTCATCGAGTGGGATGTTTGATAAAGTATCTATTCTTTCTTTGCTCATTTTTAAAACAAACCATAGCAGTACTACAAAAAATATAAAAAAAATGAGCAGGGAAATCATGGGATATATTTCTACATCTTTTATTGTTTCTGTATATTTTTGAATAAACTTGAACATGTTGTTTTCTTTTATTTTTGGATTTTACTAATGTCTGTACCCAATCTCTGCAGGTAAGCAATCAATGCGATCACCTCTTTATTAGGAGAAATAAGAATGCTGTCTGTTTTTAAATTATCCGCAATTCCGGTTGCCTGTTTCATCAAAATATTATTGGCTATTTTATCGAACCCTTTAGCATAAGGTACCCCAAGGGTTTGCATAGCCCTGATTTTAGCAGCAGTGGTAGAAGTATCCAGGTTTTGCGTTAACATAAAAGAATAAGATGGCATAATAGAACCCTCACTCATTGAAGAAGGTTCACGCAGATGCCGGAAGTGCCAGCCATTGGATTTTTTTAAGTTACCTGCACCTTCCCTTGCAAGGTCGGGCCCTGTTCGTTTACTCCCCCATTGAAACGGATGATCATAGACAAACTCACCGGCTTTTGAGTATTCCCCATATCTTTCTGTTTCAGAACGAAATGGTCTTATCATTTGAGAATGACACAGGTAGCATCCTTCTCTTACATAAATATCACGTCCCTGCAATTCAAGCGGAGTATAAGGTTTCACACTACTGATTGTCGGGATATTGGATTTAACCAAAAATGTAGGAATTATTTCTACAGCGCCGCCAATTAATATAACAATCAAACTGAGTATTAACATCTGTACAGGCCTTCTTTCTATTACCCTATGCCAGTGTTCATGACTATGTGCTGCTGCTTTTATTTTTTCAAGCGGTGCCGCTTCAGCAGCTTCATTCGCTACCAGTTTACCTGCTCTTACAGTTTTGTATAAGTTGTAGATCATCAGAAGCGCACCAATCAAATACAATGTACCTCCCAAAGAACGCATTGCATAAAATGGTTTCAAATAGGTCACTGTTTCCAGGAATGAATATTTTAGCTGTCCGCTTTCTGTAAATTGTTTCCACATGCTGCTTTGAGTAAAGCCTGCCCAATATAGAGGAACTACATAAAATATAATTCCAAGGGTTGCCAGCCAGAAATGATTGGCTGCCAATTTTTTTGAATATAAATTAGTTCCAAAAATCCTGGGTATCAACCAATATAGGATACCAAAAGTGAGCATACCATTCCATCCCAATGCCCCTACGTGAACATGGGCAATAATCCAGTCAGTATAATGGCTGATCGCACTCACACTCTTTAATGAAAGCATCGGTCCTTCAAAAGTTGCCATACCATATGCAGTAACAGCCACTACCATAAATTTTAGAATAACATCGTCTCTTACTCTATCCCATGCTCCGCGAAGGGTAAGCAATCCATTGATCATACCTCCCCAACTCGGGAAAATAAGCATCAAAGAAAATACGGTACCAAGAGATTGCGCCCAATTAGGCAAAGCGGTATATAGTAAATGGTGCGGTCCTGCCCAGATATATAAAAATATGAGAGACCAGAAATGGACTATGGAAAGCCGGTAAGAATAAATAGGCCGGTTCGCTGCCTTCGGCAAGAAATAATACATTAATCCCAGGTAAGGAGTCGTTAAAAAGAAGGCCACTGCATTATGGCCATACCACCATTGCACCAATGCATCCTGGACACCTGCATACCATGAATAACTTTTAAAAAGCGTAACAGGCAATTCAAAAGAGTTTACAATATGAAGGACAGCCACTGTTACTAATGTAGCTATGTAGAACCATATTGCTACATATAAATGCTTTTCTCTTCTTTTAATAATGGTACCAAACATATTCCATCCAAATACCACCCAAATAACGGTGATTGCAATATCAATTGGCCATTCGAGTTCTGCATACTCCTTGCTGCTGGTAATGCCTAAAGGAAGAGTAATGACAGCAGCAAGTATTATTAATTGCCAACCCCAAAAATGTATTTTGCTAAGCTTGTCACTAAACATCCTGGCTTTGCAAAGCCTTTGTAATGAATAATACACACCCATAAAAATACCGTTTCCCACAAATGCAAAAATTACTGCATTCGTATGCAATGGTCTTAATCTGCCAAATGAACCGTACCTGGTAATATTCAGGGACGGGAATACTAATTCCAGTGACACCCAAAGGCCCACAAGCATTCCCACTGCCCCCCAGAACATAGTGGCATAGGCAAAATTTTTGACTATTCTATTATCGTAATAAAATTTTTCTACCTGCATCTGTTTTAGTTGTTTTGGTTATTTTTCTGTTATTGATTCTGTATTGTCGGAAGTGAGCTCATCATCAAACAGCATTCTTACGGATGGCGTATAATCATCATCGTATTGGCCATCATTAACTGACCATAAAAATGCAATGAGAAAAACCGCTGCAACCAGGATGCTGATGCCGATAAGTATAAATAATGCGCTCAAAAAAATAGATTTAATTGATCTCAAAAATAGCTGCATGACTCATTTACAAAAATGATAATTATCAATCCAGTATATGATTTGCCTCAGTTTTTAATAATCGTTTTAAGTATCATAGTTTTTTTAGTCTTGCAACAAAAGAAGATAGCAAACTTGCCAATGCGACAATACTGATGCTACTGGCAGGCATTAAAATAGCTGCCACAACAGGATCCAACTTTCCCTGGACCGCAAAAGACAATCCAATAAAATTGTAAAGAATGGATAATGCAAATCCGGCAGCTACCACTTTTTTGCCCGCTTTTGCGTAATCAATAAAACGAGCTGTTTTATACACCGCCTCTCCATCAATAATAGCATCGCACGCAGGAGTAAACCGGGCTGCATTATTACTCACGGCAATACCAACATTGCTTTGCATTAATGCACCTGAATCATTAAGGCCATCCCCTATCATCAGGACTTTTTTGCCAGCATCCTGCAATTTTTTTATATAATCCAATTTATCCTGGGGTGATGCATTAAAACATAAAGAAGATTTGGAGTTGAATATTTCCCTGAGCCTTTGTCTTTCTGCATCATTGTCTCCCGATAATACATGCATCTCATAATTGGATTTGTGAAGTTCCCTCACTAAATCTTCAAATCCTTCCCTGTATTTATTTTGTATTTCAAAATATCCTTTTGGAGAGTCCCCAATCATCACATGCACCCGGGAGCCCTCATTTTTTGATATTGACTTGCCATTCTTATTAATAAATGTTGGGGCGCCCACCTTTACAGGAATATTATTTACAGTAGCGGAAATACCTTTACCCGCATATTCTTTAAAATCATTTATCGCTGCTACTTCATCATTCATTACTTCATCCTCAAAAGAAGAGGTAATGAGTTTGCTGTAAGTATGAGATGATTGCGCTGTAATCTTCTTTAAAAGAAGTTTTTCGTCCAACGTCAAATCTTCGCCAGTAAATTTTATATCAGCAATATTACTTTGTGTAATAGTTCCGGTTTTATCAAATACAATGGTATCTATACCGGCAAGCGTTTCAATGACTGTTGCATTTTTCAGGAAAAGCTTATGCTTCCCGAAAATCCGCTGCATATTTCCAAAAGTAAATGTAGCCGAAAGCAATAAAGAACATGGACAAGCCACAATTAGAACAGATGTAATTACCGGCCAGATTTTAGACGGATCATTCAAATACCAGAAAATTGCTGCCCCAGTTGCAACTATAAATAAAGCAGTTGTAAAATACCTGCTCCACGGATGAATAAAAGATTTAGCAGCATTTTTCGATTTGCCAAACACTTCATTATTCCATAGCCGGGTAATATAGCTTTGCGAAGACTCTTTGACTACCTGTAGTTTTAATGAGGCACCTATTTGCTTGCCACCAGCATAAATTATATCGCCAACACTCTTTGTTAAAGGGATATTTTCGCCACTCACAAAACTATAATCGATAAAAGCCTGCCCATTAACCAATACTGCATCCGCAGGCACCATTTCTTCATTCTTCACCACTATTATATCTCCTTTACACAATTTTGTAGCCGGGATATTCACCTCTTTTTTGTTTCTTAAAACGGTTACTCCTAAAGGAAAATAAGATTGATAATCCCTGTCAAAAGAAAGTGCCTCATAAGTTTTGTTCTGAAACCACCGCCCGATAAGGATAAAAAATATAATTCCTGATCCGGAATCGAGGTATCCAGCCCCCGTGCCGGTAATAATCTCATAATAACTTCTGCAGAATGTTATGATGATAGCGAGTGCAATGGGTGCATCTATATTAACGCTCTTTTGTTGCAATCCTTTGAAAGCAGTTCTAAAAATATCCGATGCACTATAAAAAAGTACCGGAAGCGATAATCCAAAAATAATCCAGGAAAATGTTTCTTTTAATCCGTGCTCCTCAATTATTCCCCCGGAAAAATATTCCGGGAAACTCAACATCATAATATTGCTAAAACAAAAGCCGGCTACTCCAATTTTAAATATTTGTTTCCGGTCAAACTTTGAATCTTTTTTTTGCCCCGAGTCACTTAAGCTAATAAAAGGCTCATAACCAATAAACGCAAGTAACTCTACTACTTCGCGCAATGAAATTAATGTTTCATTATAACTGATAAAAACTTCCTTACGCTGAAAATTGGTTTGAGAACTCGTTATCCCGGGGTTTATTCTATGTAGATTTTCCAACAAAAAAATACAGGAAGAACAATGCATCTGTGGCAATAAAAAACTTACGTTAGTTTGGCTGTCACTTCTAAAACTGATGAGTTTTTGAATTACAGCATCGTCATCCAGGTAATCAAAGCGATTATTTAAAAATTTGCCTTTAACCTTTATTCCGGGGTTCTTTTCAAAGTTATAATAGCTGCATAAATTATTCTCGTTCAACAAAAGGTAAACCTGCTTACAGCCCTCGCAACAAAAATTTTTTTCACCCTTAATTATAAGGGTGGTGCAATCATCGCCACAATGAAAGCAGGTAGGAAATGCTTTTACTGAAGTTTTAATAAAAAAAAATTTAGTCCCTGTAAAAATCACTAACAGAATCGGGAACAGGTATGACCGGAATCAGGTAATTATATGATAGTTCTCAAAACATTTAGATTCCCACTGGTAATTTCTATGACAAAAAACAAATCAGTTTTGACCACTTTTGAAACCAAAAATGAAAATCATCCTATAAACCTATTGCAGGATTTATCTATTACCTGTATGTTTTGAACCAGTCACAAAAAATTACAAACGGGTTAAATCGATACTCTTTCCTGGCAGGCATCATCCTCCCCTACATTGGCAGTAATATCTAAAAATAAAATGGGTTAAATTTTATTGTATTTTTTGTTAAGTTCCATTCCATCACGGGCGCAGGAACTTTAAAAATATTTAACCAGGATGGATAAGAGATATTATTTTTTGTGGTAAAAGCACCAGTGGCACTAAAAAATAACTTTCTTTGCCGGGTGAAGGCAGGAATAGTTTTGCCATCCAAAAGAGAAGGATTGATAACCGCTCCTGTCATACCTTCTGCACCATAACCTATATCAGCGTTTATCCATTTAGGAAAATTGGTTTTACCGAGAAAAGACGAAATATTGAAGGCAAGCCAATAGCTTTGCCCATTATAATCTTTTATCATACGCTGCGGTAAATTTTCACCTAATTCCCCTGGATTGTATTGGGCATAAATAGAATTATGATATGAAAATTGCATTTGTATTCTTTGTTGTTGCCAGGCAGATTGCTGTGCAACAAAAATAGCGGTGCCTGCAATATTAGCTAACATATCGCCCTTAGAAAACCCCCATTGGGATGAAAATCCATCAAGTATCTCAATCATTGACATGTAAGCAAGTCCTGTAGCTCCCCCAATCCAAATGGATGAACTTTTTTTTACACCGCTCCATCTCATCAGGTTATATTGAAATGCCGAAATATTATAGGCAGTAGTGGCATGGCCGACTTTATCCATATTAAGCCATTCATCGTTATCATTAAAAAAATGAAAACGACTTCTTGGAAATTTTTTATACCAAAGATATTCTAACCCAATTGTAGCAAGTGTACCAATACCGGCTTCACTGATAACAACAAAATTAAAACGCCCCCTGTTAAAATTTTCAGAGGCAGGTAAAAAACCCTGCTCAACTACTCTTTGCGCTATACTATTTTTAGAAATAACTAAAAATAGTATAGCACTGCATATAATCCTGGGAATATTCACTTTTACAAATTAAGACTACATATTATTTTCATTTTCATCAGTTTTGTGCAGAACATCAAACTTCCTATAGGCTCTGGCAAAAAAATGAGGAAAAATTAAAAGAGAAAAGAACATTGCACAAATAATTCCGCCTATCACTACCCTTGCTAGGGGTCTTGAACTTTCTGAACCAATACCATGAGAAATAGCAGCAGGCAACAAACCAATAGCAGCCATTAATGCTGTCATCATTACAGGTCGTACTCTTGAATTTACACCCAGCCTGATAGCAGTATATAATGATTGATGATGTCCCTTCCTTCTCAGATCCAGATTGTGTTTAAACTCCGTAATTAACAATACCCCAAATAAAATACATATTCCGAACAAAGCTATAAAGCCAATTCCTGCTGAGATACTGAAATTAGTCCCGGTAATAAACAAAGCGGCGATACCACCTACTATTGCAAAAGGGACATTCAAAAACACCAATCCGGCATCTTTAAAATTACCAAACATGGAAAATAGTAAGAGAAAAATGAGTAAGAGGCTAATGGGTACCACTTGCTGTAATCTTTTTACGGCCCGTTGTTGATTTTCAAAATCTCCTTCCCAGGTCATTGCATACCCTTTTTTTAATTGCACGTATTTATAAATTTTTTTCTGGGCTTCCTTTATGGCACTTCCCATATCTCTTCCCCTCACTGAAAATTTTACTGCCGAATATCTCTCATTGGCATCCCTGAAAATAAGGCAGGGTCCTGTTTTGGTGGTAATAGTGGCAATTTCTTTTACAGGCACTTTGGAACCACTTTCGGTTGGCACCATCAGGTTGCCAATATCAGTTTCTGATCTCCTGAATTCTTCGGGTATCCGTAGCCGTATATCAAATTTTTCGATTCCTTCATATAACTGTGAGGCGGCTTTTCCTCCAATTGCCATTTCAATTACCGCATTGGCATCAGCAGTAGCCACACCATACAAAGCCATTTTCTGTTGATCAAGATCAATATCCAATTCCGGCTGCCCAAGATTTTTTATTACACCAAGATCCTCGATACCCCTCACTCCTTTTAAAATTTCATATACCTGGGTTGCCTTGTCTTCCATGTAATTGAGGGAATCCCCAAATATTTTTACACAAATAGATCCTTTTACACCCGATACGGCTTCTTCAATATTATCAGTTATCGGCTGGGAGAAATTCAGATCGGCGCCAGGAATAAAACTTAACGCCTTATTCATAGTATCTACCAATTGTTCCTTAGTAATTTTTGGCTTCCAGGAATCTTCCGGGTATAAAAGAACATCAAATTCATTGTTATAAAATCCGGTTACATCGGTGCCATCATCTGGCCTGCCGGTTTGAGAAACCACATATTTTACCTGTGGAAACTGAATTATTTTTTTACGAACCTGGTTGGCTATTTCAACAGATTTATCAAGTGAAATACTATACGGCAATTGCACTCTTACATAAATAGAACCTTCATCAAGTTCAGGAAGGAATTCAGTACCCAAAAATTTAAAAGAGAATAAACCAACCGCAATTACAACTATGGAAATAAAAATGGAAGTACGTTTATGCCTGGTAGTGAAAGCAAAACTTTTAAGCATAAAGCGACTTAAAAAATTAACAACCGGGTTATGCTTTTCATGAATATTTTTTCGCAATAATAAACTTATCAATACAGGAACCAGTGTTAAAGTAACTATCAAAGCTCCGAGTAAGGCAAAACCTAGCGTATAAGCAAGTGGTGAAAACAATTTGCCTTCTACCTTTTGAAAAGAGAATATAGGCAACAGGGCAGCGATAATAATCAATTTGGCAAAAAAGATTGCTTTACCTAACTCTGCGCCTTTATTTTTTATTAAGCCTAATTTAGAAACTTTATTAAACCTGGCCATTCCCATATCTTTTGCCTTCTGGTCAAGAATTACAAAGATCCCTTCTACCATGACGACTGCCCCATCTATGATAATACCAAAGTCAATAGCGCCTAAAGAAAGGAGATTTGCCGACATGCCCATAAGCCGCAGGCATATAAAAGCAAAAAGTAAAGCAAGCGGTATTACAATGGATACAATTAAAGTAGTACGCCAGTTAAACATAAAGAGTGACACAATTAAAGTTACCAGCAATATTCCCTCCACAAGGTTATGCAGCACGGTACCGGTAGCAAAATGAATTAAATCTTCTCGGTCATAATAAGGCACGATTTTAGTATCCTGAGGTAACACATTATCATTTATCTTCTGAATTTTTTCTTTTAATGCTTTCATTACCTGGCTTGGGTTCTCCCCTTTTCGCATTAAAATGATTGCTTCTACCGCATCATCTTCATTGGTAATAATTCTTTTACCGGTTGAATCATATAGTCCGTCTGTTCTTCCTACATGGCCCAGGCGGGGCAGGTTAGAAATCTCTACATCCGCTATATCTTTTACCAATACCGGTATCCCGTTTACATTTTCTACAATTATATTTTTTATTTCATTGATATCATTTAACAATCCTATTCCGCGCACTACATATGCCTGGTTGTTGATATTAATTACATCGCCACCAATATTGATATTACTTTTAGTTACTGCATTATATACATCCAATGCCGTGATACCCAGGTTGCTTAATTTTCCGGGATCCACTCTTATTTCATAAGCTTTTGTTTCCCCTCCGAAACTCACCACATCTGCAACACCGGGTACAGATCTTATTTGCCTGTCCACTACCCAATCCTGTAAAGTTTTGAGTTCCCTGCTATCTCTTATTTTGCTTTTTAAAGTATATCTGAATATTTCACCGGTAGGGCCTGTAGGAGGCTGAATAGATGGCGAAACGCCTGGTGGAAGATCTGCATTGGAGATGAGATCATTTACCTGTATTCTTGCCTGGTCATTGGTAACCCCATCATCAAAAACCAATTTCACATAGGATAGTCCGAATATACTTGTTGATCGTAAACTTATTTTTTTCTGTACAGGATTCATCGAAATCTCGATAGGAATGGTAATAAATTTTTCAATTTCTTCGGCGCTTCTGCCTGGCCATTGCGTAATGATAGTGATCTCAGTATTAGTCACATCTGGAAATGCTTCAATGGGCATTATTTTAAAAGTGATAATTCCCATCACCAGTAAAACCACCGTGGAAAATATGATAAAATATTTTCTCTTGAGAGAAAATGCTATAACAGACTTAAGAATTTTTAACATGGTCTTCTTTTAAATTTTAATCATTCATTGCTTCATAAATAAGGATTGCATTAGAAGCAATCACTCTATCTCCTGCCTGAACATCTCCCGAAATGTAACTTCTATCTGCATTGGAACTTATAATTTTTACAGGAGTTGCTTTTACATCAGAAGGGCTTTTATAAACCAAAATAAAATATTGGCTTTGATCAAAAATCAATGCACTTGAAGGAACACATAAAGCATCACTATTATTTTTATTAATGACATTCACACTTGCAAACATTTCTGGTTTCAATGCATAATCGTCATTAGGCAACACAACCCGTATTTTCATTACTTTATTGGTAGGATCGAGTACATTCAAAATCTGGTCAACTTTCCCTTTAAATACTCTTCCGGGATAAGAGAGTGTCGTCACTTCTGCATCATCCCCCATGTGAACCTGGGTAATATTTGATTCATATACATTAGCAATTACCCAAACATTTTTAAGATCTGAAATAGTAAATAAATTATTAGTATTATCATTACGGATTGCCATGTTACTGTTGATTTGTTTTTCAACAATAAAACCACTTATGGGGGCCCGAACTATAAACTCTCCCTGTGTGTTGCCTCCGTTTATCTGGAGAACTTCGTTTGACCTTACCAGTTGTGCTTCTGCCTGCTTATATAATTGCTGTGCAGTTATATAATCTTTTTCAGACATAAGACCACTTTTGTACATATCATTTGCAGCATCCATATTTTTCTGCGCTATGAGCAAGTTGGTTTTTGAAGTGATAATGTCACTTCCATAACCTGCCATTTCACTACTTCTTATTACACCTAATTTCTGGCCTTTTTGCACATAGTCGCCCAACTGAAAATTTACATCAGTAATAATTCCGCTCACCATCGGAAAAATCCTGTTTACCTTATCTTCATTGAAGGATACCTTTCCTGTAAGTGTTAATGAATTTACGAGCGGACAATTCATAACAGTATCTATTTGCAGCGTTTTCATGAGCGAATCGGCAATAACATATTTTTGTTTTGAGACCTCTTTCCCCCGATCGCTGTTACAACTGCAGGCCAGGAAATTTGTAGCCAATAAAAAAGATAGAAATATTTTATTTTGAAGCATCATTTTTAAAATTTTAATTTGAATAACCGGTGTTTTAAATACGTATTATTAGTTAAATACAATTTTACCAATTGAAAAATTGAGCTGTTCCAAAGCGCTCATTTTATTGAAGCGGAGCTGATTTAATTGTAAAATATTTTGCTTATAAGAATCATAGAAATCCAAAAATTCAAGCATCGTCAAATTTTTCTTTTGGAAATTGATGGTCACTTCCTATATCATGTGTTGAATATCCGCATCAAATTTTGGATCAAAACTCAACAATAATTTTTCTGAGCGTAATGCAGTTATATAATTTGTAGTCACATCGCTATTAACCTGGTCAAGGCCACTCTCATACTGCACTTTACTTTGTTCTACTTGAATTTTTGCATTGCTTATATTACCCTGGTTTCGATTAAAAAAAGGAATAGGAATCCCAATACCAATGGAATTATAATTGAGTACATAACTGCCTTGCCTGTCATAAGCTACACTCACCGTAAGATCAGGTTTTGCATATGCTTTTTGAAGAGTAAGATTATTATTATTGAAAAGAATATTAGCATTCAATAATTTCAAATCAGGTCTGTTCATAATGGCAGTATCAATCAATTCCTGGTAATTTAAGTTAGATAGAACAGGCCTGTTTAAGATTGATGTGTCTGCCTGCGGAAGAATAAACTTGTCAGCAGGAACCCTTAATATCAATTTTAATTCCCCCTGGATAATATCAATATTTGTTTGCAGGGCATTATATTCTGCCTGTAAGGTATAGAGTTGGGATTTTATTCTTAACACGTCCATTTTTGCCATATAACCTTTACTAACCTGGTCTTCAAATGCAGGCACCATTTTCTGCAAGGAAGAAATTTCCAACTGGTATAGTTTGGACGATTGTTCTAAAAAATAAATATTATAAAAATCATTCCGCAAAATATACCGAAGTGTTCTCAGCAAATCATAAAACTGGAACCTGGCTATATCAATTCCGGACTTAGCCAGGGTAATGACTTTATTTCTTTTGCCTGCAAGCCGTATCAATTGAGAAACCTGGATATTCATTTCCGGTTCAAAGAACCGGTGGTTGATTGTATTGTAAAATGCGTTTGAATAATCAAACTCAGGGTTATCATATAATCTAGCAGTAATAACAGTAGCCTTTGCAGAATCAATACTGTATTTCTGGGCAATTAAAGAAAGGTTGTTGGTAAGAAATGAACCCTCAGCCTGCTGCATAGTTTGTTTTAAAGTGTCCTGCCCGCTTAACTTTAAAATATGCTGGCTATATGAAATATGGATGCAGAAAATGAAAACAACAAACAGGCAACCCTTTGTCATCAGTTTTGTTTTTGATAAGGAAATAAGAGAACGTTTACTCCTGCAACGGACAATGAATATTGTCGCATTGAAGAAATAGATTTCAAAAAAAGGAATTAGGTAAACCAGGAAAGTTTCACAAAAAAATTATGCCTTGGGAGGTGGAGGATTAATCTCTTTTATAAATAAATATGCATATTTATCAGAGGAATTTAAAAAACATTTTTCAGCTTTTTCTTCAAAGAAAGTAATAGTAATGGGTTCAATTTTTTGGAATACTAACTCAAATTGCTTTTGCATTTGCCATTCTTTTTGTTGCCTGTTTTTTGTTTCAGGAATTGCGTTGTTATATTTTAAAATAACCTCGGCAACAAATTCAACATAAGTATCTATATAATTGAAATTATCAGCACCGGATGCATTAGGTGGCATTTGAGCACTAGGAGAATCAATACTCATATTAAGTATTTGTAATGCAACAATGAGAGTAAAAAACCTTCCGATATGGTTACGAAAATAGCGCATCACTAATATAAAAATACAATATTAGTCTTGGAAATGTTAATAACAACTTAATTACACATTTTATGTATTAATAAATAATCGTACTTTCAGTTTATGACCAAAACAAATTGTATAATCGGTACCTGACACTCTTTTATTTTTATCCATTTATTTCAATATAAAAGGTTTGAGCCAGCGTCATAATATTTTAGCTTTCTTTGTCAGCACCTATGATGACTGAAGGTAGCGCACCGCAGCGAGACAAAAAACTTCCCCTAAAAATTACTCCGAAGATTAGTCCTCCATCTGGTAGTCATCAAAATATTTAGAATTTATACTTAAAAATATTTAGTTTCTTTATAAAAAAACTGCTGGACCCTGGATTCGAATTCAAATAACAAAACACATTTCTGCATTCGGACATTAAGAAACGAAAACATTTTTAACAGGTGCGAATGAAAGTTTTATCCCATAATTTTTAGCCGACAGGCTAATTTTTACTTTAAGTTCAACTTTTCATAAATTTGCACTTTGTAAAAGTGAATATTTAATATGTTCACTTTTTTTTATCAAACTTCTATATAATTTAATTACTCAATAATATGTTTGAATCCTTAAGCGACCATTTAGACTCCGCATTTAAAAATTTAAAAGGGCAGGGCAGAATTACAGAGCTCAATATAGCTTCTACTGTAAAAGATATCCGCCGCGCTTTAGTAGATGCGGATGTCAATTATAAAATTGCCAAAGAATTTACTGATACGATAAAAGTAAAAGCTGCCGGCGAAAAAGTAATTAATGCAATAAGCCCCGGCCAGTTAATGATAAAAATCGTAAAAGATGAACTAACCGAATTGATGGGTGGCGTTGCAATTGACCTGGATCTTAGTGGAAATCCGGCAGTTATTTTAATCGCAGGCTTGCAGGGAAGTGGTAAAACCACCTTCAGTGGCAAGTTGGCTAATTATCTAAAAACAAAAAAAGGAAAATCGCCTTTATTAGTCGCAGCAGATGTGTATCGCCCGGCCGCAATTGAACAATTAAATATTTTAGGCGGGCAAATTAATGTAGACGTATATAGCGAACCAGATAATAAAGACGTGGTTGCAATAGCACAAAATGCCATTAAAGAAGCAAAAGCAAAAAATAAAAATGTAGTAATAATAGATACAGCAGGCCGTCTTGCTATCGATGAAGTGATGATGACTGAAGTTGCTAATATAAAAGATGCGCTAAATCCTAAAGAAATTTTATTTGTGGTGGATAGTATGACGGGACAGGACGCCGTAAACACGGCTGCTGCTTTTAATCAGCGGTTAAACTATACCGGCGTTGTACTTACCAAATTAGATGGCGACACACGCGGTGGTGCTGCCATTTCCATAAAATATACCGTGGATAAACCTATTAAGTTTGTGAGCAGCGGTGAAAAAATGGATACTCTGGATATTTTTTATCCTGAAAGGATGGCTCAACGTATTTTAGGTATGGGAGATATTGTAAGTCTTGTAGAAAAAGCCCAGGAGCAATTTGATGAAGTACAGGCAGCAAAACTGGAAAAGAAAATCAGGAAGAACCAGTTTGATTTTGAAGATTTTAAAACCCAGCTACATCAAATAAAAAAAATGGGCAACCTGAAAGATTTGATGGGAATGATACCAGGTGTAGGAAAACAAATAAAAGATGTTGATATTAATGATGATTCATTTAAGGGCATAGAAGCTATGATCAATTCAATGACACTGGAAGAACGTCGCAATCCCGATTTAATAAATCCCAGCCGTAAACAACGTATCGCAAAAGGGAGCGGAAAAGATATCGCTGAGCTTAACCAGTTCATAAAACAATTTGACCAAATGAAAAATATGATGAAAATGATGAATAAAATGCCCATGGGGAAAATGGCAGGTTTAGGGAAAAAATAAAAAAAAATTAAACTCAAATATTATTGAAATTGAATAGTTTATAAAAATAATTTAATTATTGATTTGTATTTTTGGTTAAGTCCTCTTATCTTCGCTTTCCTTTAGAAACTAAATTTAATCACAACCCAAAAAAATTTCTATTTTTTATGGCTGTAAAAATGAGATTGCAACGTCATGGTTCAAAAAAGAGACCATTTTACTTTATTGTAGTTGCAGATTCCCGAAGCCCCCGAGATGGTAAGTTCATTCAAAAACTAGGTTCTTACAATCCATTAACTGTTCCTGCTAGTATACAGGTAGACCGACAAAAAGCTTTAGAATGGCTGCACAAAGGTGCACAGCCTACTGATACTGTTCGTCGTATCCTGAGCTTTAAAGGAGTTCTTTACCTGAAGCATTTGCTTCGTGGTGTGTCACTTGGCTTATTTGATGAAGCTGCTGCTATGGAAAAATTTACCAAATGGAGCAGTGAACATGATTCAGAATTTGCAAAACGGCAGGAAACTCACAAAAAAGCAAAAGTTGCCAGTCGTCCGGTTTTTGTAAAAAAAGCGGAACCTGTAAAAGAGACAGCTCCTGAAGTGGCACCGGTAAATGCTGAAACAACTACAGAAGGCGCTGAAGAAGATACAAAAACTACAGAAGAGTAATATATCTTTTATAAAAAAGCTTTAAAAAGCTGCCTCGTTCAATGAGGCGGCTTTTTTTGTTTAGCCGTATGGCATCCGTCTTTTATAAAACAGAACTTATCCAAATAGAAAAAATCCCCGGACAACCAGAGATTTTTCTATTTTATTTTAAGTTATTTATTTCCTGTTATTCTATCTCAGCTTATGAATATAATCGTTATTAGCAAATTGCTTTTTCACATCATTCAGGTCTCTTAATATACTGGCATCAATTAATTTCCCTTCCATCTCTAAAACAAAACCTCCAATTAATTTTTCATCAACCAGGGTTTCTAAATGCAAATGGTCAAAAGAAGATGAAGCCTTAATTTTAATAATAAATGTATCGGTTAATTCTTTACTTATAGAAGAAGCCGTAGTTAATTTAGCATTATGAAGCCCCTTTATTTTATTATACTGAGTAAGGAACGATGTAACAATTCCCGGCAAATTTGATTCCCTGTTTTTATTGCAAAGCAATTGCAAAAATGTTTCAGATATTTTAGAAATTTTTCCACCGGTTATCGCATTGATAATTTTATATTTTTTATCAGATTTTATGATAGGGCTATCAAGCATTAAAACAAAATCACGGTTCTTTAAAATTAACTGAAACAATAAGATATCGGCATGAACTTCTCCAAGTTGTTTTAACTCAGTAGCCAGATCAATAAGACTTTTTGCATATCGCTGTGATAAACGTGGATTATTCATAACTAAATAAATTAATTCAATTCAACATTTTGGGTAATTTGCTGAATGTATTTTTCCTGGTCAGCTTTGTTGCTTAATTCTCTGCGAAGCACTTTTTCACTTACTTCAAGTACCAGGTTACCCACCTGGTTTTTAAGATCAGTAATTGCAGCCATTTTTTGCTGGTTAATTAAAGCTTGTGCATCAGCTACTATTTTGCCGGTTTCCTGCCGGGCCTGTTGCTTGGCATCCATAATTATTTTATCACGTGTTTCCTTAGCTTCTCTCATCATCTGAGATCTTTCTTCACGGGCCTGCGCCAAAAGTGCTTCATTTTCACTCTTTAATTCTGACATTTCTTTTCTTACATTCTCTGCAGATAAGATGGAATCAGTAATATTTTGTTCTCTCTCTTTCAGAGAATTCAGGATTGGCTTCCAGGCATATTTTTTCAATATAAAAAACACAATACCAAACGCAATAAGTGTCCAGACAATTAAACCGAGTTTAGGCAGTAAAAGTTCCATACTATATTATTAATTATTTATTACAAATTATAAAAATACTGCATCCTCCGCCCTGTGCTTTGGATGCAGTAAAATTTTGCGCTTAGGCAGTTTTTAGAACCGCCAATAATCCTGCAATAACTGCAAAAAGGGCAACACCCTCTACAAATGCAGCAGTCAGAATCATGTTAGCACGAATTTCGTTGGCTGCTTCCGGCTGACGGGCAATAGCTTCTACTGCACCTTTACCTATCTGACCAATACCAATTCCTGCTCCTATAGCAGCTAAACCGGCACCGATAGCGCCTCCCATGTGAGAGTATCCAACTTCTGTTAACAAGGTCAATAATGACATAATACTTGGTTTTGTTTATGAATAAAAAATTTATAATATTCCACCATCATCATGGTGTACATCGTGATCGCTACCTTCAAATCCCTGGCCTATAAAAATAGCCGTTAAAGCTGTAAAGATAAATGCCTGTATAAATGCCACTAATATTTCTATAAAATAAATAAATACAGTAAACAGAATAGAGATGGGCGAAAATCCCCATCCGGCAACGGCACTCATGGCTCCAAAAATAAATATAAGAGAAATAAAACTAAGAATGATAATATGCCCGGCAACCATGTTAGCAAAAAGACGAATAATCAAAGCTCCCGGTTTTATAATAAAAACACCGGCAACTTCAACAGGTATCAAAATTAATTTGACCAAAAAGGGTATTCCCGGAGGCCAGAAAATATGTTTCCAAAAATGACCGGTTGTGCTGAAAAGAATAACAAACAATGAAATGATTCCAAGCACAAAAGTAAAAGCAATATTACCTGTAACGTTTGCAGAACCTGGTATCATTCCAAAAAGACTGTTAATAAGAATAAAGAAAAATACAGTTAGCAGGTAAGGCATGTATCTTTCCCATCTATTACCCAAATTGACTTTAGCTACTTCTTCCCTTATAAAAGTGATCATTGGTTCCATAAATCCCTGGAAACCGCTGGGAGCAGAAGTGACACCAAACCCTTTTTTGTATTTTTTTGCCACATTAATCATTAATACAGTAAAAATGATTAATGCCAAAATCGTTTGAACTACATTTCGTGTAAGTGAAAAGTCATAAACAACTGCTCCATTTTCTACCGGAACAATCTTGTTTTCATTTTCTAAACGGTAACCATCATAATCTTCATTCCCTTCAGGACCAAACCTCGATGAAGAAAACACAGAGAAACCTCTTTGAGGAGAATATAAAATTACCGGCAAATAAATACTGGCATGAAAATCACCTATTGAAAAGAAGTGAAATTCATAAGCATCCTGCACATGATTTAAAATTTCTTTTGTCGGATCAAATTTTTCTTCAGTTTTAGCTCCATTTTCATGTTTTTCCTGGGCCGAGGCGATACCTGTCCAGGACATTAATATAATGCTAAAAACTGCTACCAGTAAGGATTTCAAACTTTTAGAAACCATATATCCTCTAAATTTTGCGCAAAGATAAGGGTTTGACTGAGGATATGAAAGAGTAAAGCCATAATTTTTAAGCATATTATCCTTCTTTTTTGTTTTGGTTTCTTTCAGCCCTTCTTCGTAATTATCACTCATTAAGAATAGGAACATAGCAATTCCGGTATCTTTGCTATGTACATGAAATTAGTAAAACAAATAGTATCGTTCCCATTTATAGTGCTGATTAAAATATACCAATTAATTATTTCCCCATGGATGGGACCATCCTGCCGTTATACGCCCACATGCTCTCAATATGGAATAGAAGCCTTAAAAAAATATGGCCCTATTAAAGGACTGTGGCTCACTTTAAAAAGAATTGTACGTTGTAATCCCTGGGGCGGACATGGCGATGACCCGGTACCATAAAAAAGGCGCCATTATTAATAAATAATGGCGCCTACAGACATAGGGAATAAGTTACCCTTTTTCGAAATGTTCGGCTACTTTTTTCCAGTTCACTACATTCCAAAATGATTTCAAATAATCAGCTCTTTTATTTTGATATTTCAAATAATAAGCATGCTCCCATACATCACAACCAAGTATTGGTGTGCATTTGCATTCCGCAACATCCATTAAAGGATTGTCCTGGTTAGGTGTGGAACAAATAACCAATTTACCATCACTTACGCCCAGCCAGGCCCAGCCACTACCAAACCTCCCGGCACCTGCAGCATTAAATTTTTCCTGCATCGCTTCAAAAGAACCAAATGCGTCATCAATTGCTTTTGCTAATTTTCCTTCGGGTTTACCACCACCGGTTGGTGATAAAATTTCCCAAAAAAAACTATGATTCCAATGTCCTCCGCCATTATTACGAACAGCAACACTGATTTTCCCTGCGTTTTTAACTAAATCATCAAGAGATTTATTTTCATTTTCCGTACCAGCAATTGCATTATTAAGGTTAGTAATATAACCCTGGTGATGCTTATCGTGATGAATCTGCATAGTAAGTTGGTCAATGTGCGGCTCAAGTGCATCATATCCGTATGGAAGAGCCGATAACGTAAATGCCATAATATTTATTTTAAAAGTTAATAATTATGAAAGAGTTACAAATTTACTTAAAAAAATACCTATCACGTAAAGGCTAAAAAAAAATGATTCAATTTAACATTAAAATATTATCACAAACACTTTGCCAGTTAGAAAATAAAGGCATTTCAGTTGCAGATAATTTTATCTTTTACTTTTAAAAAATTCTTTCAATAGAATAACACATTCCGATGCAAGGATATCTTTTACAATTTCCGTTTTCGGGTGTAGGGGATTAATATTTTTAGTTGCAGAGTTTAGTAAAGAAAGACCTCCATGTTTTGGATCAGAAGATCCATAAACCAATTTCCCGATTTTGCTCCAATATAATGCACCGCAACACATAGTACATGGTTCAATGGTTACATACAATGTAGCATCAGGAAGGTATTTTGCACCCAAAAAATTGAAGGCAGAAGTAAGAGCGATTATTTCAGCATGAGCAGTAGCATCATTTAGTGTCTCAACCTGGTTAAATCCGCGAGCGATTATTTTATCCTGCATCACAATCACAGCACCAATAGGTACTTCATTAGCATCCCACGCCTTTTGTGCTTCTTTAAGCGCCTGTTGCATGAAGTATTCAGCCTTTTTATCCATTTTATTATTTTATTATAAAATCAAAGTTAACCATGATTTATTAGTTGTCATTACATAGGCTGATTCTTTCAGAAATATCAAAAAACCAACGAATAAAATTATACTATAGTAATTGATTCAAGATTGTTGTTAAGAAACTCATTCCTATTAACCCTTTTTAAAAATTGTATTTTTGGATAAAAATCATGAAATTTTTAAAAAAAATATCTAATTCCACATACCCTTTAATAATGAAAATTGCGAAACTAACCCGGTCTGGAAATAGTATTCATGAAAATAAAAATCAAAAAGATGCGCCGGAAAATTTTTATAGCCTGACAGGTGTTTTAAATAACGGCGAAGAAATTTCATTTGAAAAATTTAAGGGAAAAAATGTCTTGATTGTAAACCTTGCCAGCCAATGCGGATATACTCCTCAATATGCTGAACTTGAAAAACTTCATCAACAAAAAAAGGATATTATCATCCTGGGATTCCCGTCAAATAATTTTGGAGGTCAGGAGCCGGCAAGCGATGCAGAAATTGCTGAGTTCTGCAAATTAAATTACGGTGTAACATTTCCTCTTTTTAAAAAAAATGATGTAACGGGCAAGAATAAGCAACTTGTTTACACATGGCTGACGGATAAAAATAAAAATGGCTGGAATGATCTTGAACCAAAATGGAATTTTTATAAATACATAGTAGATGCAAATGGAAATCTTTCTAAAATTTTTCCTTCCTCTGTATCACCGCAGGAAATTTTTTGAGGAATTTGAATTTTTAAAAAATCAGCCTTCGTTTTTATACCGGGCATTTCTCATGATAATTAATTAATTCGATCGGTGTTTTTATAAATTCATACCCGGAATACTGGACCACAATTTCATCAAGCACTTCTAATATTTCATCCTTTTCTTTTAACGTTACAAGCCTGCTGCGAAATTCTTTGATGTTAGGCATACCTTTCAGGTAATTGGTATAATGCCTGCGCATTTCATTAATACCCACTATCGGCCCTTTCCATTCGTACGATTTTATCAAATGTTTTTTACAAACTGCCACCCTTTCTTCCACTGTGGGCGAAGGGAGTATTTCCCCTGTTTCTACAAAATGTGTTATTTCTTTAAATATCCACGGATAACCAATAGCCGCACGCCCGATCATAATGCCATCTACACCATAACGATTTTTATATTCCAACGCTTTTTGAGGAGAATCAATATCTCCATTTCCAAAAATCGGGATGGTAATCCTTGGATTTTCTTTTACTTTGGCTATCAGTGTCCAGTCTGCACTACCCTTATACATTTGTGTGCGTGTGCGGCCATGAATGGCTAAAGCCTGTATGCCGACATCCTGTAAACGTTCCGCCACTTCTGCAATATTTTTGGTGTCCTCATCCCAGCCCAATCTTGTTTTAACCGTTACCGGTAAAGAAGTACTTTTTACAACAGCATCAGTCAGGCGCACCATTAATGGCACATCTTTCAGCACACCTGCTCCGGCACCACGGCAAGCAACTTTTTTAACAGGACAGCCAAAATTAATGTCCAGCAAATCAGGATTAGTGGCATCTACAATTTTCGCAGCCAGTGATAAACTTTCTTCATCACCTCCAAAAATTTGTATCCCTACCGGTTTTTCATAATCATATATGTCTAATTTTTTTTTGCTCTTGATCGCATCTCTTATTAATCCTTCACTGCTGATAAACTCGGTGTACATAAGGTGAGCACCGTTATCTTTACATACCGCACGAAAGGGCGGATCACTCACATCTTCCATGGGTGCCAATAAGAGAGGAAATTCCGGGAGTTGTATCTTGCCTATTTGTATCAAATGATTGAATTGTTTACTTTAAACTTTAAACTAATTTTTTGGCTGTAAATTTACGCACTTAAAAATTGAGAAAATGACAATAGATAGAAATTCAAGAAATTTTAGTTTTCCCAGCCAGTTAGGAATTTTCCTGGGCCTTATAGGTGCCGGTCTTATTCTGGGTACTTTAATTTCTGCAGGTCTATGGATGGCCATGACGGGCAGGCCGCTAATGTCTATGGAAACAGATATGCTTAATCCAAAGTATTACAATGCTATTATGCTGATGCAGGTGATTTCTACTTTTTTTATGTTTTTTTTACCGGTATATATTTTTGCCATAATCTGTTACCGCAATCCATCAAAATTTATTGGGTTCCATAAGAATATTAATTACCAGCAACTTTTTTTAGTCCTTGGCATTCTAATTCTAACTTTTCCTTTATCGGGAGCACTGGCAGAAATCAATAAAATGATCCCACTTCCTAAAACCCTGGAAATTAAATTCAAAGCAATGGAAGCATCACGTGCAGCACAGGAAGATGCCCTTATCAATATTAATTCCTTTCCCCGATACCTGTTTTCTATGATTGTCATAGGCTTATTGCCCGGAATTTTTGAAGAAGTCTGCTTTCGTGGAGGATTGCAAAATATTTTTATAAGATGGTTTAAAAATCCATGGATGGCTATTATTCTGACAGCCATTTTATTTAGTATTATCCATATTTCTTATTATGGATTTTTTGTACGTTTTGCATTAGGTATTGTATTGGGATACATTTTTTATTATAGTGGCAGCATATGGCTTTCAATCCTTTTTCATTTTTTGTATAATGGAATTCAGGTTACTGCACTTTATGTAACAACAATGGCCGGAAATAAATCTTCTAAAGATATCGAAGAGAACTTCCCACTTTGGGCAGGAATAATTGCACTTATACTCATTGTATATGCATTTATAAAATTCAGGGAAATTTCTTTATTACAAAAGAAAAAATATGCAGAAGAAGACGCCGGTGATCCTAATGATTTTCAAAACTGGGTACAAAATAATCCAAAAACTGACTAATGGCTTTTGATACACAAACTTTTAAAACACGAACGCTTACTGCAATAGTCTTTGCCATTGTAATGCTTACCGGCCTGCTCTGGAATAAATGGAGTTTTATTGTTCTGTTTACCCTGATCCATTTTGGTTGTTGGTATGAATTTATAAAACTTTTGCAAAAAATTTATCCTGAAAATTTTAAATCTAGAATTCCACTGGGTTTATTTTATATTACCCTTCCTTTCATATTATTGATCATACTGCGCGTGGCACCTGTAGCAGGAAAAGATGATAATTTTTTAAAAATTGTTCCTTGTGGAATTATTTTTTCAATCTGGATTAATGATACAATGGCTTATATAGTAGGTTCATTTATTGGCAAAAATCCCCTTTCAAAAATTTCACCCAAAAAAACATGGGAAGGAACTATTGGCGGAATTCTTTTATGTGTAATCACCATATCATTGATTGGAAAAGCTATTGGTATTTATTCGTTAACGGATTGGATGATTATAGCACTTTGCAGTTCAGTGTTTGGAACTTTTGGTGATCTTTTAGAAAGTAAAATAAAACGTATGGCTTCTGTAAAAGACAGTGGTAATTTCATGCCGGGGCACGGTGGCTTTCTCGATCGTTTTGATTCATTACTGATAGTCATACCATTTGTATCTATTTATTATTTCTTATTTATGAGATGAATAAAATAAAACATTACATCTACTTTTCAGTTTTTATATTTGTACTTAAACAAAGCTGATGAATATACACAAAGAAGGTTATAGGTCCATTGCATTAGGCGCATTGATTTTTGGCGCCACCAATATTATTGTCTTCTTTTTCTTTAGCGCTTCTATGCCTGTTGTCACATTGATTGTTTTCATTGTAAGTTTCATTTTACTATTGTTTATCATCTCTTTTTTCCGGTCCCCGAAAAGAAATTTCACAGTGGCGCATCACCAGGTAATATGCCCGGCAGATGGGAAAGTGGTGGTAATAGAAGAAATAACTGACACTGAATTTTTTAAAGATAAGCGACTCCAGGTATCTATATTTATGAGCCCTGCCAATGTACATATCAATAGAATTCCTATGTCGGGAGAAGTAGAATACAGTCAGTATCACAAGGGGAAATACCTGGTGGCATGGAATCCCAAATCTTCTACAGAAAATGAGAGACACTCTGTAGTCATTAAAAGTGATAATGTTGAAATATTAGTAAAACAAATTGCCGGTGCGGTTGCCAAGCGTATAGTAAATTATCTTTCTGTGGGGCAAAAAGTACACCAGGGAAATGAAATGGGATTCATCAAGTTTGGAAGCCGCGTGGATGTACTGCTTCCTGTTGGCACTGAACTCAATGTTACTCTTAATCAAAATGTAAAAGGCGGCGTAACGGTATTGGCAACCATCAACACACTAGTGCCAGCAAACGAGGAAAATATACAGGAAAACAAGTAAATATATCTCACCAAAATACTCCCATTTTAATCCACATTTAATTAATCTATGCATGGACTATTTAGAAAGTGTAACCCAGCAATTCTTATTATACAAATCGCTTGCAGAAAAAACAATTGATCAGCTTGATGAAGAAAATTTATTTTGGTGCTATAACCAGGAAAGCAATAGCATAGCCAATATTGTACAACATTTATGGGGCAATATGCTGTCGAGATGGACTGATTTCCTAAATACAGATGGAGAAAAAGATTGGCGAAAACGAGATGCAGAATTTGAAAATGTTATCAATACCAAAGAAGAATTATTAGTAAAGTGGAATGAAGGTTGGGATTGTTTACTTAATACGTTGAATACTTTGGATAATGATGATCTTGGAAAAACTGTTTATATAAGAAATGCTCCTCTAACAGTTATGGATGCTATCAACAGGCAATTGGCTCATTATTCATCGCATGTAGGTCAAATTATTTTCCTTGGCAAAATGATTCTGAATGACAAATGGAAATCTCTTTCTATTCCCAGGGCAAAATAATAAGGATTATAATATTTACTTAGAAAATAGATTCCAATTCTTTTAAATGACGAATGATGTAGGTAGGTTCTGCATTGCATTCTGCATTAATATGGTTTACAAAAATTGAATCCATACCGGCATTTTTTGCACCAAGAATGTCCGCATCCAGGTTATCACCAATCATAATGCTTTCTTCAATTTTTCCACCGGTCTTATGCAAAGCATAATCAAATATTTCTTTTTTAGGCTTAACAGAGTTAGAAATTTCGGAAGTAATTACATGCTCAAAATATTTTGAAAGATCTGCATTATTTAATTTGCTCCATTGTATTTTTTCAAAACCATTGGTAAGGAGATGGATCGAATATTTTTTTTGGGTTAAATATTCCAGTATTTCAAAAGTGTAATCAAAAACTTTCTTTTTTGTAGGAAGTATTTCTAAAAAATAGGCGCTCATTTCTTTAGCTAATTTTTCATCTGCTATTTTAAAATCAAGCAAAGTACGCCACATTCTTCTCCATTTTAATTCTTCATTAGTAATATATCCTTTTTCGTAACGACTCCATAAGATGGCATTATGATTTAAATATGTTTCAAGAAAAAAGCTAAAAGGACTAATAGCTTTGGATTCCAGTTCAAAATGATGGTATAATTCAAAAAGAGATTCTCTTGCATTAGTATCAAAATCCCATAGAGTGTGATCAAGGTCAAAAAAAAGATGCCGGTATTTCACTTAGCTTTAATTTAGATTGCAGATTTTAAAATTTAGATTTGCTAAACCACCTAATAAACAACGAAATAAAATAATGAATATTGTAATTACTGGCTCCAGCAAAGGTATGGGAAAAGCAATGGCTGACAAATTCGCTTTGGCCCAAAACACCATTTTTATATGTTCAAGAAATGAAAACGAACTGGCTGAAACTGCTGATGAACTTGGTAAAAAAAACGGAGCAATTGTTAAATATTTTGTAGCTGACCTTTCAGAAAAAAATGAAGTCAAAAAACTGGCTGACTGGATTTTGGGCCAAAATATTCAAATTGATATTTTAATTAATAATGCAGGCCAGTTCATTCCAGGAAGCATTTATAATGAAGAAGAAGGAACACTTGAAAAAATGATTAACATTAATTTGTACAGCGCTTATCATTTAACAAGGGCTTTGCTTCCGGCAATGATGAAAAATAAATCGGGTCATATATTCAACATTTGCTCCATTGCTGCATTAAAAGCCTATAACAATGGAGGTTCCTATAGCATCAGCAAATTTGCTTTAATGGGTTTTAGTAAAAACCTCAGGGAAGAAATGAAACCCTATAATATAAAAGTAACCTCGGTATATCCTGGTGCTGTTTATACATCTTCCTGGGCAGGCAGTGATTGGGAACCAACGAGACTTATGAAAGTAAATGATATTGCCGGGATGGTATATTCAGCAGCATGCCTTTCCCCGCAGGCCTGTGTAGAGGATATTATAATCAGGCCACAACTGGGTGATCTCCCATAGGATTTTAACATCTGATTATTTCATTAACCTTTTTTTAAAATCATTTAAAAGTAAATTTGTGGTTCACCTGTTGACAAAGAATATGAATACATTTTTACGAACCGGTACATTTAGATTTTTTATTCTTCTGCTTTTGCTTAACCTCATCAGTGCTGGTGAAACTTCTTTTGCACAGGTAAAGTTTTCGGTAGTTTGTCCTCAAAAAAAAATTGGTAAAAACGAAATATTGCAAATTCAGTTCAAAGTTGAAAATGCCTCGAATATTGATAACATTACTCCTCCTTCTTTTAAAGATTTTAATATTGTAGGCGGCCCCAATCAGCAAAGCGGGATGTCAAATATAAATGGAAAAATAAATCAGTATGTGGCTATTGGATATGATTTGCAACCTAAATCAACAGGAAAATTTGCAATAGGCCCTGCCAAAGCCCATGCCGATGGAAAAGATTATGTCAGCGCACCCATAACAATAGAAGTAACCAATGCTTCAACGGCTCAGTCTAATAACAATTCTGCTAATCCTCCTAATCCGTTTTCACCTTTTGCGAATTTCAATTTTGATCTGCCTTCATTATCTCCCACTCACCAATTTGATGATTACATCTTAAAACCAGGAGAAAATGCCGCCGCCAAAGTAAAAAAAGATCTTTTCATCAAACTGGATGTGAGTAAAACAAGCTGCTATATTGGCGAGCCAATTACTGCTTCCTATAAATTATATACGCGGCTTCGTTCAGAATCTACAATTACCAACGCTCCTTCATTCAATGGATTTTCTGTAAGTGACCTTGACGTAAGTAATAACAATAATGAAAGCATTGAAAAATATAATGGACGTCAATACAATGTATATACTTTAAGAAAAGTGGAATTGTATCCGCTGCAATCAGGGAGTATTACGCTTGACCCGTTGGTTTCCACCAATAAAGTAACTTTTATAAAATCTGAATATGCCAATTCGCAAAATGGAGATCAATTTTTTGACATGTTACAAAACTTTGCAGATGCTACCACGCCGTCAAATGGAATGGTTGAAAAATCAGTTACTTTAAAAAGTAAACCAGTAATCATCAATGTGAAACCTCTGCCTGATGAAAATAAACCTTTAGATTTTAAAGGCGCAGTTGGAAACTTTGCCATGCAATCTGCTCTTGAAAAAAATAATATAACTACCGATGATGCCGGAAAGCTGACTGTAACTATAAGGGGTGAGGGAAATATTCAATTAATCAATGCCCCAAAAATAAACTGGCCAGAAGGCATTGATGGTTACGATGCCAAAGTAAACGACCATGTTGATAAAGCTGCTTTCCCTATGAGAGGAAGTAAGATTTTTACTTTTCCTTTTACCATTAGTCAACCAGGAAATTACACGATAGAGCCTCTTTCATTTTCTTATTTTGATCCATCCACCTCTGAATATAAAACCATCACTACTTCATCTCTGAACTTAACAGTGAGCAAAGGATCAGGATTTGTGAAAAATAATTTTGCAAAAAAATCCTCCACATTCACAGGCAATCAAAATGTATTTGCCAATATAGGTTTTGACATTACTCTTGGTGCCATCCTGTCAATTGGCGCCTTATTATTTATTTTTTACACCAAAAACAAGAAAAAGAAAATTGAAAATGACTTGGAAAAAAATATAAAGGTTGATGATATTCAAAACAAAACTGTAGAAAAAGAGCCCGAATTTATCATACCTGAAAGTCCACTCCTGTTAGCACATGAAAAGCTAATAGCCCAGGATAGTGTCGAATTTTATCATGTGCTGGACGTTTCTTTAAAAAGATATTTATCAGCTAAATTCAAAGTCCCGGCAGATGAATTAACTAAAAAAAGATTGAATGAAGAATTAGATAAATGTAATGTGGGATTAGGAACTTCGCATATGCTTAATTCCCTACTGGAAGAAGTAGAAATCAATTTGTATGCTCCCCCATCTAATACAAATCACCTGAAAAGTCTATTTGAAAAAGCCTCTGAAGTAGTTTCACTTCTTGACAAACAGGTATGCTGAGGTTTAGTTACGCCTTGAATTTATAGCCTATTCCTCTTATAGAATGAAAATATTTCGGATTGCGGCTGTCATCCTCAAAATATCTCCGGAAGTTTAAAATAAAATTATCCACGGTTCGTGTTGTTGGATAAACGTTATATCCCCAAACAGATTGTAAGATTTTTTCCCGGGTTACTACTTCATTCTTATTTTCAATAAGCAATTTTAATAACATCACTTCTTTTTTTGTAAGTGTGATCACTTCCCCATCCTTGGTAGTACATTGTAATGATTTAAAATTGATCAGATTTTTCCCAAAACTAAATTCTTCAGTAATAGGGCCACGTGCAGAAATTCTGTGACTCTTATTTATTAGAATATTTACCCTTATCAATAACTCTTCCAGGTTGAAAGGTTTAGTAAGATAATCATCTGCTCCTTTTTTTAAACCAAGAACCCTGTCAGCACTTTGATTTTTTGCGCTCAACATTAATATAGGAATTTCAGAATTACTCAATCGGATATTTTCACATACCGTTATGCCGTCTATTTCAGGAAGCATTACATCAAGAATAATCAAGTCAAAATATTCATCATGAATGGCTGCCATAGCTTGTATACCATCATAAGCAGAGGTAACTTCATAACCTTCCATCTCAAAATTTAATTTTAAAGCATCCTGCAAGTTTTCCTCATCTTCTACCAATAAAATTGAATGTTTTTTTTGCTGCATGATGATAATCTTTAATGGTTTTAATTTTTAGGATATTTTAGCCTGATTTCAAAAATACATCCCCTAGGTATATTATTGATCATAGTGATATCTCCATGATGCTGTTTTACAATTTCTTTGGTAAGATAAAGCCCTAGTCCTGTTCCTTTGGTTCGCCTTTGTGCTCCACGAAAATATTTTTCAAATATTTTACTTTTTTCTTCTACCGAAATTCCCGGGCCTTCATCTATCACCTGCAACTTAACCCATTTATTTTCTTTAAATACTTTGAGCAAAATTACGTCCTCTTTTCCTGAATATTTAATTGCATTGTCTAAAAGATTGTTAACCGCAAGTTGTAATAAAAGCCGATCCCCGGCAATGATTGTTTCTTCATCCAAGTATATTTCTATATTTCTATGAGGAAACCGGATCATAAAATCTTCGGCACACTCGTCAGCAAGAATGCCAAGATCAAATTGTTCCTTAGTGAAAGAGTATTCACCTGAATCTATCTGGCTCAGCAGAAGCATATTGTTACATAATGAGTTTAACCGGTCTGCTTCCTGGATGGTTGTTCTTATTAGTTTTTGTTGCTGCTCATATCCCAATGTTCGCTTTTGCATTGTTTCCAGGTTAAGCTTGGTAACTGCAATAGGTGTTTTTAATTCATGAGTAATGGCCATCATAAAATTTTGCTGCTGCTGCGATTGCACCAATTGCTTATTAATGACTTTAAAAACTACTACAGCGCCAAAACTAATTAATAATAAGAAAGTAATTCCTTCGCCAAAATATTGAGCTGTTTTCTTGCTTTTCTCTGTTGCAATATTTTCAACTTTTTGAATGTGCAGGCTATCGTCTACATCAATCATGTCAAGTTTGTAATGACTCAACTCCATATTTTGTTTATTCAATACAATAAACCAAAATACAAGCGCTGCAAGAATATAAGCAAGTAAAAACCAGTATAATAGATATATGATCCTAAGAGGTCTTTTTTTCAATTTATTTTTAAAAGTCTGGTAAGCCATCCAAATAGAATTTGCAAATAAAATAGACAGTACTAAAACTATAAACGCACAGCAATCATCTACATTTTTACTTTCTCTACACGAATGCCCACATTAAGAATATATTTCAGCGGATTTTCGCGCATGATTTGCGCAATAGAAAAAGTGTAATCTCCCGGTTTTTTAAAAGACGCAGGTCCCCTTGAAATATTCTTTCTGACTTCATAAATATCATCCATGCCACTTCCCTCCCATCCCATAGCATCATGAGCCAGCACAAGGTTCATATTTTGAAATTGCATAGAATCGCCAGGAGCTTTAGTACCCATGCGAAGCCAGATATTATTATAATTATACAAATCTGTATGTCGTAGTACAATATAAACATTGTACATCGAACTAGTATCTTCTATATGAAATGTAAACTGAGGCACATAATTATAAAACCATTGCTGGGATGGAATCTGTGCCTGCTTTTCAAAGAGTTCAATCTTAACACATGAAAGAACCAGTATTGAAAGAAATGGTATAATTAGTAGTTTTTTCAAATTTTGTTTTTTACAAAAATAATCTGTTTTTAGATTGATAAAAATTACAAAATATTGAAGATTTGTTCCTTTGCTTTTTCAAGGTCGTCTTTCATCAATACTACGCACCTTTGAATATCCGAATCATATGCCTTGGAACCGGTAGTATTGATTTCTCTTCCAATTTCCTGGATGACAAAAGATAGTTTTTTCCCCTTGGCTTCCGGGGTATCATCAAGAATCTGAAGAAAATATTGACAATGATTTTTAAGACGTACCTGCTCTTCCCTGATATCAATTTTTTCAATATAATAAATCAGTTCCTGTTCCAGCCTGTTAGGATCATAATTTTCTTTTCCTACATTTTCTTCCAGTAATTGAATTAATTCATCCTTCATTCTTTCTTTCCTCTTTGGCTCCAGTTTCAGAATTTCTTCTTCCTGGTTATTGATATTTTTAATGCGAAGGCGAAGTTCTTTATCCAATGATTTACCCTCTTCCAATCTATGGGTATTTAATTCTGCTAACGCGGCTTCAATAACTTTTTTTAGATGTTCCCAATCATCTTTATCCAGTACTTCATTACTTGGCGACACAACTTCCGGCAACCGCAATAAAGCGCTCAATACTGAATTGGTATCGATAGATAAATCTGTTGCCAGTTCCTGTATTTGCTGGTAATAAGCTTTAATCAGATCGGTATTAATCACGACTGGCTTTGCAGAACCATTTTGTTTAATGACTATCAAACATTCTACAGTGCCACGCAACAGAGATTCCTGCAACAAACTTCTTATATCAAATTCGTAAGGCTTAAGCAAGGGAGGAATTCTTAAATTAATATCCAGTTGCTTACCATTTAGTGATTTTATTTCTACCAAGTAAGTCTTATCATTCATAGTTTCTTCTGCCCTTCCAAAACCGGTCATTGATCGTAACATATTTTATATATCTTTTTTAATTTGTAGCAAGTTATACAATTCTTTGTGAGTTAGCATTTTCATTTCTCCGGAGTGCAAATGCTCCAATGTAATTTTTTCAATACGGTATCTTATCAATCTTAAGGTAGAAAAACCTACATGTGCCGTCATTTTACGCACCTGCCTGTTTTTCCCTTCAGTTAAAATTATTTTAATCCAGCTATCCGGCACGGATTTTCTAAAACGAATGGGAGGTTTTCTTTCATCAACGGGCGGCGGTGAAGAAAATTTATGGGCTTTACATTTTTTTGTATGATATGTTTTTCCATCGATTTTAATGGGTACTCCCTGTTGTAATTTTCCAATAGCCTGTTCTGTCATTTCTCCCTCTACCTGTACCCAGTATTCTCTTTCATGCGAATACAATGGATTTAATAAATATTGATTTACTTTTTTATCATCTGTCAGAATCAATAATCCTTCGCTATCAAAATCCAGGCGGCCTACAGGATATACGTCAGGTGGCACATCAAAATAATCTTTCAATGTTTTTTTATCATCCCCCGTAGTAAATTGAGAAAGAACATTGAATGGTTTATGGGTAATAAAATATTTATTCAACAAAGATTTTTTACAAAAAAGATGGTAATGATTTTTCTTAAAAATTATCCGTAAAAATAATAAAGCCCGTCTGAAAATCCACGGGCTTTGTTATATAGATGGGTTAGTAAGTACAGGAAATAAATTTCCTTACACAATATTAAAAATAATTTTTGCTAACATGAAAATTTTTGGACACTTTTTTATCAACATTTTACAATCAGTTGTGGATAAGCCAACGGCTTTTTTTCTATAAAATATCATGATAATTATTTCATTTCTGATAAATAAATTATTCAAGATTCAATTATTCAAAAATAAAAAATCTTGTAATGCAGTACAGTATATTGTTTGAGAGCTTTATCAAAAGAGATATTTTAGTAAAGCCTTATTTTTTTCAAATAATTGATTGCTCCATTTTCAATAAAAAAAACAGGTTTAAGGAAAAAAATTATAGAAGATTTTTTTTAGAAATTTATAAAAAATACTCTTTCATTCTTAAAAACTGATTCATTGCTTACTACTACTTGCTTTATCTTTGATGCATAAATTTTATGTTATGCAATTCCCTTCGCCCGTCTCAGCACAATGGATTTCTGAATTTATTAATGCAGAAATTTCCGGCAATAAAAATTCATTTGCTTCCGGCATCAATGAGATTCATAAAGTACAGGAAGGCGATATTGTTTTTGTAGACCATCCCAAATATTATGATGCCTGTTTAAACAGCGCTGCTACATCAATTATTATCAATGCTGATAAAGAAGTGCCACCGGGAAAAACTTTATTTATCGTGGAAAATCCATTTGAGGCATACCTGAAAATTGTTCAGCATTTTCGCCCATTTTCTCCTTCTGATAAAATGATAAGTAATACTTCAAAAACCGGGAAAGATTCGGTAATAATGCCCAATGTTTTTTTAGGAAATAATGTGGTGGTTGGCAATAATTGCATCCTGCATCCCAATGTTTGTGTTTATGATGATTGCATTATTGGCAATAATGTTGAAATCCATTCCGGGACAATTATTGGAAGCGATGCCTTCTATTTTAATACAAAAAAAAACAGGGACTCCTGGTTTAAGAAGATGCAAAGTTGTGGCCAGGTAATCATTGAAGATCACGTAGAAATAGGCGCCAATTGTACAATTGACAGGGGTGTAAGTGATGCTACGATAATAGGAATGGGAACAAAAATTGACAATCTTGTTCACATAGGTCATGATGTAGTAATGGGTAAAAATTGCTTAATTGCGGCCCAGGTGGGCATTGCCGGCGGCACCATTTTAGGAGATGGTGTTACACTTTGGGGGCAGGTGGGTGTCAACAAAACAATTACCATTGGAGACAATGCGGTGGTAATGGGGCAAGGCGGAGTCACCTCAAGTATTGAAGGAAATAAATCCTATTGGGGAACTCCTATACAGGAATTTTATAGTAAAAGAAAAGAATTGGTTTTAATAAAACGGCTTCCGGAAATTTGGGAAAAAGTAAGGCGGCTAAAATAAATGTACAAAAAACAATGGCTGAAAGTAGTATGAGAAACGCCAGTAGTTTAGATTCCTGCAACTATTAATCTTCTGATAGTTTATATAAATTAATCGGGGTTATAATCATAAGGAAGCATATCTCCTATCTTTTTAAACCCAAGATACCCATTGGTGATAATATCTTCCTGGTCATAATAATACCCATTCTTCTCTATTACGATTGTTTCACCTTTAGCAAAAGTGAATGTAGATAATTGAAAATTTTTCTTTGCAGTAGAATCCATATCAAGATACATTTTTTCAGGTTTTTCTTTATTATAAATCACTGCCACTTCGGGCTGGTTCGGATGAAATTCCACCGTATTGGTGCTATCGTCTTTTACGTAATTTAATGCGCCATAAAGGTTAAGTAGTTTAATAGGATATTCTTCATCATTACTTTTTACTATGAACTGGACTTCAAACCCATCTTCCTGTAACGTCTGTGAATAAAGGCTTCGCATAAAATTAAGAATTGATCCGCGATAAGCAGCAGCCCGGTTTTGCGCCCAGGTTTTCTCTTGATCTGAAGTGCCATGCATTTCTGCAAAAAGCGGATAACCTACAAACAAAATAGTTTTAGTATTGTAGTCGTTGGTAAAAGAATCTATTGCAAATTTCAAAGTATAACCCAAAGAAAAATTTTCAACAATAAGCGGATCTTTGGCCAATACTTTTAAACGGTTTCTTCTTTTACTGAAATAAAAATGAAGCACTTCAGGATTTTTAATAATGCAAAGTTTTGCAAATTTAGTTTGACCAATAAAGTTATCCGTAAAAAATTCACCATACTTCTGCCAGCCATCTTTTACTTCACTACTAATAGCAATTGACACTTCTTCCAAAGTTTTTTCTTTAGGATTTAATTCGAAAACAAGATTACTATCCAGGGAAGCAGCACGGTTGATACGGATGGATTCCGTTTCATAACCAGTATAGGTTACTATCAACGAATAGCCGCCTTCAGGGAGGCGGATGCTAAAATTTCCATCCTGGTCCGTAGCACTGCCCAGAGAGGTATTCTGTGCAAACACTGATGCTCCCTGCAATGGAGCATTAGTTAATTTATCTATCACTCGCCCTTTTATTAAATACGACGATGTTTGTGCGGACAATATGAATGATGCCAATAAAAAAGAAAAAAGAAAAATAAGAATAGCTGCCTTAGATATTATGGAGTTATTTTTCATTGGGATATTTTCATTAAAGTTGGTACTTTTCTTTCAGATTGGTGCAGGTATATTCAATACTGTTTTTTATTTTGGTAAATTTAAAATGAGGTAAAACATTTAAGATTTTACTGTTGTCATAATATATTTTTGCCTGTGCTGTCCGGGTTGTTTCTTTTGTAAGTAAATGTTTTTTGCCGGTAAATTTTGACTTAACCGCTTCAACCCGCCAAATCATTTCTGCCAAAAAAGGAGTGACTTTTTTATAAGGTATCCTTTTACCAAAGCAGGTTGCAATCAATGAAAATATTTCTTTATAAGGCAAATTATCTGCATTTATAATAAACCGCTCTGCCGAAATTTCGCTGTTCATTAATAAAATCATTACCCTGGCAACATCTCTGATATCTACAAAACCTGAAACACCTTCAGTGTACCATTTAAATTCATTGTAGGCATTTTTGAAAATAGCTGATGAACTTGATTCCCAATTGTCTCCGCCCAACACCAGTGAAGGATTTACAATCACAGCAGGTAATCCTTCTCCAATACCGCGCCAAACTTCGAGTTCGCCAAGATATTTTGATTTACCATACACACTATTACTGGTTTCCTCTGTCCAACTCATTTTTTCTGTAACCGTTTCACCTTTCCTGATTCTGCCAAGAGCCGCTACAGAACTTACATGTACCATTTTATGTACCCCGGCATCGATACAGGCATTTACAACATTGGCTGTTCCTTCCACATTAATTTTAAAAATCTGATGTATATCTTTTGGATCATAAGAAACAAGAGCCGCGCAGTGATAAACATGTGTTATGTCTTTCATTACTTCTTCAAGTGCAAACACATCCAGAATATCGCACTGCACTATTTCCAAACTAGGATGAGAAATGATGATGGGGGCAGAATGAAATATTGCTTTAACCCGGTAACCAGATTCAAGTAGTTGTTGTAATAATTGATTACCAACAAGACCAGTTGCACCCGTTACAAGGATTCTTTTATCGTCAATTTTATTTTCGGGTAGATTGTCCTGTAGCATTATTTATATCGGCAATTTATTATAAACCCAGTCATTGGTATTCCTGATCAATTCTACACTGCACTTACAAACTGTTTCAAAAATCTCAAATCATTTTCACTGAAAATACGCAAATCTTTTATCTGGTATTTTAACATGGTAATTCTCTCAATACCCATTCCAAAGGCAAATCCTGAGTATCTGCCTGAATCGATACCACAGTTTTCAAGAACATTCGGATGTACCATGCCACAACCCAAAATTTCTACCCATCCTGTATGTTTGCAAACATTGCATCCTTCTCCGCCACAAATAAGACAGGAAATATCCATTTCTGCACTTGGCTCAGTAAAAGGAAAATAGGAAGGGCGAAAACGGACCTTAACGTCTTTTCCAAACATCTCCTGAACAAAAAAATAAAGCGTCTGTTTCAGATCAGCAAATGAGACATTATCTGCGATATATAATCCTTCTACCTGGTGAAAAAAACAGTGCGCCCTGGCGCTGATAGTCTCGTTTCGATATACACGACCCGGACAAATAATTCTGATAGGAAGATCTCCTTTTTCCATTTCACGCACCTGCACACTACTTGTATGTGTGCGAAGCATCCATGCCGGATCCTGGGATACATAAAAGGTGTCCTGCATGTCTCTTGCAGGATGATTTTCGGGAAGATTAAGTGCTGTAAAATTATGCCAATCGTCTTCAATTTCCGGTCCTTCTGCTACCGAAAAACCCAATCGCTGAAAGATGGAAACAATTTTATTTTTCACAATGCTTATTGGATGCCTGCTCCCGATTGACAAGGAATCCCCGGGCAATGTGAAATCAATTGTACTTTCTGTTATCTTAGGTTTCCCCCCTGCTATCTTTTTTAATTCTTCATATTTACTTTCGGCAAATAATTTCAGTTCATTGAGCACTTTGCCCATTTCACGTTTATTTTCAGCAGCCACATTTTTCATCTCTCCCATCAAAGATTTTACAGACCCGTTAGATCCGATAAATTTTATACGAAATGCTTCTGCCTGGTCTTTTTCTTCACCCAGGAAATTTTTCATTTCCTCTTTTAAATTTTCTACTTGTTGCAACAAATTTTCCATAAATGCGAAGTTAAGTCAAAGAGTATTTAAAATTTTATAGTCTGTAACTCGAAAATAAATCTTCATGCTGCTTTATTTCTGATATTAATCTTTTAGGTTTGCCCACAAAAGAAATTACCGATGCACGATTTACACGAATTCTTATCACCAGTCAATATTGCTGAATTAAGTGATGATAAGGCTTATAATGACCGGCAGTTTGCAAGTATTATTAAAACCAATGAAGAAGAAATACCTGATTTGAGAGAAATTGACATTGTATTGGTAGGCATTAATGAATTTCGGGGAGCCGGATTTCATTCCGGCAAAAATGCTGCAGATGCAATAAGAAAACAATTATACCAGCTACATTATTGGCATAAAGATATTTCGATTGCTGATATAGGAAATATCAGGAATGGAGCTTCGCTCAGTGATAGTTATGCCGTAGTAAAATTAGTTCTAAAAGAATTGTTGCAAATCAATAAGACAGTAATCATACTGGGCGGCTCGCATGATATTACACTGGCACAATATTATGTATATAAAGATCTTAATCAATTAATTGAAGCCACTGTTATAGATGCTACTATTGACCTGAGAGGTGAGTCTTCCCTGAGAAGTGAAAATTTTTTAATGGAAATGCTAACCAGTGAGCCAAATATGGTGAAACATTATAATCATATAGGTTTTCAAAGTTATTTTGTTCATCCTCATATGCTGGAAACTATTGACAAGCTTCGATTTGATTGTTACCGGGTAGGCACCGTCAAAGAACAACTGGAAGAAATGGAACCTGTAATAAGAACTTCTGACCTATTGAGTTTTGATATTGCCGCAATAAAAAATAGTGACGCCCCGGCTTCAGGTTGCAGTCCTAATGGTTTTACTGGAGAAGAAGCGTGTAGCCTTTTCCGCTATGCAGGCATGAGCCCATCAGTTTCTACAATCGGCATTTATGGCTATGATGTAATGAAAGATGTAAAAAACCTAACAGCATTGCAAATTGCCCAGATGATTTGGTATTTTATTGACGGAAAAAGCAGGAGCAGGCAAGAATCCGAATTAAATGAAAAACAGAATTTCAATGAATACCACACTGCCCTTGGAGAGTTAGATACGGTTTTTATGCAAAGCAAAAAAACCGGAAGATGGTGGATGCAATTACCTAATAAAAAAATGATTGCCTGCAGTTATAATGATTATTTATTTGCCAGCAACAATAAAATTCCCGAAAGATGGTTACGGGCGCAGGAAAGAGATGTATAATAAATGCATTTCCTTAAAGGAAAAATAAAGCGAGTTAGAACACAAACTATTAACAAGAATTTCATTTCACCTGGAATATTCGTTTTTATACGTCTCCTTTGGCAATAACCGAAGTTGCAAGATATTTCCCTGTGTAGCTTTCCTTTACTTTTTTCAATCCTTCGGGAACGCCTGCGTAAACTAAATTCCCGCCTTCATCACCAGCCTCTGGTCCCAGGTCAATTACCCAATCCGCTGATTTGATCACATCAGTATTATGCTCAATCACGATGATTGAATGCCCTTGTTCTATCAATGCATTAAATGAAGCTAATAATTTTTTTATGTCATGAAAATGAAGGCCTGTAGTTGGCTCATCAAAAATAAAAAGAAGGTTCCCCTGACCTTTTCCCTTACCCAGGAATGACGCAAGTTTTACACGCTGCGCTTCACCTCCAGAAAGAGTGTCCGAGGATTGTCCCAGTTTAATATACCCTAATCCCACGTCACTTAATGGCTGTATTTTTTTAGCGATTTCATTCCCGTTGATTTCATTCTTTTTAGCAGCAGCTTTTTCTTTCCCAAAAAATACAATAGCATCATCCACACTCATTTCCAGTATATCAAAAATATTTTTATCATTATATTTTACCTCTAATACTTCCTGCTTAAATCTTTTACCTCCACAGACATCGCATATTAAATGAACATCTGCAAGAAACTGCATTTCCACCACCTGTTCACCCTCCCCTTTGCAGGTATCGCATCTGCCACCGTCTACATTAAAAGAAAAGTGTTTCGGTTGATACCCACGCATTTTACTTAAAGGTTGTTTACTAAATAGCTCTCTTATTACATCGTATGCTTTTATATAAGTGACCGGGTTACTGCGCGAAGATTTGCCAATAGGATTCTGGTCTATCATTTCTATTTGTGCTATAAAATCCACATCTCCCGATAACCCTTTATTTAACCCGGCTTTCTCTGAAGATTCTCCTTTCATTTTTTTTAAAGCAGGGTATAATATCTGTTTTACCAAGGTAGTTTTCCCACTACCACTCACACCACTTACAACACAGAGAACATTTAAAGGAAATACCACATCAATATTTTTCAAATTATTTTGTCGGGCTCCTTCTACTTTGATAGATCTGTTCCATTTCCTGGTGTGTTTTGGAGGATCGATAGATAGTTCTCCTTTCAAATATTTCCCGGTAAGGCTTTCAGGGTTTTTAATGATAGTATCATAATTCCCTTCTGCTATTATTTCTCCTCCAAGATGACTTGCCAGCGGTCCCATATCAATAATATGATCGGCTTTCCTCATCATCATTTCATCATGCTCCACTACCACTACGGTATTGCCAAGCGCCTGTAAATTTTTTAAAACTTCAATCAGATTTTCTGTATCCCTGGAATGCAAACCAATTGACGGCTCATCTAAAATGTATAATGAATCAGTAAGATTGCTTCCCAGGTTACGCGTAAGTTGAATACGCTGGCTTTCGCCGCCACTCAGCGAATTAGCAAGACGGTTCAGGGTAAGATATCCCAAACCCACATCAAGAAGTATTTTTAAACGGGTATTGATTTCTATCAAAATTCTTTTTGCAACGGTTTTATCATAATCAGATAATTCAATGCCTGCAAACCATTTTTGCAAATCTTTTACAGGCATTTCACAAAGTTCACCAATGTGTTTATGATTTACCTGCACATACAATGCTTCTTTTCGCAGACGATACCCTGAACATTCTGGGCAGACAGTTCTGCCACGGTATCGGCTGAGTAAAACACGATATTGTATTTTGTATAAATTTTGTTCAACTTCTTTAAAAAACTCATTCAACCCGCCAAAATATTCATTCCCTGTCCACAATAAATTATACTGAGCAGTAGTAAGATCCATAATAGGTTTGTGAATTGGGAAGTCAAAACGTGTAGCCATTTTGATCAATCTTTCTTTCCACTGCCCCAGTTTTTCTCCACGCCAGGGAGCTATTGCATTTTCGTAAACACTTAACCGCCTGTCAGGGATTACCAAATCTGGATCTATACCAAGTACTAAAGAAAACCCGCCACAAACCGGGCAGGCACCATATGGATTATTGAAAGAAAATAAATTAGGAACCGGCTCTTCAAATTTAATTCCGTCAAGTTCAAATTTATTAGAAAAATGCAGGTTTTCTTTTCCATTAACCTGGAGTATCACTTCGCCTTCACCTTCATAAAATGCAGTAGTAACAGAGTCAGCTATACGATGATTATCATCCTCGTCAAAATCTTTCACCACTAATCTGTCAATTAATACATAAACAGTTTTGTGAGCAAATTGGGAAGCCATATCTTTTTCTTCCAACACATCTTCAATACGTAAAATCTCTAAAGCGCCGCCTTTAGATGAGTTGTGAGAGGCTATTCTCGAAAATCCTTTTTGCATTAAAATATTGAGTTCTTCCTTTGCACTTCTGTTATGTAGCTGCTTAAAAGCTACAAGCAGTAAAACCTTGTCGCCTTTATTCAATTCATTAACGCCTTTCACTACATTACTTACATCGTCTTTTTTTACTTCTCTTCCGGAAACAGGCGAAATGGTTTTTCCCACCCGCGCAAACAGTAGGCGGAGGTAATCATATATCTCTGTCATGCTGCCCACGGTTGATCTGGGGGTTCTTGTAATTACTTTTTGCTCAATAGCAATAGCAGGACACAATCCTTTGATGTAATCAACATCGGGCTTATTCATGCGTGCCATAAACTGCCTTGCATAAGCACTCATGCTTTCGGCATAACGCCTCTGGCCTTCCGCGAACAAAGTATCAATCGTCAAAGAAGATTTTCCTGATCCGGAAACTCCGGTAACAACAATAAATTTATTACGTGGAATTTCTACATCAATGTTCTTGAGATTATGAACCCGGGCACCTTTTATAAAAATATTCTGTATGGGCTTTATAGAGCTTACTAATGATTTTTTAGGGAGAGATTTTTTTTCAATATTCATGTAGAACACAAAAATAACGAAACGTAAATTTACGGCCACACTTTTTGAGTGGTATTGCCCTAATTTATAATATTTAGAAAAATAATTAGCAAAACATTTGCAAGAATAAAATTTTAATCTAATTTTAGCATTCCAATTTTCCTGAAAGAATGAAGAACCTTCTGCACTTCCGCAAAAGTCTTTGCATTTGTTTCTATTAAATTGGACTTACACAATATCCTAAACTCAAAAACGTAACAGTTTATGAAAACCATGAACAATCTGTCCGATCAACAATTGGTCCATCTCTATCTTGATGGCAATTCCGAAGCACTTTCAAGTCTTGTAGAACGTTACAAAGACAAAATTTTTACTTCCATTTACTTATTAGTAAAGGACAAATACCTTGCTGAGGATATTTTCCAGGATGCATTTATCAAAGTAATTGACACTATTAACAGTGGCCGTTATACTGACGAGGGAAAATTTCTACCTTGGGTAATGCGCATAGCACATAATTTATGTGTAGATCATTTCAGAAAAGTAAAACGCAGTCCTTCTATTAAAACAAGTGAAGACAGGGATATCTTTGAAGTCCTCAATTTTTCTGACGCAGGTGCTGATGAAAAAATGATGCAAGGGCAAAGCCATGAGAGAGTAAGAAAAATGCTTGACATGCTTCCTGATGATCAAAAGGAAGTAATAGTAATGAGACATTATGCCGATCTTAGCTTTAAAGAAATAGCCAGGCTAACAGACTGCAGCATCAACACAGCACTTGGACGTATGCGTTATGGCCTTATTAATTTAAGGAAAATGATGATTGAAAAGCAAATAGCATTATAAAAACGGCTTCTGAAACCCCCCATTCAAAAAAATCCCTTTCACAAAAATGAAAGGGATTTTTTGAATGGGGGCAAAAAGCCAGAATTAATTAACCCAAGTTGCTAATTAAAAAGGACATCGATAAAGAATAATTTTGAGTTACGACACTTAAAAAATCTTTACCGATGCTTAATGAAGATAAAATTATAGCAATTTTCTGTTTAGTGGATGATCTGCTAAAAGG
>JAUZOE010000029.1 GCA_030706605.1 Bacteroidota bacterium
AAGTAATTATTATAAATGCAAAACATTGTCTTCTTTGTGTCCTTAGTCTCTTCGTGGTAAAATAATAATTCTTTGCTTCGCAAAGAACAGAAAATAAAAACCACCAAGAAATAAAGAACACTAAGTAAATAATATAAATACAAATCATTGTCCTCTTAGTGCTCTTGGTCTCTTTGTGGTAAACAAAAAATTCTTTGCTTCGCAAAGAACAGAAAATAAAAACCACCAAGACACAAAGACCACCAAGTAAATAATATAAATACAAATCATTGTCTTCTTCGTGCCCTTAGTCCCTTAGTGGTAAAACAAAAAGTTCTTTGCTTCGCAAAGAAGAGAAAATAAAAACCACCAAGAAATAAAGAACACTAAGTAAATAATATAAATACAAATCATTGTCTTCTTCGTGCCCTTAGTCCCTTAGTGGTAAAATAATAATTCTTTGCGTAGCAAAGAATAAGAAAGAAAAAACCACCAGGGCACAAAGAGCACCAAGTAAATAATATAAATACAAATCATTGTCTTCTTCGTGCCCTTTATCCCTTAGTGGTAAAATAATAATTCTTTGCGTAGCAAAGAATAGAAGAAAATAAAAACCACCAAGCCACAAAGACCACCAAGTAGTTATTATAAATACAAAGCATTGTCTTTTTCGTGCTCTTTATTTCTTAGTGGTAAAACAAAAAGTTCTTTGCGAAGCAAAGAACAAGAAATAATAAACCACCAAGAGACAGAGAACACCAAGTAATTATTATAAATGCGAAGCATTTCCTCTTAGTGCTCTTGGTCTCTTTGTGGTAAAACAAAATTTCTTTGCGAAGCAAAGAACAAGAAACAATAAACCACCAAGAGAAAAAGAGCACCAAGTAATTATTATAAATGCAAAACATTGTCTTCTTTGTGTCCTTAGTCTCTTCGTGGTAAAATAATAATTCTTTGCTTCGCAAAGAATAAGAAAGAAAAAACCACCAAGACACAAAGAACACTAAGTAAATAATATAAATACAAATCATTGTCTTCTTTGTGCTCTTATTCCCTTAGTGGTAAAACAAAAATTCTTTGCGGAGCAAAGAATAGAAATTAGTAAACCCAAAATATTCATTCATGTATCTTAAAATATCTGAAAGAGAAGATTTCCTGGGAAAAGAAATTGTTGATGCCGCCTATAAAGTTCATAGAGAATTAGGCCCCGGCCTGTTAGAAAAAGTTTATGAATCATGCTTTTGTTATGAACTGGGACTAAAGGGAATCTCATACAAAAGGCAGGTTGATATACCAATAAACTATAAGGATGAATTATTTTTTGAAGACGGATTAAGAATGGATGTTTTAGTGGATGAATTAGTGATTTGCGAATTGAAATCAGTTGAGGAAATTAAGCGCATTTGGATGGCACAAATCATAAGTCATCTTAAACTTACTAATCTGAGGCTTGGTTATTTAATCAATTTTAATGTACCGCTAATAAAGAATGGAATAAAAAGGGTAGTGATTTAATCATTGTCCTCTTGGTGTCCTTCGTGTCTCCGTGGTGAAAAAAAGAATAGAAAATAAAAACCACCAAGAAATAAAGAACACTAAGTAAATAATATAAATACAAATCATTTCTTCTTAGTGCTCTTGGTCTCTTGGTGGTAAAACAAAATTTCTTTGCGTAGCAAAGAACAAGAAATAATAAACCACCAAGAGAAAAAGAGCACCAAGTAAATAATATAAATACAAACCATTTCTTCTTTGTGCCCTTAGTCCCTTAGTGGTAAAAACAAAATTTCTTTGCGAAGCAAAGAACAAGAAAGAAAAGAACTCTAAGTATTATCAATTCAATATTTACAAAACCCTGATCCTTTTCCTTACCTTAAAAACATTCTCTGCCACCGGTGGTATTGAAAAAGTAAGCCGCGTAGCCGGTATGGCCATCAATGAATATGCTGAAGCACACCAGGAAAAGCTTTCCGTTATTTCAATGCACGATAAAAAGCTGCCAACTACCAAACCTTATTTCCCCTCATCAGTATTCATAGGAATGGCCGCTAAGAGAATCGCATTTATTATAAGAGCATGGCGACAAGGCATCAGGAGCAGGGTAGTGGTGTTGAGTCACATTAATTTATTACTGCCGGGGTATCTCATCAAATTTTTTTCCGGAAAAACAAAGCTGGTATTGATAGCACATGGCATCGAAGTATGGCAACCGCTTTCCCCGTTTAAGCAAAGAATGTTGAAAGCCGTAGATCTCATGTTACCCGTAAGCCATTTTACCAAAGAAAAAATGAAATTGCTTTTTCATCTACCCGAAGAAAAATTACAGGTGCTCAACAATTGCCTTGATCCCTTTTTACCCACGCCCGCTACTGAAGAAGAAAGAATAAACTGGCGTAGCAAATACCAGCTTAAAGACGACGACAGGGTGTTGATGACTTTATCGCGCCTGTCGGCAAAAGAAAAAAATAAGGGATACGATAAAGTGCTGGAATCCATCAGGGAGCTAAGGCCACTATTTCCCAATTTAAAATATGTGTTCGTTGGCAAATATGATGAGGAAGAAAAAAACCGTGTTGAGCAGCTTGCTGTTTCTCTCGGCATCAGCGATGCCTTAATTTTTACCGGCTTTGTTCCTGATAGTGAACTTGCCTTTTATTACAATATGGCCGATGTATATATTATGCCCAGTGAAAAAGAAGGTTTTGGCATTACGTTTATTGAAGCCATGTATTACCATTTGCCGGTGATAGCGGGCAATCGCGATGGCACCACAGATGCATTGGCCAATGGGCAGCTGGGGACCCTGGTAGATCCCCGCAGCCAGGAAGCCATAACCGCAGCTATTCACAAAGTATTTACCAATTTAAGTGCGTTTGTGCCTGACCGTAACCTGCTGATGGAACGATTCAGCTATGAGGTTTATAAAGACAAATGGAAATCCGTATTAGGGTTATCCAACCCAAAATAGTATTATATATGAGCAGTATCACCAGCGGGAATTCTTTTTAAAACAATTGCTAACTTTAGCATCTTAATCGTTTTACATGAATACCATTTTGTCTGAGCTTTCTCCCCATTTGTTTTGGGACATTAACCGAAATACGCTGGAACTTGAACCTGATAAGAAATTCATTATTAAAAGAGTATTGGAGTACGGATTGTGGAAAGACTGGATATTGCTCAGAAAGACCTATGGAATTGATACCATCACAAAAACAACACAAGGCTTTAGAGAGTTAGATCCAAGGGCACTTGCCTTTATATCTACTCTTTCCGATATACCTAAGGAAAAATTCAGATGTTATACTACAAAACAATCGACACCCCAACACTGGAACTTATAAAAGAGCTTTTAGCCAGGGACAAAAATAACCTTACCAAAAATATTCGTAAACAATCACTTTTCAGAACAGTCACCAGTTGTCATGCGCTGGTTGGTGGTAATGTAGGCCGTATTAAGCACCCTTGCCTGAGTTTCATTAACCGGCTCATCACTAAATTACTGTACCCATTGATACGCAGGATCACTATACACTTTTTGTTGTCCGCTGCCCAGGGCGGCAATCCTCACCCAGTAGCGCTGCCCTTGCTTCAGCCGGGTAAATGTAAATTTCCGGCGGCTGCTATTGTTCACCTGCCACAAGCTGTTATCGGTAATAGGGTCGGGGGTAATTTCAAAAAGATAGCACTTGGCACCCTTCACCGCTTTTATACTGCTGGTAAGTTCGCCGCTGTTCATACCACTGGTAAGTGTTACATTCCCCGGAGCCGAAATATGAATGGATTCGGGTTTCTTATACAGGGTAAAGCCGCTGCTGACCAGCATCGTTTCATTGCCTTGTGCAATATGCATGATATACAAGGCCAGTTGAGCCAGTTGCTGCTCAAGCGTTTTACGGGTTTGTTTTTTGTTGGCAATGGCCATCCGGCTCATGTCCTGGGCTTCTATTAGAAATTGATTGTACTGATTGAGGTTCTCCCTGATTTCACTAAGTGCCGGCGAAGGATTGGGAAAATAGGCATTACCTGCCATTGACTCCAGGATAAGTGTCACCTTTAGCCTAAAGTCTGAATCGGTTAAGGGGACAAAATTGATACTTAATTTTGCTTGTTTCATAACCCGGGGTTTTAAAATTAAAGAATGAATTTATTAGATAACGTATATCAATTTTATATTATTGTATCCCGATATTATTTGATAGATGATCCACTGTATGCAGCCAATAAAGCCCGCCGCTGGGTAAATGAGGGCCATCGTTCAATTAATGAGGCGGATAGCCTGGCCAATAATGCGGGTTTCCCGGTGTATGATTCTGACAACCAGGCCAATAATACCCAACAGGCAGCCAATGATCGTAACCACCAGGCAAAGAATAAAGATAATCATGGGAATGATGACCCATATTTGCTCAATGATGCTTATTATTTGGCAGACAATCGGTTATTTGATAAGGCAAATGTCCACTTTAGTAAGCGGGCGGTCTATCTTATACAAGATTAATTCACTAATTATCAGTTGGATACAAACTAAAAGGGCTTATCCTGGCACAATTTTGGAAAACGGGAAAGCGTTCTATTCAATTTTAATTAAAGCAAACAGGGAGATTCCATTACATATATGTTTCTCGAAAAATTTTTCATAAAAGACCCTTCCGTAAAAAGACATGTAGCCAAAACACTTACATGGAGGTTAGTCGGCACCATTGATACTATTATGCTCGGCTGGATCATTACAGGAAATCCGGCAACAGGATTAACGATCGGTGGTTTTGAGATCATTACCAAGATGATCCTGTATTATTTTCACGAACGTATTTGGTTCCGGGTAAACCTGGGATTACCTAACAGGGAAAAAAGAAAGAAAAATAAAGAAGCGAATACCAAAAACATAAGTGCCCAGTCATTTAAAATTTCACGATCGCACAGGAACCTCCAAAACCATCATACTTCATTGGTAATATGGTTCACCGGTTTATCAGGCTCCGGAAAATCTACTTTGGCTAATGGTGTGGAACAAAAGCTTTTCAGCAATGGAATTAAATGTTATGCCCTTGACGGTGATAATGTTCGCCTGGGCATCAATAAGGACCTTGATTTTAGCGATACCGGGCGTAAGGAAAATATAAGACGGGTGGCTGAAATAGCCAAGTTGATGGCCGATGCAGGATTGATTGTGATTGCCTCTTTTATCTCTCCCTTTAAGGAAGACAGGGAAATCGCCAAAAAAATTATCGGTGAAGATCATTTCATAGAGGTGTTTGTAGATTGCCCTTTGGAAGTATGTGAACAGCGCGATGTCAAGGGTCTTTATAAAAAAGCCAGGCAGGGCACGATAAAAGAATTTACCGGCATCAGCAGTCCTTATGAAGCGCCTGACCATGCCAACATTACCATTCATTCCAATAATGCCGGCCCTGGCGAAAGCATACAACAGATTATGAGTTACCTGGAAAATAAAATGCAGATCATGGAACAGGAGGGCGCCCATATATAAATGACATTACCAGCAACAGCAGCACATTATCTGGCAACGGCAATCAAAGCTGCCGGGGAAGCATCCCGGGCCATACTGTCCGTTTATGAATCAGGGAGTTTTGGAACCGAAACAAAAACAGATGAAAGCCCTCTGACCATAGCCGACACCCAATCGAATGATATTATTAAAAGCCATTTAAAAAAAACCGGTTTGCCTGTTTTAAGCGAAGAAGATAAGCTGGTTCCATTTGCTGATAGAAAACAATGGGAATATTTCTGGATGGTGGATCCCCTGGACGGTACCAAAGAATTCATAAAACAAAATGGCGAGTTTACAGTGAATATTGCTTTAATACAAAATAACAAACCTATATTGGGTGTGATCGTGGTGCCGGTGAAAGCTACCTGTTATTTTGCATCCGGTGGTGGCGGGGCGTGGAAACAAATTAACCGGGAGGAACCTGTATTATTGCCGGTAAAAGATAAAAAGACCAACCTGTCGGCAGGGGGATTGCGCGTGGTAGCCTCACGCAGCCACCGCGACAATGCCACGCAAGCCTTTTTAGATCAGCTTGCTGATCCACAAATAGTGTCTATGGGTAGTTCGTTAAAGTTCATGTTGCTGGTAGAGGGAATGGCGGATATTTACCCGCGCTTTGCGCCTACTATGGAGTGGGACACCGCAGCGGCACAAGCCATTTTATCCGAAACAGGTCATTCGGTTATTTCAGAAGATACCAAAATGCCTCTGACTTATAACAAGGAAAACCTGCTGAACCCTTATTTTATTGCAGTTTAAAAAAATGAGAAGCAAAGACAAGTTAACCACCAAGACACCAAGAGCACCAAGGGATTATTTCTTCGAAATAATGAAATACAAATTGGTTCTCCTTTGTGCCCTTTTCCTCTTTGTGCTCTTGGTCCCTTGGTGGTAAAAAATAAGTTCTTTGCGAAGCAAAGAATAGAAAATAATAAACCACCAAGACACCAAGAACACCAAGCAATTATTATAAATGCAAACCATTTCTTCTTTGTGCTCTTGGTCCCTTAGTGGTAAAAAATAAATTCTTTGCTTCGCAAAGAAGAAAAAATAAATAAACCACCAAGGCACCAAGAGCACCAAGTAATTATTAGTAAATGCGAATCATTGTCTCCTTTGTGCTCTTAGTCCCTTGGTGGTAAAAAATAAGTTCTTTGCGAAGCAAAGAATAGAAAATAATAAACCACCAAGACACCAAGAACACCAAGCAATTATAATAAACACAAAATATTTTTTCTTTGTGCTCTTGGTCCCTTGGTGGTAAACAAAAAATTCTTTGCAAAGCAAAGAACAAGAAACAAGAACCACCAAGGCACAAAGAGCACCAAGAGATTATTTCTTTGTTTATCGTAACATTGCAGGCATAGCATATTAAATCATTTGACCTTTTCATGTTAAAAGAAACCATTTATACACCCCGCGGAGTTTCCAAGGGATTTTTTCCTTTCCTGAAGTCAGGGTTCGTGGGCTTAAAGGAAGGCCATTACCTGGGCAGGCAACTCTTCATACGCGACATTAAGGCCCAGTTCCGCGACTCATTCCTCGGTTTCTTCTGGGCATTTGCCCCTGCCTTTGTAACGGCCTTATTGTGGATATTTTTAAATCATTCACGGGTTATTTCTGTGAGTGTTACCGGCATGTCGTTCCCGGTATTTGCCATCACGGGCACCTTTTTCTGGCAGATCATTACTCAAAGTATCACGCTGACCATGGGCACCATCAATTCGGGTAAATCCCTGTTGACCAAACTCAATTTCCCGAGAGAATCGCTGCTGGTGCAAGCTATGTATAAGCTTTTGTACAACATAGGTATTTTGCTCATTGTCACATTGATCATATTATTCTTTATGGGCTGGCGCCCCGGTGTTTCCCTGTTGTTATTGCCTTTTGTAATTATCGATTTATTAATATTTGGCTTTTCCATAGGGTTGATATTTTTATCCTTATTTACCCTGGTAGCCGATTTTTCGCGTTTCATATCCATCGGTTTACAATTACTCATGTATATCTCTGCGGTGGTGTTCCCGGTGCCGGAAACGGGTGGTTTTGGCACATTAATTTTCAAACTAAACCCTTTTACTTACCTGGTTATATTTGCCAGGGATATCTTAGTGGGGATGCCGGTTGAAAACCTTCCCCTCTTCCTGGGGATCAGCGGTGTAGGGGTGATCCTTTTTTGTATTGGCCTGATGGCTTATAAAATTACCATGCCATTCATTATAGAAAGGATGGGTTCATAAAATAGAATAATGGAGGATAAAGAAATATTGGTAGAAGTGGAGAACGTTTCCAAACGCTTTTGTAAAGATTTTAAAAGGTCTATCCGCTATGGGTTTATGGATTCCCTGCGGGCACTGCGTGGTAAAAATATGGATGCCACCACATTGCGTAAAGATGAATTCTGGTCGGTAAAGGATATTTCTTTCCAGTTGCGCCGGGGTGAGTGCCTCGGATTGATAGGGCACAATGGCGCCGGTAAATCTACTTTGCTGAAAATGCTGAACGGCTTGATTACGCCCGACCATGGAAAGATAGTGATGCGGGGCAAAATAGGGGCATTGATAGAACTGGGCGCGGGTTTTAGCCCGATATTGACCGGCAGGGAAAATATTTATAATAATGCCGCCGTACTGGGTTTTTCAAAAGAAGAAATTGATGCCCGTTTCCAGGACATTATTGATTTTTCAGAGATTGGTGAATTCCTCGATATGCCGGTACAGAATTACAGTTCGGGTATGAAGGTCAGGTTGGGTTTTGCGGTGGCTTCTTTTTTAAACCCAGATGTGCTCCTGGTTGATGAAGTGTTAGCGGTAGGTGATTTGGGATTTGTATTAAAATGTTATAAACAAATCGATCGGATTTTGCCAAATACAGCTGTTATATTTGTTTCTCATAGCATGCCTATGATTTCAAGGGTTTGTAACGAGATAATTTTAATGGAAAAAGGTCATGTAAAGTATCAGGGTAAAAATGTTGGAAAAGGAATTGAATATTACTACTCGTCTTTTTTGAATTCAGCTGATTGCCAGTTAATATTTACCGACGATTCGATCTTATTTAAAGAATGTATTTTCTTAAATACCAGGTACGAGAAAGGGATAGCAATTATTGACTGGAATGAAAGCCTGGAAGTTGTTCTTACGTTTGAAAATAAGACTCATAAAACCGTACCTGTTTTTAAGGTGATAATATATGATAAAGAGCAACGAGAAGTAGCAGTGCTCTATTATAATAAATCATTTATAGAAGAGTTATCTTTTGGTGAAATATCAATCAAATTAAAAGTAAAGAACCTGCAATTATCAAATGGTTTATATTCACTTTCAGTAGCAGTTTTAGAAAAGCAAGATAACAATATGTTTTTAAGGGTTAATTCTATTGCTTATTTTCAAATCAATCACTATTTGCCTTCGTGGACTCCTTTTTTATTAGACAGTGATTTTACATTACTATCAAGTAGTAAATAGGCTTGAAACTGCTTTGTACGGTCTAAAATTTGACGATAGAACTATTTTTAAAATAGAACCTTATTTAATTTGAAGAATGTTTTGATATTAGGTTCAGGCCGTAGTGGAACCAGCATGGTAACAGGTGCTTTAGCAGATTCGGGATATAATTTGGGAGATAACAGTGAATACCTCGGAAAAAATCCGGCAAACCCAAAAGGATTTTTTGAAGATTACGAAGTCAATACCATTAATGAAGATATTTTAAAATTATCCTTATTTAATTTTCCTGATAAAATAACCTTAAGCCTTTTTCCAAACTTTACTTTTTACAGGGCAAGATGGCTTGCCCGGATTCCTTTTTTTTTACCAATCAGGTCCAATAAAATTATTAATGAGCGAATAAAAAAAGTAATTTCAAAAGAGCCTTTTTGTTTTAAAGATCCTCGCTTTAGTTATACTTTACCAATTTGGTTAGAGTTTATTAATAGGAACACTAAATTAATTATTGTTTACAGGGAACCCGGGAAAACGGCGGAAAGTATTGTGAGAGAGTGTTTGGAGACTCCGGTACTTAATAAACTTAAAATGACTGAGGACAAAGCGTTAAAGATTTGGAAATCCATGTATTTGCACATTTTAGCAAATTACCAGAAATCAACCGACAAAGAATCATGGTTTTTTCTGCATTATAACCAGGTGTTTGAAAAGGATAAAATTCATCAATTAGAAGAATTTATTGATGCTAAAATTAATCACGCTTTTGCCGAAAAAACGATTAGTCGTTCCTCTCATACTAATGGGCTTATTCATAAAGGCTATTCAGAAATTTATAACCAGCTAAATCTGTTATCAAAATACTGAAATTCTTCCCTATGAAAATTCTTTTCATATCTCATGATGCTACTCTTACCGGGGCGCCTATATTATTATTAAACCTGGCTAATGCCTTGCATGATTTACATGAGCTCTCAATAAAAATTATTGTAAAGAATAATATAGGAGTCCTTCAAAAGGATTTTGAAAAAATTGGTGACGTACTCTATTTTAATACTCCTACCCAAAAGAAAAGTGGCCGTCTCAGGAATATATTACCGGGTTCAAAGACTAAAAAAAATAATGATAAGATACAGGATTGGATAAACGAGGCTGATATTATATTTTCAAATACCATCACCAACGGGGATATTTTGAATTATTTCCATTTTCCTAAATCTAAAGTTGTAATTAGCTATGTGCATGAATTACAAATTGCTTCAGAGTTTTATACAAATGATGCAGATAGAAAAGTGGTTTTTGAAAAAACGAATATTTTCTGTGTACCATCCAGGTCGGTGAGGCATTTCCTGGAAAACACTTATGGAATTGATCCTGGTAAAATTAAAACACTGAACTATTACCTGCCTTTAAATAATGAAGCAGTAGTAAGACAAACCAAAAAGAAAATGGACGTTTTTATTGTGGGAATGATTGGCACACTGGATTGGAGAAAAGGTGCAGAGTTACTATCTGTAATACTCGTTAACTTTTTCGATAAACATCCTGATGCAGATGTACAATTCTTATGGAAAGGATCTAACAAACTTTCAATTGAGTATAAAAGGATTCAATATGAATTAGAAAAAACGGGGCATCTTGATAAAGTAATTTTTGAAAGCCCTTCGAGGGATGTTTCCGCTTTTTATAATACGATAGACTTATTGCTTTTATGTTCGAAGGAAGATCCTTATCCATTGGTAGTTTTAGAAGCAGCCGGTTTTCAGAAGCCCTGTATATGCTTTGATAAAGCAGGCGGCGCACCAGAATTTGTTAGAAATGATGCAGGCTATACAGTGCCGTACTTAAATATTAATGCAGTAACGGATGCTATTTATAGCTTATATTCAGATCCGGCAAACTGTATCACAAAAGGAGAGATTGCCTATAAGAGGTATCTTGATGAAAATAATAACAAATTATTGGTTCAGGCTCAATTCCGGGAGCTTTTTACCTCAATTAATTCTTAACTTGAAACAAATGAGACCCATAGCCATCTACCTTCCCCAGTTTCATCCTATCCCTGAGAATGATGAATAAAAAAAATATCTTATTTAGAATCTTCAGAAAATTCTTTCCGCAAACAGCGGCTGCTTATTTAAAGTACAAGGATAAAGGGAAATTGCCTGTTTTTCCACACAATAAAGGTTTTTGTACAGTATGTGAGCAACACGTAACCTTTTACGAATTCGCTCCATGGTTAAGGGATAATTACAAGTGCAGCAATTGTAACAGTATACCGCGAAACAGGGCCCTGGTAAATGCGCTTAATATTTTTTATCCGAACTGGAAAAATTCGACATTGCATGAATCTTCGCCTGGTGGCCCATTGTCATTTTATTTGAGTAAAAATGCAAAAGGATATTCCAGTTCACATTTTTTTGAAGATATTCCAAGGGGTGCGCATTCCGGGGATTTTAGATCAGAAGATTTATCTGCACTTACTTTTGAAGATGAATCTTTGGATATATTTATCACATCTGATGTTTTTGAACATGTAATGGAACCGGAAAAAGCTTTTAAGGAAATTGCACGGGTACTTAAAAAAGGCGGGGCTCATATTTTTACAATGCCGTGGTATCCCAAATACGAGAAAAGCATACAAAGAGCAAAGATTGAAAATAACGAAATCATCTTTCTTTTAGAACCTATTTATCATGGGAATCCAATTAGTGAAAAAGGCTCCCTTGTTACTTATGACTGGGGAAGAGACTTTGTAAATTATATATATAAATCAAGTGGATTATATACAACTATTTATTTGGTAAAGGACAGATCCCTGGGGCTTGAAGCAGAGTTCCTGGAAGTTTTTATAAGTGTTAAGGAATAGGACATTTACACTGCTATTTTTTTTATTGATCTGTTTCGTTAGTACAGAAATTGTATACACTCCAAAAGGAAAAGAATATTCAAAATCAGAATGGATAAAAATATCCGCCCTATAGCAATCTACCTTCCCCAGTATCATCCTATCCCTGAGAATGATGAATGGTGGGGGAAAGGATTTACCGAATGGACCAATGTTGTAAAAACAAAGCCTTTATATGAAGGACACTATCAGCCACATTTACCTGCAGATTTAGGATTTTATGATTTAAGAATTGACGAAGTAAGGGAGGCGCAGGCGGCAATGGCAAAAGAACATGGCATTTATGGATTTTGCTATTATCATTATTGGTTTAATGGCAAACGAATATTGGAAAGGCCGTTCCAGGAAGTATTTGAAAGCGGCAAACCTGATTTTCCTTTTATGCTTTGCTGGGCCAATGAAAACTGGACAAGAACCTGGGATGGATTAGATAAGCATATTTTGTTGGAGCAGCAATATAATGATGAGGATGACAGGGCTCATATCCAATCATTAATTCCTTACTTTAAAGACTCCAGGTATATTAAAGTGAATGGTAAGCCTGTGTTTGCTGTTTATAAATCTGCATTATTACCTAACGCCGAAAGAACCATACGGATATGGAGGGAAGAAGCCGGGAAGCATGGAATAGAATTGTACCTGTGTCGGTTTGAGAATTTTGGCAAGTATGGAAAGCAATACATGGAGGACGGGTTTGATGCTGCCATTGATTTTCAGCCATTTTCTCAAAATATGGACGCATACATGCATGACTTTTTTTTAAAAGAGGCAAAGAAAGATACCAGGTTAAAAATCAAGCTGAAATATTTTCATAAAACAAGGCAACAACAAAAAGCCGATGATCTTCTGAACGATTTCAAACTTTTGCTATATAATAAAATTGATTACAATGATTTTGTAGATTTTGTAATGGAACATTATCAATCTACAAAAGAATATATAAAATTTCCAGGTGTGGTACCTTCATGGGACAATACAGCGCGAAAGGGGGCTGAGAATGCATATATACTCCATAATGCTAATCCCGGTAAATTTAAAGAATGGCTTTCTTTTTTAAGTGAATCTTATATCCCCGATTCAGATGAGGAAAATTTTATTTTCATTAATGCATGGAATGAATGGGCAGAGGGCAATCATTTAGAACCTTGTCAAAAATGGGGACTTCAGTATTTAGAAGCCGTAAAAGAAATATTTAAAAAAAATGCCTGAGGTTTCTATAATAGTTCCTAACTATAATCATGCAGCTTTTCTTCAGCAAAGAATTGACAGTATATTAAATCAGACTTACCAGGATTTTGAATTGATTATTTTGGATGATTGTTCTACTGATAATAGCAGAGATATTTTAGAAAGCCTAAGAAACCATCCAAAAGTGAGTCACCTGATTTTTAATAAAAAGAATTCCGGTAGTCCTTTTAAGCAATGGCAAAGAGGGATTGAATTGGCAAAAGGTGATTATATATGGATTGCTGAAAGTGATGATTATTGTGATCATACCTTTTTGGAAACTGCTTTGGAAAATTTAAATAAGGGCGACAGTTCATTATCATTTTGCCAATCAGAAAGAGTAGATGAAAATAATATTATTACAGGAGACTATTTTTATTGGACGGAAGATATTAAAACTATAGATTGGAGTAAACAATTTGTAATGAACGGGGAAGTATTTATACAGGAAGTGTTGCAATACAAAAATGCTATTCCAAATGCCAGTGCGGTCTTATTTCGCATAAAGAAATTTGATTTTAATAAAATAGTTAATTACAAAATGAAAGGTGACTGGCTTTTTTGGATTACTTTTCTGATGTCCGAAAACCTAACCTACTCCCCGGGGAAATTAAATTTTTTTAGAAGCCATCCGGATACTACCAGGAACCAATGGAGTAATTTAATTGCTGTCAGAAGCAGCATTGAAGAATTAGGAATAAAATATTTCCTTTACAAGTCTGGATTTGTGAAAAGCCAACAACTCAAAGAGGCATTTTATAAAAGTGTCGATATTTCACTTCCTTATTATGGAGAATTTAAAAAGATATGTTTTGAGTTAGCACTTCCTTCTTCATTTCAATTTTATTTTTTTCTAAGGAAAGTGTGGTTAAAATTGTTAAGAACAATACCTAGTGGCAAGCCTGGCAACTCTAATAAGTATTAGTATTCTATAAATTTTTTAGGACTTATGCATTGCATTGATTCACTTATTTCTAGTATAGTTCGCAAATGAAAATAGCATTTATATCTACTATGGAGGTTAAGGAATGGGGTGGTAGCGAGGTGCTGTGGCAGCAAACTGCCAATCATGCCGTCAAAGAAGGGCACAGTGTATTGGCATCTGTAAAAAATTGGCCCGTATTGGACCGTAGGATTTTGCAAATGCAATCAAACGGAATTGTTTTGCATTTGAGGATGGAAGATGGTTATAAAATAGCAAGAACCAAAGGATTAATTAAGCGGGCTAAAAAAAAAATATTCTCAAAATTTATAAAAACTTCACAGGCATACAGGTGGCAACCTGTAATTGAATTTAATCCAGATTTGGTGATAGTGAATTGTGGTGGTTTATTTAATATTTATGACTTGGTCGGTTTACGCGAATATGTTCTTTCAAGGTTTAATTACCTCACTCTGTTTCAGCATTGTTTTGAACATTTTTATATTCCGGATGAAGCGAGAAAGGATTTTAGAACCATACTCGAAAAATCGAAACAAAATATTTTTGTGGCCCAAAGAAATCTGAATAATGCAGAAAGAATGTTGGCTACCGGATTTAATAATGCGTCAGTTATTTACAATCCTCCTAACCTCAAAGATAGAACGATAGTACCTTATCATATAGGTGAATATCCTGAATTTGCCTGTGTGGCAAGGCTTGAGTCGGATATCAAAGGCCAGGACATCCTCCTGCAGGTGTTTTCTCAAAAAGCCTGGAAGGGGAGAAAATGGAAACTCAATTTATATGGTGATGGCTATTCTAAAAAGTATTTATTAGAATTAATCGGTTTATACGGACTTGAAAATCACGTTTTCCTCAAAGATGAAGTAAATGATATAAGAGAGGTGTGGCGCGAAAATCAATTATTGATTCTGTCCTCCTTTTCCGAAGGAACTCCATTAGCCTTAACTGAGGCCATGTATTGCGGCAGAACCGCAGTGGTTACTAATGTGGGCGGATGTTCAGAAATATTAGGAGCAAATGGCTTCATTGCAGAGGTAGCCTCGGTGGAAAGACTGGGTAATGCATTGGAAAATGCGTGGATCAATCAATTGTCATGGCAAATGATGGGACAAGCATGTGCTGAAAGGATCAATGAGATTTTTATCAACGAGCCCTATTTACAATTGTGGGAAAAATGTGTGGCTTGTTATGAGTAACCATGCGGAGGTTTCTATATTAATTCCTGCTTACAATTGTGAATCTTTCATTGGTGAAGCCCTTGAAAGCATGCTGAATCAAAGTTTTCCTGGTTTTGAATTGATCATTCTTAATGATGGCTCTACAGATAATACTGAAAATGAGATTTTAAAATTCAAAGACCAAAGAATCAATTATATAAGGTTTGAAGAAAATAAAGGATATGTTCACGCTCTCAATTATGGGTTAACGATCAATAAGTCGCCGTTTATTTGTAGAATGGATAGCGATGATAAATGTGTGCAGGATAGGTTATTGAAGCAGGTGAATGTATTTAAAAGTAATCCCCAAACAGGCATATGTGGATCCTCTGCCTATTTAATGAAGGGTGATGACTCTGATAAATTAATTACCTGGCAGCAGCCCGAAAATCATATAGATATTCTCATAAAAAGTTTTACAGAGAATCCTATCATACATCCATCCGTAATGTTTCGGAAAGAAGTGGTAGATGAAATTGGTTTCTACAACCCAACTCTGATGCCTGCGGAGGACCTGGATTATTGGTTAAGGGCAAGTTTCCGTTTCAAATTATATAATGTTCCTGAACCTTTAATTTATTACCGTGTTCATGATAAACAGATCAGTGTTACAAAAAGAGCCATCCAGGACGAAAGTGCAAAAAGAACCCGTTTGGATTACCTGGTGAAAATTTTGAATTGTAAAACTGACACGGCTAATATTATTTATGAAAAGCTGAATACAGGCAGGAAATTATCACTGTCCGAAAAATTGATGACGAATAGTATTATTATCAAATCTTCATTGCCTTTTAAAATTAAAAAATACCTTATTACTGGTCACTGAATTGATTGCTAAAAAAACTTTTGTATTTTTCTCGCCCTACTTAGGACATTCAGGATCGGAGGTATTGCTGTGCAATTTAATAAATGAAATAAGTAAGATTGATGAATTTGAAATTGTATTAGTTGGGTTTACGGATGGCGATTTGGTTACCCACCTAAATACAAATATTACGTATTTCTCTTTTACCCAATTTTACAGGAAGTATCATTCCTTTAATAAACGAATACAGAGAAAATTATTTTCAGGTAACAAACATAATTGCCAGCATTGGTTCTTACTAAAAATTAAACACGACTACCCGGGAGCTACGTGGATATTGAATACACTCAATCTTTCCAACCTGTTTGAGTTTATACAGTCGGAAAAAATAGCTTCTTATATCTGGATACATGAAATGGCACCCCAGTTTGAATGGAGAACTATTCCTGAAATTCAATTCTTGAAAACAGTTCCTGAAAAATTAATTTGTGTATCAGAAGCAGTGGCTTCTTCGATAAGGCCTCTCGGCATTAGAGGCGAAGTAAAAGTTATTTATCCCGGCATATTTTCAGAAGAAGAAATAACCAAACAGTCATTAAAAAAAATAAAAAACGCCGGAGAATCTGTTATCAATATCGGCATGTCAGGAAGGGTGGATGTAAATAAAAATTCATTATTTTTTTTAAATTTTGCCAGGTATTTAAAGCAGGAGAATGAAACAAGATTTAAGTTAACCTGGTTAGGAGGTGACGACAGTAATGGTTTATTATATTATATAAGAACCATCATAAAAGCGGAGGGTTTATCATCTCTTGTTGAATTTGCAGGGTTCCAAAAAAAAGATTACGTGGATAGTATGGCCAATTTTGATGTATTCTTATTGCCATCCTACTATGATTCGTTCCCGCTTGTGATGCTTGAAGCATCTTCTTTGGGAATCCCTATAGTAGGATGGGACTCAGGTGGGATTAAAGAATTTGTTGATGACAATAGAATTGGAAAAATATTAATGAATAACAGCAATGAAGAATTGCATCTTTTCCTTAAAGGATATATTAATAATCCACATCAATTTGAACCCGGAATTATCAAAAGTCGTTCCTCTTTTTTTTCAAAAGAAAGGTTTATAAAAAATTTCCTGAAGGTCCTTGCAGAATAAGAATTTGTTGATACAATTTTAGAAAGATAAAATTTGAAAAGCGATTGAATAACTTATATATTGTTGCAATTGTAGTTACTTATAATGGCTCCAAATGGATTGAAAAATGTTTGGGCTCGCTCACTTCGTGTAGTATTCCTTTAAAAATATTTGCTATAGATAATGCTTCCACAGATCATACGGTTTCTCTCATAAAAAACCAGTTTCCCGGTGTAGAAGTTATTGAAACAGGAGCCAATATAGGTTTTGGCCAGGCCAATAACATAGGATTAAAAAAAGCGTTGGAATTAAATGCTGATTATGTTTTTTTATTGAACCAGGATGCATGGGTAGAAAAAGATACCATTGAGCAATTGGTAAGGGTGGCAGATGCCAATAAAGAATACGGAGTGATAAGCCCGTTTCATTTGTTGCCCGGTCAAAATAAACTGGAATGGTATTTTTCTACTTATATAGCGCCGGAGAAATGTAAAGATTTGGTAAGTGATATTTATTTTAAACAAACAAAGAGCGTATATGCTTTGGAGTTTGTAAATGCAGCAGCCTGGTTAATCAGCAAAGAATGTTTGGAACAGGTGGGCGGCTTTGATCCGCTTTTCCCGCATTACGGTGAGGATGAAGATTATTGCAGCCGGGTGCTGTATAAAAAATTAAAAGTAGGGGTAACTCCTGAAGCAATCATTTATCATGATATTACCATGAAGACCTGGGACGAAATAAAATTCAATCCACAGCGCCAGTTAATATTTGCTTTTATTGAGTTAAAGAATATTCGTATTTCTTATCATTTCTTATTGTTTAATTATTACAAGAACCTAACCGGCAAACTATTTTCTTTGCTGGTATTGCGTAAATGGCGGGAGCTGTGGCTAATGACAAAAATATTTTTCAGGTCGCTGGGGTATCTCTCTAAAATAAACCGTTCACGTAAGGTTTCAAAGCAATATTGTTCTTATTTAAAATAAATTATTTTGTCTGCGGCAGGTAAATTATTAATCAAAGCGCTACAGTCTTTTCCGTATGTAAAGGGACTGGAAGAGCGCATACATGAGTTTGAAAAATATTCAAGTTTTGCACCGGGGCATTATTACAGTCCCCTTGCAGATCCCGGGGAATACAAAGCGCAGCAAAGTAAAGACTTTGCTTCTCCGAATTTTGTGCCTGCAGAAATAGATTTTAATAGGGCACAGCAGGTATCGCTTTTAAAAGCCTTTGCCGGGTTTTATGCAGAAATGCCTTTTACAGAAAAAGATAAAGGAACCAACAGGTTTTCCTTTGACAATATTTTTTTTACTTATGCAGATGCCATATCGATGTACAGTATGCTACGGGTTTATAAGCCCCGGAGGCTGATAGAAATAGGGTCAGGGTTTTCATCAGCATTGGTATTGGATACTAATGAACTGTTTTTTAATAACGGTATCCACTTAACTTTTATAGAGCCCAACCCGGAGAGATTGTATCAGAATCTCAGGGGTAGTGAAACGGTAAATATAATAGCGCAAAAGATACAGGATGTCGAACTGGATATTTTTAAAACACTGGAGGCTGGTGACTTTCTTTTAATCGATACATCGCATGTATCAAAATCGGGGAGCGATGTAAACCATATTTATTTTAATATTCTGCCTTATCTTAAAAAGGGTGTTATCATTCATATTCACGATATATTTTTCCCTTTTGAATACCCGGAGAAATGGGTGATAGAAGAAAAGCGATCATGGAATGAGATTTTTTTGCTGCGTTCTTTCCTCGCTTTTAGCAATGCGTTTAAAATGATTTTTTTCAATGACTATATTCAAAAAATGGAACACAGATATATTGAAGAAAATATACCTCTATTCCTGAAACGCAATACAACCGTATGCGGTGGTATGTGGATAGAAAAAACGCTCTGAATACATGCCACAGGTTTCCATCATCATTCCACATTTTAACCGTTCTGTTTTATTACAGCAAACGATTAATTCGGTAAAGGCCCAGACCTATACGGATTGGGAAATTATCATCGTAGATGATGGCTCTGATGAAATAGAATGGGAAAGACTAAAAACATATGAAGAGGAGAAAATAAAAATATACCAGCGAACAGATGGCACCAAAGGTCCATCCCGTTGCAGGAATATAGGCGTATCAAAATCAAAGGGCACTTATTTAATATTTCTTGATTCTGATGATTTGTTAGCTGATTTCTGTCTGGGGCAAAGGGTAGGGGAGATAGAGAAAGATAATAATACAGGAATGGCGGTTTTCCTGATGGAGGAATTTAATGACTATCCTGGCGATACTAAAACCTGTTTCAATATTGATGTTCCATTTCCAAAATTACGTGGCCTTTTTATTCAAAATAGGAATCCCTGGAATGTAACCTGTCCGATCTGGAAAAGAGATTTTTTTGAGAAAACAGGTGGTTTTGACGAATCTTTTCTTTTTATGGAAGATCCTGATTTGCACCTTAGGGTTTTAAATAAGGCTCCAGGAAATATAAAAATCTGTTATGATAAACCGGCAGACTGTTATTACAGGATCAACCATATAGACAATACCAAAGAAAGCTTCTGGTACCATTCAATTTTTTACAGGATACAGTTTTATAAAAAGATAACAAGTGGGGCTTATGCAAATGATTTTGTGATCAGTCATCAACAAGATATTAGGATTGGAGTGTATCATTTAATAAGAACATTTCTCTACTCAAGGAAAAAACAATTTCCTGAACTTTATACGGAGCTTATAGCCTGGATGAAAGAAAGCAGGTTGTTTTCAACTTTCGAAATCACTAAATTCAGATTTTTAATAAATACCGGGAACTCGGCTTCAGGTATCCTACAAAAACTCAGATTTCGGGGAATCTGTTATAAACTATTACCTGTTGATTAGCACTCTTGCTTTTTATCATAGAATTTTTACCATTTTTAAGTGAATCAATTTAAACTCCGGCATTTACCCGAATTAGATGCCCTGCGGACCTTCGCAGTGGTAATGGTTATGCTGGCGCATTATCTACCGGATATTGGTTTAAGATTACCATTTTCCTGGTATGGTGTTGACTTATTTTTTACCATATCAGGCTTCCTGATAACTACCATATTGATCAATGCGTTTAAGAATAATAATGGAAAAAACCGGCTAAACATTATTAAAAACTTCCTTATAAGAAGAGTATTCAGACTGTTCCCTGCATATTATTTTTTTTTACTTTTTTTTTGGGGGTTAAAAAATATATTCAATATCTGGATTTGGAGAGATGAGTTTACGATTTATTTCTTTACCTATACCCCTAACTGGTTATTTCTTAAAACGGGATTGAATAATGCAGCCTGCTTCTCACACTTATGGTCATTGGGTGTAGAAGAACAATTTTATTTATTTTGGCCGTGGCTATTACTGTTTCCTCCTGTTAAATATCGTGTTGGTATTATCCTGGGTATGATTTTGATTTCGATAATCCTGGGTTTTATTTATTATGATAATAGTATTGCCGTGTTGCCTTTTGCAAATTTTCATACTTTGGGAGCTGGCTGTTTATTAGCTTATTTTTATACCCAAAATGCTTCAATAATAAATTGGTTAAAAAAATACAGGATGTGGATTGTAACTGTTTCATTTGTTAACCTGTTAATTGTATTGTACTTTTTCCCGGGGTTATCTTCTTTTGAATCTGTTTACAGGGCATTGAGTTTAAGTATTTGCACTGCAGCTTTAGTGCTGGTAAGCATTTTTGGATGGGCAGGTGTTTTAAAAATAGTGGCAAGAAATAAACTAGTACAGTACATAGGCAAAATCAGCTATGGTATTTATTTATATCATTTACCTATTCCTGTTTTGACGGGTTTAATACTTACCCGAATGCATTTGCATGTGAATAATGTGGTATTATTTTTTGCATATTTTGCTATTACTTTTGTTATAGCAGCTATTTCTTATAAGTATTTGGAAATGCCATTTTTGAAACTTAAGAAAAGGTTTAATGATTAGAAATATAATCCAGGATTGTTATTTATTCTCTCTCTCTTTATAAATAGTTGAAAGTTTCTGTTATTATACCGGTAAAAAACGGAGCTGCTACTTTAGCCAGGTGTCTTCAAAGTATAACGAGCCAAAGCATTGCAGCAGAGATAGAGATAATTATTCTTGATTCTATGTCCACAGATGAAAGCAGGGAAATTGCTTTGCAATACGGAGCTATCATTATTGATATTCCTGGCAACAGCTTTAATCATGGCCTTACCCGGAATCTTGGAGTAAAGTATGCTACCGGAGATTTAATTTATTTAACAGTGCAGGATGCCAGTATAGCAGAAGTTGAGATGTTGGGAAAAATGGCAACGCATTTTGATGACAAGGAAGTGATGGGGGTGGTGGGTCACCAGGCAGTGCCGCATGAAAAGGATAAGAATCCATTGCTTTGGTTTAAGCGATTCAGCAAACCTGAAATAACCATCCGCCAGGTACAAAATGCAACAGAGTTTGAAAAGCTTCCGGTAGCAGCACAACAAAAATTAGTGGCCTGGGATAATGTGGTGGCCATGTATAGAAAAACGGCTTTGCTACAGCAGCCTTTTGTAGCAACTGAATTTGCAGAAGACTGGATATGGAGTGAACAGGCTTTACGGAGGGGATGGAAATTAATTCATGATGCCAATATAGTTGCCTGGCATTATCATCATCGCGGATTTAGTTATGCTTTCAGGGTAGCATATGCCATGAATTATCATTTCTACCAATTTTTGGGGTACCGGCCTGCTGTACCGGCATTCTTATCACCAATGCTAAAAGCTACCTATCATATTTTTAAAAACCCTGTATTGGGACTTAAAGAAAAATGTTATTGGGCTTTTCATAACTACGCAGGGATATCGGGTACTTTTTTTTCGCATATCAATTTTTTATGGCGGCTGCAAACAGGATCGGTAAAATCGGTGGAGAAAGGATATAAAAAATATTGTAAAGACATACCGCAGGGCAAACAAAAGAAATATTAAATAAGCTTCGAACATAAAAATTTATAATGCTTACATTATTAGAAAATATTTTTACAAGTTCTTTAATTGAAAATCCACAAGGGAAAATGGTTTCGCTCCATTCTCATACATCCAGGGGACAGGGGATATTTTTGCAGGGAATATTTGACCAGGTAAAGCCGAAAAAAACTTTAGAGATCGGAATGGCATTTGGGATTTCATCTCTTTTTATTTTAGAAAAACACAGGGAATATGACCATCCAAATAAATCTCATATCATTATTGAGCCATATCCATGGAAAGGTATAGCAGAATATAACTTTGCGAAAGCAGGATTGTTTGAATTAACTGATATTTATTACAAAAAATCTTATGAAATCCTGCCTGGATTAGTAGCTGAAAATATCCGCATCCAGTACGCTTATGTAGATACTATAAAACTTTTTGACAATGTGATGCAGGATATTTTCTTTATAGATAAAATGCTGGATGTGGGGGGAGTAATCATATTAGACGATTGTGGAGGATCCTGGCCAGGTATTCAAAAAGCGGCAAGGTTTTTAAACTCTTTGCCACATTATGAATTTTTAGGAGGGTATAGAAAAAGCCCGCTAACCCTGAAAAGGAAAATTGCATTGGCGGTTACTACTTTTGCTATTAATCTTGTCCCTTTTAAAAATAGATTTTTACCTGGGTTTAATTTAAAAACCAATCGAAGCCTGGATTTGGAATATAGATGTATTGCATTTAAAAAAAAATTGGAAGACACTAGAAGCTGGGATTGGGATATATCTTTTTAAAATGAAAATTTTTCCTTTAGTAAGTGTTTTAATGACGGCCTACAACCGTGAAAAATACATTGCGGAAGCAATAGAAAGTGTTTTGGCATCTACCTACACTAATTTTGAGTTGATCATAGTGGATGATGGCTCTACCGATAATACGGTAAGCATTGCCCGTAGCTTTGAAGCAATAGATACCAGGGTAAAGGTGTATGTGAATGAAACAAATTTGGGAGATTATCCAAATAGAAATAGAGCCGCAAGCTATGCAAAAGGTAAATATTTAAAGTATCTCGATAGCGATGATTCCATTTATCCAGAGGGGCTCTCTTATTGTATAGAAGAGATGGAAAAATACCCTAATTCATCTTTCGGTCTGTCAATGATTGATAATGATTCTGGTACTTCGGTATTTATGAATAGTGAAGAGGTTATCAGGAAACATTTTTTTCAATCCAGTCATCTTTCTGCAGGACCAACAGGAATGATTATAAAGAGGGAACTATTTGAAAAAATTGGAGGCTTTGACCCACGCTTTTATATGGCAAGTGATTCATTTTTTAACATTCACGTAGCAAGTATATCACCGGTTGTTTTATTAAAACAAAAGTTTTTTTATTATAGGATACATGAAGGGCAGGAACAAAATAATCCTAAAGGTTATTTTATTTATGGATACCTGGCTAATCGTAACATATTAAAAACTTTAAAATTGCCTTTAACAAAAAATGAAATAATTTTTTTGAGTAAAAAAAATAAAAAGCAACATGCTGTTGCTTTAATTAAACACTTAATCTTTAAAAGGAAAATCAAGGATTCATTTTTTGTAATGAAGCAAACCGATTTTGGTTTTGTTGATATAATCATAGGGTTATTCTACAAAATATCCGATAAGTTTGGTTTGAAGGTTTAGTATATTAAAATACTTTATGAATTTAATTGAAAAAATAAATAATAAATTTTGTGACAAAGCTTATTCAAGTCAGAAAATAAGCTATTCCCAATCTGGCGAAGATTTGATAGTTGATTTTCTATTAACATGGGTTCTTGGAATAAAAGAACCTTCCTACATTGATATCGGTGCTCACCATGCCTATAAATTTAATAATAACTTTATTTTTTACAAAAGAGGATTGACAGGAATAGATATTGAACCTGACCCGATTTTATTTGCAGACATAGCTAAAAAGCGGCCAAAGGATATCAATATCAATAAAGGCATAGGTTCTAATATAAAAAATGAATATGCTGATTTTTATATAATGTCTTCAAGAACCCTAAACACATTCTCAAAAATGGAAGCAGAGAGAATAAGTGAAGAGGGAATTAATAAAATTGTAGAAATAAAATCGATTGAATTGATTAATATCAATGATATTTTATGTAAATATTATTCTGAAAATGCGCTGGATTTTTTATCGATAGATGTTGAAGGATTAGACTTAGAGATTTTGAGAAGTATAGATTTTGAGAAATACGGCCCGAAAGTGATATGCGTTGAAACAATAATTTTCACAAGCGACCGAATTTTTAAAAAACAGCAATCTACTATTGATTTTCTTTTAGAAAATGGGTATGCCTGTTATGCTGATACTTCTATAAATTCAATTTTTGTGAGAAGATGTTGTTTAGATTTTTAGATTTTTTTCTTTGAACTAAATTATGATAAAAGAGATTAATAAATTATTAGGAAAAGCTGGATTTCAGATTAAAAAAAATATAGCCTTAGAAAGCGAAAAGGTTTATTACAGAAATACAATTAAGTGTTTAGAAGATTTATATAATTATAGGTGCACACAGTTTAAATTAAATTTAAATGAGCAAATAATTGGAATCGTCTTTTCAAAAAACCGTGCTATGCAGCTTCATGCCTTAATATCTTCTTATTTTTATTATACAGAAAATGTTGCACCACTGAAGGTGATATTTACAACAGACAATGAGCAACACAAAAAATCGTATCAAATTCTGAAAGAAGAATTTAGCACATTGGCTGTAGAATTTATTTGCGAAAATGATTTTAAAGCCCAATTAAAATCAATTGTTCAAAAAACAGAAGCTGATCGAATCTTTTTTATGACTGATGATGCAATTTTTTTAGATGAATATAATCTTTCCAATGTACTTAAATTTAATCCTTTGAAGACAATATTTTCTTTAAGACTTGGAAAGAATATAAATTTTTCATTTACTCATAATAAAGTCCAGGGATTGCCTAAATTCAAAAGTCTAATTCTTAATTCTCAAATTTTGTATGAATGGATTTGGAAGAATATGAGTAATTCTCCTGATTGGTATTATCCCTTATCTGTTGATGCAAATATTTTTAGTAAAAATGAAATCGATATAATTATTAAATATATCGATTTCAACAATCCAAATACATTTGAAGCCAGTTTGCAAATATTCATAAATGTTTTTTTGCCACGGAAAGGTGTTTGTTATGAAAACGCAAAATATGTAAATATTCCATGTAATATCGTCCAAAATGATTTTGAAAATATCTATACAGGAACATTTAGCGTGTCGGAATTATTAAAATTATTTTTAGAGGGCAAAAGAATAAATTGGAAATTATATAAGGGAATAGATGCAATAAGCATTCAAAAAAGTAAATATGATTTTATTTAATCTATTCCATACATAACTTTATTTAATCAAAGTGGCCCCTTTAGTTACCGTTTGCATTCCAAATTATAATAAAGCTGATTTTATTGGTGATACTATTGATAGTATTTATTCTCAAATTTATCGAAATATAGAACTAATTATTATCGATGATTGCTCTACAGACAATTCTGTTGAAGTTATTCAAAATAAAATAATAAATCCTCCTTTCAAAACCACGTTTTTACAAAACAGCGAAAATAGAGGAATTTGTTATTCTTTAAATAAAGCAATCGAAATTTCAAATGGAAAATATTATCAGATGATTGGATCTGACGATTTAATCTTGAACAATAAAATCAATAATCAAGTGAATATTTTGGAGCAATTATCTGACGATTATGCTTTAACTTTTGGTAAGCCATATCGAATTGATATTCATGGAAAATCACTTCAAAAGGATTATTATGAATCTATAGACTTTGATATCTCAAATTTGAAAAATGCTTGTTTTGAAGATTTATTATTGAAGAATTTTATTCCATCCACTTCCCATCTTGTAAGAATGGATGCAATAAAAAAAGTTGGAATGTATGATGAATCTCTTTATGCAGAAGATTGGGATTTATGGTTAAGGATAATAAAGCAATTTAAATTTTTCTTTACGAATGAATATGATTCAGCTTATAGGATCGTACCATCTTCTCTTTCAAATAATTCCAACAATTTTGCAAACGTTTATGATTCCTATTGCCAAACTTTATTAAAGCATCTAAATTATTCAAAAAAAGGGAATAAGTATATTGCACAAAATATTTGTAGCATGGCAATTATCGTATACAAATACAATGGTAATTCTGCCAAAAAACTTTTGGAAAAGAATTTCCAATTAAATAGAAGTTTCAAATCATTAGTATTGTTTATAGCATGTAAATTGGGGATAAAATATAGTTATTACAATTCGCTTAAATTCAAGAAGTGAACCTGTACTTCTATTTTAGAAAATGCTCAATAAAAAATGAACAGGCTTTATTTACATGAAAATCATCCACGCACTCAATCATTTTCTTCCTCATCATATAGCAGGTACAGAGATGTATGTATATACCTTAGCAAAGGCAATGAACAAATGTGATTTAGAAAGCCTGGTTATTATTCCTAATTATGGAGCGCAGGAAAATGAGGAATACCTCTTTGAAAATATCAGGGTAATAAAATATGCAGAACCTTCCATTGTAGATCGTGCATTGCAAATGGGGAAAAGAAACCCTGATGGTCTTCCCTTCTTTATGGAATTAATTAAAAGGGAACAACCAGGTATCATTCATTTTCATGAACTCGCCGGTAGCAACGGAATAACGCTGAGTCATGTAAAAGCGGCAAGTGAAACAGGCTGCAAAGTGATGATGACTTTTCACCTGGCCAGGTACAGTTGCCAAACAGGAACATTAATGTATAAAAATGAAGTACCCTGTGATGGTTTCATCAATATAAAAAAATGTACGCTTTGCTGTTATCATAAAAACGGGTTGAGTGATGCAACATCCGCTCTTCTTTTGCCACTGGCAAAGCTGTTGTATTCTTTTCATGTGGATGCATGCGGATGGAATAACAGGGTGGGAACTGCTTTGAGTTATCCTTTTATTATTGACCAACTTAAAAAGAATCTTCAACTGCTTGCAGGATATTGTGATAGGATGGTGGTGATTTCAAAATGGTACCGGGAGGTACTTTTACTGAATGGGGTAGCGGCTGATAAAATGATACTGATAGAACAGGGTGCTTTTAATGTTATAAACACACTTCCTCAAAGCACAAAAGCCTCTTTACCTGTTAAAATAATCTTTGTGGGCAGGATAGCCCATTTCAAAGGTGTGAACCTGTTGATTGAGGTCATGAAAAAGCTATCTCCCGAAAAAATAACGTTGGATATTTACGGTGATTCAGGCGATAAAGATTATATGGATCAATGCAGGAAAGATTCGGAAAAGATGATCAACATTTGCTGGAAAGGAAGGTTGTCGCCAGATAAAGTAGTGACTACCATGTCTCAATATGATTTACTTTGTTTGCCATCTACAGTATGCGAAATGTCGCCACTGGTAGTACAGGAAGCCCTTGCTGCCGGGATCCCGGTTATTGCGTCAAATGTATATGGGAATGCAGAACAAATAAAAGAGGGAATCAATGGCTGGCTTTTTAAAATGAATGACAGTAACGATTTAATGATGAAGATGAAAATGCTGATTGAACATCCGGAAATGCTGTATAAGGCCAAAAATAAAATTCAGGTTCCCCGCACCTTTGAAAAGGTAGTTTCTGAATACATCAACCTGTACAAAGAATTACTGTCATCCACTTAACGATTTAATTAACGGCATTTGCAACCCAAAGTATCCATCATTATTCCTGCCTATAATGCCGAAAAGTGGATATCCCAGGCATTGGAATCTGTAATCAGTCAAACCTGGAATAACATTGAAATTATTATTGTAAATGATGGCTCCACAGATGGAACCAAAGATATCATCCAATCGTTCAATGATGAACGTATCCGGTATTTTTCACAGGAAAATAAAGGACAGTGCGCAGCTTCGAATGCCGGACTAAAACAAGCAACAGGAGACTATATAAAATTTTTTGATGCTGACGATATTATGAATGCGGAACATGTGGAAGAACAATTAAAAAAGTTAAACGGAAGCAAGACAAGTATTGCGTCTTGTGCCTGGGGGAAATTTTATAATGGAAACCCATCTTCGGCAAGTATCGTCCCTGAAACTGTTTGGAAAGATATGATTCCTATTGATTGGCTGAAGGCGGCCCTTTCACAAAAGCGTGACATGATGGGAGCGTATATTTGGATGATACCAAAAGAAGTTTTAAAAAAATCGGGCGGTTGGGATGAAAGGCTTTCATTAAATAATGATTTTGAATTTAGTATAAGATTGTTGCTGAATGCTGATAAAATTTTATTTACGCCTGGGGCAACTATATTTTATCGCTCCGGGATAAAAGGTACTTTATCAAAAAAAATCACGAGACAAGCCTATTACCAGGCTTTCCTTTCAACTCAATCAGGTTGCTCTTATTTATTAAATGCTGATCCTGGCAAAGAAATGAAATTGATCTGTGCCAACCGATACCAGGATTTGATATTTCAAATGTACCCTTACCATCCTGAGATTACCAGGGAAATGGAAGCTAAAATAAAAGAGTGGGGAGGTAGTAACCTGAAGATGGAGGGTAGCCCGATTATCCAGGCCCTAAGCCGGGTGTTTGGCTGGAAAAATGCTAAAAAGATTCGATTGGTATTTTATCGGTTGGGCTATTTAAAACTAATTAAAAAATAATACTGCTTTTTTGCGGATTCTCTTTATCTCTACTCACAATTTAGCTACTAATCCCCGGTTGGTGAAGGAAATTGACCTGGCTCTTGAGAACCAGTATGAAGTAAGTGTATTGTGTTGCACCTTTGAAAACTGGAGCCAGAAAATAAATGAGGGCATCATCAACCGGTTGAGAAATAAGGTTAACTTTTATTTAGTTCCGGGGAATCGGAATCCCATGGGTGGCTGGATTACCAGTTCTTTTGTGTTTGCATTGGCGGGGATGGGTCTTCGGATTTTTCCACGAAACAGCCTGCTACTCTCTTTAAAAAGCAATAAGCGTTCTTTCCTATTATTGCAGTATTTAAAAAAGATAAAAGGAAAAATTGATTTGGTAATTGCGCATAACCCCGGCAGTTTTTACCCGGCTATGCAATATGCCAGGAAAAATAAAATTCCATTCGGCATTGACCTGGAAGATTACCATCCCGGGGAAACTACAGATAAAAAAATATCCCGTTATCTTAAATATCTTTTGAAGAAAATAGTACCCAAAGCAGACTATCTTTCTGCAGCCTCTCCATTGATACTGCAATATAGCTTGAAGGATATCGGCCCTTATAAAAAGACAACAGAGGTGATCATGAATTGGTTTCCTGCTGATGAATTCAGGCAACCTTTAGAAATACATAAAGAACGGTTTCAATTAGTATGGTTTTCACAAAATATTGCCCGGGGCAGGGGATTGGAAGATATGATCCCGGTTATAAAAAAACTAAGCCACATCGTTGAATTGCATCTTTATGGAAACCAGGATCCATCTTTCTTTGATGCTTATTTAAAAGGTATTGACAATATCATCATTCATGAGCCGTTGCCCCAACCGGTACTCCACCATGAACTGGCAAAATATGATGCAGGGCTGGCATTGGAAAATACAGCGAGTAATCTTAACCGTGATTTATGTATTACCAATAAGATCCTTTCTTATTACCAGGCCGGGCTTTATATTATCGCCTCTCCCACAAAAGCACAAACGGAGTTTGTAAGGGATCATAAAGAGTCCGGGACTTTAGTGGAACTTTCACCGGGAAATATGGAAGAGACACTGGATCAATTATACCTGCAGAAAGAGAAAATCTGTTCGCAAAAACAATCAAGATACCAGGCATCGGGAACCAATAATTGGGAATTGGAATCGCAAAAAATATTACAAACCTGGAAAGAAATTCTACATTGAAAAAAATACTCATTATATCGCCTCATTTTCCACCCTCTAATTTAACGGCGGTACACAGGGCCAGGTTCTTTGCCAATCATCTTCCTGAATTTGGATGGGAGCCTGTAATACTTACGGTGCATGAAAAATATTATGAAGAAGAATTAGATCAAAACCTTGAAAAACTATTGCCCCCCGGCCTGAGGGTGGAAAAAGTAAAGGCCAGGCGTGTTAGCCACCCAAGGATTATTGGCGATATTGGTTTGCGGGCATTTTTCCCGATGTTTAAAAAAGCCAGGGAAATAATAAAGAAAGAAAAAATTGATTTTGTGTACATTACCATTCCTTCATTTTATGGGGCGCTTTGGGGTCGGTGGCTGCACAAGGCTACCGGTGTAAAATATGGGATTGATTATATAGATCCCTGGGTACATGCATTTCCCGGGAGTAATAAGTTATTTTCACGGCATTGGCTGGCGACCAAAGTGTCCCGGTTTTTAGAGCCCATAGCGGTAAAGAAAGCATCGCTGATTACGGGTGTGGCAGAGTCTTATTACTATGATGTGATATTAAGAAATCCTCATTTGAAAGATAATTGTCTTTTTGCGGCTATTCCCTATGGTAGTGAAAAAAGCGATCATGACGCAGTGAAAGATATGGATTTGAAACCTTACTTGTTTGACTATAAACCGGGGATCATCCAAATGGTGTACGCGGGGGCTATGTTACCCAAAGCGTATCAGCCGCTGGAAGAAATATTTAAGGCTATCCAAAAGAATAAAACCACTTTAGGCCAATTCGAACTCCACTTCATTGGTACAGGAAAAAGTGCCAATGATCCTAATGGTTATAATATCAAATCCCTGGCTGAGAAATACGGTTTATGGCAAACCGTGGTATTTGAATACCCTAAAAGGATTCCTTACCTTGATGTGTTGGTACATCTTAACATCGCAGATGGCGTTTTTATTTTGGGTAGTACAGAAGCGCATTATACCCCATCAAAGGTTTACCAGGCAGTACTTTCTGAAAAACCCATATTGGCAGTTTTGCACAGTGAAAGCACGGGAGTGAAAGTAATCAGGGAGTCTCATTGCGGGATAGTGCTTGATTTTGACGGGGAAAAAGATATTAAAAAAATAGGCCGGGATTTCAACAGGATACTTATGGAATTCATCAAAATGACAAAAACGTTTGCCCCGGAAAACATTGATCATTCGGGGTTTGAAAATTATTCTGCAAAAGTAATTACCTATATTTTATCAAAAAAGTTGGATAGGATTATTAATAAACAGGATTAGATATTTTAATCTCAAATCCTTATTAGTATTAAGTTAGTCTCTATTTACTTTTTTGCCTTGATACAAAAAAGATAACAAAAAAAATCAAGGCTGCATAAAAAAAGCTAAAAATAGGAATGATGGTCTAAAATGAAATGAGTCCCAACGATAGAATATATCCCGGCTATAGTGCGACTTACCGGCAATGTGCTATCCCCAGCCTGGGTAACATCCATTTCATTTCTTAACGACTATCATCCCCATTTTTGTAACGCTTTTTTTATGAGGCCGCTGAACAATACCCAGGTAGTTTGCCTTTGTGCCCGTTCGACCTAATCCTATTAATAAATAATGGCTAAAGTATTTGTAAAGATTCCCAAAACGGGCCTTGGTAATATGTTGATGGTATGGGCGCATGCCCTGGTATTTGCAAGAATGAATGGTTTGGAAATAGTTTGCAGTTCCTGGTGGGGTTTCCGGTGGGGAGCTCTTGTGAGAGGCGAGAAAAGAAGGAGGTTGTATAGGAATTATTTTAAGGAGACTGATTTTGTAAAACGAAATCTTTACCAGGTGAAACTTTTATTGGGCGAGGTTATAAAAGACCCGGCAATATATCAATTAAGTAAAGAAGAAAAAGAATCCGGTAAAATATTCCTGTTTCAAAAGACCATTCGTGAAAGTGACCTCTTCAAATTGTTAAGAGACCACCAGGCATTGATCAGGGAAGAACTTTATCAATTATTAAACAGTAATATCCGGCAGGAATTGTCAAAGTATGAGGCTCCTGTAATTGGAGTACACATAAGAAGAGGTGATTTTAAAATTGGGAACCAGGCAACGCCTTTATCGTACTTTATAAATACGATTAATTTAGTTAGAAAAAATGCAATGAAGGATTTACCGGTTACTGTTTTTTCAGATGCACACATTTCAGAACTCACTGATATACTCGGGTTGCCACAGGTTAAAATGGCTGAAGATAAAGCTGACATATTGGATATCTTAATCATGAGTAAAAGCAGGATATTAATATTATCCAAAGACAGTACATTCAGTTATTGGGCAGCTTTTTTATCGGACGCATTGGTAATTATGAAACACGATGATTGGCAGTCAGCAATCAGGCAACCCGGTGAGAACTATAGGGAGATTAAATGGAATGATAACCAGGTTGAATCCCAAAGAAAAGTAGAAAAATTAATAAGCTCTTTCCGTTTTTATTGATTGTGAAAGGGCAGGCAAATTTGATATAAAAAATAAAGAGTTGAATAAAAGGATACAGCCTCTTGATGGGTTAAGGACTATTGCTGCTTTAGGAGTTATATGGGTTCATGTATGGGCTTTTTATAAGATTCCGAAATTGTCTTTTTTTTCAATTGACTTTTACCAGCTTATATCCATTGTAGGAAATGGGGTAGATTTCTTTTTTGTAATAAGTGGTTTTTGTATGTACCTGATGACAGGTAATAAAGCTTTTTCAATCGGGAGCTACCTTAAGTTTATCTATAAGCGTTTTCTGAGAATTGCGCCGGCATTTTATGTAAGTGTGCTGGTGTATGCAATCTATGTCAAAATTGAAAACCCTGATTTTTTATTTCTTTATAATGTGGTTTTTCACTTTTTGTTTCTTAATAATATTGTAACAGGAAATACCATATCCGCGCCTTTCTGGTCAATAGGAACTGAATGGCATTTTTACATGTTGTTACCCCTTGTAATTATTCTATCAAGAAAATTGTCCATAACCAAAGCGGTGCTTCTGCTTTCAATTTGCTCAATAGCACTTTTTTGTATAGTGAATCTTGGTTATCTTTCTTTTGACTTTTGGGAAAAACAAATACTGATACGATTTCCTGAATTCGGTGTTGGAATTATTGCTGCTGATCTTTTCAAAAAGAATAGAAAATTACCGTCTTTTTTAAAAGGTACTAAGGGGATACTGGTTGCTGTTATTATTATGTTCCTGGGCAGGTCAATGAAATTCACTCCTCTTTTAGAGGCTTTAAAAACTAATGGTTTTTTGGTAAAATCACTGGCACTGCCGGTAATGACATTCGGGTTTAGTGTTTTACTGTTTCATGTGGTTACTGAAACATCCCGCATTTCAAAATGGCTTTCAGGGAAAATGATAACTTATTTGGGGAGGATATCCTACAGTATTTATTTGTGGCATTCTCTGATCATTATTTTATTAAGTCCGCTTCTTGTGGTATTGCCTTTTGGAACTCTTAACCTGGTGGCAGGTTTTTTTTTGGTAAGCATCCTGACGATTATCGTTTCCCATTTTTCTTATAACTTTTTAGAATCATTTTATTTTAAAAGAAAAAGAGATGAAAAGACTTTCAATAATAATGACACACCCTATCCAGTACAACGCCCCGTGGATACGGTTGTTAGCTGAAAGGGAAAAGATAGAAATAAAAGTTTTTTATACCTGGAGCCAGGTTGAAAATGGATCGAAGTTTGATCCGGGGTTTAAGAAAAATATCGAATGGGACATTCCCTTATTATCAGGTTACAATTATGAATTTATCAAAAATACAGCAAAGCATCCCGGAACAAGAAAACATTCGGGCATTATAAATCCCGGACTGATCAGCGCAATCGAAAATTGGAAGCCTGATGCCATTTTGGTTAACGGATGGAATTTTAAAAGTCATTTACAATGCATCAATTATTTTCATAAAAGAATACCGGTGTTTTTTCGTGGAGATTCTACTTTATTGGATGAACAAAATGGAATTCGGAGTATGGTCAGAAAAGTAGCCTTGAAAAGCGTATATAAAAAAGTGGATTATGCCTTGTATGTGGGATTGGAAAATAAGAAATATTTTTTGAAGTATGGGGTAAAAGAAGATCATTTAGTATGGACACCACATGCCATTGATAACGAAAGATTTGCTCCCGGCAGGGATAAAATAAAACTTGCGAATGAAATAAAACATAATCTGAATATCAACGGGGACCAGTTCGTATTTTTATATGCCGGTAAATTTGAAATAAAAAAAGATGTCCTGCTATTGCTGGACGTGTTTTCACAACTCAACAATACAAATGTTCATTTGGTGATGGTAGGAAATGGAGAAATGGAAAGTGAATTGAAAAAGAGAGGCGGCGATAATAGCAATATTCATTTTCTTGATTTTCAAAATCAAAAGAGAATGCCTCTCATATATCAACTGGCGGATGTTTTTGTATTGCCCTCCAAAGGTCCGGGAGAAACATGGGGCTTATGCGTAAATGAAGCAATGGCTTCGGGGAAACCCGTTTTAGTGAGTAATAAATGTGGTTGTGCCACAGATCTTATTGAAGAAGGGAAAAATGGTTATATTTTCGAATCGGGCAAGAGCGGTGATCTTTTACAAAAAATGGAATTGCTGCTGAAAGAGGAAAAATATTTAGCAAGAATGGGAGAGGTATCTTTGCAAAAAATTCAAAACTGGTCGTTTGAAAAAATTGCAACATCAATTGAAAACCTGGTTTTAAACATTTAAATTCAGCTATTGGTTTCATTATTTAATGTAAAAATTAACTGGGGGATCTATTTTGGAATCCTGGTATTGATTTTATTAATTATACCAGGCATTTCGATATGGTCTTTTTTGGCTTTAATGATAGCCGTTCACCAGTTTATGCTGGTGTTTTATTCCTATGGATATGTGATACCGGTACGTTACTGGTGCGGCGCTATGATGAGCCTTCAAATGCTGGTAGGGCCTTCCTTTGCGTATAACGGGCTTGATAAATACCAGTTTATCAAATATAGAATGCAGGTTCCTGAGTATGACTATTTCTCGTATGCCATACCTGCAGTAATTCTTTTTATACTGGGACTGCATATTTCGGCAGGGAAATTGAAAGGAGAAAAAATTAATGAACCAGCAGTAAAAGAATTTGTGCAAAATAATCCTGATATTCCTTATGTCTTTATCGCAATAGGATTTTTTTCTTCAATGGTTTCCGGATTCTTCGGGTCAGAACTGGCAAACGTATTTTATTTGTTAGGTAGTTTTAAGTTTATAGGCGCTTTCATGCTATTGCTTGGAGGCCGGACTTTAAAAGTATTGCCTTTAGTAATTGTATTCGGTTCTATAGTATTATCTTCTTTAAGTTCGGCGATGTTTCATGACCTGGTAACGTGGGCCGTATTTTTTCTCGCCGTGATTACCATTAAATATAAACCTCCCATTACTACAAAGGGATTATTTGCACTGGGCTTTTTTGTATTGATTATCATCATTCAACAATTAAAAAATACTTATAGAGAAGCCACCCAGTTCCAGGGTAAACAGGGAAATATTGAGGCTTTTGATGATGCTTATGATGAGGCACGAACAAACGGTACTATATTTGACATGAATAGTCTTGCCCAAAGTAATGTCCGCATTAACCAGGGATTTATTGTTACTTATGTAATGACTAATATACCGGCGAGAGAACCCTTTGCTGATGGCGCAGAATTGTATAAAATCCTGGAAGCCGCATTTTTGCCAAGAATTATAGCGCCCAATAAATTAAAAGCAGGGGATAATACCTTCTTTACCAAATATTCGGGCATACAATTAAGGCGATATACGTCAATGAGCCTGAGTGCGATGGGTGATGGCTATGCTAATTTTGGAATTTTTGGCGGATGTATCTTTATGTTTGTTTTAGGCTGGATATTTAACCTCGTATTAAATGGCTTCCAGAAATTCAGCCGCAATTTCCCGGTGATCTTACTTTTTACTCCTATGGTCTTTTATTTCCCTATGCGGCCGGATACCGCTTTACAAACGGGTTTGGGTCACCTGGTAAAATCCTGTTTCCTTTTGTACATGATGCTCATTTTCTGGAAGAAAGATCTAAATAAAGGCGCTGTGTCAGAAAAAGTGCTGCGGTCAAAGCAATCATTGAAGAAAGCGAGGCTGGAAGGAGCATAGCCTGTTCTTCTTTTTTTCCTGGTTATTAAGATTATTAAAAATGTATTCATCAGGGTCAAATCAATAACTCATCACTTATCTCTCATCACTGATTTTTTAGTACTTAAAAAGGTGATGCGTTCCATATGGCTAAGGCATAGCTAAGGTATGGCTAAGGCATGGATAGTGTATGAAAAAGAGGTGCTGAATTACGGGTACTTTTACCATAAAAATGAAATACTTTCTATATCACTAAACACTACCATTTACCAATATTTATGAAATCATTAATGACCATGGTTCTGAGTTTCCTCCTCCTGGAAGCCGGGGCTACTTCAATAACAAGAGATACCACCATTTCGGGTACATGGGATTTAAAAGGGCAGGTTTTAAATTTATCGGCAAAAATCAGTGGGAACGGTACTATCAAAAATGCCCTGATTGAAGCGAATCCTTTTATCCAGGTCTTTGATGTCTCAGTATCTTTAGCGGGATGCAGGGCCAGGGAATTTTCGGCCATGTGGTATGGCGCATCTGCCACTAACCCGGATAATTCTGCGGCACTACAAAAATCAATCAACACCTGTATTAACTCAATGCCTTTATACATTCCGCGGGGTATTTACAACTATTCCCAATCTTTGAAGATTGCTGTTTTGTACAAGAACCAGTATGTAGGTGCTTCCATTCATATCTACGGAGACGGGGGGCTTTGGAATGAGGGGACCGTATTGCATTATACGGGTAATGATTTTGCCCTTGGAGGCCAGTACCTGAAAGGCACAGAAATAGATCACCTGACCCTTAAAGGCAATTTTCATTCACCCTCTGTTACTGGTCCTGCTTATTATTCCATTCCCTTCTCTGAATACAACGACCCTAAAGTAGGCCAAAACCTGAGCGGGATTGTAATTGATTATGATGGCACTAAAAATACCGGCGGGTCTACAGCCGTGCAATTGCATGACCTGAATGTGGGAAATTTTGCAATTGATTATGCCATTTCGCCTAATGGAGCCACCTTTAATGCAGATATCATTTTAATGGAAAACATCCGGTGTGGCGATGCGAGGCTTGGGATATCATCAGGGCAGTCGCAGGAGAAAGGAAATGTAATCCGGGGGCTTTATAGCTGGGGACGGATTCATACTATTTTTGCTTCCAATATTTACGGTAAGCACCAGGCGGGCAATTATACCATCGACGGGGGAAATATTGCCGGAATGCCTGTGAGGCTGATTTACAATCCTGAATCAGGCTGGTTTCCTACCCATATTTCCAATTTATATTGCGAATCATTAGGAAGTATAGGAATGATAACGGCAGGAGACAGCAAAAACAATATGCCCACTTCCATCAGTAATTGTGTTTTTAACTTCGCAGTTCAGCCGCTAGCCGGTACTCAACTGTTATTAACTTCTAATAGTACTTTTATTCAATTTACTAATTGTTTATTCAGATATTATGGAAGGTATTCAGATACCTTGCATTTTAATGGGATTGCTACATTTGACAATTGTAGTTTCAGTGGGCCTGTAGTAGGTAATGCGGGTAGTGTTTATAAAAAATAACCGGTTATCCATAATCTGTTACCTGATTCATCGGAGTATAGGTTTGCTATTCATTAGAGCCTTCGGTGGCGCGGGTTGGACAATTGTCTGAACCAGGACTCACAAGATGAAAAGATTCATAGGATTATAGGGTTACTATTAATTGAAGCGTTCGGTAGCGATGGCCGGACAAACGCGCGAATTGCGAAGCAATCATGAACACCCATAAAAAAATAGATATTATGTGAATAACCGATTGGGTTGTCCTTGATTTTTTGTTTCTTTTGCATCAAGGTAAAAGAAAAGGAAAAACAACCTTACCACAAAGAAAAAAAGAGCACTAAGAAAAAAAATACCTTGTATTTATTTTTCAATAAAAAAACTATTCCTCTTTGCGCTTTCGTGAATTATAGGTTTGCTATTCATTGAAGTCTTCGGTGGCAATGGCCGGACAAACGCACGGAGTGATCGGGTTGTCCTTGAACTTTTTGGTTACTTTTTCTTTCAAGAGAAAAAGTGACAAGCAAACCATCTATACAGACAACTATTTTTTATATCGGCAAAAATTTCACTACAAAGAAAAAAAGGACACTAAGGAAAAATTCATGCATCCATTTCAGGAATCCTGCTATTCATTGAAGCCTTTGGTGGCGATGGCCGGACAAGCAAACCATTCACATACATAAGGATCAATTGAAACGCTTTTTTATGAGGCCGGTGAACAATAGCCTTCAATCTTATTAAAATCAATGACGAAGATATTTATTACTATACCCTGGTTTCTTCCTGCCTTCAGAGCAGGAGGTCCTGTGCAGTCCATTGCCAACCTGGTAAAGGAATTTCACGAAGGAGTGGAGTATTTTATTTTTTGCGGAGATACCGATTTAAACGGAGCGGCCCTTGAAAATATTACAACCGGAAAGTGGGTGCCTTTTAATGAATACACACAGGTCTGGTATGCGGCTCCCCAAAAAATAAGTGAACGCCTGGTGAGGCAGATCGAAAAAATAAAGCCGGATATTCTCTATATCAACGGGATGTTTTCATGGCATTTTAATATGGTGCCGATTTTATTTTGTAAAGCCCCGGTAAAAATACTTTCCACACGGGGGATGCTTCATGCGGGCGCTTTGTCTCAGAAAAAATGGAAAAAGAAAATATACCTGCAGGCTTTTAAATTATTAGAATATCATCATAAAGTTTCCTTTCACGCTACGGATGAGGAAGAGTATAAATACATCAGCAATTATTTTGGGAAAGCAGCAAACATTTTTACTGCAGGAAATTTTCCTAACAAGACAGGAACTTTACCATTTCCTTTGAAAGAAGTGGGTTCTTTATCAATGGCAAGTATTGCCCTTGTCAGTCCTATGAAAAATATCTTACTGGTATTGCAGGCATTGGAAAAATCGGAAGCCAATATCCGGTATGATATTTATGGCCCGATAAAAGATGAAGCTTATTGGGATTTGTGTAAACAAACAATTAAGACACTACCTGAAAATATCCGGGTACATTATCACAAAGAAATAGAACCCCACAAGACGAAGGAAGCGCTGGCATCCATCCATGTATTTATATTGCCCAGCAAAAGTGAAAATTTCGGTCATGCTATTTATGAGGCATTATCTGCAGGCCGACCGGTAATTACCAGCAATAATACTCCCTGGAATTATTTAAGTGAATCTAACGCGGGAATCAATATTCATATTGATGATAAAATTAAGGCTATCAATGAATTAAGTGAGTCTATTGCTTTTTTTGCTTCAATGGATAATACGGAGATACAAAAATGGCACAAGGGCGCTGTTGCCTATGCTGAAAAAGCAATAGATGTCGAAATCACCAAAGAAGCGTATGCGAAAATGTTTTTAAATTATCCTTCTCTTACAGAAGAGAAATAAGGGGAGGATTTAAAGGCAAAAGATTTCTATATGTTCTTAATATATGGATATTTATAAAGAATTGCTTTACTTTTAAGATATTTGCCCGATAACGTTTTACCTATTAAGTATAAGCATTTAACCACCAACCTTGAAAAACCCTCTTGCTATTTATTTAATCAAATTCGCAGGCGTTTTTTGCATTTGTTATTTTGGCACCCTGGCAATGATAGGGCTGGCTGCACCGGGAGGCATTTACAGTCCTTTTGTTGCAAAATACCTGGATTATGTAAGCTGGATAAAAATTTCATTAATGCGGGCTACAGCATTTTTTTTATCTTTTTTTCACATTGGCACCCAAACAGAACCGGGATTTATTATCAAATTCAAAGGAGGCAGGGGAGTTTTAATTGCTATGAGTTGTGTAGGATATGGAGTATATAGTTTTTGGATTGCCTTTGTAGCAGCCAATAAAGGAAAATGGTTGAAAAAAACTTTATGGATTGTATGCGGTGTTCTGGCACTCTGGTTGATTAATGCCATCCGGATTACTTTATTTTTGACTTCGGTTAATAAGGGCTGGCCGATGCCATTAGGAATTGACCATCATACCTGGTTTAATATATTTGCTTACCTGTTGATATTTTTTATGATTTGGTTGTACGATAAATCGTTGAAAAAAGACAGGATGAAAAGAATAATTTAGAAAAATAATGAGTACTAATCTGGCTAATTATAATAATTCATGGTATCGTCCGGGCACTCCTTTCAAACGATTGTGCTGGTACCTGGTTAATTTACTGATTTTCAAAAATTCTTTTATTCATTCTTATCAATTCAAGGTGTTCCTGTTACGGATTTTTGGTGCAAAAGCAGGGAGCAATTTAGTGATTAAACCTAATGTCAATATTAAATACCCATGGTTTTTAGAAATAGGGGACAATACATGGATTGGCGAAAAAGTATGGATCGATAATTTGGGAAAGGTTTCTATTGGCAAAAATGTTTGTTTATCACAAGGGGTTATGTTGCTTTCCGGAAATCATGATTATACCAAACCTACTTTTGACCTGGTAATAAAAGAGATAATCCTGGAAGATGGGGTTTGGATCGGGGCCGGATCTATCCTGGTTGGTGGCGTTATTTGTAAAGATCATTCGGTTTTGTCGGCGGGTTCTGTAGCCACTCAAACGCTGGAACGAATGAGTATTTACCGGGGAAATCCTGCAGTAAAAATAAAAGAAAGGAAATTTGAAGATTGATTGGCAATATTATTGCTATGTATTTGCCATTAGTTATAATAACAGGCTAACAAATAGTAAAAGATATCTTTTTGAAGAAATAAGCTCCCAATATTGGCAAGAAAAAATATCTTCGTGGCTGGAATTTTACCATGATGATTATGAAAATTGAAAAATATGTATTTTCTTTACCATCAATTTTAATATGAAGGTTTCAATAATAACAGTTACACTAAACTCGGAAAAATATCTTTTGGACTGTATCAATTCAGTTCGAAAGCAGAATTATTCAGATATTGAACATATTGTTATTGATGGAAAATCTACAGACCATACTCTAAAAATCATTCAGGATAATTCGGCATATATCGATCATTGGATTTCAGAACCCGATAGAGGTATGTATGATGCTATTAATAAAGGCATTAAGTTAGCTACCGGGGATATTATTGGTATTCTAAACAGTGACGATGCATTTGCTTCTTCCGGAGTCATAAGAAATATTGTGGATTGTTTTAAAAATACCAATAGTGATAGTGTCTATGGTGACCTGGTGTTTGTAGACCCGGTAAATACAGAAAAAATTACCCGTTTTTGGAAAGGCATTCCTTATAAACGCTATAGGTTTAACTTTGGCTGGATGCCTGCTCATCCCACTTTTTATATGAAGCGTAGTTTGATTCAACAATATGGCTTCTATGAAAATCACTATTTTACTTCTGCTGATTATGAATTTATGGCCCGGTATCTTTATAAGCACAAGATACAGGCGACCTACTTGGAACAAATGGTGGTAAAGATGCGTAGAGGAGGGGCCAGTAATGGAAATATATGGAGACGTCTGCGTGCCAACCGACGAGATTATCTTGCTATGAAAAAGAATCATATTCCATTTTCATTTTTTGTTTCCATTTTAAAACCGATTATCAAAATAAAGCAATATAGTAAGCCTTACCTGAAACGGGCCGAGGAGGAATGTCTACCCAAAAGTACTTCTACAATTACCTATTTGCCTGTTGACGGAAAAGTGCTAAGTTCACATAGTGAAGTTGTTCAATAAGAGAAAAAATATCCCTTTGTACCCCGGGTTTTCATGGCTTGCCCAGGATATTCATTCCCATATTCTGCCGGGTATTGATGATGGTTCGCCTGATGTGGAAACTTCCCTTCAACTTTTACAGTCTCTCTCTGAAGCAGGCATTCATCAGTTTATCTGTACACCTCATATCATTGGTGATATGTACCGGAACACTCCTGAATCAGTTAATAATGCATTGGCTACTTTAAAAAATGCCTGTTTGAACAGCGGTGTGAATGTGTCAATAAATGCAGCAGCAGAGTATATGCTTGATGATTATTTTATGGACTTACTCCGAAAAAAAGAGCCATTGCTTACGCTTACAAAAAATTATATTCTTACTGAACTTTCATATGCAGCTTCACCCGGTAATTTAGAAAAAATTTCTTTTGAGCTTAATACCAATAATTACCAGCCCCTGATGGCTCACCCAGAAAGGTATCATTACTACCATAAAAACTATGATGCTTATTACCGGCTAAAAGAATTGGGATTTTTACTCCAGGTTAACCTTCTTTCCATCACTGGTTATTATGGAAAAAATGTGGCTAAAGCGGCCAAATATATTCTTAAAAATGACCTTGCTGATTTTGTGGGAACTGACCTGCACCATTTTACTCATTTGCAGGTATTAACCGATACGGATTCAATAAAATTATTTGAAAAATATTTTGGCAACAAAATGTATAATGAGTTTACCTAAATATTACTGATAGGCGAAAAGGCAACATTAATAATTTCTTTAGTTTGTATCCTGGTTAAAAAATCCTGATTATTATATTCAAATAATGAAGCATTTAAAATCTTTAAACAAATATTTCTGGAAATACAGGTGGCTGTTTTTACTAGGAGTAGTATTCATTATTTTGTCAAACTATTTCAGGATACTGGCTCCCCAGTTTACGAAATATGTTTTGAATACCGTAGAAATCAACCTGCAGAAAGGTCATGCAACACCAGAAGCAAAAATGATCACCCATTATGATCCTTTGGTGAAAGATTTTATCCGGTATTTTAATACTAAGGATACTCCATTTAAAACAAAAATATTATACTCAGGTATCATCCTTTTGCTACTGGCGCTTATAAGTGGATTTTTCATGTTTTTGATGAGGCAGACAATCATTGTAATGAGTCGTCATATTGAGTTTGAACAAAAAAATGAAATTTTCCGGCATTACCAGCTATTGGATACTAATTTTTATAAAACGCATAACACCGGTGATCTCATGAGCCGGATTTCGGAAGATGTGAGCAGGGTGCGTATGTATACCGGGCCGGCTATTATGTATTTGATTAACCTCGCTGCCACTATTGGGTTTTCTGTTACCTATATGTTGAATGAAAATAAAGAACTCACGCTTTATGTGCTGGCGCCATTGCCCTTACTGGCGTTTACAATTTATTATGTGAACACGGTTATCAACCGTAAAGCCGATAAAATTCAATCACTTCTTTCTGATCTTACTACTAATGCCCAGGAATCTTATTCCGGTATCAGGGTAATTAAATCATTTGTTCAGGAAAAAGCCATGCTGGGCTTTTTCGAGGAGAATAGTGAACAATACAGGAATAATTCTATCTCGCTCGCAAAAACAGAAGCTATCTATTTTCCTTCTATGGGATTAATGATTGGACTGAGTACCTTACTCACCATCATGATTGGTGGATTTTATGTAATAGAAGGAAGTATATCTATTGGGGTTATAGGAGAATTTATTCTATACGTGCTTTTGCTTACTTTCCCGGTAAGTGCCATTGGATGGACTGCAAGTATGATTCAAAGAGCAGCAACGTCACAGAGACGCATAAACGAATTTTTACATACTGAACCGTCAGTGAAGAATGAACCGGAAGCAAGAGAAATGACCTTAAAAGGAAATATAGAATTTAAAAATGTGGATTTTATTTATCCCCATACCGGTATTCATGCCATAAAAAATTTCTCACTAAATATAAAGAGAGGAGAAAAAATAGCCATCATAGGGAAGACAGGGGCTGGCAAATCTACCCTTGCTCAATTGATGCTGAGGATGTATGATCCTCAAAAAGGCACATTATTTTATGATGGGATCAATATTAAAGATATTGAGTTGAGAACACTTCGTTCACAAATCAGTTATGTGCCCCAGGATGTTTTTTTATTCAGTGATACGGTAGAACAAAATATTGGTTTTGCATTAGACAAACCGGGGAAAGGGGAAGTGATTCTGGCAGCTAAAAATGCCGTCGTAGAAAAAGAAATTGAAACTTTTCCTAAGGGGTATCAAACGCTGATAGGAGAGAGAGGAGTAACACTTAGTGGAGGTCAAAAGCAAAGAATATCTATTGCCCGGGCTTTGATAAAAGATCATGAAATTGTAATTTTTGATGACTGTCTCAGTGCTGTAGATGCAAAAACCGAAAATGAAATTATCTCGAATCTTTACAGTTATCTTGAAACTAAAACAGCTGTAATTATTACTCACCGGATATTTTCTCTTTTTAATTTTGATAAAATTATCTTATTAAAAGATGGAGCTATTGCCGAACAAGGTACCCATCAATCTTTGCTCGAATGGAATGGATTATACGCTGAAATGTACCGCCATCAGCAGGACCAGGAAAGAAATCTGGCACAATGATTTTTTGAATGAGCATTTATTTTGCTAATCGAAAAACAATTTTATCTTTGCTTCTATTAAAGAAGTGTTATAAATCAACTAAAAAATTCAAAAAGTGGCGTACGAAAACAATGACAAAAAGATGGAAAGTGTTTACAGCCAACGTATCAGGGCAGGTAAACGCAGAACTTATTTCTTTGATGTAAGGGAAACACGTGGTAACGATTACTATCTCACGATTACTGAAAGCCGGAAAAGATTTAATGAAGATGGTTATGACAGGCATAAAATTTTCCTGTACAAAGAAGATTTTAATAAATTCCTGAAAGGAATGACGGAAGCCATTGATTATGTAAAAACAGATTTGATGCCTGATTTTGATTTTGATGCATTCAATCATGAAAATTCAGAAAATTATGAAGGGCATTCTACTGAAGTAAAAAAAGAAGGGGAAGAGGTTACGGAAACTCTTTCTGAAGAAAAAGCAGAAGAAGCCCCTACAGAAATTACATCGGCCGCTACTCCGGAAATTGAAAAAATAGAAGATAAAGAAGACGATGATCTTCCCCCTGCAAGCACTATAGAGCACGAAGAAGTAGATAAATGGTAATACTATATTAGGAAATTGATAAAAAAAATCCTCTCAGCTTTTGGGAGGATTTTTTTGTTTTTATGGAAGCATGGTCTTCGTTTCGGTTGATTTTTTGCCTTATTTTTTGGATACTTTTTTATAAACTTTGACATAATCAATGATAAAAACATCCGGAAATACCGTGTGCACAAGATCCCCGGCCTCATGTGGAATCTCCATGCTAAGGATGATATATTGCTTAACATGTGATATGCCCATATGAACTTCATAGAACTTATACCCATCTATATAAAAAATGTATTTTTCAGGAGTCCATTCGAGTGCGAACTTGTGGAAGCCTTTACTAACTCCTTTAAGATAGCTTTGCATACCATGGGTAGTATGCTGTGATGGGCCATATGGGCCCCACCAAACATTGTGTGACACAATATCGGTTCCTAATTTTTTAAAAAATTCCATGATATCTATTTCCGCTCCGTATAGCGAAGGATTGTTATCTCCATCTGACAACTGTGGCGATTGAAGCCAGAAAGCACCCCATACACCGGGCGATTTTTGTAGTTGTGCCCTGCATTCAAAATATCCATATTTAGTCATAAACCGGTCCTGGGTCCCAACGGCACTAATAAGCATACTGTCTCCTTTTTTTAAGGCAAATAATTTCAGGTAACCGTTTTCCACTTTCATCGCTTCATCCGATACATATCCTAAGGCCCTGGCTCCTTTGCCCCGGATATTCCATTTAGTAGTATCCAGTTTATTGCCATTAAATTGATCTTCCCAAAATAGCTTGTATCCTAATTGTTGAGGGGTATATCTTTTGTTTGATACAGGTCCCTGGGCGGGTCTTTGTGCCAGGCAACTGATAACTATAAAGATTCCTGGTATGATTAAAAAATATCTTTTCATTTTTGATTAATATACTCCTGCCAGTTTTCTTAATATATTTACTGCAGGAAAAAATTTGAAGTAAAAATCTCTATTGTTTAATCTTGTTTGATTATGCGTTTATTTTTATTCTGTTGAATAAGTTCCAAATATGCAACAGCATATCGTTGCCCAAGAATTCTTTGCGATTTTGAGTTGAAATGAATGAAATCTTCTTTAGATTTCAAATCACCTGTATGGACTAAAGAACAATACTGATCAGAAAATGCTACATGATCAATGGTTTTATTGATGGATTCCCAATTTCTTTTTGTGCTAAGTTTTACCGGGTAGGAACCCAATTCACCTATAAGGATCGGGAGTGAATCGTCATGGGCATATTGCCTGAAAAATTTAAAAAGTTCTTTTAAATTATTTTCATATGCAGGTATTTTATCTGCCTCCGCATCACTTTCTCCCTGGTGCCAAAGTATGCCTTTCAAATGGCCATATTTCTTTGCAAGTTCAACTTTCTCCATAAAATTACTTTTCAGATGAATATCCCTAAATGAAGAATCATTAAGCCAAAAGTTTATTGAACTTCCCCCAACAGCACAGGGAAGCAGTAAGACGACAATACCCTTATTAAGATGATTTATCAATTCCCGGGCGAAAGACATGCCACAATCAAGTCCTTGTAATCCGGGTTCGTAAAAATGCAATGGTTCTTTTGCCCTGATCAATTGTTTTTCTTTATTTATAGAGATGATCCGTGGGTTGGGGAGGGTATCCTGGGGTTCAACAAAAGCCCGGCCTGCCATATTTGACTGACCCGCCATTATGAAAACGCAAACATTTTCTTTTGGAGGAAGAGATGTGACAAAAACTGTTTTTTTGGGGAAGTTAGTTGTACGATTTAAAGTGTTTTGCCCAATAGCCAACAAAGGAAAAATTGAAATCAAAAATAAAAGTTGTTTCATCTTTACAAAAAGGGATTTGTTCATTTTAAATTTTCAAATAACATTTTTTCACACTTAGTTTATGAACTTTACTATACAGGAATTTTTTCAAAATACTTACATAACGAAAATAATGATTAATACCTTACTATTTTCTCTAATTCTATTTTAGTGTTTTTGAAAAACATAGGGAGTGCCCGGGGAGCACAATGTATAGTATTGGGTTCTTTAGTTTTAACCTGGAAAGTCCTAAACCCTTTGGTTGCACAAATAGAAAAGTATTATTGTGTAATCTATAATCTATAAAAAAATAGGTCATCCTGTTTCTACAGGATGACACTTTACGATTGCTTAATATAATCTTATAAGATTCTTAAATGATCAACGCTGAGTCAGGTATATTTTGGTTGATTAATACTAACATGGTGTAAATCATACTTAAAACTGCTCCAGTTTACTAAAGAAAAAATCGCCTTCAATTTTTGCATTGTCATCGCTGTCGCTTCCGTGAACTGCATTTTCACCAATTGAAGCTGCGTACAATTTTCTTATGGTACCTTCTGCTGCCTGGGCAGGATTAGTAGCCCCGATCAATTCCCTGAAATCTTCTACTGCGTTTTCTTTCTCAAGAATGGCTGCTGTAATGGGACCAGAGCTCATAAATTCAACTAATTCCCCATAAAAAGGCCGTTCTTTATGGACTGCATAAAATTCACCTACTTTTACTGCAGAAAGGTGAGTCATTTTCATAGCTACAATGCGAAAACCTGCTTCATTAATCATTTTTAAGATAGCGCCTGTATTTCCTTTGGAAGTAGCATCAGGTTTGATCATTGTAAAAGTTCTGTTGTTCATTATTTTTATTTTTGGCTGCGAAGCTAATAATTTAATTGCTGAATAATTGAATTGTTTTAATTCCTTAACTCTTATTATATTCTTTAATGACTTTTATGCCTCTCTTACTAAGGTATAATCTTAAAAAACCGCTATGGAATTACTTCCAAAGCGGTTTTTTTCATGTTGTAAGGTTTTTATTATCTTTTTTGCAATTTGCTGTTGTAATTAATATCATCATTAGAAATGCTCAGGTAATAAACACCAGGGCTTAAAACCGGTAAGTTACCTATCTGGATAGAGTTATTTCCTTTATTTACCTGGATTGTTTTCTGGAATACTGGCTGGCCGATAGTGTTACGTAAAACCAGGGTAGCATTATCTGTTTTTGAAGCGCTAAATGAAGTAGTAAAATTGTTTACAAAAGGGTTAGGGAAAACTTCAATGCCATTCTTTAATCCTACAGCTATTTTTATAATTGGAGAGAATACAAATTTGCCATCAATATCTACCTGTTTTAGACGATAATAAATATATTGGCTACCTGGCGCTCCATTATCCTGGTAAGTGTAGTTTTTTGGAGAATAACTAGTTCCTGCACTTTTTACAGAAGTTACTAAAGAGAAATCCTGTCCGTCTGTGCTTCTGAATAGATCAAAATGATCACTGTTTATTTCCTGGCTGGTTTGCCAATCAAGAAAAGTAGTTCCATCTGAATATCTTCCGTTGAATGAAGATAATATTACCGGTGTAGGTCCGCATGAATTTACAATAAGTGTATATTCATTAAAATACCGACAATCAGCATTAGATAAACCGGATTGAGAAGTAGATACTACCAGTCTGTATTTATATCCATTCATAGAAGAAGAAACATTGCTAAAAGAAAGAGGAAGTGTATAGCTATCACCAATGAATGTAGCTTGTTGCCCTGAGGTACTGTCCACAAAAGTGACTCCTCCATCAATACTCTTTTTCCATTTGTACCATGTATTGGCATGAGTAACATCTGTAACAATATAATTTAAGCTAAGGCTGGTTCCATCGCAAATATTATTAGGAGCAGCACTTCCATTTGCACTTTTAATAGCAATATTTGATTGGGTAACATTGATTGAAATATCATCTAATCCTAAATCATTACCGTTAGCAACTGCTGTAGCATTTACTACCTGTAAGTCCACAGTATTAGTAGTTGCTGTAAAAGTGCCACCTACTTTAACCCAGGTGGGTGTGCTGGTATAAGCAATCGGACCGGAGGTTGCAATTACTGAACCATTCACCTTAAATGAAATATTAGGTTCAGAGCCCGGAGTGGCAGCGGAACTACTTGAAGGCAAAATGTTAAGCACCCACGCAGAAAATTCATAAGTAGTACCTATGCAAACGGGGATTGATTTTATTTGGTAAAACAGGGCACTCTTTGTGTTATTCGGGGCACCATTCACAGCCATAAAATAGCCCCCATCTCCTGTATGGTCTTTGCCTCTCCAATCACCTTTAATACAATTTCCGCCGTTAGCATCACCTACATTTTTGATAATAGTATAGGTAAATTCGGGACCTAAGCCACCACTTTTATATACATAAGTATAATCTGAACAAGGCAGAAAAGAACCACCGGAAGAACATCCGGATAGTGCATTGCCTATATTATTTACAGGACTGTAAGTTGCCGCGCCGGATTTTGTACAACTTGCCGAACTTGAACTGCTTGTATTAGGGGTAATATAAGGGGTACTGAAAGTACCTTTGGCGCCTAATAAATTAGGACCAACCTGCGCAGTAGAAGATTGGTAAGAGCCAATACATAATGCCAATATTACTATTGAGTAAAAAAGTTTCATTCTTTTGTAGTTTAGAGTTTAAATAAATTGTAAACGGGAATACAAAAGATATGTGGATTGGTACCGGCTTAACTTTTGAAAAGGGGATTATTCAATTAAGAAGAAGATAGGGTAGCTAGGGGGCTATTTAACTTACTTAATGTGGAATTTTAAGAGATAATTGGATCTGGAGAATCTGCCTGTGTAAAATGCAGATTTATTATAGTGATGTAAAATTAATAACATTTTCCAAATATGCAAATTTTTTTCAATTTTTTTTCTTAAAAATTTAGAAATAGTTATTTTATGCTATACTTAACTGCCGAGGATAAATTAATTCGCAAAAAATCGTTCATCATTTTAGGCATTGAAGATGCATTACAATTCAAAAGAATATTTTTTAGCAGTCACTTCTTAAACATAAACAGAGTATGAAAAAGCCTATAATTTATATTATGTTAAACAGGCGCACAGCCTACGTTTCAGCCCACCCTTTCTTTTCTTTTTTTTCTTGCCATTGCCACCGACAGTATTAGGTTTATAAGTATATTGTGGTATCTAAAAATTAAATATGACAGATAACGATGCAATCATATTTTTAGCTGATGAGATTATAAAGCATGTAAAAAACAGAATTGAATTTGATTTAAATAGTCAATTAATTGCACTTAAAATCGAGTTTAATTTAGATAATCAAAAAATTACTTCTGATAAAACCGATTTTACAGATGAAGAAATAAAAATATTTACTCTTATTCAACAAATACCAAATTATCAAGTAAGAGATTTTATGATTGACGAAGGTTATATAAAAGAATCAGATGCACCGAATTTTTATAAGCTAACTAAATTAGGAAGAGAAATAAAATCCGTAGGAAATATTTCGAAATATAAAAGACAAAAAGAGATTCTTATTAATCAGATCGAACTGGATAATCGTCAAGCCCGATTAAATCAAAAACTGTTGGTATATGGTGCGATCGGCGCAGCTGTTGGAGCGATTGGTCTTGTAATTTGGGAAGTATTTTTGTTTTTCTATTGTAAGAAGCAATAGCAGTTTTAGGCAAGATGATTTCATCCTGCAATACAATTGTTTTAGCTTTCGCCTTTTTGTTCCAAAAAGCCAACTCATTTACTTTTGCAACTGATTAATAAAAGGAGATAGACATTTTTTTCAAAAATGATAAAAGAATGCTCCGCAGCTAAGAAAAAAAACAAAAGAAGCCAACACACAATGCTTTGCTACCCTTTCGCTACACAGCCATCGCACTTGCAAAAAGTTTTTTAAATAAACTTAACTTTTTGCCCCTCCCTTTGCCAACCTGAGTAACATAATATAGCGTTATACTCAAAAACCAATTCTTCTGTTTATAATTTTGTTATCACAAAAGAGCATTCCCTTATTGCGATTTTTCCTTTTAAATTCAGTTGTAAAGGAAAAAGAAAAAAT
>JAUZOE010000003.1 GCA_030706605.1 Bacteroidota bacterium
AAAAAACTGCACCCCCTTTTTTCTAATCGCTTATCTTTAAAACAATTAGTATAATCAGGATTAAATAAGGATTGATAGGTCGGTATCATTATTAAAAATTTGACTACAAAAATAAGGAAAGATGTGGGTACACGGTAGATTACAAACGGGGACTATTTAAGAAATAGAAAAAAATACGTATTTTTTTAAACCAATCTGTAATGCATTTGGTCTTCTGTCATCATCTTTCTTAGATTTGACAAAGCATAACGCATCCGACCTAAAGAGGTATTAATGCTACAATCCATTAAATCTGAAATTTCTTTAAAGCTAAGTTCAGCATAATGTCTCATCACAATTACTTCGCGTTGGTCTTCGGGAAGAAGATTGATCATTTTTCTTACTATTGAATGACTTTCACCTTGCATAATACGATCATCAACGCCTGATTCTGAAAAATTAATTGTTTCAAAAATATCGCGGTCATCCTCAGTTTTAATTGAAGGCATACGTTTTATTTTTCTAAAATGATCTATACAAATGTTATGAGCAATTCTCATGGCCCAGGGCAAAAATTTACCTTTCTCTGAGTATTTACCCGATTGGATGGTATCAATTATTTTGACAAAAGTATCCTGGAAAAAATCTTCCGCCAGGTATTTATCTTTTATCAGCAAATAAATTGAAGTATAAATTTTGTCTTTGTGGCGATCAAGAAGGATGGAAATAGCATCGTTATTTCCATTCATGTACAATTCAATAAGTTGTTGATCTGTAAAATTTGTAAGGGATTGCATAATAAATAGGTATTGGTTTTAGGATATTGTGTAAACGTTATGCAAATATAAAAGACGAAATACTCGTCAGCTATAGTAAGTGAAGGAATCATTAGTAGAAAATTATTTACAGGGTACGTAAAAATACGTGTGTGCCATATGATATGCCAATTTACTCGAGTTGCTATCTAAAAAGAACATTGTTAAGAAATAATTTTGAGTTACAATACTTAAAATATTTTTAGTAATCTTCAAGGAAGATAAGATTATAGCGATTCTTTGTTTAGTAGATGATTTACTAAAAGGCATAAACCATGGGACAAGGCATTATTTATATTATAGATTACTTTCCTGTAGCGGCTTGTGATAAATCCGTATTGCCAATTGCAAACTTTACAGGTGAAACAATAGAAGGGAAAACAGTTTAGTACTTGTTGATATTTTTATGATGTAAAAGTTTAGATACTTACTATAGAAACATACCTTCCTGCTGAATTTGTTTTGTAACAGGACCATGTTAGAGGTCAAGAATTACACATTCAACATAAAAAGAAATATAGGACTATCAAATATCTTTTCTATGTGATGCACTGCGCTTTGTTGCATGTTGAAACAATTTTATTGCATAAATTCATTGATTAATTTAAGAACTTTACGATTGCCGTCCCCTTCTTTTATTTTAAATATTTTATTAGGACAATTATGCAAAATAAAGCAAGCCGCAGAAAATTTATTAAAGACATAGGTTTAAGTAGTATTGCAACAGGCCTTATTCCTGCGTCTTTATCAGCAGGCATTAATAAAGAAAAACAAGGGGATGATGTTACTGAAAAAAATCCTTCATCACAATCAAACAATAAAAATTATAGTGGCGATTATTTAAGCCGTATTGCTTTTCCTGTTGGTGGTATGGGTGCAGGCATGTTTTGCATTGAAGGAAGCGGGGCTGTTTCAAATATGTCTGTTCGCAACAGGCCGGACGTTTTTAATGAACCTGCATTTTTCCCCGCACTCTCCATTAAAGGAATTGCCAATGGCGCCAAAATTTTAGAAGGTCCTGTACCCGATTGGAAAAAGTTTGGCCAGCACGGTTCTGCAAATGGCTCTGGCAGCGCTACAACAGGTTTGCCGCGTTTTCATAAAGCAGAATTTAAATCACAATTTCCTTTTGCGACCATTCAACTTACAGACAAAGAATTGCCTGTACATGCTGAACTAACCGCGTGGAGCCCGTTTATTCCTACTGATGAAAATAATTCAAGTATGCCTCTTGGTGTTATCACTTATAAAATCACCAACATCGGCACTTCAACACTTGACGCAGTGTTTTCTTATAATGCGGCTAATTTTCTAAAAGTTGAAAATGGAAAAAATTCAATTCGTTCTTTTGAAAATGGGTTTATACTTTCTGAGGAAGGCACGAAGGAAAAACCTTTTTTAAAAAGTGATTTCGCAATATTTACAGACGATGATAAAACAGTAGTTGATCATTGCTGGTTTCGTGGCGGCTGGTTTGACCCGGTGACCATGGCATGGAACACGATTAAAAACACGGAACTAAAATCTGTGGCACCGGTAGATGAGGGAGCGCCGGGAGCATCATTATATGTTCCATTCACATTAGCTCCGGCTAAAACAAAAACAGTAAACATCTACATGTGCTGGTATGTTCCCGATACCGATCAAACTTTTGGTACGGCCCCAAAAGAGAAAGAAGACTGTGATCCTGCAGCGGGCTGCTGCACCTCGCCTTCTCAATTAGGCCTTGACCTTTATGATAAAGATTTTGATGGCCCTTTTTATAAACCGTGGTACAGCAGTCAATTTAAAAATGTAGAAGAAGTATGCGCTTACTGGAAAAAAGAATATGATCATCTCCATCGAAATACCAGGCTATTTTCAGACGCTTTTTATGCAAGTACCTTGCCGCCGGAAGTAATGGAAGCTATTGCATATAATCTTTCCATTTTAAAATCACCAACAGTATTACGCCAATATGATGGAAGGTTGTGGAGCTTTGAAGGTTGTTCTGATGACAGAGGTTGTTGTCACGGGTCGTGTACGCATGTCTGGAATTATGCACAGGCAATTCCGCATCTGTTTCCAAAATTGGAAAGAAGTTTACGGCATACTGAATTTTGCGAGGATCAAAATAAAGAAGGCCACCAGAATTTCAGGGCCAGGTTACCGATTAAACCTGACGATCATTCCTTTTATGCAGCAGCAGACGGGCAACTCGGGGGTATCATGAAAGTGTACCGGGAATGGCGCATAAGCGGTGACGTTAGCTGGGTTACAAAAATGTTCCCGATGGTACAACGCAGCCTTGACTTTTGTATTGAAACCTGGGACCCCAAAGAAAAAGGTGTTATTGAAGAACCGCATCACAATACCTATGATATAGAATTCTGGGGACCTGAGGGTATGTGCACCAGCTTTTATCTTGGTGCACTGACGGCTTTTATTGCTATGGGTAATTTTTTGGGGAAAGATGTAAATCGTTATGAACAGTTACTGTCAAAAGGAAAAAATTATCTTGAAAATCAATTGTTCGATGGGGAATATTTTTTCCAGGAAATTAAATATACAGGGTTAAAAGCCGGTAATCCTGTTGAAGCTTCAAAAATTTCCATGGGTGGGCAATATTCTGAAGAAGCAAGAAAATTACTTGAAAAAGAAGGGCCGAAATATCAATATGGCAAAGGATGCTTATCTGATGGAATCCTGGGCGCCTGGATTGCAGCAATGTGTGGGCTGAAGGCTCCTGTTGATACTTCAAAAATTAAAAGCCATCTTCTTGCGGTGCATAAATATAATTTTAAAAAAGACCTCAGCGACCATGCCAACCCTCAAAGGCCTTCTTATGCATTGGGAAACGAAGGCGGCCTGCTGCTTTGCACCTGGCCTAAAGGAGGTAAACTTTCATTGCCTTTTGTTTACAGCAATGAAGTATGGACCGGAATTGAACACCAGGTGGCCTCTCATTTAATGATGATGGGAAATGTAAATGAAGGTTTGGAAATTGTGAATGCCAGCCGGAAAAGATATGATGGCAAAGTACGTAATCCATTTGATGAATATGAATGTGGTCACTGGTATGCAAGAGCCCTATCAAGTTATGGGTACATGCAGGCGCTTACGGGTGTACGTTATGATGCGGTTGATCAAACCTTATATGTTGATTCTAAAATCGGTGACTTTACTTCTTTTCTTTCAACAGAAACAGGATTTGGGAATGTAATATATACCAAAGGGAAAGCAACATTAAAAGTGGTGTATGGTACCATACCTGTGACAAAAATAGTTATGGGCAATGCAGTTTAATTGATACAATCAGCTTGAAATTCTATGAGTTGGTTTTGGAAAGCCCGGCTGAAATGCAGATATGGATTGAATTTGAATAGTACTGTTCGTTTGTAAAGCAACTTCGTCTATCGCTTTATAAACAATTTCCTGTAATGCTTTTGGGGTAGTTTGCACTCTTGCATTTATCAAAACAGAAGCTTTAACAGAAGCGCTGTTAAAAAAGTAATTTTCGTTTTTCGAAGTTTCAGTATAACTGATTTTGAATTGCTCTGTACCATCATTAATTAAAAATTTCAGATGGCCGATAGTGTATCCTTTAGCTTTTATTTTCTCATAAATTTTTTGTGACAACAGCGCCGATGCATTAAGAGCGGATATTTTTTTATTTGCAACACGGACTGAAGCATCCAGCCATGCCAGTTTTGCTTCTCCTTCACCATATATTTCATAATCAAGTTCAAGAGATTTTCTTTTTGTTAATTCCGGCTTTTCCAAACAAGATAGCCATCGCTGAATGTCTTCCGGGTTTAATGAATTCTGCAATACAATTTTCTTCCCGGCATATTCATCCTGCATAAACATTTGTACCTCTTTTGATTGTTGCTCATTGAGTAAGTCTGTTTTATTTAAAATTAAAACATCAGCTTCTTCCATTTGTTTTTTAAAAATATAGCGCACAGAATCATCTATAAAAGATGAAGTGCCATTAATAATAGTCCATAACAAATAGGAATCTACAAACACTGAAATAGTTACAGTAAGCTCAGGATGCATTTCTGCCAAAGGGTTTGCGATGGTAGCGACCAGGTCAGTGCATGAACCAACAGATTCTGCAAAAACTATTTGGGGATGTATTTCTTTAATAAAGTAACCGATATTTTCCAGGAGTACAGTATAGTTACAGCAGAAACAACCCTTTGTAACTTCTTTTACCGGTATAGAAAAACCTTGTAAAAATTTACTATCCACGAGTTCATCACCCTGGTCGTTTGTTACAACAGCAACTTTTATATTTTGTTTCAGCAATAAATTGCATGCCTGCTGAATGGCTGTTGTTTTACCACTGCCTAAAAATCCTCCTGTTAATATTAATTTCATAATGAATAAAGTTATTCATATTTCCATTTCAGGTTAATATATGTGTATGAAAAATCTTTGAGTTTTAGATAGACCCCTTAAAATGTTTAAATAAATTAGAGGTCTTGTTTTAATGTCAGTAAAAGTGCTTGCTATTAAAATCTTACTTGGTAAAAATATGTGTAAAATAGTTGTCAAGGGGGATAGGGCTTATTGAGTTAGTATGTAGTTTACTCTAATGTCTATTACTGGGCTTGCGTTTAATTTGCATCAATAATAATCCTAAGAATAATACGAGTGCGGCTGCCAAAAGTTCTTCATTGATGTAAGGAATGGAAGTATAGCTTAAATCGCCAATTCCCTGGAGCATGAGAAATATTTCATTAATGATAATTCCTGCTACAAAAATGATGACTCCTTTTTTTCTGATATTCGTGATAGTAAAATAATTGTAATTGATGCTGTAAGTGATGATAAAAAGTGATACAACACCAAGCAATACTAAATGTAGGTAGCCTATCACGATGGGCCTGAAACCATAGGTAAGGTAGCTTAATGATGGTATTGCCGAAGTGGCTTGCAGCAATAATTTGAATGTATAAGCAATTGCACAAAGGAAAAATAAAGTTTGCGTAAATCTGCTCAATTGTGTTTTTAAATATGCCAGCCGTTGCCTGATTGATTGCGAAATAATAACCCAGGCTACCAATTGCGCAATCCCTGCCAGTGCTACTAAAACATACACCCACATAGGCATTGGTATCCATAAAGCCGATAAAAAATATGCAGGGATACACGAAGAGACAAAGAGGTAATAAGCAAGTCTTAATTTTTTTTGAGGTATTCCATACGCATTTAATCGATAGGCAAGTAATCCCATGCATACAAAAAAAAACCAGCCATTATATTGAAAATGAAGAAAGAAATAGATAGCAGCTATATACAGGTTTTGAAAACTGCTTTTTGTGGCCATCATGTAGGCTAATGTAAAAGGACCTATGGAAGATAAAACATTAAAAACCAGCGCTGCTTTAAAAAATGATTTTTCAACTGATGGTTTGGATATTTTGTTCAGGTCTTTCCAAAACCGGATAGCAAAGACGTATCCTGCAAAAATAGAAGCTGTCGAAAAAATGATTGAACCTGTGGCGTAACCTTCAAAAGGAAAAGTAAATAACATGCCATAAGCTGAAATAAGGTTTGCCCAAAATATCCAACGATATTTTACAAATTGGTTGGAGTTGGTTTTATCCAACAGGTATTTAACCATTAAAGCCATCAAAGCCTGGGTAACCCAGCCTGTAAAAGCAAAGTGAGAATGAGCGTGTAATAGAAATTTCTGGTTTACTATGGGTAGTGAGTAAGCTATTTTATAACGCAAAAGGCAGCCTAATACCGAGACGATCAATAAATTAATTAGAGAAATTGATAACCATTTATGTAACGAACGATCCATTTTGGCGGCAAAGTAACAATAGAATTATAATTTACAGTATGACCCGAATCATAAACCCATCAATAGAAGACCTTTCCTTTGTTGATCTGCAACTTACCTGTTTCCTGCAGATGGCGAATGCTGCGAATAACTGTCTCAACTCGTAAGCCGGTCATATCCGCAATTTGCTGACGGGTAAGCTGAACTAAATTGCATTTAGAGCAGATATATTTTTTTTGTTCTTTAAAATAACCAAGCAAACTGCATATTTTATCTTCAGGTTTATTACCAGCAAGATTTTTTGATAACAGAAAGCGAAAACGCAAACGCTCCACCAATAATTTAGAAAATGCAAAATGCAAATCCGGATCATCTTTAAGTAATTGCTGGAAAATATTCTTAGGTAAACGAACCACTTCACATTCGTTACTTGCAATGGCAGAAGCGGCGTACGGCCTTTCATCAAATAATGGAAATTCACCAAAGCATTCACCCGGCTCTATCATATCCTGAACAAATTCTTTTCCATCTTCGCTGACTTGTAGCCAACGAACAGATCCTGAAACCAGTTGATAATAATAATAACATTCAGTGCCTTCCTCGAAGATAATTTCATTTGCGTTGTACTTTTTAGTGGAAGCACCTAAATCCAATAATCTATCTACATTAACCATAATATATTTTGTCTTAAGTAAATAACGAACTTTTTTCGATGGCAACACACGTATCCATGCCTGATTATAAATAGTCTACAATATGATTATCCTCATATTTCGCGCTCCCCAAAAAAATGAACAACACTATAAAACCCTTTACCAGTAAAGATTCTGCAAGATTTTATAGATCGGACAATTTTTAGAAAAGGATATCCGGAATTTCAATTATGACTACACGCATAAAATGCCGAACCTGACCATGATAATTTTGTGTTCTCAATTTACAACATAAAACCAAAATTTTAAAAGATGAAAAAACTAATGTATGTAAGTGTTCTGGCCCTTTTCTTATTTGCATGTAACAGCAACGCTAAAAAAGATAACAATAATACAACGGATGATACAACTACTGCATCTACAGATCGGACCGCTGATGCAAACGCAAATCCATCCTATGACCCCAACCGTGGCGAAGGAAAATTTACTCATGTAGATATAAGCCCAAACCTGGACAAAGAAAAAGCTGAGGCCGGAGAAAAAATTTATAATGTAAAATGTAGCTCCTGTCATAAACTGACCGACGAAAAATTAGTTGGTCCGGGCTGGAAAGGTGTAACTAAACGCCAGACAGCAGAATGGATCATGAATTTTGTAACCAATACCGATGACATGATCAATAAGGATCCGAAAGCGCAGGAAATGCTGGAAATATGCATGGTGCGCATGCCGAATCAAAATTTATCGGATGAAGATGCACGCAATGTTTACGAATTCATGCGCAAAAATGACGGTGTAAAATAAAGCATCTTATTGCCATGAAAGAACCCGGATGAATTAACATGCATTCTTAAATCATTCATTCCATGAAAATCAAATTAAACCATTTAAAAAATATTACCAGTATCCTGCTTTTTTCAATATTCATTTTGGGCTCACCTTCAATCCTGGCCCAAAATAAAAATGAAGAGGTAAAATTGAATATCCAGTTGAGACCTCGCGCTGAATTTAGAAATGGACTTTTTACGCCCATATTGAAAGGACAAAAACCGGCGGCTTTTGTGGCACAACGCAGTCGCATCGGACTTATTTATTCGAAAAACCAAAAATTAAAAATCGGGTTAAGTACCCAGGTTGTAACTACCTGGGGAAATGACCCGCAGGTGCAAACAACAGCAAATGATATTTCTCTTTACGAGGCCTGGGCTCAGTTCTATTTTAACCCATACTGGAGCGTAAAAGTTGGAAGGCAGATATTGTCTTATGATGACCAAAGAATACTCGGGGCTTTGGATTGGAACAATGCAGGCCGGAAGCATGACGCAATTTTGCTTGGATTCGATAAAAATAAATTTGAAGCAAATGCAGCTTTTGCATTTAATCAAAATGCGGAAAAAGTTACCAATACTTATTTTAATAATTCATTGAGCCAGCCCTACAAAGCAATGCAGTTTTTGTGGATGAAATATAAATTCACAAATGCATTATCTATTTCGGCCCTTGCCCTGGATTTGAATATGCAAAACAGAATTGATTCTTCTGTTTCAAACTTACAAACGCTTGGCGGAAATATTTACTATAAAAAAGATAAGCTGAACATAACCGGTACCTATTATTACCAGACTGGTAGAAATCCTGTAAATAATTCTTCTTACATAAAAACAAACGCATGGATGACTGCAGTTAAAGCAGTTTATGATTTCAATCAAAAAATAGGCTTAGGCATCGGAAGCGACTACCTGAGTGGAAAGGATATGAATTCCACTTCATCAAAAATTACGTATTTCAATCCATTGTATGGAACGCATCATAAGTTTTACGGATTTATGGATTACTTCTATGTTTCAAGTACCCATGATAATGTAGGACTTTGGGATTCTTATCTAAATGTGAATTTAAATGCTTCGCAAAAACTGGACTGGCAAATCGCATTGCATCATTTCGAATCTGCCGCAAGAGTAATTAATTACACAGGCGGAAAAGCCAGTTCTGCATTGGGAAATGAAGCGGACATCACTTTTGGTTTCAAGGTGATGGATAATGTAAAGATTGCCGGAGGATATTCCCAAATGTTCACAGACCCTTCCATGAAATATGTAAAAAATATTTCAGCAAATCAAAGTATGAAATCACTGCAAAACTGGATTTGGATATCAATAAATATTAATCCCGATATTTTAATTTATAAATCAAAATAATCTTTTAATAGAGGAAATAGCTTTAAAATATTAATCGCAAAACTCACAATAAAATAAAACCAAAATGAAAAATTTAAAGTTCCCGATATCAAAGAAAAAACTCGGCAATAGAATAACCACTTTGCTTGTATTGTCATTCGTTATTTTTTTGGCCTCCTGTAAAAATTCCAGCAGCACTTCAGTACTAGATCAAAAGAATGATGGCGACGGAGATAATTTACCCAAAGTAACACAAGAAATGGTCGCTCCGCCTTTGTTACCAAAGTTTGACCAGGTAGATAAAGATGGCCCCCGGGTAGTTCAGGTTACTTTTACAGTTATAGAAAAGAAAATAGAGATAGCGCCTGGCGATTCTATGTGGGTGTTTACATTCAACGGCACGGTGCCGGGCCCAATGATCGTAGTTCATCAGGATGATTATATAGAATTGACTTTAAAAAATCCTATTACTAATACGCAAACACACAATATAGATTTTCATGCTTCAACCGGCGCAATGGGTGGTGGAGAACTAACACTTGTGAATCCCGGCCAGGAAGTAAAATTAAGGTTTAAGGCCACCCGGCCAGGAGTATTTGTTTATCACTGCGCACCGGGCGGAAGAATGGTTCCTATTCACGTTACTTCCGGCATGAACGGGGCTATTATGGTGTTGCCGCGCGAAGGGCTGAAAGATGAAAATGGAAATCCGATTACATTTGACAAAGCGTATTATATAGTTCAGCAGGATTATTATTTGCCGAAAGATAAAGATGGTAAAATTGTAAATATTGCTACTCCACAGCAAAGTATTGAAGCTGTAGGAGAAGCGATGAAATCACTGCAGCCAACCCTTCTTCCCTTCAATGGACACTTAGGTGCATTGACTGGTAAAAACGCGATGACAGCTAAAGTAGGAGATAAAGTCTTATTCATTACTGCAGAAGCCAACAGAGATACACGAATGCACCTGATAGGAGGTCATGCTGACCTCTATTGGCCAGGCGGGAAATTTAATAATAAGCCTTTTACAGATTTTGAAACCTGGGAAGTTCCCGGTGGTTCGGCAGCAGCTACTTTGTATAAATTCAGGGAGCCAGGTACTTATGCATTCTTAGATCACAACCTGATAGAAGCATTCGATTACGGAGCGATTGCACAGGTAAAAGTGGAAGGGAAATGGGATAGCACTTATATGAAGCAGATAGAAAAACCAACAGCAATAAAATAACAATTACTCAACAGCAACGGTAGCATTATTTGGCAGCACAAAGAGTGCTGCCGGAGAGGTCTTTTTACAAACAATATTAAAAATTAAAAAAATGGAAACTTTATTTGAAGAAGAAAAAATTCTTAATGTAACATTACTAGAGCCACGCCTGAAACATCCAACTATCTTTCAATGGTTTGATGAATCGAAGCCCGGCGAAAGTTTTACCATTCACAACGATCATGATCCGAAACCACTTTACTACCAGCTTTTGGGCGAAAGAGGAAATGTTTTCAACTGGGAATACCTGGAACAGGGGCCACAATTATGGAGAGTAAAAATCGGTAAAAAACTCACAGGGGAAAGTGATGAAACACTGGGTGAAATTGCAACTAAAGATTTGCGTAAAGCGCAGGTTTTTAAAAAATATGGCCTCGACTTTTGCTGCGGAGGAAAGAAAACAGTGAAAGAAGCCTGCGCCGAAAAAGGATTAGACGTTACAAAAGTTGAGCAGGAATTACAAAATGCTGATAAAACTTCGTTTACTGCAAGACCTTTACCTTACAACGATTGGAGCCTTGATTTTCTAGCTGATTATATTGTAAATACCCATCACAGCTATGTAAAAAAAACAGTGCCCGATCTGAGTACTTATGCCGCAAAAGTTGCACGCGTGCATGGCGATCATCATCCTGAACTTTTAGAAATAAATAGCCTGGCGCAGATGGTTTGCGAGGAATTGACTTCACATATGGTAAAAGAAGAAAGGGTTTTATTTCCTGCAATAAAAAAATTGGTCGCTTCAAAAAGTAGTGGCTCCTCATTAGATACCGCAAGTGCTAACCTGATAAAATCAGCGGTCAGCACCATGGAAGAAGAGCATGAAACCGTAGGAAATGCGCTTGAGAAAATAAGGCAACTAAGCAGCAATTATACATTGCCTTCAGACGCATGTGCGAGCTATTCGTTCTTATACAAAACGCTTGAAGAATTCGAAGATGATTTACATACTCATGTTCATTTAGAGAACAATATTTTGTTTCCCAAGTCTCTCAAAATGGAAAAAAATAAAATGCAGCAACCGTAAAAATTAAAAATATACTTAGTTGATCGCCTTAAGAATACCCGAAACTTCTTATTAAAAATTTCGTTTAAAAAATAATTTTAATTCTTTTAAAAAGTGGCCTCGCCAGGAATCGAACCTGGATCTGGAGCTTCGGAAACTCTTATACTATCCATTGTACTACGAGGCCTTTATTTATTCTCTTATCAATTATTCTTTATTTCTCTATCTTCCAATTGCTGCAATGTTACTTCCAAATATTTTAACAGCAATGGCTATTAGGATTACTCCGAAAAATTTTCTTACTACTATCAATCCACTTGGACCTAATGCCCGCTCTATCCACTTTAGGGATTTTAATACGGCAAAAATAATTATACAATTGATAAGTATACCTGCTAAAATATTAATATCATGGTAATTAGCTTTTAAAGCCATAATAGTGGTGAGAGTTCCTGATCCGGCAATTAATGGAAAAGCAATAGGCACCAGGCTTCCGCTGTTAGGATTGCTATCTGGTTTAAAAAACTCCAGACCGAGGATCATTTCCAGACCAAGAATAAAAATTACAATACTCCCTGCTACAGCAAAAGATTGTACATCAAGACCTAAAAGATTTAAAAAGGGTTTCCCTAAAAATAAAAAAAGAATCATGAAGACACCTGATGCTATGGTAGCCTGTGTGGAACGAATTGAACCTCCCATCTTATCTTTTAAAGAAATTAGAATAGGGATAGAACCCAAAATATCTATCACCGCAAAAAGGGTAAAAGTGATCGTGATAATTTCCTCGGTTTCTATACGGTCAAAGCTGAACATATAATTTATTTTGGCAAAAATAATATAGAAGTCCTTAGTAAATTGAAAGTGTTGATTAAGAAACTGGGTTGATTATTATAAAATTGAATTATCAGGAAATCAAATGATTTATAATATGCTACAAAAACAAATCTGTATAAAGTTTTCCTCCCGGCAATATCGCATATTTTTCAAGATCTGTAATTCCAGCCTGTTTCAGCACATCTTCGTCTATAAAAGAATTCCCGGTGCATTCAGAGGAAGGTTTTTGTAAAATATAAAATGCACTGTCGGCAATTATTTCAGGAGTCCGGCTCATTTTAATCAGCATCTCCCCGCCGAGCAAATTTCTAACTGCTGCAGTAGCTATGGTGGTTCTGGGCCACAGAGTATTCACTGCAATATGATCTTTTTTTAATTCGCCCGATAGACCCAATGCAATCATTGTCATATTATATTTGCTCATCGTGTAAGCAATATGGTTAGTAAGCCATTTTTGGTCCAGGTTAATTGGGGGAGATAGATTAAGAATATGTGCATTATCCCCTTTTCGTAAATAGGGAATGCAGGCTTTGCTTACAAAAAAAGTTCCTTTTACATTGATATCATGCATCAATCCAAATGCTTTAGCGCTTGTTTGTTCAACGTTTGTAAGCGATATTGCAGATGCATTATTGATCAATATATCAATACCGCCAAAAGTTTCCACAGCTTTTTCCACAGCATTTTGTATTTGATCTTCAAACCGGATATCACATTGTACTGCTAATGCTTTCCCTCCTGCGTCTTCTATTTCTTTCGCTGCGCTAAAAATCGTTCCACCCAGTTTTGGATTTTCTTCTATCGATTTGGCAACCACTACAATGTTCGCCCCTTCGCCTGCCAGCTTTAAAGCTATTGCTTTTCCGATTCCGCGCGATGCACCAGTTATAAATACAGTTTTATTTTTAAAACTCATGGCCAAATGAATATTTTAGAATATAGAGTTGCTAATTTAGATTGCTTAAATATAGTTGAATTTTTCAATCTAAAAATCCGGGGATCAGAAAGTAATTTTGAATAACACCTTTGGTTGCACGATTCTTTGTAATCATATTAAATTTTGAAACAAACTGATAATTATTTTGAAATTTAATTAAAAACTTTTTCAATGTCTTTTTAACCAAGATTACATTTATTATTTGAAAATGAAGTTAAGTAAATGACATTTAATATTCGAGATTAAGCGCTACATTTTCTATTATGCGGATATCCTATTTGTACATACATATTTTGTCCGTAAAATCCAGCTATGAGCAGGCAATTTTATTAACCCTGTTTTGGTGGCGGCCTCCTTCAAAATCGGTATGGATAAAAATTTCAAGCATTTTTTCTACAATATCTTCCCGAATAAAACGTGCAGGAATGCAAATGATGTTAGCGTTATTATGTTTGCGGGCAAGTTCTGCCAATTCTTCGCCCCAGCAAATGGCAGCTCTGATGCCCTGGTGTTTATTGGCGGTAATGGCTACTCCATTTCCACTTCCGCAAATTAATATTCCGAAAGCAGCTTTTTGATTTTCAACTTCTGTGGCAACAGGATGAGCAAAGTCAGGATAATCAACAGAATCAGCAGAGTGAGTGCCAAAATCTTTCCAGGTTACATTTTTCCCATCAAGAAAAGAGATGATGGCTTCTTTATAATCGAAACCTGCATGGTCGCAGCCAATGGCTACAGGCAGCGTTAGGTTGAATGGTGACATGGCTATCTTTTTTTGATACAAAGGTAAAACATTGAAACAGATTCTCTGGATTTTTAAGATTAGTAGATTTTTCTTATATTTTTTAAAATGCTTTTTTTCATAAATAACATCTTTCCTTCATGGAAGTCTATATTACCGGTATAATTAAAAAAATAAATAAATCTCCTTTCAATTTCAATCGCATGCTGTATAATTGCAAATATTGGTTTATCTAAAATGTAATCTTTATGAAATTATTAGAAAATAAAGTAGCTATAGTAACAGGGGGTAGTCGGGGTATTGGCGAGGCTATTGCTTTAAAATTAGCTGAAAGTGGTGCTCACGTTGCATTTACTTATGTTAGTAGTGATGAAAAAGCAAAATTGTTGGAAGAAAAAATTAAGGCGTTAGGTGTAAAAGCAAAAGCCTATAAAAGTAATGCCGCTAATTTTCAGGAATGTGAATCTATGGTGAATGAGGTAATCAAAGAATTTGGCCAAATAGATATTTGTGTAAATAATGCCGGTATTTCAAAAGATAATCTTTTGCTTAGAATGTCTCCCGAACAATGGGAAGAAGTGATCAATACAAACTTGACAAGTGTATTTAATATGACTAAGCAAGTGATTCGCCCAATGATGAAAGCAAGAAATGGAAGTATCATTAACATGAGTTCGATTGTTGGAGTGAGGGGCAATGCTGGCCAAAGCAGTTACGCAGCGAGCAAAGCTGGTATTATAGGATTTACAAAATCAATAGCAGCAGAACTTGGCAGTCGTAATATAAGGTGCAATGCCATAGCGCCGGGTTTTGTAGAAACCGACATGACACATTATTTAAAAGAGGGAGAATCAGCAAAAGCATTTTTAGATAAAATACCTTTGGGCAGGTTTGGAAGTGCTGAAGAAATTGCGAATGTTACTCTTTTTCTTGCAAGTGAAATGAGTTCATATATCACCGGGCAGGTATTAAGCACTTGCGGCGGATTGAATATATGAGTTTCTTCTTTTTACGGATTTATTCAAATAATTAGATTGGTATACAAGTTTTCAAAATAAAAAAAATCAAGTGGAAGCGTATAAAAAACTTTTAGAAAATAACAAGAAATGGGCGTCTCTTCAGATTAAAGAAGACCCGGAATATTTTGAACGTCTTACTGAATTGCAATCGCCGGAAATATTATGGATAGGGTGTAGTGACAGCCGGGTTCCTGCAGATAGAATCACCGGTACTCATCCTGGAGAAATATTTGTTCATCGTAACATAGCCAACCTTGTTGTTCACACAGATTTGAATATGTTAAGCGTGTTGCAGTTTGCTGTAGAAATTTTAAAAGTGAGGCATATCATTGTTTGCGGGCATCATAATTGTGGAGGTGTCGCTGCGGCAATGTCTAACCAAAGTTATGGCCTCATGGACCAGTGGATTTGGAACATAAAAAATGTATACCGTATGCATCGACAGGAAATAGATGCCTTGCCTACTTACGCAGAAAAGCATCATTTGCTTACAGAATTAAATGTAAAAGAACAAGTGATGAATCTTGCAAAAACTTCTATCATTCAAAATGCGTGGAGACATGGTGAGGTACCTTACCTGCATGGGTGGGTTTATGATCTGCGGGATGGAATTATTAACCCCGTTTTTGAAATGAATTCCGATACTCCTTCAGATCCTATTTTTGAATTAAATAATATTTGAAATTCATCTTCCGGTTAACGGATTGGTATTATTAAATTTTTTAAGCCTCTAAGGCGTAACTTTAGTGGATTCAAAATTATTTAAAATGACACTTCTTCATAATGTCGGGAATTTTTTCTGGAAAATAATAAAAGCCATTTTTGTAAGAGAAAAAGATTGCTGTAAATAATAATTTCCAACAAAATTAGTTTCCCATGAAGCTGGGCTTTAAAGAGATTTTAAATGGAAATTTACAATATCATAACATTAATTATAGTATTGGCGGCCATTTTTGGCTATATCAATTTCCGTTTTATAAAACTTCCCGGTGCTGTAGGTATTATGCTTATTTCACTTATTGCCTCAATGGCCGTTATTGGAATTGGTACTATTATGCCTGTTTTTTTTGCCAAAACCATAGAATCCATAAAAACGATAGATTTTAATATTTTGGTACTCAAAATAATGCTGAGTTTTTTATTATTTGCAGCAGCCATTCATATTGATGTAAAAAAATTAAAGAGCGAGAGAACAGCTATTATTACATTTTCTACTATTGGTGTATTGATTTCTACCCTGGTTGTTGCCACTCTTTTTTATATAACCGCACACCTTTTCGGGCTATCCGTTGATTTCTTATATTGTCTTTTATTTGGAGCTTTGATTTCACCTACCGATCCGATAGCCGTAATCGGCATTCTTAAAAAAGCTAAAATTCCTGCCTCCCTCGAAACAAAAATAAGCGGTGAAAGTTTGTTTAATGATGGGGTGGGTGTTGTATTGTTTATTACTTTCTATGAAATTGCTAAAATTGGTTTACAAAATACATCTATATGGGATGTGATCTGGCTTTTTATTAAAGAAGCAGGAGGTGGATTATTTCTAGGTTGGTTATTAGGGTATCTTGGTTTTTGGGCATTAAAATCAATTGATAATTATGTGGTGGAAGTCATGATAACACTTGCTATTGTTATGGGGGGGTATTCGATCGCCGAAAATTTAGGAGTTAGTGGTCCTTTGGCTATGGTTATAGCCGGCCTCATAACCGGTAATAAAAGTATGGATCTGGGAGTAAGTGATGTAACCCGGGACTATCTCACTAAGTTTTGGGAAATGATGGATGAAGTGATGAATGCGATTTTATTTCTTTTAATTGGTTTTGAAATGCTGATTGTAGCCTTCAATATTACCTTGCTTTGGTTGGGATGTATTACTATCCTGATTGTATTATTTGCAAGATTTGTTTCAGTAAAACTCCCGATTATGGTTTTAAAAAATCAAAAAACTTTTGAAAACAATGCAATTCCAATTCTCACCTGGGGAGCTTTGAGAGGAGGTATTTCTGTCGCGCTTGCTTTATCATTGCCTAAGTATATGTATGGTGAAATGTTTGTAACAATCACCTATATTGTTGTATTATTTTCTATAATTGTGCAGGGGGTTACTATAGGGAAATTTGCAAAAAAACTGGCTAAAATAAATCCCTCCCTTGAAAAATTGGTACCTTTCGGTGAAGATGGTACAGTACGAAAATAACCAGCTAAATTTTTAATTTCCCGGGTAATCTTTTCATTATTTTATTAAATAACAAAACTAAATGGAGTTTAAAATTAATCATCTATTTATCCTAATTTTTTAAGTATGACGGCAACTATTATCATCGTTTTTGTTTTAGGGTATATAGCTATTGCTTTTGAACATCCGTTAAAACTCAACAAAGCAGCTTCTGCATTAATTACCGGTGTATTATGCTGGACAATTTATGTGGTGCAAAGTGAATCGCCTCACCTTGCGAGTGATGAATTGCTGGGGCACCTCGGAGAAATATCTTCAATTTTGTTTTTTTTGCTGGGTGCAATGACAATAGTTGAATTAATAGATTCCCATGGGGGATTTGATATCATCACTCAAAAGATTACAACTACCAGCAAGCAAAAGTTATTGTTGACAATCACAGTTCTTACATTCTTTCTTTCGGCATTGCTGGATAATTTAACCACAGCTATTGTAATGACTTCTTTATGCTCAAGAATATTGAGCGAAAAAGAAGATAAATTTTGGTTTGCAGGAATGATTGTTATCGCAGCTAATGCGGGAGGTGCCTGGTCACCATTGGGAGATGTAACGACTACAATGCTTTGGATCGGTGGACAGATATCGGCGCTCAATATCATAAAAGAACTAATATTGCCCAGTATGGTAGTGTGTGTAATTCCTGCTTTAATTGTTGCTGCCCGTTTTAAGGGAAAAAATTTCAGGTTGAGGTCAAAAAAGGAACGTACAGCTAAAGAAAAGCGTGATGGGAAAACGATTCTTTTTGTGGGAGTAGGGCTCCTGGTTTTTGTGCCTGTATTTAAAACGCTTACAGATCTGCCTCCCTTTATGGGTATGTTGCTTGCATTGGGCTTAATCTGGGTGGTCATTACTGTTATTCATAAAAATAAAGACCCTGAAAGCGTAAGGCAATTCAGTGTTGCTAAAGCTTTGCAGAAAATAGATACACAAAGTATTTTATTTTTCCTTGGAATATTATTGGCTGTAACCGCGTTGCAATCTTTTGGAATACTTCAAATACTGGCTACATTTCTTAACAGCACTCTTAAAAATAATTATTTAATAGGCACTGCATTGGGAATTCTCTCTGCTTTAGTAGATAATGTACCATTAGTGGCTGCATCGCAGGGCATGTATCATTTATCAGATTTTCCAATGGATCATCCATTTTGGGAATTTCTTGCATTGACTACAGGAACAGGTGGCAGTGCCATTATCATTGGGTCGTCAGCCGGTGTAGCTGTAATGGGTATTGAAAACATAGACTTTATATGGTATTTGAAAAAAATCAGTTTGCTGGCTTTGGTGGGTTTCGCAGCAGGGATATTGGTATTTTTGCTACAACTGCAACTGGCATAGGTTATTCCTTTTAAAGTTTTTTGGAATGAATTGCCTTGAATAAAGTCAAAACATGAAAGCATTCAATGCAACAGACTCTCAGATATTTTGTTTTGTTATCTGGTTACTCTAATTTTGCCAAATAATCAGGCGGATTTGTTTATTGTTCGGCCTGGTAAATGCCTTAGTTGGTAATGTGCTTTTAAAACTGAACTAATAAACGAAAAAATATTCTGATACTTTCTCCAGGATTTTCAAAATTTCGTTTACTTTTTCAATTTTTTATTTCAAGTCTGCTGCTAACTTTGGTAATTGCAGTTGTATAATTACTGCAACAGCTTTTAATATATAACTATTTTATATGAAAAAAACTATCCGGGAATGTCTTAATGAACGCATACTCATTATTGATGGCGCCATGGGCACAATGATTCAGCAGTATAAATTGGAAGAAAAAGATTATCGCGGAGCAAGATTTAAAGACTGGCATAAAGATGTGAAGGGAAATAACGATTTGCTGAGCATTACGCAGCCGCAAATAATACAGGCGATTCATCTGAAATACCTGGAATCTGGTGCAGATATTATTGAAACTAATACTTTTAGTAGTACCTCTATTGCACAGGCTGATTATGATATGCAATCATTGGCTTATGAATTAAATGTAGCCGCTGCTCATTGTGCAAGAAAAGCAGTAGACGATTTTATGTCAAATAATGGCGGCTCCGAAAAATTTATTGCCGGGGCAATTGGTCCGCTCAATAAAACCCTAAGTTTATCGCCCGATGTAAATAACCCGGGCTTTCGTTCTGTAACTTTTGATGAAGTAGCTGATGCATATTATGAACAAATAAGAGGCCTGTCCGATGGCGGCGTAGATCTCCTTTTGGTTGAAACTATTTTCGATACCTTGAATGCCAAAGCAGCTATTTATGCCATCAAAAAATATTTCAGAGATACTAAAAAACAAGAGTTGCCTATTATGATCAGTGGCACTATTACTGATGCCAGCGGAAGAACTTTAAGCGGACAAACACTGGAGGCATTTTATATTTCTGTATCACATGCCAATCCGTTAAGTGTAGGATTAAATTGTGCGCTCGGAGCAAAAGAAATGCGTCCGCATATTGAGGAATTAAGTGAAATAGCGGGTTGCTATACCTCAGCATATCCCAATGCCGGATTGCCAAATGCCTTTGGGGAATATGATGAACAACCTGATGAAACGGCTCACATAATTGAGGAATGGGCAAAAGAGGGGTTTGTAAATATTGTTGGCGGATGCTGTGGCACCACACCGGATCATATAAAACATATAGCTGAACAGGTGAAAAAATTTGAAGCCAGGAAATTGCCAGTTTCAGAAAAGGAATTGGTATAGAGAGGGAATTAGTTGAAAAAAATACTACAAAATATGAATTTGCTTTCTACTGTATTCATGCAGTAGTAAAAAATATAAAATGACAAAAAATATAAAACCTTTTCTAAGGCTTTCAGGATTAGAGCCACTGGTAGTACGTCCTGAATCACTATTTATTAATATCGGGGAACGTACCAATGTTACCGGTTCCAAAAAATTTGCGCGCCTGATACGAAGTGATAATTACGAAGAAGCTTTGTCTGTGGCTCGCCAGCAAGTAGAAGGAGGCGCACAAATACTTGATGTAAACATGGATGATGCCTTACTTGATGGGGAAAAGGCCATGACGACATTTTTAAATTTATTACAGGCAGAACCGGATATTGCCAAAATACCCGTAATGATAGATTCTTCTAAATTCAACATTATAGAAGCAGGTTTAAAATGTGTTCAGGGAAAGTGTATTGTCAACTCTATTTCTATGAAGGAAGGAGAAGAAAAATTCCTGGAGCAGGCTTTTATCTGCAAAAGCTACGGAGCAGCAGTAATTGTAATGGCTTTTGATGAAAAAGGACAGGCAGATACTAAAGATCGTAAAGTGGAAATTTGCCAGAGGGCTTATAAAATATTAACAGAGCAGGCAGGCTTTCATCCTGAAGATATTATTTTTGATCCCAACATTTTTGCTATTGCTACAGGTATAGAAGAGCATAATAACTATGGAGTAGATTTTATAGAGGCTACCCGGGAAATAAAAAGATTGATGCCTCTTACCAAAGTAAGTGGAGGTGTAAGTAATGTATCATTTTCTTTTCGTGGTAACGACACTGTTAGAGAGGCAATGCATGCGGTATTTTTGTATCATGCTATCAGGGCTGGAATGGATATGGGCATTGTAAATGCAGGCCAGCTTGAAATTTACGAGCAAATAGATCCCGAATTAAAAGAGTTATGCGAAGACGTAGTGCTAAATCGGAAAGAAGATGCCACCGATAAATTATTGGCATTTGCAGATACGGTAAAATCAAAAGGGAAAGCAATAGCAAAAGATGAAGCCTGGAGAAATGAAGAAGTAGAAAAGCGTTTAAGCCATTCGTTAGTCAATGGAATCACCGATTATATTGATGAAGATACAGAGGAAGCAAGACTAAAATATCCCAATCCCCTTGATGTAATTGAAGGGCCGCTTATGGATGGAATGAATGTGGTAGGAGACCTTTTCGGAAGTGGAAAAATGTTTTTACCGCAGGTAGTGAAAAGCGCCCGGGTAATGAAAAAAAGTGTGAATTATTTGTTTCCTTTTATTGAAGCAGAAAAAGAAGAACGAAAACAGGCTCACATTGCTGCCGGCACCGTTAATGAAGAAGGTGCTGGTCCTGCAAAAATATTAATGGCAACTGTAAAAGGAGATGTACATGATATTGGGAAAAATATTGTAGGCGTAGTGCTGGGATGCAATGGATATGAAGTAATTGATCTCGGAGTCATGGTTCCTGCTGAAAAGATTTTGCAGACTGCAAAAGAAAAAAATGTGGATATGATAGGACTAAGTGGGCTCATTACTCCTTCACTTGATGAGATGGTGCATGTGGCAAAAGAAATGAAGAGAAATAATTTCACAATTCCTCTTATGATTGGCGGAGCTACTACATCGCGACTGCATACTGCGGTTCGCATTGCACCTGAATTTGATAACGGAGTTGTGCATGTGTTGGATGCTTCAAGGAGTGTTAGTGTTGCCGGAAGTTTACTGAATAAAGAAACCAAGCCGGAATTCCTGGGAGGAATTAAAAGCGAATATGAAAAATTAAAAAAAGATTTTGGTAATAAAAAATCTGCAAAGTCTTTATTACCATTTTCTGAATCTGTGAAAAATAAATATCAAATTAACTGGGAAAATTTTACTCCGGTTAAGCCATCATTTACCGGTACGAAAGTTTTTGAAGATTATGATCTTAATGAGATTTATGAATATTTGGATTGGCAACCCTTTTTTATTGCATGGGAAATGCATGGGAAATTTCCACAGATATTATCTGATGAAACCATTGGCAGCGCTGCAACCAAACTTTATGAAGAAGCACAATTATTTTTGAAAAAAATCATAAAAGAGAAATGGCTTACGGCCAAAGGAGTTGTTGGTTTTTGGGAAGCCAATGCGGTTTCCAACGATTCTGTAGAAGTTAAAAATCAGGATGGTAAAAAACTTCAGCTTGAATTTTTGCGCCAGCAAATGAAGAAGGCTCCAGGCCAGCCGAATATGTCTTTGGCAGATTTTATCAAACCTGGTGCAGCCGACTATATCGGAGCCTTTGCTGTTTCTATTCATGGTATCGAACCACACATTGAAAGATTTAATAAAGAATTTGATGACTATGGCAAAATTATGCTACAGGCATTGGCCGACAGGCTCGCTGAAGCTTTTGCAGAATTGCTGCATGCAAGAGCCCGAAAAGAATTTTGGGGTTATGCGACAAGCGAGCATTTATCAGCCAAAGAATTAATAGAAGAAAAGTATTCTGGTATTCGCCCTGCTCCAGGCTACCCTGCTTGTCCGGATCATACTGAAAAGTATAAACTTTTTGAATTACTGAATGCAACTGAAAATGCCGGCATAACTTTGACAGAATCATTGGCTATGTATCCTGCATCTTCAGTTTGTGGTTGGTATTTTGCTCATCCTGAAAGTAAATATTTTGGCATAGGAAAAATTGCCAAAGACCAGGTAGAAGATTATGCCAACAGAAAAAATATGCCTTTAGAAGATATAGAAAGGTGGCTCAGGCCTCAATTAGATTACGAAACTTAATTCAATACTATTATGCGTATTATAACATACAATGTAAACGGAATCAGGGCTGCCATAAAAAAAGGTTTTATTGATTGGCTTAAAACCAATCCGGCCGATATTATTTGTATCCAGGAAGTGAAAGCACAAAAAGAGGATATTGATATCACGGCAATTGAATCCGTAGGTTATCGCCCTTTCTTTTTTTGTGCACAAAAAAAAGGGTATAGTGGTGTGGGAATATTGAGTAAACTGGAACCGGATAACGTAGAATACGGGCATGGGAATGAACAAAGTGATTTTGAAGGAAGAGTCCTACGCGCCGACTTCGGAGATGTTACTTTGATTAATGCTTATTTTCCTTCAGGTACCACTGGCGAACCCAGGCAATCCTATAAATATACCTGGCTCGATGAATTTTTAGACTATCTCAATGAATTAAAAAAAACAAGAAGAAAATTAATTGTTTGTGGCGACTATAATATTGCTCATAAAGAAATAGATATTCATAATCCGGTTTCCAATAAAAAATCATCTGGCTTTTTACCCGAAGAAAGAGCGTGGTTTGATAAATTAGTAAAAAACGGATTTACGGATGGTTTCAGGTATTTGAATAAAGATCCTCATCAATATACCTGGTGGAGCGTAATGCGGCCCAGTACACGTCTGGAGAATAAAGGATGGCGGATAGATTATATCAATGTTACAGATAATTTAAAAGATCAGATTCAAGCTGTAAAAATTTTTCCTGAAGTGAAACACAGTGATCATTGTCCAGTATTTCTTGATTTAAAATTATAATGATGTTCATTTATAACATTACTTCAAAAGTAGATCATGCTGTTTTAGATGAATGGTTACAGTGGCAAAAAGAAATTTATATTCCTGGAGCCATGGAGACCGGATTTTTTTATGAGCATCGCTTTTACCAGTTATTAGAACATGATGATGAAGATGGAAAAACTTTTGTAGTTCAGTTTTTAGCTAAATCCAGGAATGACTGCGATAAATATTTGCAATCTATTGCTCCTTTTTTAAACAAAAAATCTTTTGAAAAATGGGGTGACTATGTTGTGTATTTCCAGACTCTTTTGCAAAATGTGGATTAAGTGTTCATATATTTTCAGGAAATTTTATAGCATAAATCGTGTTTCCCTGATCAGAAATTCTTGCCAAAAAAATAAAAAAGAGCTGAAACTCTTTTTGGTAAAGGATTTCAATCGAAAGTTCTTTTTGATATGCCAGGCCGGTAAACCGGGTGAACCTGTGCAAGTCCTTGCCAATTGGGGTTTTCAGCAAAAAAAAATTAAAAAAAAATTGTAAAAAATTTTATTGCATTGAAAAACCTTCTATATTTGTTGCTGTTAAAAAATCAAATAAAATTATTATGAACAAAGCTGAACTAATCGCCAAGATGGCCGATGATGCAGGATTAACCAAGACACAAGCTAATGCTGCTTTAGATTCTTTTACCACAGCAGTTACTAAAACCCTTAAAGGTGGTGGCAAAGTAACCCTTGTAGGCTTCGGTACTTTTTCTGTAAGCAAAAGAGCTGCACGTAATGGTCGCAACCCTCAAACAGGAGCTGTTATTAAAATTAAAGCTAAAAAAGTAGCTAAGTTTAAAGCAGGTAAAGAACTATCATCGAAAATCTGATTTTCGTAAAATTTCTGTAAAGCAAGATGCAATTATGTATCTTGCTTTTTTTATTATGAATATTTACTCAAAAAAATAAAATTTCAATGGGACGCGGCGATAAAAAAACAAAAAAAGGTAAAATTTTTAAAGGTTCATTTGGCAAATCAAGACCTGTAACTGTAAAGACAAAAGCTCCTGTAGCTAAAGTTTCTGCAGCAAAAGAAGCCTCAGCAGATAAAGCTGCCAAATAAAAAACTACTAAGGAGCCAGCCTTTCAATGTTCCATATATTATGTTCAGTAAGTACATAATGTAGCCGATCATGAAGTCTGCCTGGTCTTCCCTGCCAAAATTCTATGCTATCAGGTTCTACAATATACCCCCCCCAAAAATCGGGACGTGGAATATTGTGGATACCAAATTGGGAGGTATATTTTAATACATTTTCGTTGAGAAATTCCCTGTTTTCAATTACCCTGCTTTGAGGTGAACTCCAGGCTCCTATTTGGCTTTCCCGTGGCCGTTGAAAAAAATATTGGTCACTTTCTTCAGTAGGGATTTTTTTTATTTCCCCTTCTATTCTTACTTGTCTTTCCAGTTCTTTCCAGAAAAATAAGAGTGCTACAAATGGATTTTCTGTAATCTCATTTCCTTTGCGGCTTTTGTAATTGGTAAAAAATACAAAGCCGTTTTGGTTTATTTCTTTCAATAAAACAATTCTTGCAGAGGGCTTCCCCGAAGTGCTGGTCGTAGCGAGCGTCATGGCATTAGGTTCATCAATTTTACTCTCTAATGCGTGCTTCCACCAGGTTTTAAATTGTATTAATGGATCATCATCTACATCATTTTCTAAAAGAGATTGTAATTGATATTCTTTCCTGATGCCTGCAATGGAACTATGTTTATTCATTATTTATTTTTTCTGTTAAGTTCAATTGCGCAAATTTAGCGAAGGATTATTGATATGAATTATGAGAAATAAAAAAGCACTCCATTTTGGAATGCTTTTTTAAATAATTTTAACGCTACTAATTAGGTTCCACTTGGAGGTGTTGACGGCGGAGTTCCACCTCCGGTATTCCCTATTTTATTTTCAACATCTTTTTTCAAACTATCAAATCCATCTTTAATATTATCTGTTGGTGACTTGAAAATATAAGTAGATACCAGGATTCCAATAGAGGCTAGTGCTGCAATATACATTCCGAAACCTATCATAGAAACTCCCATAATAGAGCCATTAGCCTGGGAATAAAACCATATAATAAAAAGTAAAGCTACTGCTCCAGATAATAAAGCTACTGTCCACATTGTTTTCTCCAGGTTCTTTGTCTGATCACCTGAATAAGCAATAACGCCACTGGTAACAAAGCATAGAAACACGATAATGCCTTTACCATGCATGCCGTTTACACTTTGACTGTAGCCAAACATTGAAATTGAAACCCAGGGTAAAAACATAGAGATAAAGCCAATGGCTGCAGAAATTAAAACAAATTTTCTTTGTTTACTCATTGTTTGAAAATTCATGATTGTAAGTTTTAAAATGTAAAAATTAATTACCGTTTTTCAAACAGTAAGCAAGTTTCATAAACTACAGATGATTTTCAGGTAATAAATATAAGTAAAGGATATTTATTTAGGAATTTTTTTCTCCGGAGAACATTTTATTTTGCGTAAGCATTGATTCTAGGTCAGAGATCATTTTTGCTTTCTCTTCTTCATAGATGGCCAGCTTGCTCTCAAGCTCATTTAAACGGGCAACCCGGGATTCCAGGTCTCTTTCTTTTTGAGTGATTACTACTAATTGTTTTCTTAAGTCTTCATTTTCACTTTGGAGTGAAAGATGGCTACTTTCCAATTGAGCATATTTTTTTTTGATAGTAATTTCGGATAGTAATATTTGCTCCAATTCTTTTTCGCGTTCTGCAGCAGCTACGAGTTGTCTCTGCATTAAGCTAATATTATCCTGCATGGATTGCATATCATTTAGTCGGGTATCATACTCGCTTTGCAACATGGCCCATTGACTATTATTTGCTTCTATTGAGCTAAGTTTTTTTTCAGCCTCTTCCAGTTTTTGATTGGCTTCATCCAATTCATTTTCTAATTTTTCTTTTAATTCATTTTCTTCAAAATACATTTCTTTCCAATCTTCTTCCTCTTCTTTTGGTTGATGGGCCGATTGCTGCAGGTTTGAATTGTATTGCTCTTCAAGCATTTTTAATCTTTGTTGAAATTTTGAAAATTGTATTTCGTAAAAAGAAGAATTATCTTCTACTGTTTGTAATTTGGTTTTTAGACTTCTTATTAATTCCTGCTGAGCCAGTGTAGGATTTTTACCAGAAGAATCTTTTCGAAAATCAAGTGGAAATTTTTTATCTGTGGGCAGAAAATCATAGCTGCTAACGATCATACGATAGGCAAAAATGAAACAGGCAATAAGAACAATTAGGGATATAATCCACCAAATCCACATAAGGCATTTCTTTTTTAAAGAATTATGTAAACACAATATAAAAAAATCCGGGGGTTATTGGTAGATTTTCAAAGGATATAAATTCCTGCTTATTAAAAAGCAGGAGGATAGGATTCTGTCAGCTGAGCGTAAATTAAGTTAAATTATCCGGTTACCAAAGTTCCAACTTTTTCTCCGGTAACAACCCGTAATAAAGTTCCTGGTGTATCCATATCAAAAACGATTATGGGGAGCTCATTTTCCTTGCATAAAGTAAATGCGGTCATATCCATAACTTTTAAATTCTTTGAAATACATTCCGAAAAAGTAATGGTTTCAAATTTTATAGCATTCTTGTCTTTTTCCGGATCTGCGGAATAAATACCATCAACACGGGTTCCTTTCAAAATAGCATCAGCTTTTATTTCTATCGCTCTTAATGAGCCGGCAGTGTCAGTGGTAAAATAAGGATTGCCTGTACCTGCTCCAAAAATCACTACTCTTCCTTTTTCTAAATGCCTGATGGCTCTCCGGCGTATGTAAGGTTCTGCTATTTGTTCCATCTTTATAGCACTTTGGAGTCTTGTATAAACTCCCGCTCGCTCCAATGCACTTTGCAATGCCATACCATTAATTACTGTTGCCAACATTCCCATATAATCTCCCTGTGCTCTTTCGATACCTGTTTCAGCTTCATTCATCCCACGATAAATATTGCCACCGCCAATTACAATGGCGACCTGTACTCCTAATTCGGTGACTAGTTTAATATCCTGGGCATATTGGGAAAGTACCTCAGAATCAAGGCCAAAATTTTTATCACCCATTAAAGATTCACCGGAAAGTTTGAGAAGAATTCGTTTAAACTTGGGAAGCATAAGTCGATTTGCAGATTATTTAATTGCGATTTCTGATTAAAAACCGTTGCAAGATACAAGATAAAGGAATTATAGCTTGCATTCAAAACATAAAAATGAATTATTGAGGGATAGGGATCAATATTTTATTAATAAAAAGAAGCGATTTATTGGGTTTTGCTAATGGTGAATAATACATTAGTAATATTGTTAATATGATAATTATTTTGGCAGAAACATGACCGCGCATCAATTTTTTCAAAAGAATTTATTTTTTCAAAACAGGAAGAGAACCTTTCGTTTTCTGGATAAAGGATTAAAAGAATAAACTTAATATCGGTCTGCAATAGTTTTGTAACTATGATATTTGGCAGATAAGACGGCAATAATTCAGCAATTAATTTTCATTAGTGTATTTTTATCAAAAAAATATTTGAACCAGACAATTTTTGCAAAAAAACTTACGAAAAAATACGGCAAACGAACGGTTAATAATCAGGTTTCTTTCCAGGTAAGCCAGGGAGAAATTGTAGGATTGCTTGGCCCTAACGGGGCTGGAAAAACTACTTCATTTTACCAGGTGGTTGGCCTGGTAAAACCAGATCAGGGAGATGTATTTTTGAATGAGTTGAATATTACCAAACTTCCCATGTACAAAAGAGCTAAGATGGGGCTGGGGTATCTGCCACAGGAAGCCAGCGTGTTTAGGAAGCTCACGGTAGAAGATAACATCGCCGCCGTGCTTGAAATGACCAGACTTTCAAGAAAAGAACAAAAGGAAAAACTGGAAACTTTGATTGTTGAGTTTAACCTGGAACATGTGCGAAAAAGTAATGGAGATGTATTAAGTGGTGGTGAAAGGCGAAGAACTGAAATTGCAAGAGCTCTTGCGGTAGATCCAAAATTTATTTTATTGGATGAGCCTTTTGCCGGGATTGATCCCATTGCTGTTGAGGACATTCAATCCATTGTTACCAGACTAAAATATAAAAACATTGGTATTTTAATTACCGATCATAATGTAAATGAAACTTTGTCTATCTGTGACAGGGCTTATTTACTTATTGAAGGGAAAATTTTTATCGAAGGTTCTGCAGAAGAACTCGCCAGGGACGAACAGGTTCGAAGGCTTTACCTTGGAAGAAATTTTGAATTAAAACGAAAAGATTATTTACATACAGATGTATTTAAATAAATTGTGAAAGAAAGTTTTTTGAAAAATTTCTCCGGATAAGATTACCGATCATTGAATGATTACATCATTAAATAATAAATCACTTAGCTTGAAATTGCTTAGCCCCACCATATCGCGTTTGGCAAGGATGCGTCTTTGGGGGGTTCTGAACTGGATCCGCTTTCCAGTTACTGCCCAGAGGAATGTTTTGCAGCATTTGGTTACCCAGGCACAGTATACAGAATTTGGCCGCAAGTATTCATTTTCCAGGCTTTTTACTGTAAAAGATTTTAAAAACAGGGTTCCTATTCGTGAATATGATGAAATGAAACCTTACATCGAGAGGATGATGCAGGGAGAGGAAAATATCTTATGGAATACTCCCATTTACTGGTTTGCCAAAAGCAGTGGAACTACCTCAGATAAAAGTAAATTTATACCTATAAGTGAGGAAAGCCTTAAAGACATTCACTTTAAAGCCTCAAAAGATGTGCTCACTAATTATTATAAAAATTTTCCAGATAGTGATTTATTGACCGGCAAAAGTCTTGTGGTGGGAGGCAGTCACCAGGTACATAATCTGCAAGATGACATACAATATGGCGATCTGAGTGCAGTATTGATGCAAAATACCCCATTCTGGGGTCACTGGATCAGGACACCTGAATTGAGTATTGCGTTGATAGATGAATGGGAAAGTAAAATTGAAAAGCTTGCTGAAAGTACTATCCATGAAAATGTTACCTCATTGGCAGGGGTACCTACGTGGACGATTGTTTTGATAAAAAGAATTCTTGAGATTTCGGGTAAAAAAACATTAAAGGAGGTATGGCCCAACCTGGAATTATATATGCATGGTGGCGTTTCGTTTACTCCTTATCGTGAACAATTGAATCGTTTGATAGGTGCTCCTATTAATTACCTTGAAACTTATAATGCGAGTGAAGGATTTTTTGCCGCTCAAAATATGCCGGACGATGAAGGGATGCTTCTTTTTACAGATCATGGTATTTTTTATGAATTTTTGCCAATAGAAGAATATAAAAGAGCCGATGCCAAAACTGTAGGACTAAAGCATGTGGAACTTTATAAAAATTATGCTTTGGTAATCAGTACTAATGGAGGCCTTTGGCGATATCTTGTGGGCGATACAGTACAGTTTACTTCTTTGCGTCCTTTTAAAATAAAAGTTACCGGACGGTTAAAGCATTACATGAATGCTTTTGGTGAAGAAATAATTGTCGATAATGCTGATAATGCTATTGCCATCGCTTCTGCAAAAACCGGAACAATAGTGAATGATTATACTGCTGCCCCCGTTTATTTTAGTGAACATAATAATGGTGCTCATGAGTGGTTAATTGAATTTGAAAATCCACCTTCTGATTTAAATGAATTTGCTTTTGAGCTGGACATAGCTTTAAAATCGGTTAATAGCGATTATGAGGCTAAGCGGTATAAAAATATTGCGCTCCGGGCACCTATCATTCATTCACTTCAAAAGGGAACATTTAATAAATGGCTCAGGTGTAAAGGTAAATTGGGAGGCCAGCACAAAGTACCCCGGCTTAGCAATGAAAGAAAAATGATAGAAGAAATTTTATTACTTGTTTAGAAATATAGCATTCTATTTACAAAATAGTAATTAAGATGATCTAACCATACTTGAGCACTGACAGTATTAATTACATATTTAAATTCGTATTTAACCTTTCTTTAACCCTGTAACAAATACATTTGCCACCTTAACCAGAGTTTATGAAGAAAATTGTTTTTGTAGCCATAAGTTGTATGTTTTTCTCTTTTGCATTTTCGCAGGAAACACCTTCAGAATCTACACCAAACACACAAAATATTAAAATTACCAATCGGCCGGCTGATCATTTGATGATTCAGCTTTCATCCGATCATCTGAGTGGGATGACCGATAGTATCAGCAGCCATCAAAAAGGTTTTTCAAGAGGGTTTAATGCATATTTTATGCTTGATAAACCTTTCAAAAGTTCTCCCAAATACAGTATTGGATTTGGATTGGGTATCAGCACCAGCAGCATTACCTTTAGTAAAATGAACATCGACTTGAAATCCACTTCTGCTACATTGCCTTTTTCAGGGGTAGATGGGTCTAATCATTTTAAGAAATATAAACTGGCTATAAGTTATCTTGAAATTCCTGTAGAATTTAGGTTTACAGCTAAGCCTTCTTCGGTTAATAAAAGCCTCAAAGCGGCATTGGGTATAAAAGTAGGAACACTTGTAAATGCCCATACTAAGGGAAAAAATTTAATGGATAAGAATGGGAATCTTCTCAATTCATATACTGAAAAAGAAAATAGTAAGCGCTTTATCAGTAGTCAACGTTTTATGGCAACTGCAAGAATTGGTTATGGTGTTTTCTCTCTTTTTGGTGCCTACCAGATTAATACCTTATTAAAACAAGGGGCCGGTCCTACTATGAATTTGTATCAGGTTGGGATTACGATTAGCGGTCTGTAATTTCTGTTCCCCTTTGCGTTTTACCTGAAAGGCATTAAAATTAGTTTTCAAAAATGGATTAATTATTTTTGCAGGCTAAATATGTTCTATTGATCGAAAAAAAAATTAATTATAACAATCCGGTTAATGCTGTACTGATTGGCGTAATTCAGCAGGGACAAACAGAATTAGTTGCCAAAGAATATCTTGACGAATTGAAATTTTTGGCCGAGACGGCGGGTGCTACTACTCTAAAAATATTTACACAAAAATTAGATCATCCTGATAGCCGCACTTTTGTGGGTAAAGGGAAACTGGAAGAAATAAAACAATTCGTAAGCAGAAAAAATGTCGGCCTGGTGATTTTCGATGATGAACTTACCGGATCACAGATATCTGCTATTGAAAAAGAGTTAAATGTGATCACTATTGATCGTAGTGATCTGATCTTAGACATATTCGCTTCCAGGGCAAAAACGGCACAAGCCAAAGTGCAGGTAGAACTGGCACAATACCAATATATTTTACCCCGGCTTAAGGGAATGTGGAAGCATCTTGAAAGACAAGGTGGTGGTATAGGAAGCCGTGGTCCTGGTGAAACTGAAATAGAAACTGACAGAAGGATCGTTAAAGATAAAATAAGCGTGTTACGCAAACGGTTATTGGAAATAGACAGACAGTCCTTTACCCAACGAAAAGATAGAGGCGAATTTATTAGAGTTGCTTTAGTGGGCTATACCAATGTAGGAAAATCTACTATAATGAACCTGCTCAGTAAAAGTGATGTATTTGCTGAAAATAAATTGTTTGCTACCCTGGATACCACTACCAGGAAAGTAGTGCTGGGTCATACTCCGTTTTTATTAAGCGATACAGTTGGTTTTATACGTAAGCTTCCTCATCATCTTATTGAAAGCTTTAAAAGTACGCTTGATGAAGTGCGTGAAGCAGATATTTTATTGCATGTAGTTGATATTTCACATCCGCAATATGAAGAGCAACTGGATGTGGTAAATAAGACCCTGCATGAGTTAAAAAGCGATGAAAAGCCTGTTATTACTGTGTTTAACAAAATGGACCAATACGAAAAAAATACTTTTGACGAATGGCTGGAACCGGAAATAAAACAACAATTGTTAACAGAATTAAAAGATAGATGGCAAAATGAAACCAAGGGAAACTGTGTTTTTATATCTGCTATAGATAAAGTCAATCTACCTGAATTAAGACAAACTATATTGAATAAAGTAAGATCATTATACCAGGTGAAATATCCCTATAAAGCAGAATTTTTTTATTGAAATGATTAGGGAAGAAAAGAAATATAGATGGATTAAAATTGTCGGAAATATCCATGAATTAATTTTTGAGGAAAACAATATTGCCGAAACAGAGATTGATGGGAAAAAGATATGCATAGTGAAAACTGCAGACGGAATAAAAGCCTGTTCTACTAAATGTCCTCATGCCGGAGGGGATATGGCAAAGGGAAAACTAGATAAAAAAGGAAATATCATTTGCCCGGTTCATGGTTATATTTTTAATACAGATAATGGCAGAGATATTAATGGCGAAGGCTATTTCTTAAAAATGTACCCTGTGAAAATAAGTGAAGAAGGAGTTTTTGTGGGAATAGAACATGCCAATTCTTGAAGATAAAAAAAAATATATCACTCAAATTTTGTTACAAAGCAAAAATGGCTATTTTTGCACCCCGCAAAGGGAAAAAATATTCCTCCTTAGCTCAGTTGGTTAGAGCATCTGACTGTTAATCAGAGGGTCTCAGGTTCAAGTCCTGAAGGGGGAGCAACCACAGCAAAGGGTTTCAGACGATGTAAGTTTGAGACCCTTTTTTATTTCCAGGCGATTTCCAAATTATTTCAACTATTGTATGCCCGAACTGGAGTAGGTTCTTATTTGTAATACAGTTCCAAAAAATACTTTCAAGTATCAGATATAAAAAGAATTATATTAATAGCAATATACTATTGGTGATGTTTAGATTCGTGATAGTGTTCTCTCAAAAGATCAAGCCCAAAATCTCCATTAAAATCACGCCAAACTGTATGAATATGATTGGCATTATTTTGTGTATTATCAAATTCGATTAGGAATGTTTTACCCTGGATGCGATAGTAATGTGGCTTTCCGGGGATGGTATCGCCAGCCCACCCAAACCTGATATCATTAATATCTTCAGTTGTAATTTTTTTTATTCTCGCTTTGGCTAAGTCTGGCGGCATTGATAGAAGATATGCTGCAATCAATTTGTTTAAAACTGTTTTTTGAGAATAAGTCATGTCTTTGGCAAATATTCCGACAGGCTCAAGAGGGGCTACCTTCTCAGAATTGGTAGTTACAATTTCAAGAAAAGCCTTTAATTGAAAAATTGCTTTTTGCTTTTGTTCGGCAGTCAATGAATTAATCAATTCAAATCCAATGTCTTCCTCGTCTTTCATTATTCGCATACCTTTTTTGGGCCCATCTTTAACTTCTGCGGGATAAACGCCAAAAAAGAATGGAGCAAATCCTATTTTATCATTTACAATTGTAAAATTGAGAGCAATATGATGACCCGAGAATTTCCATCCCCAAATACTATCTTTCACAGGAGTTCCATAAATAGCCACATAATAATTTTCGGGGATACGGATTGGATTTTGTGGCTGTAACTCTTTTAAAAGATATTCAAAATCCATGATATTTTTTGTTCTTACATATCCTTCCTTGCTTAAATAAGCTTGTAACAACAAGTGGAGATTTTCTTTTTGAACGCTGTCCATGTCTTTTACTGCAATGCCGGTTCGGGGAGCCATGGCAGCAGGAAGATAATGCCATTCATAACGATTCATATTATCAAATGGAAATAATGCCTTTTCTTTTTGTAAATCGGTTAAAGAATTTACAAAAGCCATCGCTTTGGCAGAGCCTGATTCATTTTTACTTTCATTTTGGGCCAATAAAATAAAAGGAAATAATAATAGTAAAAGAAGAATCTGTTTCATAAAAAATCTAGTTTAGAATGCGATAATATAAATTTTTAGCTTCGATTTTCATACCTGGATTATGGCCCTGAATAGCAAAATGTCCTGATTTGTATTCATCATCATCATAAGTCATCACTAATTTATCATTAATCCAGAACTGAATATGGTTTCCTACAGCTTTTATATGGTATGTAAACCACACACCATCCTTGGTTAGTAACTCAGTTGCTTTCCCGGTAGGTTTACCCGGTTTCCATAACCAACCTGTATAAGCAGCCTGGTTATTACAAATCTGGGCTTCATATCCTCTTGGGAAACCATCTGGATTATCCACTGGTGGGTTGGCCCGGAAATAGAATCCACTATTGCTTTTTGCACCTTGATCTGATATCCGGAATGTACCTTTCAACTCAAAGTCTGTACAACTCGCATCGGTATAAATATGCCCCATTCCACCTTCGCCTACCAAAACTCCATTTTGAACGGACCAGGTCGCTTTACCATGCACTGTCCATCCACTCAAGTCTTTACCATTAAATAAAGAAATCCATTTTGATTTATCCTGGCAGGTGCTAATAAGTCCTGTCAAGACTAAAGCAAAGGTTACTATTGATATTTTTTTCATGATTTAATTTTTATTTTTTAAGGTATGTGGTACTTATTTATAATTAAACGAATCCTTACTCAACCGCTGTCTATCATGTGGCAGAAGTCTTTCCTTTCGCCAAAAAAATAATAGTCATAATAAGAGCAGAAATGAAAAAGCTTTATAAATAGCATTGCATTAATTTTTTGCCAATATTCCTGTGATATTGAAATTAACTTAACCAGATATACAGGAATAAAGTGATCAATGAAAGTATAGCCAGGTGCAATCTCCAATCAGTAATTCCTTCAAATTTAGATATGCCTTTGCTATAATTAATTGTTGTTTTGGCAAGTTTCTCAGGTGCAGTTTTCACAGTGAATGCAGAAACTGCAAATAAGATTCCAGTAATAAATATTTCTGCCCAAAGTCCCCGATATCCAAAATTCAAGGTTAGTTTATGATGAAGAAATGGAAATAATTCTTCGCCGGTAGCAGGTCCTAATAATTGGTCGATTACAAAGATTGTGGCCAGGACAATACCTACAGCTACAGATACTGCAGCTCCTTTTAAGGTTACTTTCTTGCTGACAATTCCGAAAAAAATCGCAGGGAAAACGGGGAGAACAAGATATGCTGTTATTGTTTGTAGGTATTTATAAATTCCTTCTTCATTTTTATAGACTAAATATGCAGCTCCAATTCCTAAAAAACTAACAATCAAAATAATAAAACGACCTAATCTAACCTGTCTTTTTTCAGGAATATTGGGATTAAACTCAACGATAAAGTCACGAACAACCAGTGTAGATACTGAATTTAATACAGCTATCAGTGAAGTAACCAGAGCTGCCATCAAAGAGGCTAAAAGTAGGCCCCTAAATCCTGTGGGCAAAAGTTTGTTGAGTAAAAGAACGAATGTCTGCTTGGTCTCTTCGCCCTGCAGTTCACCAGGGAATAAAGCATATGCTATTACTCCTGGCAAGGCGAAAATAAAAATAGGGAGGAGTTTAAGTAAAACTGCAAACATAGCTCCCCATCTTGCATTTTTGATATCCGGAGCCGAAAGTACTCGTTGTACATTCACCTGATCAATACCCCAGTAAAAAATCCCTGCATAAAATGCAGTCGCCAAGATGCCCCAAAATGGATATACAGGATCATCATAAGGTTTTGCAATTGTCATCATATCAGGCACTTTGGCCATCAGCCCATCCCATCCTCCAACTTTATCCAGGCCAATGAAAAGCATGATTGTTGATCCCGCAAGCATGATAACAACCTGTATCACATCTGTATAAGCAACAGCTGTAAACCCTCCAATCATAGTGAAGAAAGCTACAATTATCCCTATATAAAATACTGTGGTCATGATGTTCCATCCAAGTATGCTGTTGAGAACAAGGGCCCCGGCAAAGAGAGTAAATGCCAATTTAGTCATGATGCTAATGATCAGCATCATTCCCGAAAAGAAAGTACGGGCTCTCCGGTTATAACGCAATTCAAGAAATTCCGGGATTGTGTAAATCTTGTTCTTCATGTAATAAGGAAAAAGTATCGCACAGGCAAATCCCAAAGTTATTGCACAAGTTAATTCGACCGAGCCGGCCGAAAGCCCATAACGATAGGAGTCTCCGGATAAACCAACCAGGTGTTCTGCCCCGATATTTGTTGCAAACATGGAGGCACCAACAATTGGCCACTTCATTGATCTTCCACCCAGGAAAAAATTGGAACTGTTTTCTCCTACTTTTTTACTAATCGCCATATACAGGCCGAAAGAAAGACTGCCAATCATTATTACAGACAGCACAATCCAATCAAGAATAGTTAGTGAAAGGTTCATTGTAATTAGTTAGTTTTAGTTCAATTTAAGGGCTTGCTTTTATATTAGTCAGGGCTTCCATTGTTTCTGAATGAAAATCCAATAGTTCCTATTTTATAGTAGCTATATCTTTCAGGGTTTTATATAATTGTTACCGAAAAATAACTTTGAAGTTGATTATCTATTTAGTTGAATATATTTCCTGATTTTTCCAAGACCATGGAAAACGATCCTTCTAATATAGCTTCAAATAACTAAATCAAAACTGTGTCTGTGATAATAGCTTATTTAATAGAAATATCCCCTTCTTCCTGAAATAATTGATATTACTTTTATGCCTAAAAACCTCTTGAAAAATTTTGAATCTCAATCTTTATCTTCTGCAATCTGTTCTATAATATCATAAGCTTAGCTTGTATGTAAGGAGAAGCAATAAAACTCCTGAAGCATGAATACTCATATCACAATCTCTATAAGCAATATTAACACAAATCTACAACTTCAATTCAATTACTATGTTGAAGTAGTAATCAAAATCCAGCTAATCATTAAAATAAATTTGACTTATTTAATAGCTCCATCAATTTAAACAATATTATTTTGGCTTAGAGAAATTTATACTGTAAATAATTGATTTATTATAAATCCCCGAAAATATTTAATACATTTAAATTTTAATATCGGGTATTAAAAAGAAATTAACATTTCATCACCATTTCATCATCATTTAAACTATAATTCTATGAGTTTTGTTAAAGATTTCAAAGCCTTTGCCATGAAAGGGAATGTCATGGATCTGGCTGTTGCAGTGATTATTGGCGCAGCTTTTGGCGCAATTGTGTCTTCATTAGTAGCTGACATTATTACTCCGCTACTACTAACCCCGGCACTTAATGCAGCGCATTTATCAAATATTAAAGAACTAAAATGGGGCAATGTGACTTATGGGAATTTTTTAGCCGCTGTAATTAATTTTATAGTAATAGCCTTGGTCATTTTTGCCCTTATCAAGTCAATAGCTTCGATGCAAAAGAAAAAAGAGGCTGTACCTCCGGCTCCTGCAGGCCCTTCTTCTACTGATCAACTATTAATTGAAATAAGAGACGAACTTAGAAGCAAATAATAATTCAATAAATTTGCACTCCCGGTGATGATGTCATCGGGAATTTTTTACCTTGATTTTTGGTAAGAGGTTTTGCTTTGTAATAATTTTTAAATGAATTCAGAAATTTATCAAATAAAATTGCCCCAGTTTGAAGGGCCCTTCGACCTGCTTTTATTTTTTATTGAAAGAGATGAACTGGATATTTATAATATACCGATAACAAAAATTACCAATGAGTTCCTAGATTATATTCATAAAAGCGAGGCCTTAAATATTGAACTAAGTAGTGAATTTATTTTGTTCATCAGTACCCTGATGCGTATAAAAGCTAAAATGCTTTTGCCGAGAAAAGAAATTGATAATGATGGGAATGAAATAGACCCGCGACAGGAATTGGTTGATAAAATTCTGGAATATAAAAGGTTTAAGGAAGCTGCTACCCAAATGAGTGAGATGGAGGCGTTAAGAATGCTCATGGTAAAACGTGGAAATATTCAGGAAGAACTTTCTAAAGTTGGAGAAGCTGCTGTAGAAGGAACAGAGATACAAACGGTTACCTTATTCAAATTACTGAAAGCTTTTGAAAAAGTAGCGCAGCGCCTTTATGAAAAAAAACACCAGCCAAGGCATACCGTTATCAGTTACAATTATACTATGGAAGGTACCCGAAAATATATGCTTGACCTTATTAAGAATGAACGTAAAATCTCTTTTGAAAAAATATATGATATATGTGAAGATCGTATTCATGCACTCTTCCTTTTTTTGAATATGCTCGAACTGATTCAGGCAAAATATATGATCATAATTATGGGTCAAGGGTTCAATAATTTTATACTTGAATATAATGAAGAAAGAGTGGAAGAAGCAGAACCTGCAGAAGAAAATAGTGTGGATACTTCACTGAATTAAAAGGATTAGCATGTCCGCTAGGAAAGATTGAGTACAGCTATATTTTGTCCAATATTTTTCTCAAAAAAAGCAACTATTGGGCTATCACTTTTGTTACTTTACCAATATCTTCTGATATTTTGTAAATAAAATTAAGTTGATCATTCAGAGAGCTATCAGGCGCTGATTTTTCAATAAATGAAAGCTGCTTATCCGTTTCATCAGTATTAACAATATAAGTTTCATCTAATAGCTTCAGATTTTTTTCCAGGTTTAAAATAGTGCGCTTTATCGGCTTTATGATTTCTTTAGGGTAAGACTTATCATTATTGACCATTGCAGGAGCAAGACTCGCAATATTGGAAGAAAGTACATGATTTAAAACAACGAACTCATAAATTTCCTTTCTATGTTTTTGCTTACTTTTTGGTTCGCTGAGCATTCGATGCAGGGCTGATGAGAGGTTAGCCGTGCTTACAAATAATTCTTTTCTTACTAATTTATAATCCAGTGAAGATATCTTATTCCCGAAAAGTTGTTCTTTCAGTTTTTTCAGATAATCAATATTGGCTTTTAAAACACTGGCCATATAGCCTTGCAATTGTTCTGACTCCCAATGTGGGAATAAGAAATAGCTGGCGAGGAATGCGAGTAAAGAAGCTATGGCAGTGTCAGCTAAACGTTCGCCTGCGATATTTACAGCACCAAGTCCCAGGAAATGAAACAGGATAAGTACATAGGGCGTTAGAAAGAAAACCATTACTATATAATTTAACCGTATAAAAGTATAGGTGCCAATCATGAAAAACACAATCAGTGCAAATAGTATATTTTGGTTATCAATAAAAGTAAGAATTAATAAACCCATAAAACCTCCGCTAATGGTACCCATAAGCCTGTCGAAATTCTTTTGTTTAGTGAGACTGAATCCAGGTTTTAAGATAATAATGATCGTCATTAAAATCCAATAACTGTGGTGACCATGCGAAATTAATTTTGCAATGGCATACCCAACACCACAGGTAATCATCATGCGAAATGAATGCCTGAAAATAGAGGAAGTAATTGTCAGGTTATTTTTAAGCACCACACCATTAATTTTCTGATGAGTAACAAACTTTGCATATTCTTTTTTGCTACGCAGAGCTCCTTTCTCTATTCTTTTTTCATTGAAATAATTTAATATTTCATCAACTTTTTCACCAAGATTACGAAGATTCAACAATATTTTTTTGAGAGTAATGGTGCTGCTCTTATCATTAATAGCATCAATTTTTTCTTTGAAATTTTTAAGCGAAGGAATTAATTCAAACTGTTTTTTATAGGAGCTGTTTGACTGAATAGCTTCCCCTATATTATCCATTTCGCGGGCAATATTTTTTACAATAGCAGATACCTCTTCTAATATCCCTGTCGTGGCAAAATTCTTTCTCAATAATGCATAATCATACCAGCTTGCCATTATATGTTCAAAAAGATCTACTACATCCACGAATGTTAATACGAGTAATCGTCCTGAATGAGAAGATTCCTTTATTAACTCACGGTTTTTAAATAATAGTTCTCTTACAATATCTTGTTTTTCATTCACGATTACCTGCTGATCCAATAGCTTCCGATATTGCTCTTCCAGATCAGTGGCAGGGTTATACATTTCAGATTTGATTAATAAATAATTTGCCGTTTCATGAATACAGTCGCCCAGTGACCTTTGTGCAGGCCGGTATGGTGTAATCCGGTAAAATAATAATGCAATACTCATATACCAAAGGCCTCCGGCTAATATTTCTAAACTCCCGGTTATTATTTCCCCGGGCGGATGCAGTGAGGACATGGTTAAAATCATGATCAGTAATGATGCTGTCCCAATGGAGGAAGCACGATCTCCATAAACCGAAAACATGGTGAATATAAACGTGGAAAGTAAAATCAATACACCTAATAACAAGATATTATTGTTTAATAATCCTGTTAGCAGGGCCATTATAAAAACGAAAATATTGCAATACAACATTCCATTTCTCTTATGAACAACAGGACCCGGACCATCACTTATGCTAATACACACGGCACCCAAAGAAATAGTTATTCCGGTTTCAAAATTGCCCAGGTATGAAAAAACTACAGCAGGAATAATAATTTCCAGAGTAACACGAATGCCATCAGCAAGGTATTGGCTGAATAAAAAATATCTTATTTGTTGGGTTCTTTCCATGAATTATCATGCAAAGAAATGGTAAAATTTTGCCTTTGAATAAAACCTGACAATTTACATAGAGTTACTATCATTTTTTTTCTATAAAATTGGTACCTTGTCGTTACATATTTGTAATGACATTTCACAAAAAAGAAGAATTTAGCAAGAAAAAACAGCAACTGGCTTTATTGGCTAAATCTATTTCGCATCCTGCACGTATTTCTATTTTGAAAATTCTTTCCAAAAAAGAAAGATGTAATTGTAATGATTTTGTCGAAGTGCTTCCACTTACTCAATCCACTGTATCGCAACATTTAAAAGAATTAAAAAAGTGTAACCTGATAGATGGTACTTTGGAAGGTACCAATAGTATTTACACACTGAATAAGGCTGGAATTAAGGAATTTGAGAAGGAATTTAGAAAGTTGATTAAATCAATTTCTGTGAAATAATTATAGTAAAAATGGAATATTTAAAGAGAGCTTGTTTTTCTTATTAGAATTGAAGTTACCAGTAGGGAAAAATGATTTTTTACTTAAAATGAACAATTAAAATATTATAACCGATTAGGATTTTTTAAATTTGCATATTCAATTTTTACCATGGATAAAAAAGAAGAAATATTACAGGAAGTAGTGATAAAATTTGCCGGAGATAGTGGGGATGGCATGCAACTTACCGGAACACAATTTACCAATAATACGGCCTTAATGGGTTTGGACCTTGCTACTTTTCCAGACTTCCCCGCAGAAATAAGGGCTCCGATAGGTACTTTGCCGGGTGTAAGTGGATTTCAATTAAGATTTTCAGGTGATAGAATCTTTACGCCAGGTGATACCTGTGATGTATTGGTAGCAATGAATGCCGCAGCACTTAAAACCAATTTAAAGGCTTTAAAAAAGGGTGGAAAAATAATCGTAAATATTGCCGGATTTGACACTAAAAATTTACGATTAGCCAATTATCCTGATGGGGTAAATCCTTTGGAAGATGGGAGTCTTGAGGGTTATGAACTAATTAGTATAGATGTTACCAAAATTACCCGTGAGGCTTTGAAGGATTTTACGATGGGGACAAAAGAAAAAGATAGAGCCAAAAATATGTTTGTGCTTGGTTTTTTATATTGGATGTATAACCGAAGTATGGAGAATACTGTCCGGTTTTTAAAAGAAAAATTTTCTAAAAAACCTGAAATCCTGGAGAGTAATCTTAAAGTACTTCAGGCCGGATATAATTATGGCGATACCACTGAAACTTTTACCACACGATATTCTGTAAAAAAAGCAAAAATGCCAGCCGGTAATTACCGCAGTATTATGGGAAACCAGGGTGTGGCATATGGTTTAATAGCAGCTTCACAAAAAAGTGGATTACAATTATTTTTGGGCTCTTATCCAATTACGCCTGCGAGTGATATTTTACATGAACTAAGCCGTCATAAAGCTTTTGGGGTAAAGACATTCCAGGCAGAGGATGAAATTGCAGCTATCAGTTCTGCAATCGGTGCTGCATATGGAGGAAGCCTTGGCGTAACGACAACAAGTGGACCGGGTATGGCATTAAAAGCGGAAGCCATGGGATTAGCTGTAATGTTGGAAATTCCTTTGTTGATTTGTGATGTACAAAGAGGAGGTCCTTCTACTGGCTTGCCAACTAAAACGGAACAAAGTGATTTATTACAGGCGTATTATGGAAGAAATGGAGAATGTCCAATGCCTGTAATTTCTGCATCTACGCCAAGTGATTGTTTTAGTGCAGTTTATGAGGCAGTACGCATTGCCGTGCAACATATGACCCCTGTAATATTTCTAAGTGACGGATACATTGCCAATGGTGCAGAACCCTGGAAATATCCTGAAAGTAAGGATTTGCCAGAAATAAAAGTGAGTTTCAAAAAAGAACTTGGACATAATGAAGAAGTTTTTCAACCTTACCTGAGGGATGAAAAATTAGTAAGAGAATGGGCGGTGCCCGGATTTGCAGGATTGGAACATAGAGTTGGAGGATTGGAAAAACAGAACATAACAGGGAATGTAAGCTATGATCCGGAAAATCACCAGCTAATGGTAAAAATCCGGGAGGAGAAAATTGATAAAATTGCAGATTATATTCCTGAACAGACAATTGACAATGGCCCAGAAAAGGGAAAAGTATTGGTTATAGGATGGGGAAGCACATATGGAGCTATCAAAAGTGCTGTAGTAGATCTGCTGGCAGAAGGTAAATCAGTTTCGCATGTGCATCTGCGTTATATTCGACCTTTTCCAAAGAACTTAGGTGATTTAATTAAAAATTTTGAGCAAGTTCTGATTCCTGAATTAAATAATGGGCAACTGATAAAAATTATCCGCGATCAATATTTTGTGGATGCAAAAGGCTATAATAAAATAATGGGAGTTCCCTTTACTAAACATGAGTTGATAGATGAAATCAGGAAAATGATTTCATAATTACCGCATGTTTTTTTGTGATCTGAATTATTTTCCTGCACTTAACCCGCTTTTATAATCTGGGGGCCTTGAGTCTTGTTTTTCTAAGGGCTTCAATTTATTTTAAGGAAATATAACGATACCTGAAAAAGGTTATCAACCATTGACTTACAGGGTGTGTAAATCCTTTGCTGCAGCCTCATCTAAAAACCAATGCAATTCTCCTTCAATGGGTTTTATAATTTGAGAAGGTAGCTTTGAGGGATTGTAATCACCTTCCAGTACCTGCTGTAAAATATTTGACTTTTTAGCGCCGTCTACCATAAAGGCTATTTTTGAAGCCCGGTTAACTAAGACAGGCATCAATGTAATCCGATACATTTCCTGGGCTTTAAGAAAAACGGTATTGACCCATCGTTTATGTTCTGCAATAATTGGTGCATTGGGGAATAAGGAAAGTGTATGACCATCATCGCCCATACCAAGCAGTACGAGGTCAAAGCTCCTGGAAGTATTGTCAAAAAAGGTATGCAGCATTTTTCTGTATTGATCAACAGCAAAATTAGGTTCAATATCGGTTCGGATAATATGAACCTGGGTAGCAGGAATATTGATATGATCAATCAGCAATTCAAAAGCCATCCTGGCATTATTTCGTTCATCATTAAAAGGAACCACTCTTTCGTCACCCCAGAAAATGTGTATACGTTTCCAGTTGATTTTATCCAGATATTCTTCCGAAACTAATTTTTTAAATAACAACTTTGGTGTATTGCCGCCCGAAAGAACAAGAGTAAAATATTCCTGGTTTTTCAATGTTTCAGAAATGACATTACTTATCCACAACGCGAATTTATTTGTCAATTCCTCTTTGTTTTTGAAAATGTGCAGTTTCATTTTTCTTATTGTTTAACCGGTAGTGTAATCCAGTTGTGCCCGTCTCTTGCGATAAGAGCTTCAGCGTCTTCCGGCCCCCATGAATCGGGGGAATAGTTTGGGAAATCCAATGGTTTACGTGCCTGCCATACTTCTAATATGGGCATCACCAATTCCCATGCAGCTTCTACCTGGTCGGCACGCATAAAAAGAGTGGCATCCCCATCCATTACATCATATAAAAGTGTTTCATATGCTTCCGGCTCTTCGCCTTTATATTGATCTTTGTAATTAAATACCATATCAACCGGATTCAATATCATAGCCTGCCCGGGACGTTTTGACTGGAATCGTAGGCAGATGTCCATTTCTGGTGAAATGCCTATTGAAAGTCTGTTGGGGCGCCATGTTTCGGTGGCTTCTTTTGGAAAAGCAAAATCAGGAGCCCGTTTAAACTGGATTGTTAATTCAGTTGATTTTTCATGAAGTCGTTTGCCGGTTCTTACATAGAAAGGAACACCTTCCCATCTCCAGTTATCAATATAAAATTTTACTGCTGCAAATGTTTCTGTATTGGATTGAGGATCTACACCTTCCTCTTCCTGATAGCCCGGAACCTGTTCTCCCTGCATCCAGCCTTTGCCATATTGCCCGCGCGCCGCATAATTCTGAACTTCATCGTTTGAAATTCTGCGGATAGCATTTAAAACATCTACTTTTTTATTTCTAATTTCATTGGCATCAAATGAAACGGGAGGTTCCATCCCAATCATGCAAACTAATTGTAAAATATGATTTTGAATCATATCTCTCAGTGCACCTGATGTTTCATAATATCCGCCACGGCCTTCTACTCCTACAGTTTCCGACGCAGTTATCTGAACGTGATCTATATATTGCCTGTTCCACAATGGCTCAAATAATGCATTGGCAAAACGCAAAGCGAGGATGTTTTGAACTGTTTCTTTTCCGAGGTAATGATCAATTCTGTATATCTGTTCTTCTTCAAAATATTGGCGAAGCATGTGATTCATTTCCCTGGCGCTCTCAAGATCATGGCCAAAAGGTTTTTCTACTACGATGCGGGTGCATTTAGTATCGTGGCAAATATCCAGCTTACCTAATTGCTTTACTATAACCGGTACCAACTGAGGTGCGACAGCCATATAAAAAACAATATCAAGATGTTTTCCTGCTGCTTTTTCTTTTTCTTTAGCGATTTCTACTATTTTTTCATAATGACTTTCATCCGAAATATCCATTTGAACATAGCTGATATTTTCTGCGAATGTCTTCCATTGGCCATTGGAGTCTTTTTTTCTTGAAAACTTGTCTATTCCTTCTTTTAAATGCTTTTGATATTCCTCATCAGAATAGGAAGTACGCGAGATGCCAACAATGCTAAATTTATCAGGCATAGCATTATCTAAAAAAAGATTGTAAAGAGCTGGGGTCAGTTTTCTGTAATTCAGGTCACCACTGCCTCCAAAAATGAAAAGAAGTGTGGGGGATAATTTTTTATAATCTAACATTCGGATTTTATAATTTGAGTATTTATTTTTTAAGATACCTGTTCCCATTCTGTGTGAAAAATTCCTGGCTCATCAATTCTTTGATAAGTATGTGCACCAAAGAAATCGCGCTGTGCCTGGATCAAATTAGTGGGTAATAATTTTCTCCGGTAAGCATTGAAATAATTAAGTGAAGCCATAAAGCCGGCAGCAGGATAATTATGTAATGCTGCCAGGGAAACAATTTTTTGGATAGCGTGTTCTTTTTGCTGAAGTAGTTTTGCTATGTTGCCATCAAGCAATAAATTTTTCAGTTCCGGATTTTTATAGGCATCTTTAAATTGATCTAATAAGGCAGAACGTATAATACATCCTCCTCTCCACACACTAACTACTTCTGGAACGGGTATATCCATTTTTAATTCAAACGAAGCCGTGGTAAGCATTGCCAGGCCCTGGGCATAGCTAATCAATGTAGCAAAATATAAGGCATCATAAAGTAGCTTTATAAATTCCTTTTTATTGATATCAATTTTTTGTAAAGAGGTATTGTAAATCGAATGAGCTTCCTGTCTTTCTTCAATTAATGAAGAAAGATTACGCATCATTACCGCTGCATCGATAGCCGGAATTGGCATGGGTAAATCCAGGCCTGCCTGTGATGTCCATTTCCCGGTACCTTTTGCGCCAGCTTTATCCAAAATCATATCCACTAAAGAATTGCCGGTTTTATCATCTTTTTTATCAAAAATTGAGGCAGTAATTTCTATTAAAAAAGATTTCATTTCCCCGCTGTCCCAATCCTTAAACACTTGGTGAAGTTCTTCATTCGACATTTGAAGACCATTATGCATCAGGTCATAGCACTCACTCAGAAGCTGCATTATCGAATATTCAATACCGTTATGAACCATTTTTACATAGTGACCCGCTGCATCTTTGCCAAGGTATCCAACACAGGGCTGGTCATTTACTTTAGCAGACACTGCTTTCAAAAGTGGGGCCACTTCATTGTATGCCTCTTCATCGCCACCGGGCATAATGCTGGGCCCTTTACGTGCCCCTTCTTCGCCGCCTGAGATGCCCATTCCCATAAAATGAAAACCAATATTCTTTAATTCGCTGATTCTTCTCAAAGTGTCGGTGTAATGTGAATTGCCGCCATCAATAATGATATCGCCCTTTTGGAGCAGGGGCTTCAGGTCATTAATGACATTATCCACCGGATTCCCGGCCGGAACCAGCATCATTAATTTTCTTGGGGTTTTTAATTGCGAAATCATTTGCTCCAAAGTGTTCACTCCTTTTACTGAAGTACCTTCTGTAGCAGAGGATTCCAGTGATTTTGTTTTAACAGGGTTGGTATCATATCCTATTACTGAAAAACCGTGATCAGCCATATTGAGTAAAAGATTACTACCCATTACCCCAAGTCCAATCATGCCAAAGTCATACTTTTTTTCTTCCATAAAAATTTATTAGAAAGCAAAATTAACGAAAATGAGCTTGTATACAGGAAAGCAATTGAAATATTAAGACGGATTTAGTTTTACTTTCTTTGGAAGCGTTTGGATTGGTAGTCATTAAGCATTTATCGTGAACACCCAATTTCTTTATCAGAATCTTCTTGCCAATACAATTGTATTTTTATATTGTTTTTTCTTCCCGGCTGTATTGAATATTTCTGTATAAATAATATATATTCCCTGGGGTAATTTACGATTTTTATCATCCAGCCCATCCCACCGATAATATCCTTTTATACCGCTTAATGAATTTTTTTGAAGATATCGGACCGGACGTCCTGAGGCATCAAAAATCGAAATGTTGGCAACGTAACCGGGTGTTGGGAAAACATAATTAATGGTAGCAAAATCATCCAGTCCGTCATTATCCGGAGAGAATATTTCAGGCGAAACAGTTATTTCACACTGCACTTCTTCATTCATTTGATATTGCGAATTTTTATATCCCGGTGTTCCATACCCTGCCGATGTGGCTGCTGAATGAAAATTACTTTGGGCGGAAGGCCCTTCATAATTGATCCTTTCTAAAGAAACTCCTTCAGTATTGTGCAACAGGGCAAAATGCCATTTGTCAGAATAGGAAACTTCATCTACAATATTTCCCTGGTTGTTCAGAATAATTACATTGCCTTTGTCATCAGGGAATGACGGCATACTGTTTAATCTTAAAAATGCGTCTGGATTGGTAGTTATATATTGCTTTTTTACGGCATCCGGATCCGAGGTTAACACAATAAAATCGCCGGGAAATAGTAACCTACTTTCAGGATTTACTTGCCGGATATTACTGATTACATCACTACTGTTTCTGTTAGCAATATATGTCTTACTCAGGTCAATGATCTTTGAAGACCGATTATATAATTCAACATAATCAGCGCCCGGAGGTAGCGGATTAAATAAAATTTCATTGATTACTAAATCAAGGCTATCTGCATTCTCCGCAATTCCAAACTTCGTCATATTTTTTTCGCCAATGACATTCCCCACACAATCTGTAACGTTTTTTACAATAACTGAATAAACAGTTCCTACCGCTATTGGATTATTTAGTGTGATAATTACTTCATTGAAAAATGGAGAAACGGGCATGGCGTTTATTACCTGCAATCCATTATCAATGGCATAATCATTTACAGCAGCAGCTTTCAGGCTGTCAAGTGGCTCATCAAAAACCAAGGTAAGGGAAGTGGATGTTGCCGGGAAAGCTCGTAATAAACGGGGCGATGACTGATCATTATTAATTCCATTAACAGAATTTTTTCTTCCCGGTGTCCCTCCATTAGCATCTGTGCTGGCTTTCCAGTTAGAAATACCACCACATGGATTTTTGGTATCTATCATTTCCAATGTCCATCCTCCATCTTTTTTTATTTCATTTTTGTAAAAAGAAGGGTCATATTGAATAGCATGAATAATGGCGTTATCAGAAGATTTTAAAACGATGGCATCGCCTCCAATATTCATTGAAGGGAAATTAGTAACTCCTAATACTGATCCGTAAGGCAAAAAAGCGTTAGCAGAATTAGCAGCACACACAATCACAAAACTATCGGGAAGCAATTGATATGAAGGTAATTTTGCTGTTGAGGATCCATCAATCAACTGCCAGCCATGTAAATTGATTGGAAATGTAGAGGTATTTTTTAATTCTAAAAATTTCTCACCAGGCAAAGTTACCTGAGGATTAGGATCAGGAAAAAGTTCATCAATGACCACATCATAATGCTGTGGTATATAGAAACTGAAAGTAGATGTTGCATTTGTTGTGGCATTACCGGTGAGATCTTTTACTCCATTTACGGTTAAGTTATATACTAAGCCATTGGTAAAATCATTGTCAAAAGTAAGATGTACCAATGAAGTGTTTTGAGCATCAATGGTGGCAGTGACGGGCATTCCCAATCCATTGTCTCCTGAATAATTAGCCACTTCCCCGCTACTGGTATTATCAACAGGTTTATTAAAAAGAACGTCCACAGTTGTTGATGTAATGGCGGTAGAAGACTCAATTAAAGGAGGAGTAATATCAGGGACATAATTGCTAATAGTAATATCATCAAAATAATGTTGTTGAAAAAAACTTGCTGTACTTTGTTTTATAAAAAAACCAAAATAAGAAGAGGAAGCAAAGGTGTTATCTGTTACTGAACCTTCACTCGTGTAGGAATTTCCTGAACCGCTTAAATCCCTGAATAGCAACCATTGACCTGCAGCATCTCTCGTAACTTTTATTTTGATTATATTATTACTGCTGTTTAATATCCCGTTTACGCCATCAATAATTTTAGTTATTATACCAGAGGCATCTTTACGGTAAAGACTGATTTCATCATCTGTATTTCCAATTCTGATAAAATATCCTGAAGTAGTATTCAGACTCAAATCACTTGCTGAAGCGATTAAGTAAGCATCCACATAATTTGCAGAAGATGGATTAAAAGCTATATGCACAAAAAATTCCCATTGTGCAGTAGTTGCAAGAGTACTTGGGGTGCTTAAATAATAACTGCTATTAACAACCATATTATTACTTTGCAGTTGAAAAGAAGAATTTACAACAAAATCCATTGTGCCGCCTACCCACGCCGGGTTATTGGTAAAATTTCCATCGGCAAAGTTTTCTGAAAATTGTGAGTACCCAAAACTGCCTGCAGATAGTAGGAAATAAGAAAAAATGATTATTTTTTTTCTCATACATAGCTGGTTTGTCTTAAAGATAAGTACTTTATTTTATCAGAAAAAGGGAATGCATTAAATTGCAGGCTCAAAAAAAATAAACAATGAAAATCGCAGTTGTAGGTGCAACAGGCCTGGTAGGTAGCAAAATGTTGCAGGTTTTAGAAGAAAGAAATTTCCCGGTAACAGAGCTTATTCCTGTTGCATCTGAAAAATCAATAGGAAAAGAAGTGATTTTTAAAAATAAAAAATATAAAGTAGTGTCTGCAGAAGATGCAATAGCTGCAAAACCACAGGTAGCCTTGTTTTCAGCAGGTGGAGGCACTTCTCTTGGCCTGGCGCCAAAGTTTGCTGCAGCCGGAATTACTGTTATTGATAATTCTTCTGCTTGGCGAATGGACCCTTCCAAAAAATTGGTGGTGCCTGAAGTAAATGCGAATGTATTGACCAAAGAAGATAAAATTATTGCCAATCCGAATTGCTCTACTATTCAAATGGTTTTGGTATTGGCGCCATTGCATAAAAAATACAAAATAAAAAGAGTAGTCGTTTCTACCTACCAGAGTATCACGGGGACAGGCGTAAAAGCTGTGCAACAAATGGAAAATGAGAGAAATAATATAAAAGGTGAGATGGTTTACAAATACCCGATTGATAAAAATGCAATACCACACATCGATGTTTTCCTTGAGAATGGCTATACCAAAGAAGAAATGAAAATGGTGAATGAAACCAGGAAAATTATAGGGGATAATACTATTCAATTAACGGCTACCTGTGTCCGCATTCCTGTAGTAGGGGGCCATAGTGAAAGCGTGAATATTGAATTTGAGAATGATTTTGACATCAATGAAATAAGAGAAATTTTATCTGCAACTCCCGGAGTCGTGCTCCAGGATGATTTGGATAATTTCATTTATCCTATGCCTTTAACTGCACATGAAAAAGACGAAACTTTTGTTGGAAGAATTCGTAGGGATGAATCACAACCGAATACGCTGAATTGCTGGATTGTAAGTGATAATCTCAGAAAAGGAGCGGCTACCAATGCTGTGCAGATTGCGGAATGGCTTTTGCAGGAAAAGTTGATTGGTTAAGATAAATTATTCAAAGCAATTTTCAGCTTTCCAAGCATTTCAGGGATTTCTTCTTTTTTGCAGGTGCCTACACTGAGCCTGTACCAGTCTGAGTTTTTGGCTGCGCCAAATGCATAAAAAGGCACCACTGCCAGTTTTGCTTCGTTCAAAATATAAGAAGTGACATCAGACTGTGTGGCCAAAAGTATTCCCTCTGAGGTTTTTTTACCTGCCAGGCTTATTTGAATGGTAAGATAAATGGCAGCTTGTGGTGCACAGGCATCTACGCTAAATCCTTCTTTTTTTAATTGTTGAAATCCTTTATAAATAAGCTCTAATCTTTCTTCTAATTCATTTTTAAAGTGAGAAAGATAACCGTCAACAACATTTTTCTGAAGAAGAAATTTTGCCGTAGCATGCTGTTCTGCCATTGGGCTCCAGGCCCCCAAATGACTATTAATCGCTTTCATTTTGGCCAAAACATGTTCAGGACCTAAAGCCCATCCCACACGAACTCCAGTTGCGGCAAAAGCTTTGCTAATGCCGTCAATAAAAATGGTATAATCTTTCATTTCGGGGCGCAGGCTTACAGGATTATAATGTTGTGTGTCACCAAAAGTGAGCGTCCAATACATCTGGTCGTACATCACATACAATTTCTTTTCATCATTACTACGACGCATATTTTCTTCTAGTACCATGTCGCATATTTTTTCTAACTCCTCTTTTTTAAAAACCGTGCCGGTAGGGTTTAACGGAGAACAAAGAGCAATTAAAACCGCATCTTGTATATGAGGTTTTATAGATTCTGCTGAAGGCATGAAATTATTTTCTGCGTTAGTTTCAATTACCTGGTGGCGTCCTTCGGTAAAATGCACATAATGATTATTGTTCCAACTAGGGACTGAGTAAATTACTTTATCATCCTTGTCGACAATTGCCCTATAAAGGGCATATATGAGCGGGCGGCCACCTGCTGCAATTAATACTTCATTGGTTTTATAATCTAGTTCTTCTCTTTCCTTGATAAATTTTGAAACAACTTTTCTTAAAGACAGGATACCATCAGCAGGGGGGTAAGTAGTCAATTTTTCCCGATAAGCTTCAATAATTTCCTCCTCGAGTTTTTGAGGAATTGGGAAAATGGAAGAGTCGAAATCACCAATGGTAAAATTGTATATTTTTTCGCCATTGCTGATTTTCTCTTTTATATCTGCACCCAGGCGCACAATTTCGGAGCCAACCAATGATTCTGCAAGGTTGCTCAGCCTTTCGTGAGCCGCTGGCTTGATATTATTGTACAATTTTTCTGTCAATTTAATATTTTGTTTAAATAAAAGTACTCATAAATTCTTTAAAAAATCCTCAATTCCTGCCACTATCTTGTTCGCGACCAACTGCTGAAATTTAGGACTAAGAATTTTTTTTTCGTCATCTTTATTACTAAGAAATGCCACCTCAACGAGGCAATTAGGATAATCTGTAGGACCATTTAAGGAAAAATTGAAACTGCCGATATTACCAAACTCGTGAAGTCCTGTCGATAACATACTCTTCAAAATTGACTGGCTTAAAGGCCTGAATCCAATATACCTATAATAAGTACTTACACCTTGAACTGTATCTTTATCTGAATCATTCAAATGAATACTTATAAGTAGATCAGGATTCTTTTCCCTCAAAAAATTTATTCTTTCAGGCATACTGAGGGTAGTATCTTTTTCTCTTGTCATAACAACTTTTGCTTTCTTCAGTTTTAAAGCTTTTTCAAGTTGTTTTGCAATCAGCAAAGTATAGTCCTTTTCCTTTATATGCGTGCGAACACCACTGGTTCCTATATTGTCTCCACCATGGCCAGCATCAACTGCAATGGTTAAATGATTTAAATCTAAAACATGGGGTTGGCGTTTAACCCGTATCGTTAGTTTGTTATTCTCTGTATAAAAAATACGATACCCCCAATGCTGCTGATGTTTTAATTCAATAAAACCCCGCATTACATCATCTTCAGGCTGCTCATACCAGGCATTTTTTATTTCCTTTGCTGTTGAAAGCTGGGTAATCCAATTAGTATTGCTGGTAGCTCCAAAAATATCCACCACAATCCTAGAAGGATCAATTTCCATTACACTTCGATAAGGAAGCTTTTCATCAAGTTGCACGGTAACATAATCATAAAGTGAATCGCCCCACACTTTCCAGCTATCCGTGAGATGTTGCTTCTCTTCTATGGGGTCTATCCTAACCACTTTCTGTTTCTCAATGTATGCATCATGAAATTCAGATAATTGTACTTTATAACTATTGTCTGAACTATCCACCACTTTCAACACAACGTTACTATCCAGGAAAGTCATTTTAGCCCCACCCAGTCGGTCTTTTCCTAAACCATAATCTAAGAATGGTAACGAATCGGTAGTCTTTACATAAAAAAAATGAGATAATTTGCTTTGGCAGAAAGTATGGATGCTACAAAAAAAGAAAAGCACAGTCAGGATTTTTTTCATGAAAGTGAAGGTAGAAAATTTTGAGGTTCAGTCATACCAAATTATAGAGTGATCAACAAATGAGTTATTTGATTCTATGTTTTTCAACATTCTGAGGGATATAAAGTCTAGTATAATTTTAAGGATTTAATAAGTGCGTAGGGAATGAAAAAGTCATATAAGTTATTTAGAATCTAGCTTGATTTTATTCTTATCACCTTAGCAGTACTATGAATAAAATCAAGCAAATGTATTATTTAAATGATCTGTTTCTATATGTTTATTTTTATAAATATCTTGATTAATTAGAGGTTAAGCCAGCTGCACTTCTTTATAAGTTGTTAAACGACTAAAAATCGATTATTTCAATCTCCGAAGTATCCCAAATTGTATTCCAAGACTTGTAACGGGTAACCTTCCTACGCCTATCCCTTGCAAAGGAATTTTTAGGTAAGGCTCAATTCTCAACTCTATTAATCTGTATAGTTGATGTTCAAAACCGATACTGATAATAGAAACTGCGGGAAATCTGAAGTTACTTTTTTGATAAATTCCTTCCATTTTTTCGGGTGAACCATTCATGGTTACATTGTATTTATTTTTTTCTTTTGTCATTACATAAATAGATGTACCTCCTGAAATAAAGAAAATTGAATTTTTATGCGTATAAAAATCGTACTCTATTTTTAGAGGAAATTCCCACAATGCACTTTGACTTTTTAGGTTTTTTATTACCATGCCAGTAGGCATAGTGTTACCAATTTTTTCCATATTAAAAATGCTGCCATCACTTGAATAATTCTTTTTGTTGTGAATAATACCGGTTTCAAAAGACAACCTTGAATTTATTTTGAGACCCAAAAATATCCCTGTACTATAACCAGGGCTTCCAAATGGACTTGATTCTACCTTGCTAAAATCAGGTCCGGTAATCAGTCCAATATATAGACCTTTCTTTTTTGATAAGATGTTTGCTGCTTTGTTGCTATCCAGATTATACTTTCCCACAGGTGGTATAGCCTTACTAATCAATTTACTTTTGGATTCAAATGTCTCTGCACTTTCGACTTTGGTAATTAATAAATTTTTCACTATTTCTGTTCCGGGAGTTTTATGAGGATTCAGACTGTCCCAAACAGGTTTTGTATATGTACTGTTGAATGTAGCGTTTTTATCAAGATAGAAATTGTTTGCAATTTTATCTTTCTTTTTAATCAAGTGTGAAAAGATTTCAGTTTCTTTTTTTGTTGTAGTTGAATAAATTGAATTTGAAATCGCCTGCCCCTTAATTTTATAATTTCCAAAATTTTTTATTATTGAATTGTGAAGATATCTATTAGTATCTTTTTGACTATTTCCCATTACTGTAACTTCATTATCGCTTCTAACTGCGTTATTTTTTATCGTAGTTACTATGGTTGGCATATCAGGAAGATATTGTTTTGAATTGTGAATTACCAGCCAGGAAAGTAAAAAAAGACCTATTAGTATAAAGGATAGAATTATATTTTTGTTTGGATTTTTCTTTACAGGGATTATTTCTCCCTTTGGTAAAGAATTAACGGAGATTTTTTTTGAAATACTTTCCCAATCCCCATTGCCTGTTTGGAGAGGATAGTTTTCGGCAGCCCTTTTAAATAAATCATCTATATTGTCTTCTATATCCTGCATTCTGAAAGTGATTCTTTTTGATTTAAAAATTTCTGCATTAATATTTTGGCTCTCATTAAATTTGATTTAGATGTTCCCACGGGGATTCCGAGAATCTCTGCAATTTCAATATGCTTATATCCATCAATTACGTGCATATTGAAAACAATCCTATATATAGGTGGAAGTTTTTTTACCAACATAATCAGGTCTTTATAAATTATCATTTGGTCAGCAGAGTCGGATTTATCACTGATCTTCCAAACGTAATCAGGGATGCATCCAATTTCGGGCAGCAACATCTTTTTTCTTAAAAGATCAATAGAAGTATTTATCATAATTCTTTTAATCCATCCACTTACTATCTTAATAATATCCGCTTCCTTTTCGTAATTGATTTTTTCAATATTTAAAAAAACTTTCACAAAGCCATCATTAGTCACTTCCAATGCTTCTTCATAATTATATATGTAACGAAATACGGTTTTAAGGGCAAAGGCATGGTATCTTTCATAAAGTATCTTTTGATATTTATGATTGCCTTCTCTACAGCCATTTATTATGGAGACCATTTTTTCCAAAGGCTCAGTTCATCTATTTAATTTAAGAAAAAATAATTATTGAATTCTATTGCTAAAATTAATATTTATAGGCGTTGAATCATAACTGATCATTTTGCTTTTAAATAAGTTGTTTCTAACTCTTTCAAATATATAATACGTGCTGAGGAATCAAAGGGTTGCATCGGTACTGTTAGGAGATTTTATACTTTAGTCTAGTGAGTTGACTTTAGGAAGTAATAAGGCTCTTATTGTGAATGTTATTTCAAATCCATAACGAAGCTATTTTAAAGAAGACTGCAATACATTTTATATAGATATTCCTTTGGTCATAGATAATCTTTCAGTATAGTTGGTGTACGGAATGTGGGTATAATAACAAAGCCGGATTCTTAAAAAGAATCCGGCTTTGTTATTATTAAACAGATAAAATTATTCTTTTACGAATTTAGTAATTGAAGTTTGCGATCCACTGCTTCCTGTTGCTTTTAGAATATAACTTCCTGAAGACAGGTTGGTAACATTAACTGATAAATTATTATCACCTTTCACAATTTTTGTTGCCTTTCTCAATACTATCTTTCCTGCAAGGTCACTAATTTCAATTTCTATTTTATTATTTGAAGGAGAGGCAATTGTTACATTTATGCTGTTTTTTGCTGGGTTGGGGTAAATATTACCAATAGTTATTGCGTTGATATTATCTCCTTTTATGTAAACAATATTGGAGTAACTTGATTTGCCATCTTTATCAATTTGCTTTAAACGGTAGTAGGTATTTCCACTTCTTAAGTCAGCAAACTGGTATTTTAATAAAGAACTACTATTTCCATTAATTGCCTGGGAATTGATAAAAGTCAATTTATCAAAATTATTGCCATCAGAAGAATACTGAATTTCAAAGCCCTGGTTATTCTGCTCGGAAGCTGTTGACCAGCTAAGTATATTTTTATCGCCCTGCCGTACTCCGTTAAAATTCATTAATGTAACAGGAAGCGCAACTCCGGATGTTGATATAGTAAAAGTACCCTCATTGCTTAAATCGGAATAAAAATTATAAACCCTTACGAAATAAGTAGTTCCGGAGGTTACGTTCCAGGGAATTTGTTCTGTTCCTCCCCCTTGTGAAATATCGCTGCAATTCAAAGCCGTTAAAGATCCACAGGTTCCTGAAAATAATTCAAGAACGCCATCAAAAGTGCCATTTCCCGTCATGCTTATTGTTATTACTCCATTTGCAGAAGGTGTAAATTGGTACCAAACATCATCATTGGCACTCCCGGTATAACCACTGCACATATCTGCAGGCTGGCTTTGCGTGGCTCCAAGGGTGTTTCCGGTTAATGGAGCTGCTGAAAGATCAAGTGCTCCGCTACAATTATCATTGGGTGGTGGTGGTGGTGGTGGAATGGTAGTAAACGAGGTGGTATTTGTCGATCCGCAGCCAATAGCGTCGCCACTGGCATTCTTGGGTACTACATACCAATAATAAGTAGTATTGTAAGCGGCATTAATAAAATTGAATGTATCAGACGTAGTAGTGCCTACTAACAGTTTGGGGGGTATTTTTGTACTGACATAAATATCATATGAAGTAGCGCCAAGTACGTCATTCCACTTAAAAGTAATATACGGGTATGGGTCTATACCAGAAGAAGCATTGGCCGGAGCAATATTTGTTGTGCAACCTGGTACCTGAGCTTGTACTTTTTCAAACAGATTTAGAAATAGAATGACAACAATAAGAAGGTAGATTTTTTTCATGTCTTTAATTTAAAACATGAAGTTATTCATTTTATTTTATTAATATTTCAAAAATGAAAAGTTCTCATAGGGATTAGTTGATATATTTAAAATTTGCTTTTAAAATAACTTAGAGTTTTTATCTGTCAATACCTTCTTCTTTTTTAAAAGCATATGATGTATTTAAAATATACTCATAAAACTGGGCTAAATTGCTGCTTATGACAAACAGATACGAGGGTTTGTACAACTTTTTATATTTTGTAAGTGTGTCTCCACTTAAACCCGTTATCCGGGTGATTGTTTTGGAGCTAAAACGATAGTCTACATACCTATCCTGCTCTTCTGTAATCAGCCTTTTTTGAAAAGCAAGATTTTCTTTATTTTTTCTGAATTGAAAAATACCCACAAGTGCGTCAAGGTCAAAACCCGCTGGTCCTCCGGGTTCATAATCAGAGCGAATTGTAGGCTTCTGATTCCCAAATATTTTTGAATAAGTTACCCGGTTTTCAATTGAATCACGGCGGTAACCATTTGAATATACCATTACGCCTCGCAATAATTTATATTTTTGGTTTACTCTTACCCGCAATGAAATATCAAACTCCGTATAATTTGTCATGTCTTTTACAGGAAATTTTACTGTTGATTTTCCATTATAAAAAAAACTTAAAGAATCTTTTTCTGTGACATTGATATGGTAGGCACCAAGAGAGTCGGTAATGGTACTTAAACCCGAAGTACTATTGACGCCTACTCCCGGAACCACATAAAGTTTTGATGAATCATAAACCGTTCCTGAAATGGTAAATTGCCCTAAGACATGATTAGCAAAAAACGCCTGTAGCAACAAGAGCAAGCAAAAGAGTTTTAGTGGTAGCAATATTTTTACCATGTGAATGCGATATTACGTCAATGATTTTTATGAAAAGACAGCACTTTGTTTTTTTAACGCTGTTTTTTAATTCGCAAGATGTTTTGTTCCAAAAAAACACAGCTTCTGGTTTTTTATCGGGATATACAGAAATGCTCTTAAATAAAAATATTGAAAATAATTATAGAGATATTTCATTCAGTACTTTGTCAATTATTTTTGGATAGTAATTATGCTCTAACTGATGGATTTTTAAAGCCAGGCTTTCTGGAGTTTCATTCTCGTCAATATCACATCTAGCCTGGAAAATAATTTTTCCGTGATCATATTTTTCATCAACATAATGTATCGTAATTCCACTTTCTTTTTCTTTTGCTGTTATCACTGCGGAATGTACTGCATTACCATACATTCCTTTGCCGCCGAATGCCGGTAATAATGCAGGGTGTATATTAATTATTCTATTTTGGAAAGCGTGAATTAATGAAAACGGGATCATCCATAAAAAACCTGCAAGAACGATTAGGTCAATCCCATAGTTTTTTATTTCCTGTACGTACCCTGTTTCTTTAAAAACATTTTTTTCAATTTGTAGCACAGGGATGTTTTCCCTGAAAGCTATATCAAGAACCCCCGCTTTTGGATTGTTACAAACTATCAGCGCAACAATGGCTTTTTTACTTTCTTTAAAGTAGTTAATAATTACCTGTGTGTTACTTCCGGCACCAGAAGCAAAAATGGCAATTTTTACGGGTAATCTATTATCCATATACTGTTGCTTTTTTATCAATCCAATCCTGTTCAGAATTCTCTTTTCATATTCCCAGAAAAAAGAAAATAATCCAAAGGAGGAACCTACTATTAGAATAATCAACTGGAATCCAAATAGCAAAACAAAAAATTTTATAACCCACCACGACAATGATTCTTGATTGGGCAATAACCATCCATTCACTTCTTTGCTTATCCATATAGTTAAGGTTAACGAAATGGCAAGCGAACTCAGAATAAGAAATATATTTTTTTTATTTACTTCACGATTTTTTTTTAGCTTATTTACCATGCATCAAAGATGCATTTTTTTGTAATTAAAAAGTATGAAGATTCTAAAATGGTTAAAGATCTTAGACCTATTTTATATCTTAAAAAAAAAATAATTTATAATGAAAATCTCTGAAACACAGTACAGGTAAAGCAAAAAAAAAATAAAAATGTTAACACATTGTCAACATGCTTCCTTACTTTTGCAGCCGACAAAGATTATTTTTCCATAATTCAAGATAGGTACTAAGTGTATGAACCAAATCAGCAGGCTTTTTACTAAAACATTAGTTGTACTCTTTTTTCTTACCATAATTTCTCCGGAGATTCTGTTTGCACAGGATGGTGAAGCCTTGTTTAAGGCAAACTGCGCAAGTTGTCATAAACCAGATGAAAAATATGTAGGTCCTGCACTTAAAGGAGCCAGAGAAAGAGAGCCATCCAAAGATTGGGTATATAAATGGGTTGCTAATACCACTACCATGGTAAACACTGACCCATATGCTATGAAATTAAAGCAGGAAGCGGGTGGTGTAGTAATGACTACTTTTTCAGATTTGAAAAAAAATGAAATAGATGCCATACTCAGTTGGGCAGATAGCTATGTAAAGCCTGGTGCTCCTGCTCCTGGTGCTCCCGGCGCTACCGGCGCTGTAGCAGCTCCTTCCTCAGATAATTCAGTTTTATATGGATTGCTTACCTTGATTTTAGCCATAATAGGCTTAGTCCTTTTGCAAGTAAACAGTAACCTGAAAAAGCTTACTGATGAAAAAGACGGAATTAAAACTCCCCCCAATGTTCCCTTTTACCGCAACAAAGCGTATTTATTATTAGTTGTTATTGTTCTGTTTGTTTTTGCTGGTTATTTTTTGGTAGAGGGTGCTATGGGGCTTGGCAGGCAACAAGGATATCAGCCTGTGCAACCTATTTATTATTCACATGCAGTCCACGCCGGTGTTAATCAAATCAGTTGTTTATACTGCCATGGAGGAGCACAAGATAGCAGGCACGCAAGTATCCCTTCAGTAAATGTTTGTATGAATTGCCATAAGGCTATTAAAGAATACACAGGCGAACCGATTATTAGGGAAGATGGTACTAATGTAAATGCTAATGCTGAAATTCAGAAACTATATAAATATGCAGGGTGGAATCCTGACAGCAGAACGTATGATAAACCCGGCAAGCCTATTGAATGGGTAAGAATCCACAACCTTCCCGCTCATGTATACTTCAACCATTCACAACATGTAAAAGTAGGCCAGGTAGCTTGTCAGACTTGCCATGGTGAAATTCAAAAAATGGGCGAAGTAAAACAATTTGCCCCCTTAAGTATGGGTTGGTGTATCAATTGTCATCGGACTACCAATGTTCAGTTTAATGATGATAAAGGCAATGGAAATAAGTTTTATAGCATTTATGAAAAATTTCATGAGGATATAAAAAATAAAAAATACGACAGTGTAACTGTTGAAAAAATTGGTGGAACAGAGTGCCAGAAATGTCACTATTGATATCGGTCCTTTTAATTTTAGTTTTGAATCAATAACATACCATTTATAAATTCCCTAAGCGGGTTAATAATATGAGTGAAAAAAAATACTGGCAAAATTTTGGTGAGCTTAATAAAAGTGAAGCTAACAGCAAGGCATTGAAAGATGAATTTAGAGAAGAGCTACCTTTTGAAGAATTGGGCGATGAAAATATTTTTAATGCCAAAGCGCCAAGAAGAGATTTTCTAAAATATATGGGCTTTAGTACTGCTGCGGCAGTTGTGGCAGCAAGTTGCGAAATGCCTGTTCGCAAAAGCATTCCTTTTCTTAATAAGCCGGATGATATGCTCCCGGGTATTTCCAATTATTATGCTTCCACTTATTTAAATGATGGAGATGCCATTCCTGTAGTCGTAAAACAAAGAGAAGGACGACCCATTAAAATTGAGGGTAATGATTTGTCTTCATTAACAAATGGCGGTACTTCAGCACAATGCCAATCTTCTGTATTGGATTTGTATGATACAACGCGTCTTCGTTATCCTATGGCTAATCGTAAAGAAGCTACCTTTGAAGCCATTGATAAAATGATTGCAGATGGCCTTGCAGCCAATGCAGGAAAGCCCCTTGTTTTACTAACTTCTACGATCACCTCAATCACTACCAAAAAAATTATTGCAGATATTATTACAAAATACCCTGGAAGTCGCCATGTACAATATGACGCAGTTTCTTATAACGGTATGATCATGGCTAACCAGGCTTCATATGGCCAAAAAGCAATTCCAGCTTATCATTTTGAAAATGCTAAAGTAATTGTAAGCCTTGGTGCAGATTTCTTGGGAAGCTGGTTAAGTCCGGTAGTTTTTGCAAAGCAATATGCGGTCAATAGACGAATTAATGAGAAAAATCCTGCAATGAGCAGGCATATCCAGTTTGAAGGCTTTTTTAGCATGACTGGTGCAAATGCCGATGAACGCTACCTGCATAAACCTTCAGAAACAGGAGCGGTTGCATTAGCATTGTTAGGAGCTCTAGGAGGCGGAACTTCATCCCATATTACAGGCGCCCTTGCTGATGGAGTAAAGAAAACTGCAGCAGAATTAATTGCAAATAAAGGAGAAGCACTTGTTGTTTGCGGAAGTAATGATCCTAATATCCAGATTATTGTAAATGCTATAAATGAGGCAATAGGAGCTGGTGGCAAAACGATAGACTGGAATTCTCCTGTTAACTACCGACAGGGCATAGATGCAGAGATGGTTACTCTTACGGATGATCTAAATGCCGGAAATGTAGGGGCTTTATTGGTCTATGGTGCTAATCCTGTTTATAATTATTTTGCTGCTGAAAAATTTGCTGCCGGATTAAAAAAATGCCCTTTCACTGTTTCATACAGTGAAAAGATGGATGAAACTACTGAACTGTGTAAATATATTATTCCATCGCATCATTGGTTAGAAAGTTGGGGAGATGCCGAATTGCAAAAAGATTATTTTAGTGTAATTCAGCCTATTATTCATCCATTATTTAAGACCCGCCAGTTTGAAAGTTCACTTTTAAAAGTAGCGGGAAGTGCTGATGATTATGAAACTTATTTCAGAAAATACTGGATAGAAAAACTGGGTGATATTAATAAGTATGAAGGGTTTCTTCAGGATGGAGTTCTTGAAAATTCCAAGTTGAAAAGTCAAACATTTTTTGTAAATACTGCGGACTTAACTCCCGCTTCAGCTGCTTCAACGGCTACTGTGGTTTTATCAGATTCTGCTACTGCAAATGTTACCCCCGCACTAGCAGTTCCCGAAATGGCTGCTGCTATTTTTAAAGGAAATGTTTCAGATGCTGCTACTAAAATTACAGCCATAAAAGGGGGTGATGTCGAAATGGCCCTATATCAAAATATAGCGATCGGAACAGGTAGTCGAGCTAACAATGCGTGGTTACAGGAAGTGAGTGATCCGATTACAAAAGCAACCTGGGATAATTATGCAACTATTTCTCCTGAAATGGGTAAAAAATTATTCGACATAGATATTTTTAATCCACGCCAGGCTGATAAATACGAAATCCACCCTGAAAAACCCATGGTGAAAATCGTATCGAACGGCAAAACAATCGAAATGCCGGTATTGATTATTCCTGGTACTCATCCTGATGTAATAGCTATTGCTATTGGGTATGGCCGTGAGAGTAATGATAAGACCAAAACAAAACAATATATAGGGCCGGCAGCAAATGGAGTTGGAACTAATGTATATCCTTTGGCTGTTTTTGATGGAACTTCCGTTATCTATTCAACTTCTGCTACTATTGAGAAGTTAGATAAAATGTACCCCATTGCTCAATCTCAAACTCATAGTATAACTGAAGGTCGTCCGGTAGTAAGAGAAACAACGCTTACTCATTTTATAGCCGATCCGGAAGGACTTGGCAAGGAAGAAAAAGAAGAATTGGCTCAATATGGAGAAGATTTTGCACGTGATGCAACTCTTTATCCTACGTTTGATAAGCCTGGGATTAAGTGGGGAATGAGTATTGATCTGAACACATGTATTGGCTGTAGTGCGTGCACAGTGGCTTGTGTGGCAGAAAATAATATTTCGACTGTTGGCAAATATGAAGTTTCAAGGTTCCATGATATGCAATGGATTCGTATTGACCGGTATTTTACAGGGAATACACAAAATCCGGATATTGTATTTCAACCAATGCTATGCCAGCAATGTGATAACGCACCTTGCGAAAATGTATGTCCAGTTTCGGCAACTAATCATAGCAGCGAAGGGCTAAATCAAATGATTTATAATCGTTGTATAGGTACCAAGTATTGTATGAATAACTGTCCATATAAAGTTCGTCGTTTTAATTGGGCTGACTGGAACGGAGCGGATAGTTTTCCTGATAATCAGCGCGGGATTATATCTGATGCAACAACGGAATTGGATAGTGATCTGGCAAGAATGGTTTTGAATCCGGATGTAACCGTGCGAGCAAGAGGAGTAATGGAAAAATGTAGCTTTTGTGTTCAACGTTTGCAAGAAGGTAAATTAAATGCCAAGAAGGAAGATCGTGTGATAAAAGACGGGGAAATACAAACTGCATGTATGCAGGCTTGTCCTACTCATGCTATCATGTTTGGTAATGTAAATGATGATGGAAGTAAAATTGCTAAGATCAGGGTTGAAGAACAAAAGGCCAGGAAATTTTATGTATTGGAGCAGCTTCATACACTTCCTAATGTAAACTACCTTGCCAAAGTAAGAAATACACAAAGAGAAGTGGGTAGTAAAAAGGAAATAATTTAAAAGACCGATAAAAAATTTATAAGGTTACAGATACAACCTGTAGCAAAAAGCTAAAAAGAGTATGTCATTATTAAAGTATGAATCGCAACTTAGGGAGCCATTGGTTGATGGAGACAAAAACTATCACCAGATTACTGAAGATATAATCAGCCCTATAGAAGCCAAACCAACAAGGCTTTGGTGGATCGGTTTATCCATTGCAATTGCCCTGTTAATTTTTGGAGTGTACTCTGTTTACCGGGAGGTGGTATATGGTATTGGCCAATGGAACTTAACCCGGACAGTAGGTTGGGGTTGGGATATTACAAATTTTGTTTGGTGGATTGGTATAGGTCATGCCGGAACCCTTATCTCGGCGATTCTTTTGCTCTTTAGACAAGGATGGAGAACAGGTGTAAACAGAGCTGCAGAGGCAATGACTATTTTTGCGGTTATTTGCGCAGGTCAATTTCCGATTTTTCATATGGGACGTGTTTGGATGGGATTTTTTGTATTTCCCTATCCTAATTCACGTGGGCCACTTTGGCCAAACTTTAATTCTGCATTAATGTGGGATGTGTTTGCGGTATCTACTTATTTTACTGTATCACTATTATTTTGGTACACTGGTTTACTACCTGATTTAGCTACTGTACGCGATAGAGCTAAAACCAAATTCCGGAAAATGTTTTATGGTGTCGCATCATTCGGATGGACCGGGAGTACAAAGCACTGGCAAAGACAGGAAAGTCTTGCTTTGGTTTTAGCAGGTTTGGCAACACCACTCGTATTGTCAGTACATACTATTGTATCTATGGACTTTGCTACATCGGTTATTCCCGGCTGGCATACAACTATTTTTCCTCCTTATTTTGTTGCCGGAGCTATTTTTTCTGGTTTCGCGATGGTGCAATCTTTATTGATTATTACCCGCAAAGTATTACACCTCGAAGAATATATTACAATAGGACATATTGAGGCTATGAATAAAGTAATTGTGCTTACTGGTTCTATTGTGGGATGTGCTTATTTAACTGAATTATTTGTAGCCTGGTACAGCGGAAACACCTATGAATGGTGGGCTTTCCGTGAAAATAGGGTTAACATTTTTAGCCCTTACGGTTGGGCTTATTATGGAATGATGTTTTGTAATGTAGTATCACCACAACTTTTTTGGTCAAAAAAACTAAGAAGGAATGTTTTGTTTACTTTTTTTATGGCAGTATTAGTAAACGTAGGTATGTGGTTTGAGCGTTTTGTAATTATCGTTACATCTATTTACCGCGATTATCTTCCTTCTTCATGGACTACTTACTACAGTCCTAGTATCTGGGAAATTGGATTTTATCTTGGCACCTTTGGATTATTCTTCACCTGTTATTTCCTATTTGCAAAATATTTCCCAGTAATTGCTCTTTCAGAAATTAAGGCTATACTGAAAACAAGTGGTGAAAATTATAAAGCAAAAATGACTGATCAGGAAAAAATGGATTCAGAAAAATTTTATATAGAAGAAGTAGAGCATGCGCACTAAATTCTCCTTCTGAAGCATAAAAAAGTAAAAAAATGATAAAAAAATTTGTTGTAGGTTCCTTTGAAGATGAAAAGGTTTTATTTCCTGCAGTTAAAAATGTGAGAAGGGCAGGTTATAAAATTCATGACGTTTACACGCCATTTCCGGTTCACGGGCTTGATCATGCGTTAGGCTTGAGAGAAACCAGCCTACACACTATGGGATTTATTTATGGTATTACAGGTACTTCAATCGCTATCGGTGGGATGAGTTGGATATTTACTACTGACTGGCCATTAAATATTGGGGGGAAACCTCATTTTCCTTTGCCGGCATTTATTCCCATTGCTTTTGAGCTTACCGTTTTATTATCTGCTGTAGGTATGGTTTGGACTTATTGTTGGCTTAATAAAATGATGCCTGGTGTGAAAAAACATCATTTTAGTCCAAGAGCTACTGATGATGCCTTTGTAATGGTAATTGAATGTACTGATAAAACAAATGAGGTTGAATTGCAAAGTTTTTTACAAAATAATGGAGCAATAGAAATAAATGTGCAGGAAGCTGAAGAAGGATGGTGGTTTGGAAGATATGATAAAGACCAGAAGCTATACAGAACAGAGGAAGTTAGTGTTTAAAAGATTAATACTTGATTATAGTATCCATTTATAGTGGATATAGAAAACAAATTTAAATTGGTTATTTAGGTATGAAAAAAACAAGAATTCTCTTATCATTTATCATTGTGATAGGCCTGATAACACTGGTGGAAAGTTGCGATAGTAAACGTGAACCAGGGAAAGTGTATATGCCAGATATGGCGTATAGCCGTGCTTATGAAGCCTACGCGCCTAATAACCTGGCAAAAGAAAATATAAATTATAATCCGGCCCCCGTAGAAGGTACCATCAGAAGAGGTGACTTATTTCCTTATAATTTACCCGATGATTCTACTGGATATAGACTAAGTGCTCAGGTCAAAGACCCATTGCCGCCGCTTGATTCTGTTCAGATGAAGGAAGCAGGAAGATTATTTAATATCAATTGTGCTATTTGTCATGGTCCGAATCTCAATGCGCAGGGCCCATTGGCCACTGGTGGAAAAATACCTGCGGTAGCTAATTTGACTTTGGCAGTTTATGTAAAAATGCCGGTAGGTACTATGTTTCATTCTATAACTTATGGGAAAAATAACATGGGAAGTTATGCTTCGCAGTTAACACGTGAGCAAAGGTGGATGGTAATTCAGTATGTGAAATCACGTCAGGCTGAATTGAGTGCAGGCACGGAAAGTGCAACAGGAGATTCAACGACAACAACAAAATAAAAGTTTAATTCTTAAAATATTTTTTTAATGAAGAATCAGTATGTAACACCGGCGGGATATAAGAAGTGGTCAGCTGGATTTATGATTGTAGGTCTGCTTACTCTCATTCTTGGAGTTGTATTCTTGAACCCTGCTGCGGGTGCTCATGGCGATAATGTAAATAGTACCCGATTTTGGGCTGTACTTCTTCAGAATAGTTTGTTTTGGCTGATGATAGTAAATGTAGCCACTTTCTTTATTGTGATTACGACACTTGCAATGGGGGGTTGGCAAACTGCTTTTCGGCGTGTTGCTGAAGCCATTGGTTCTGTAGTACCTATTATGGGGGGTATTACCATATTGATCATGCTTTGCATTATTTTGGGAGGCCGTGGAGATATATATGCCTGGCTTGATAAAACTCAACTATCTCATAATAAAATTTTGAATCATAAAGTAGGTTTTTTAAATCCATATGTTTATTTGATTGTTTCTATAATCGTTATTTTTCTTTGGGCTTTTATTGGTAGAAAATTGACTAAACTGAGTTTGGAAAGCGATGATGCGGGGACAATGGATAGTGCCACTTCTAAGAAATGGCTCATACAAAATATGAGCTGGTCAGCATTTTTCATCGTTTTGTATTTGTTGACAGTGGGTTCCATCATACCATGGCTTTGGTTGATGAGTTTGGATCCACTTTGGTTCAGTACCATGTATAGCTGGTATACTTTTGCAAGTACTTTCGTATCCGGAATAGCACTTTTGACTATTTTTGTTATTTATTTTAAAAATCGTGGTCAGCTTGAATTTGTTACCCAGGAACATCTTCAGGATTTGGGTAAATTCATGTTTGCCTTCTCAATTTTCTGGACTTACCTGTGGTTCGATCAGTTCATGCTTATCTGGTATGGTAATATTCCTGAAGAAACTATTTATTTTAAAATACGTTTGCAAGGCCCTTATGCCGGGTTATTTTATCTGAATCTTATACTCAATTTTGTTGCACCTATTTTGATATTTATGAAAAAGGCGACAAAGCGGAATTATACTATTGTAACTTTTATGTGTATTGTTATTTTATTTGGCCATTGGATTGATTTTTACCAAATGGTAATGCCTGGAACTGTAAAATATCATCCACATTTCAGTTGGTTTGAATTGGGGATACCATTAGGGTTTGTCGGAGTAATTATGTGGGGTGTAAACAGGTTTGCTACTAAAGTTTCGATGACTCCTCTAAATAATCCTTTCATGAAAGAAAGTATGATACATCAGGTTTAGGTTAGTTATTTGAAGTCATAAGTGATATAATTTTAGCCATAATTAAATATTGTGGGGATTCTTAATTATTATCTTTGCTCTTATTTAAGAAATTAAAATCGCAAATGGCGAAGGTGGTTTTGGGGAGTTGTAAAAACTCAGGGGGTATTAAAAAATAAAAATGATTAAAAAGATTTAATCAAACGAATATAAAAAAATATAAAATCCCATTTTTAGGGGCGAGGAAAAAATAAAGAAACATGAATAACTTTTTTTTGATAGCGATAGTTGTACTTGTTTTCGTGGTTATTTTTCAAATTTCAAAAGCAAGCGAATATGTAAGCGTTTTGAAAGGCGAAGAGAAATCGAGAAAGCAAAATAACAAGATCAACGGATTCTTGATGATAGGCTTCCTTATTCTCGGACTTATTGGCGTATGGTGGTGCAATGAGCTTTTTTATCCAAAAACTTTGCTACCAATAGGTTCTGCTTCTTTAGAGGGAAAAAGCATTGATACCTTGATGTGGATTACTATTGGCGTAACCGGATTTATTTTTTTCCTTACACAAATACTTTTATTTTGGTTTTCTTTTAAATACCAGGAAAGCACTAAACGTAAATCGTTATATTTTACTCATAATAATAAGCTGGAACTAATCTGGACAGGTATACCCGCTATTGTGTTAACAGTATTGGTTGTTTTCGGGTTAAAATACTGGTTTAAATTTACCGCCGATGCCCCCAAAAATTCCCAGTTAATTGAAATAACAGGGCATCAATTTGGATGGGAGATGAGGTATCCAGGAAAAGATGGAGTATTGGGAAGAAAGAATTATAAACTTACCGATCCTGCAAAAGGTAACCCTCTTGGTGTGGATTGGGATGATGCGGCAAGTCATGATGATATTCATGTGGCAACTACTATGCATGTGGTTGTTAACAAGCCGGTTAAACTGGTAATCAATTCACAGGATGTAATTCATGATGTTGGCTTACCTCAATTCAGAATGAAAATGGATGCGGTACCCGGTACACCGACCACACTTTGGTTTACACCTTTATATACCACTAAGCAAATGCAGGAAAAAACAGGAAACCCTGATTTTACTTATGAAATATCTTGCGATCAGATGTGCGGAAAAGGACATTTTACCATGCGGGGTGTAATAGTGGTAGAAACACAAAAAGAATTTAATGCATGGATGATTAAACAAAGGCCTGAATATATAAAGGCAAAAGCAATGATAGCTGCTCAAACAACCGATTCACTAAAAACTGTTGCGCTGGAAAACAACCAGGCTCATCAATAAAAATTTGGCCTTCGGGCATTTAAAAAAATATCAATATGAATAACGAAGAAGTTTTGCATGAACAACCCCTGGTGGTGCATGATCTGGGTCATTCTGCACATGAACATCATCACAAGCAATCTTTCATTACCAAATATATTTTCAGCCAGGATCATAAAATGGTTTCCAAACAATTCCTTATTACCGGAATTATCTGGGCCGTGATTGGTGGTTTATTTTCAGTCATTTTTCGCTTGCAATTGGGGTACCCTGATCAAACCTTTCCATTTCTTGAAGATATTTTAGGCCGTTGGGCAAAAGGAGGCAGGCTTGATACTGAGTTTTATTATGCACTTGTAACTATGCATGGAACCATCCTGGTGTTTTTTGTGCTTACCGCCGGTTTAAGTGGTACGTTTGCCAATTTTTTAATTCCCTTACAGATTGGAGCCAGGGATATGGCAGCTCCATTTTTAAATATGCTGTCTTATTGGTTCTTTTTTGCTGCATCTGTTTTAATGTTCTCCTCCTTGTTTTTACAAACAGGCCCTGCAAGTGGCGGATGGACAATATATCCTCCATTGAGTGCGCTCAGAGATGCAATGGATGGTTCTAAAACAGGAATGGATATGTGGCTGGCCAGTATGGCGCTATTTATTGTATCTCAATTATTAGCGGGGTTGAATTATATTACTACCGTCCTTAATCTGCGTACCAAAGGGATGTATATGACGCGGATGCCGCTTACTATATGGGGATTATTCTTTACAGCAGTTTTGGGTGTATTATCTTTCCCTGTATTGCTTTCTGCTGTGATACTTTTATTATTTGACCGGCATTTAGGCACTAGCTTTTACCTGAGTGATATAGTTATCCAGGGAAAAATTTTGCCAAATGAGGGTGGTAGCCCCATCCTGTTCCAGCATTTATTCTGGTTCCTTGGGCATCCTGAAGTATATATTATTGCACTTCCTGCAATGGGTATCGCATCTGAAGTGATATCTACCAATTCAAGGAAACCTATTTTTGGATATATGGCAATGGTAGGTTCATTTTTTGCTATTGCGATTCTGTCTTTTATGGTTTGGGCGCACCATATGTTTGTTACGGGTATGAATCCATTTCTCGGGTCTTTCTTTGTATTGTTAACACTGCTAATTGCGGTTCCATCTGCTATTAAAGTTTTTAACTGGCTTACTACTTTGTGGAAAGGAAATATTCACTTTACCCCGGCAATGCTTTTTGCTATAGGCTTTGTTAGTTTGTTTATTTCAGGTGGCTTAACGGGTATCTGGCTTGGAAATTCCACCTTGGATTTACATTTGCATGACACTTATTTTGTAATTGCTCATTTTCATCTGGTAATGGGTGTGGCTTCTATGTTTGGAATGTTTGCGGGTATTTATCATTGGTTCCCGAAAATGTTTGGAAGGCTAATGAATAATACACTTGCCTATATTCATTTCTGGGTTACCATCGTTGGTGCCTATCTCATATTCTGGCCAATGCATTACGAAGGATTAGCAGGTATGCCACGGCGCTATTATGATTACAGCAATTGGGAGTCTTTTAAAATGTTTGGTGGTTTAAATGAGTTTATCAGTGTAGTAGCAGCGATAGTTTTCTTTACACAGTTTTTGTTTATTTTCAATTTCTTTTATTCAATATTTAAAGGAAGAAAACTAACTGAGAAAAATAAGAACCCATGGAAATCCAATACTCTAGAATGGACTACACCCATTCATCCAGGGCATGGCAATTGGGTTGGAGAAATCCCTGAAGTACATCGCTGGCCTTATGATTATGGTAAGGATGGAAGAGATTTTATTCCGCAAACAGAACCCATAGGTGCCGATGAAAGTTCACATGCAGGACAATAAAAGGGATTTATTTTTAATGATACAATTTTTCTGAATTAATATAGCCCTGTTCGTTCAGGGCTTTTTTAAAATAGATTTTATAAATGGAGAAAATGGCGATTATAGCACCAGATTCAACTTCATACGTCCTGGCGAGTAAAGTGAAAGATTATTTTAGTTTAATCAAATTCACTTTAAGCTTTATGGTAGTATTTAGCAGTGTAGTGTGTTATTTACTCGCTCCTAATATTAATTTTGATTTAGCTTCTGTTCTTTTATTATTTATTGCAGGAATGTTAATTACAGGTTCTGCAAATGCCATCAATCAAATAGTTGAAAAAGACACAGATATTCTAATGAAAAGAACGGCCAACAGGCCCGTGGCTTCCGGAAGAATGCAAGTAAATGAAGCCTGGACTTTTGCTATTATTGCTGGTGTTGTGGGTACTTTGATCATGTGGCAATGGTTTAATTTTGCCAGTGCCATGATAGGGTTGTTTAGCCTGTTTCTTTATGCCTTTATATATACGCCATTAAAAAAGGTAAATTCTATTTCGGTATTAGTAGGGGCGTTTCCGGGTGCATTACCTTGTTTGATTGGATGGGTTGCCGGTACAGGATTAATCAATCCGATTGCCCACTTCCAGGGAACGCTTGCTAACGGGGAAGTCGCTACATTTTCGAATTCAGGTGGCTATATTTTATTTTTAATTCAGTTTTTATGGCAATTTCCCCATTTTTGGGCAATTGCCTGGGTGGCACATAAAGATTATCAAAAAGCAGGATTTAAATTATTACCAAGTAGGGAAGGACCTACCAAATTTACTGCTTTGCAAACAGTAATTTATTCAATGCTGATGGTACCTGTTGGGATGCTGGCGTTTTACTTTAATATAAGTGGAATGTTGGCTTTTTGGATTTTACTTGCCTGCAATCTTTGGATGGTGTATGTAAGTGTTATGCTGGTAATAAAAATGAATGTGGCAGCAGCAAGAAAAGTAATGTTCAGTTCCTATTTTTACCTGATGATTGTTTTTCTTGCGTTACTATTTGATAAAGTATAAAATCATAAATATATTTAGAAAGAGAAGTTGCACTTTGAAATAAACCGGAAATATTAATTATGATCGCTGTGGTAAACGAACAAAAAAACAGGGTGCATCCATTAAAGTATGTCTTGTGGATAGGATTGGCCAGCATTGTTATGATGTTTGCGGGGTTGAGTAGTGCCTATATTGTAAAGCGCAATCAGGCCAATTGGCTTACTTTTGATATTCCTTTAATTTTTTGGTATTCAACAGCAGTTATTGTTTTGAGCAGTATTACCATATTGCTAAGCCGTAAGGCGTTTCTGGATAGGAACATGAAGCTGTATAAAAGATGGCTTGGTGTTACTCTTTTGTTGGGTATTGCTTTTGTATTGATGCAATACCTGGGGTTTGTACAATTATGGGATAGCGGAATTACTGTTAGCAGAAATGTGTCCTTTTCATTTTTGTATGTAATTGTAGGTTTGCATGCATTACATGTTTTTGGAGGGATAGTAGCGCTTTTGGTAATTTATCTAAGATCTTTTCGTTCCAGGATAAAAAACTATAGTGCGGTACCAATTGACCTTATGAATACGTATTGGCATTTTGTGGATTTTTTATGGATATATTTATTGATTTTCTTAGTGATGATAAGATGATAAGGAAATTGTAATAATGAATATTTGGAAATAATTCGGATTTAATAAGAGATGAAAGAATTAAATCTGTAACAATAAGAATTAATTTTATTTTTGTAATAACCTTTTAACGAATAATAAATGGAAACAGCTCTGGCGCAAACCAAAACAAAAATGTGGACAGGGGGCAAAAGCCCTTTTAATGTAAGTTATGGCAAGCTCATGATGTGGTATTTTTTAATGAGTGATTCTTTCACCTTTGGCGCATTTCTAATTTCTTATGGCTCAATTCGTTTCAGCCTGAATCATTGGGTAGATCACAATTATGTGTTTAATAAATTCCCATTTACTGAGGCAAATCTTCCCCTCGCTTTCGTCAGTTTGATGACATTTATTCTGATTTTTAGTTCAGTTACTATGGTATTAGCGGTTCACCAGGGACATAAAATGAGTCAAAAAGGTGTGGAGAAATGGCTGATATTAACTATTCTTGGTGGTCTTGCATTTTTAGGATGCCAGGCATGGGAGTGGACTCACCTGATAACCCATCAACACGACGTATTGGTAGATGGTGTTTTACAGCATTGGGGAACTACAGTGAGTCACAATCCATGGGGACCGGAGGTAATGTTTAACGGGCAATTGGTAGCCACTCCAGGACCGGTTGCCTTTGGCGGATACTTTTTTGGGATCACAGGTTTTCATGGCTTTCACGTTTTTACAGGCGTGGTCATCAACAGTATTATGTTGGTAAAAACGAAGTTGGGTACTTTCCAGAAACGTGGCCACTACGAAATGATTGAAAAGGCAGGTCTTTACTGGCATTTCGTAGATCTGGTATGGGTATTTGTATTCCTTTGCTTTTACTTAATATAATTTCTAAAAAAGAAAAATTTTTAACTTAAATATTTTAAAGAATTTAAAGAATTTTTATGTCTGCACAAATAACATCACCGATAGTAGTAACTGACGCAGATACTGCACATGTCAAAAAAATATGGAAAGCATTTTGGATTCTATTGATCCTTACTATTATTGAATTGATATTGGGTCTTATCATCTATAATATAGATAAAACACCTGATCCAAGTGAATCCCTTATATTGGCAATTAAAGGAACTATTTGTATACTTACCTTGGCAAAAGCATTTTACATTATTTCAATTTTTATGCATCTGGGGGATGAAGTAAGAAATATGATTTTATCAATTGCTATGCCAGCGGGGATATTTATTTGGTTTATTATCGCTTTTATAGTTGATGGTAACTCCTATAAAAACTTAAGAAATACGGATGCCGGCAGCAGAACCTATATTGAACAAACACACCATGCCCCTGCAACCGGGCCTTCCGAAAAAAGTGATAAAAAATTAGATTAGCAATTGACTATTCTTTCAGATTAGATATTTTAAAATTAGCCATTGCAACCTGCAATGGCTAATTTTGCTTTTAGAAAAATGGGGATATGAATAAGAAAGCAATACTGGCGATAATGTTGGCTGTTTTATTGCCAGTAACAGGTTATTTATTAGTAAGCTATTATACCAATCGGGATGTGCAAATGCCTCCACGATACTTTTATGACAGTGTAAATGTGGTCAATGCAAATGGTAAAACAACTTATGACACAGTATGGCACAGGGTAAGTAATATGCATTTTATTAATCAACTCGGCCAACATGTTTCTTTTGATGATCTTAAAGGAAAGATCATTGTGATTGATTTCTTTTTCACACGTTGCCCTACCATTTGCCCACGTCTGGCCGTAGCCATGAAACGGCTGCAAAATTCTTTTCCCAATAATGATTCTATTGTGCAATTTCTTTCTATTTCTATAGATCCTGAGCATGATTCTGTAAGGCAGTTAAGGAATTGGGCCGAAAAATTTAATGTAAATCCCGACAGTTGGTGGTTGTTGACAGGTAACCGGGATAGCATATACCGTATGGCTTTAAATGAAATAAAAGCAAGTGTGGCGGATGTGAATATCGATACTGCTTTTTTACACACCGAAAATTTCTTTTTGCTAGATAAAGAAAGAATTGTCAGAGGGTGGTATAATGGTTTTGATTCTGTGGCTCAAAAAAAATTAGTAAGAGATATTCCTTTGCTAATGTTGGAAAAAGACAGGAAAAGATCCTTCAAGGAATTTTTTAAAGGCTTGCTTAAAAATAGTTAAACTCAATTTATTTTATTTTAAATGATGGGCGCAGATCTACCCCTACCGGTATTAAAACAAAATGACCGGAATGCAAAAAGACTGATTTGGTCAGCTTCTGTTATTGTATTTATTGCAGTGGCATTTCTTACACGGGTGAAATTGAATATCAACCTTGGGTTTAGTCCTAATGTTTTTGCCATGTTCAATGCAATAGTTAATTCAATAGTTGCCCTATTATTAGTGGCGGCATTGCTGGCGGTAAAATCAAAAAGGTATGTACTTCATAAAAATATAATGTTAGCGGCTATTACACTTTCAGTATTTTTTTTACTCTCTTATATTTGCCATCATTTATTTACTGGAGATACTAAATACGGCGATATTAACCACGATGGAATGTTAAGCCCGGATGAAAAATTGCTCGCAGGTTCTATTCGATATATTTATTATTTTATTCTGATTACCCATATTCCATTAGCAGGTATTATACTCCCTTTTATTTTATTTACTGCTTACCGTGCCTTATCAGGAGATTATGAAAAACATAAGAAACTGGCAAGGATTACCTGGCCTATTTGGTTTTATGTAGCAGTTTCGGGAGTGGTAGTCTATTTAATGATAAGCCCATATTATCCGTGAATCACTCGATCAATTTTAACTCTTTTAAGACCTACACAACTAACTTCAAAATTGTAGTTTTGTCTCAAATTCTGGGAGAGGTGGCTCTGTCAGTGCGCACTTGCAAGCAGTAAGATTTATAAATATCAATGGCAAATCAGCCATTAAGCAGTTTGTGGAAAATATATTGTTGGCACAATTTATATAATGTAGATATCCATATACAGCTTCAAGTTCAAAGTAGTATGAAGGATGGCAGGCTTACTATCAAAATATATTTATTAGCACAAACTATATAAGTTAATTATACGTTTAAAGAAACAGAACAGCTAAAAAACTGTATTTTTACTAATTAATTTTATGAAATGGAAATTACACCAGGGCCCCTCTTACAAAATATTAATTCCCCTGCAGATTTAAAGAAACTGAGCCGTGGAGAATTACATGAATTGAGTGATGAACTAAGACAATACATTGTGGATGTAGTGAGTGTGCATGGCGGTCATTTTGGTGCGAGTTTAGGAGTAGTGGAACTTACCGTGGCGCTACATTATGTTTTTAACACTCCGTATGATCAATTAGTTTGGGATGTAGGCCACCAGGCTTACGGGCACAAAATACTTACCGGCCGCAAAGAACAATTCATCACCAATAGAAAATATAAAGGTTTAAGTGGCTTCCCCAAAAGAAGCGAAAGTGAATATGACAGTTTTGGAGTAGGGCATTCTTCCACTTCTATATCGGCCGCTTTAGGAATGGCAATGGCTTCGCATTACAAAGGAGAGCTTGACAGGCAGCATGTGGCAATTATTGGTGATGGCGCTATGACTGCAGGACAAGCTTTTGAAGCATTGAACCATGCAGGAATTGAAAAAAGTAATTTGTTGATTATCCTGAACGATAATTGTATGAGCATTGATCCCAATGTGGGCGCCTTAAAAGAATACCTTACAGATATTACAACTTCCCAGACTTATAATAAATTTCGCGACGACTTTTGGAAAGCACTAGGGAAGCTTCCCGGCAAAGCATTTTCCAGAGCAATGGTGTCAAAAGTGGAAGCCTCATTAAAGGGATTACTAAGCAAAAGCAGCAATCTTTTTGAATCACTGAATCTTCGTTATTTCGGGCCTATAGATGGTCATAATATCAACAACCTTGTTGATATTTTAAAAGATTTAAAAGATATTCCGGGGCCAAAATTATTGCATATTAAAACCATAAAAGGAAAAGGATATGAACTGGCAGAAAAAGATCAAACCAAATGGCATGCTCCAGGCTTATTTGATAAAATAAGTGGCGAAATATATAAGAAGAAATTTGATATTCCGCAACCTCCAAAGTACCAGGATGTTTTTGGCCATACAATTATTGAATTGGCTGAAAAGAATGATAAGATAATGGGCATTACCCCGGCAATGCCCAGCGGATCTTCATTAAAATATATGATGGAAAAAATGCCGGATCGTGCATTTGATGTAGGTATTTGTGAACAACATTCGGTAACATTAAGTGCCGGATTGGCTACACAGGGGATGAAAGTTTACTGCAATATTTATTCGTCATTTATGCAAAGGGCATACGACCAGGTAATTCATGATGTGGCCATTCAAAATCTGCCTGTGGTATTTTGTCTTGATCGAGCTGGTCTTGTAGGGGAGGACGGCCCAACACACCATGGCGCTTATGATATTGCCTATATGCGCTGTATTCCCAATATGATAGTGAGTGCGCCCATGAATGAAAGTGAATTAAGGAACCTGATGTACACAGCTCAATTGGAAACGACTAAAAGTCCATTGGTAATAAGGTATCCACGCGGGCAGGCTGTGAAAGCAGACTGGAAAACAGAGATGAAAGAAATTAAAATTGGCACGGGAAGAAAATTGAAAGATGGAGAAGAAATCGCTATACTATCTTTTGGCCATCCCGGTAATTTTGCTGCAGCAGCCATAAGAGACGTTAAAGCTGAAGGACTAAATCCTGCACATTATGACATCCGGTTTGTAAAACCTTTGGATGAAGAATTACTGCACGAAGTGTTTAAGAAATATTCTAAAATAATCACGCTAGAAGATGGAACTATTGTTGGTGGTTTTGGATCAGCTATTTTGGAATTTATGAATCAACATCATTACAAGGCTGATATAAAAATGATGGGGATTCCGGATCGTTTTATTGAACACGGCACATTAAAACAATTGCATGAAGAAATTGGAATTGATGCTGAGCATATTGCAGAAGAAATCAGGGATATGGCGAAAATTGAGGTGAATAAATTTTTGGTGTAATATTTCTTATTTCTACGAATAATATTTTTGAGTATCGGGTACATCCGATCTTAGCTGGTATATAAATTGTCATTTGCCCTTTGGTAATGCATTCATATCCATTTGTTTTAAAAAATCATATAGATCTTTCATAGTTTTTATATCGTGCACAATTAATATTCCATTCCTGCCAACCTGTTTTAGTTTTGCTTTATTGGTTTTAGTTTGAATAAACTCCAAAATTCCTTCAAAAGTTTTACTTCTGAAGTAGGGAGAATCCGGATTAGCAACAAAGAAACATTTTAGATTTTCATTTTTCAGGATCATCTTTTCAAAACCTAATTGCACCGCTATTTTTCGGCAACGCACTGTTTTAAAAAGATCTTCTACACGGGAAGGGATAGCACCAAAACGATCAATCATTTCTTTATGTAAATCTTCAAGGTCTTTTTCATTCTCACAATTATCCAATCTTGAATAGAGGCTTAATCTCTCGGTAATACTTTCTACATATTCATCAGGAATTAGAATCTCCAGGTCAGTATCAATGGTGCAATCAGAAACGAAATCGTCCTGCTTTTGAATTTCCTCTTTAAACAATTCTTTAAATTCTTTTCTCTTCAATTCACGAATGGCTTCGTCCAGTATTTTCTGGTACATTTCAAACCCTATTTCGGCAATAAAACCACTCTGCTCACCACCCAGCATATTGCCGGCGCCGCGAATATCCAGATCACGCATAGCAATCTGGAAGCCACTTCCAAGATCGCTGTATTGTTCCAGGGTGGTCAATCGTTTGCGGCTGTCTGCGGTAAGAGTACTCATGGGTGGAGCCAGCAAATAACAAAATGCTTTTTTATTACTTCGTCCTACTCTTCCCCGGAGTTGGTGCAGATCGCTTAGCCCAAAATGATGGGCATTGTTTACCATTATGGTATTAACGTTAGGAATGTCCACACCGCTTTCAATAATATTAGTACAGATCAATACATCATATTTACGGTCCATAAAATCCAGGATCGTTTCTTCCAATTTATCACCCTCTAACTGGCCATGAGCATAGGCAATGCTCAGGTCAGGACAAAGCCCCTGTATTAATGTTTTCATTTCATGTAAACCATGTACGCGGTTATGAATAAAGAAAACCTGGCCGCCCCTCTCTACTTCATAATAGATAGCATCTCTTATAAAATCCTGGTTAAATACATGAACTTCAGTTTGTATGGGTTGCCGGTTAGGGGGCGGAGTATTAATGATACTGAGATCTCTTGCTCCCATCAAACTGAATTGCAAAGTTCTTGGGATAGGCGTAGCTGTTAATGTTAGTGAATCTACCGTAGTTCGTATTTGTTTTAATTTTTCTTTTGCCGCTACACCAAATTTTTGCTCTTCATCTATCACCATTAAACCAAGATCTTTAAACTTCACATCTTTGCTTAATAAAGCATGGGTACCTATAATAATATCTATTTTACCTTCCTGTAATTTTAGTAAAGTTTCTTTCTTTTCTTTCGATGTTTTAAACCGGTTTATGTAATCAACTATTACGGGGAAATCGCTCAATCTTTCACTAAACGTTTTATAATGCTGGTAGGCAAGTATAGTCGTAGGAACTAATACCGCAGCTTGTTTGCCATTGAGGCAGGTTTTAAAAGCCGCTCTTATAGCCACTTCCGTTTTACCGAAACCCACATCACCACATACCAGCCGGTCCATGGGAGATGGCTTTTCCATGTCGAGTTTTACATCAGTTACTGCTTTGCTTTGGTCGGGCGTATCTTCATATATAAATGAAGCTTCCAGTTCAGTCTGCATATAATTATCCGGAGAATGAGCAAAGCCTTTATGACTCTTTCTTTGCGCATATAGTTTAATAAGGTCGGTAGCAATATCTTTTACCTGTTTCTTGGTTTTATCTTTTAATTTATTCCATACATCACTACCCAATTTATTCATTTTGGGAACCGTTCCTTCCTTGCCACTATACTTACTTATTTTATGTAAAGAAGAAATATTTACATACAAAAGGTCTTTGTCTTTGTAAACAATCCTTACCGCTTCCTGCAAAACGCCGTTGGCTTCTATTTTTTCCAAACCACTATAAACGCCTACTCCATGATCTATATGTGTTACATAGTCCCCCGGCTGCAATTCGCGAAGCATCTTTAAAGTAAGCGCTTTGTTTTTGCTGAAAGCCTGCTTCACCCTGTATTTATGATACCGTTGAAAAATTTCATGATCGGTATAGCAAACCAATTTCAGATCATTATCAATAAAGCCTTCATGTATAGAAACTGGGATAGGCACAAAATTAATTTCAGAATCAAGGTCTCTGAAAATAGAATGTAATCTTTCTAGCTGTTTTGGGTTTTCGGCAAAAATGAAAATATTGTATTTCCTGGATTCGTAATCTTTCAGGTTATCTATTAATAATTTGAATTGCCTGTTGAATGCCGGTTGTTGTTGTATTGAAAATTTAATTTCATTTCCCCTTGAAAAATGGGTTTTATTTCCAAACTCAATGATATGCCGTTGTTCCAATTGTTTTTCCAAAACCGAAGCGCTGACAAAATCTTTTTCTGAAACTTCCTTTTTCTCATTCAGTTCATCCTCTTCTTCCTGCCGGCTGCCCGCTGCTTTTTGACCACTGTCAAATACATTCTTCTGACTACTGATTGCTATTGCCAAATCTTCTTCTTCCTGTTCAATTACCTGTTTTATGAATTCCCAATCCTCGCTCCATACGACAGTATTGTCCGGTAAAAAATTCAATAAAGAAACTTTTTCACCACTATCAAATTGTGTTTCTACATTGGGAATAATATTTACCAGTTGAAGTTTACGCTCACTCAATTGTGTTTCGGGATCAAACAAGCGAATACTGTCAATCTCGTTTCCAAATAATTCTATACGATAAGGCTTTTCATTGCCATAAGAATAGATATCAAGAATTCCACCCCTAACGGCAAATTGCCCTGGTTCATACACGAAATCACTGCGGCTGAAACCATGATCCACAAAGCGTGAAAGCAGTTCATCAACTTTTATAGTTTCTCCCTGTTTAAAAGAAATAATATTCTGGGATAATGTTTTTGATAACACCACTTTTTCAAAAATAGCTTCCGGATAGGTTACAATAACTTTCCTGTTGGCCCCTGTGCTAAGTTTTGTAAGCGCTTCTGTACGCAGCATCACATGGCTGCTGTTTAGTTGGTGGAAATTCTTTTTTGATTTGAAAGAAGAAGGAAAATAAAAAATATCCAATGCATTGGTAATATTTTCTATTGTATTATGAAAATAGGCGGCTTCTTCTGCATCTCTTAATATAATAAGATGGTTAAGTTGTGAAGTAACAGAATGATTAAAAACGGCTGAAAATATAAGTTGGGAAGCGCTTCCATGCAGACCGGAAAGATGGATATGCTGCGGTTCAGACAATAAGATTCTGTCCGCAATCGTAAAAATGCGGGAATCATCTGCATAACTACTCATCAACACATCCAGGTTCATTCAGCTACTTTTTCTAAAGGGTGCAAAGGTACTCTATGATTTTAAAATTTATAAAATGATTATAGCATCTCTTTAAAATCTTACTTTAATATTCAAAAAAATCTAGGAAATAATTTTTGAATAAACAGTTAGAAAATGATTTAATTTCCTATTTAGAAATATCATTTGTATTTTCCCATAAAATTTATTGAATGGCTGCACAACCCTGGCGTACAGGAACGATTATACGCATTGAAAATGAGACATATAATACAAAACGTTTTTTTATTAAAGTGAATGAACTGGAATCTTTTGATTTCAAAGCAGGACAATTTGTTACCCTTGATCTCCCTATTAATGAGCAGAAAAATAAAAGATGGCGCAGTTATTCAATTGCAAGCTGGCCTGATGGCTCAAATGTATTTGAATTATTAATTGTGCTGTTGGAAGATGGTGCAGGTACCACCTATTTATTCAATGAAGTACAGGCAGGAAGCGAACTTACTTTCAGAGGGCCACAAGGTGTATTTACACTACCCGAAAATATTGATAAAGATTTGTTTTTTATTTGCACCGGAACCGGGGTCGCACCTTTTAGAAGTATGTTGAACTACATGTACTTACATAGCATACCTCATAAAAATTTGTACCTGATATTTGGTTGCCGGACTCAAAAAGATCTTTTGTATCATGAAGAAATGAAAGCGCTCGAAAGCAAAATGAAAAATTTTACCTACCTGCCTACTCTTAGCCGCGAAGAGTGGGATGGCCATAAAGGTTATGTACACAGCCTTTATCAAGAAATTTGCAAAAAGAATAATGAAGGCTGTGAAGGATTGGAAAATCTAAGACCTGCCTCTTTTTATCTATGCGGTTGGAAAGCCATGGTCGATGATGCCCGTAAAAATGTTGCTGCTTTGGGTTATGACAGAAAAGCGCTTCACCTCGAATTGTATGGATAAGGTTTTTAAAAATTAAATCTTTAATATCTCTTTGGTGGTGTGCTTGGATTTTTTTGGAACTGGATTTAATTTTACAAAATATCGTTGTTGGTAAAATATTAAAACCTAAAAAGCAATTTTATGAGAAACCCGCGCATCCGTTCAATTGTTATTTCATTAGTCATAATTCTAATTTCTATTTACAATTTTTACAGATCAGGTAAGTCTGAGAACATAAAAGCCATTCAAATTATTAGCCTCATAATTTGCGGAATGGCAATCGGGATTTTTTTAATGAATCTTGTCGGATGGATAAGAAGAAGAAAAAATTGATTTTTTTTATAGGATTTAGCAAACGAAAGTATAATTGCTTCATTGCAGGGCCCTGGCTATGGCTCATTTCGTAAGGACGGACTTTAGGCACTCCCAAAACTAACTGATCTTTTTCGTCACCAAATTCTTCACATCTGCCAGCAAAATTCTTTCCTGGATCATTGTATCACGGTATCTTATTGTAACTGTATTATCTTCTTTTGTCTGGTGGTCTATAGTGACACAAAAAGGAGTTCCGATTGCATCCATTCTTCTGTAACGCTTTCCAATACTGTCTTTTTCTTCATAGAAAGTATAAAAGCTTTGCTTGCATTCGTTCATTAAGTTTTTTGCAATTTCAGGTAAGCCGTCCTTTTTTATCAAAGGAAGAATGGCCAATTTATACGGAGCAATTTTTGCAGGAATTTTTAAAACTACACGGCTGTCTTCTGTTCCATCTTCTTTTTTCCATTTTTCTTCTGCATAAGACATCGATATAACTGTTAAGAATAGACGATCTAAGCCAACGGAAGTTTCCACTACATAAGGAATATAATTTCCGACAGGTTTACCATCTTCTTTCAGTTCGTTATCAAAATATTGTAATTTCTTTTTGCTCAGTTCCTGGTGTTGTTTCAGATCAAAATCTGTACGTGAATGGATTCCTTCCAGTTCTTTAAAACCAAAAGGAAATTCAAATTCAATATCAACAGCGGCATTGGCATAATGCGCCAGTTTCACATGATCGTGATAGCGCAATTTTTCTGCAGGAATACCAAGGCTTTCGTGCCATTTCAATCTTTCAGTTTTCCAATAGTTATACCATTGCATTTCAGTGCCGGGCTTCACAAAAAACTGCATTTCCATTTGTTCAAATTCACGCATGCGGAAAATAAATTGCCTAGCTACAATTTCATTGCGAAATGCTTTACCGGTTTGTGCAATGCCAAAAGGGATTTTCATCCTGCCTGTTTTTTGCACATTCAAAAAATTGACAAAAATTCCCTGTGCGGTTTCGGGGCGCAAATAAATTTTATCCGCTTCCCCTGCCACGCTACCCAGTTGGGTATCAAACATTAGATTGAACTGGCGCACATCAGTCCAGTTGCAGGTACCACTAACTGCACACTTAATTTTATTATCTTCTATTAATTTTTTTAATCCTTCAAAATCGTCTTTTGCGAGCAATTCTTCCATCGCTTTCAGTAAGGCAAACTCTTCCTCTTTTTTACCTTCGTGCGCCAGAATTTCTGCATGTGATTCTATCAGGTGATCTACACGATAGCGCTTTTGGCTATCTTTATTATCAATCATCGGATCGCTGAAATTATCAATATGCCCGCTTGCTTTCCAGGTAAGCGGATGCATAAAAATAGCAGCATCAATGCCCACAATATTTTCATGAAGTTGGGTCATGCTTTTCCACCAATAATCACGGATATTCTTTTTTAACTGGACGCCGTTTTGCCCATAATCATATACCGCACTTAAGCCATCATAGATTTCGCTGGAAGGGAAAATATAGCCGTATTCTTTGCAATGCGCTATTATCTCACTAAAATTGTTGTTTTCGTTTGCCATAAGGCGGCAAAGATAATAAGTCTATGATTTTGTCGGGACGTAAATAAAGTATTGGGTTTTAATTTTGAAATAATTTATCTACTTCTAGTGTAAAACAAAAATATACAGATGTAAGGATATTCAATATTAAGTTCAAATTTTTTTGCATTCATTTCAACTTCTCATTCCCTTTATGCCTTTCCCCATCTCTCAAACTTTTCTTTTCAAAATTTTTTTTCAAAGCATCGGTAAGATCTACGCCGGTTTGGTTGGCCAGGCAAATCAATACCCAAAGTACATCAGCCATTTCATCGCTTAGTTTCTTATTTTTTTCTTTCTCCTTAAAAGATTGTTCGCCATAAATTCTCACCATCAATCTTGAAAGTTCTCCCACTTCTTCCATTAAAATACCAAGATTGGTAAGTTCACTAAAATATCGAACACCAATGGTTTTGATCCATTGATCTACTTTTTCCTGGGCTTCTTTTATTGTTATTGATTCACTCATTTTGTAAATTTTTTCTGTCTTATTTTGAAGTGTAACAAAGCCTCTTGGGGGTTGTTGTTCATTCTCTGTTCTTTGTATCAATCCAGATGGTTACCGGTCCGTCATTTACCAATTCTACTTTCATATCGGCACCAAATTCCCCGGTAAATATATTTCTGCCAAGATCGGTAGCTAACTGAATAATCATTTTTTCATATAGCGGAATGGCAATTTCTGCCTTACTTGCCTTCAAATAGGAAGGCCGGTTTCCTTTTTTTGCAGAAGCATGCAAAGTAAACTGGCTTACGGCCAGTATATCGCCATTAATGTCCTTTACTGAAATGTCAGGTACTTTATTTTCATTATCAAAAATGCGCAGGTTAACGATTTTGTTGCTGAGCCATTTTATATCCTCTTCATTATCAGCATCTTCAATGCCAATAAAAACCAATAACCCATTTTTTATTTCAGATTTTATGGTGCCATTAATAGTTACATTTGCCCGTAATACCCGCTGGATCAATGTTCGCATCCTTTTTTTGTATTAATATATTTAAAAATGAATCATATCAAAAATTGAGCCTTCAGGAGGAAATATTTTTTTATTCCAGGCCTAAAAATCGCTTAACCCAATACCCTGCTGCTTTAACAAATTATTAAATTTCTTATCCACAGACTGTTAATATTTTGGACTATGTTTTGTGCAATAGAAAAAATATTTTCGTTGTCCCGCTTTACAATAATCAACTTTTAATAAAAATACTATAAGCCAATGTCTTTAAATAAACAATCTGCCTCCGGCCTCCATTTCTCCCGGCAATTTACAAAAGAAGGTGTAACTCCTTATGATATGTTTGAATATGATTACCGCACATCGGTCATAAAAAACACGACGGGTGAAGTTGTATTTCAAATGGATAATGTGGAAGTTCCCAGGCAATGGAGCCAGATAGCTACAGACATTTTAGCGCAAAAATATTTCCGTAAAGCAGGTGTACCCCAGGCAGACGGATCTACCGGAAGGGAAATCTCTGTAAAACAGGTGGCGCACCGGATGGCACATTGCTGGAGAGTTTGGGGGGAACGAAATAATTATTTTGCCTCGCAGGAAGATGCACAAATTTTTTATGAAGAATTAGTTTATGCTATTTTAAATCAATCCTGTGTACCTAATTCACCGCAATGGTTCAATACCGGTTTGCACGAGGTTTATGGTATTACCGGGAAACCTCAAGGGCATTACTATGTAGATGCCAATGATGGTGTTTTGAAAAAATCAACCTCAGCTTATGAACGCCCCCAACCTCATGCCTGTTTTATTTTAAGTGTTGAAGATGATTTGGTCAATGAAGGCGGTATTATGGATCTATGGGTTCGCGAAGCAAGGATATTCAAATATGGAAGTGGTGTAGGTACCAACTTTAGCAGCATACGTGGTGAAGGAGAAAAATTAAGTGGTGGTGGCACCTCCAGTGGATTAATGAGTTTCCTTAAAATCGGGGACAGAGCCGCCGGTGCTATTAAAAGCGGTGGTACTACCAGGCGTGCTGCCAAAATGGTTTGTCTTGATCTTGACCATCCTGAAATTGAAAAATTTGTAAACTGGAAAGTAGAAGAAGAAAAAAAAGTAGCGGTCTTGATCGCTGCAGGTTACCCCAGCGATTACGAAGGGGAAGCATACAAAACAGTCAGCGGCCAAAACAGTAATAATTCTGTTCGTATTCCTAATGAATTTTTTCGTGTACTTGAAGAAGATGGTGATTGGGAATTAAAAGCAAGAGGAGATGGCCATACCATGAAAAAGGTAAAAGCTAAAAAATTGTGGGATGATATAAATTATGCTGCATGGCGATGTGCAGATCCTGGTACGCAATACAATACGACTATCAATGAATGGCACACTTGCCCCGAAGGAGGACCTATCAGGGCCAGCAACCCATGTAGTGAATATATGTTCCTGGACAATACTGCCTGCAACCTGGCATCCGTAAACCTTCGCAAATTTTTTAATGAAGATGATAATTCATTTGATGTTCCCGGCTTTGAATATACGGTTCGTTTATGGACAACAGTGCTTGAAATTTCTGTGTTAATGGCACAGTTTCCCAGTAAAGAAGTAGCGCAACTTAGCTATGATTACAGAACGCTTGGTTTGGGTTTTGCTAACCTGGGGAGTATGCTTATGGTAAGTGGCATTGCTTACGACAGCGATAAAGCCCGCGGCATTACAGGGGCTATCAGTGCTATCATGACGGGAATTGCTTATAAAACTTCTGCGGAGCTGGCCAAACATCTTGGGGCTTTCAGCCGGTATGAAGAGAATAAAAAACATATGTTGCGTGTAATGCGTAACCACCGTGCTGCAGCCTATGATGCCATGGATGCTTATGAAGGCTTAGAAATAAAACCACAGGGTATTAATGCAAAATATTGCCCTGATTATTTATTAAAAGCTGCTACCAAAGCATGGGATGATGCAGTGATGATGGGAGAAGAATATGGCTATCGCAATGCACAAACCACGGTAATAGCGCCCACCGGCACCATCGGACTTGTGATGGATTGTGACACTACCGGAGTAGAGCCGGATTTTGCTTTGGTAAAATTTAAAAAGCTAAGTGGTGGTGGTTATTTTAAGATTATCAATCAAAGTGTACCACAGGCTTTACGCAATTTAAAATATGCAGAAAATGAGATTGAAGAAATTGTAAATTATGCCAAAGGGCACGCCTCTTTCAAAGGCGCTCCACATATTAATTCAGAGTCGCTTTTGCAAAAAGGATTTAATGTGGATGAAATTGAAAAATTAGAAGCAGCATTACCCACCGCATTTGAAATTGGCTTTGTTTTCAATGCGTTTAATCTTGGCGAAGCATGTTTAGAACGCCTGGGATTTAAAGCAGAAGATTACAACAATTTTGAATGGAATTTTCTTGAAGCATTAGGTTTTACCGAAGAACAGATTGAAGAAGCTAATGTTTATATCTGTGGAACAATGACGGTAGAAGGCGCGCCTTATTTAAAAGATGAACATTTATCAGTTTTTGATTGTGCCAATAAATGCGGAAACATCGGTAAAAGATATATTCATCATAGTGGTCACATACGCATGATGGCAGCAGCACAACCATTCTTAAGCGGAGCTATTTCTAAAACGATTAATCTTCCTAACGAAGGAACCATTGAAGAAATTCCTGAAGCCTATCTCTTAAGCTGGCAGCTTGGACTAAAAGCGTGTGCGCTTTATCGTGATGGTTCTAAATTATCGCAACCATTGAGTAATAAGAGCGACAAAAAGAAGAAAGAAGCTGAAGCCGAATCTACAGAAACGGGGTTGGAAAAGGATAAAAATGAAACTTCATTGGTGGATATGAGCCAACTTACGGTAGAAGACTTGCTTGAAGAAATGAATAAGCGTGTGCAAAGCAGTGCGGATACCGCATTGAAACGCCAGTTGGCTATGATTGTTGAACGCAGGGCGCTACCCCCAAAACGAAGAGGCTTTACCCAAAAAGCAAAAATAAACGGGCAGGCATTGTTCCTGAGGACGGGCGAATATAATGATGGAACCTTAGGGGAAATATTCATTGACATGGCCAAAGAGGGAGCTACCATGCGCAGCATGCTTAACTGTTTTGCCATTTCGATTTCTATCGGTCTTCAATATGGAGTGCCCCTTGAAGAATTTGTAGAGAAATTTGTTTTCACCAGGTTTGAACCATCAGGAATGGTGGAGCATCCCAATATTAAAACCACAACCTCTATTATAGATTTCATGTTCCGCTCCCTGGCTTATGAATACCTGGGTAGAAATGATTTGGTACATGTGTTAGATAAACCTGAAGTAGAAAATATGGGCAATGCCCCCTGGGATGAAGACACCCCTACTATCGGAGAACGTAAACCCGAATTAAGCGAAGTACGTGTAGTGGGTGCTTCCAATATGAAAGCACAAACGAAACCTTACCGGGCAGATTATCCTAAAAAGGTTGATCGTAGTTTAGATGCTGTAAATGCCGCGTCAAAAAATATGCAGAGTGATGCTCCGGCATGCAATACCTGCGGACATATTACCATCAGAAGCGGCACCTGCTATAAATGCCTAAACTGTGGTAACAGTATGGGATGTAGTTAAAATATTCTAGCAAAAATTGCCAAAAAAGCTGTCTCTAAAAGAGGTGGCTTTTTTGGCATAACTATTTCATAAATGTTAATTATTAATTTGCAACAAAAAAAATTTGGCATATCATATTTTCTGACTCAACTTTGCACCAGTTCTTTGTGATTCACTTATCAAGAAAGGCAGAGGGAAATGGCCCTGTGACGCCTTAGCAACCTAAAATGGTTTCAAAAACATTAAAAGGTGCTAACTCCATCCTGGTAATATCTGGGATAGATAAGACAGACTCAAGTTTTAATTAAAAATCCATTGGTTTCTCCAATGAAAATATATTAACTCACCTGGTTCTGTCAGGTGAGTTTTTTTATGTTCCAAAGTGGGATCATGATAATTTGCCTGAATAACGCGTTTTTCCCCATTGCTTTTTTGATATTTTTTATAATGGTAGCACTCTACTTTGTGAAGTCATAATTGGGCCATATATATTATTATTAAATTGAATTTAAAGTAATAAAAAAAATAAAATGGATACACATAAGAAATTAGTATTAGGAATTTTTGGGTTTGGTGTAGTGGGAGAGGGACTTTACAAAGTACTTAACCAGACTCCATCATTGAATGCGAGCATCAGGAAGGTATGTATCAAAAACAGTAATAAGAAAAGAAATGCTCCTGCAGAATTATTTACAACAGATAAAGATATTTTATTAAATGATCCTTCTATCAATATTATCATTGAATTGATAGATGATGCCTTTGCGGCTTATGATATTGTAAAAACCGCTTTAGTAAATGGAAAATCGGTGGTGAGCGCCAATAAAAAAATGATTGCCGAGCATTTGCCCGAGTTGCTGGAATTACAACAACAAACCGGTTTATCTTTTCTTTATGAAGCAGCCTGTTGCGCCTCAATACCTGTTATCCGCAACCTGGAAGAATATTATGATAATGATCTGCTGCATTCTATAAGTGCGATAGTCAATGGATCTACTAATTATATTCTTACTAAAATGTTTGAAGAGAATTTATCATTTAAAGATGCCTTATTGCAGGCCCAGCAATTGGGTTTCGCCGAAAGTAATCCAACATTGGATGTAGACGGGTACGATGCCTTAAATAAATGGACATTTTTACTAACACATGCCTATGGTATTTTACCCAATAAAAACGAGATCATTTTTACCGGTATACAAAATGTTACCGGTGAAGATGCCCTACAGGCGACCAGAAAAGATTGTGTAATTAAATTAGTCGCTTACGCGAAAAAATTGAATAATGGAAAAGTAGCTGCTTTTGTACTTCCTCAATTTATAAAGAAAAATGATCAACTGGCCTTTGTAAGAAATGAATACAATGGGGTAGTAATAGAAAGCTCATTTGCCGATAAACAATTTTTTTATGGTAAAGGTGCCGGTAGTTTACCCACAGCATCTGCAGTATTGAGCGATATATCCGCATCCAGGTATGATTACAGGTATGAATATAAAAAATTGTACCATCATAAACCTAATGAACTTACCAATGATTTTTATGTAAAAGCTTATATAGGGTTTACTGATTGGTCTCATATCCGGAAAGATGATTTTGAAAGTATTGAAGAATGGCATTCCAATGACCAACTTAATTATCTCATAGGGATTATTCATTTCAAAAAATTGCAGGAAAATGATTGGTGGAAAAAAAATAATGTTTCGTTGGTTCTTTCAGCCGATCCGGTTATTGAATCCCTGGAAATTGATAAATTAAAAAAAAGGAGCCTTGAACTGGCGGGTTTTTCCGGGGGGTATAGTTTGTATTAATAGTAATTGTATGCTTTAAAAAACAAAAGCTGACTGTAAAAGGATAGCTTGCTTTTTTTTTATATTTTCTCATTATCCTCTAATAAGAATATAATACGGACAGTCTAATTCGAGTCCTGGAATCTTTAAACCAGATTAAAATTCTGTAGCATTAATACTGCTACATCGTACATTTGCGTGATTATGACTTCTTCCTATTTTTCTTATCATAAACCTAAAGTATTACAGGCATTACGCTATCATTTTGTCAGCAGAAAAGAGATAAAAATGATGATAATACTCGTAAATATATTTGCCATATTTTCGGCAGGGCTTTATTTTTTTAAGAAAGTTTCCCCACTGGCTTTTTTAATAAGTTCTATGCTTTGGTTTGTACTAATGATCTCTTTGTGGTATGTACTTCCGGGTATAATTTATCGTAAATCAGCTACTTTTAAAGACCGATTTAAAGTGAGTTTTGAAGACCAGCATCTGTTTATAGAAAATGACCGGGGCAGCAGAAGCTGGCCTTGGAAGGCTTTCAGCAGCATGCTGGAGAGCCCGCATTTTTTTCATTTATATTTTGACAGTCGCTCATTTTTTATTATTCCTAAAGATGCTTTTGGGAAAGAGAATGAGGTAGAGGTAAGGAAGTTTTTAAAAGAAAAAATAAAATCCTGATAGAGCAAAATAACCAGGTGTGCTAAAACATTCTTAGCGTTTTTTCCATTATAACATGAGGAATAGATATTTCTTCAAATTCCTTGCCTGTAACTTTATACCCCAGTTTTTCATAAAATCCAATTGCAGTTTTGCGTGCATGCATGATCAACCTTTTGTAGCCCCTATCTCTCGCTATATTTTCAGCAAAATTCATCATTGAAGCGCCAATGCCTTTGCCCTGCAAATTATTCTGCACTGCCATCTGGCGAAGTCTTACGCAATTTTTATCTACTTCTTTGAGAAGGCAACACCCTAACATTTTATCTTCATCAAATGCCCCGATAAGAATGTCGTTTTTTTCTTTAAGCAGCTCCTCTTCATCAAATTCAATATGTAATGGTTTACGCAAAATTTCATAGCGCAATTTGATCATCTGTGCATATTCTTTGGTACTGTAGTCTATTTGTTTTATGGGCATATATAAATTTCAGAACAATATAAATAGTTTAATAAATATACAGTTTTTATTTTTTTAATAATATCATTGCAATAAAAAATAAAAAGATAAAATTTTTCTGAAAAGCACTCAATGCAAATGAAGATATCCGATTCAATCGTTTGGTTCTGTTATAGAGTCTTATATTAATGATTAGGCCACAAAGAATCTTCCCTGATAATATTTTCAACATCCTGAAAATGTTTGCAATATTAAAAAAACTTAACCCTTTACGATGAATGATGTTCTTATAAGACCCATAATCTTTTCTTCTAAATAGTTATTATTTTTTTTTATCACAAAAAGTATATTTTTGTAGCCGTATTAACTAAATTTTACAATCATGCAAGACATTGCAACAAGAGTTAAAAAAATCATTGTTGACAAGTTAGGTGTTGACGAAGCTGAGGTAACACCAGAAGCTTCATTCACTAACGACTTAGGTGCCGATAGTTTGGACACCGTTGAATTAATCATGGAATTTGAGAAAGAATTTAATATTTCTATTCCTGATGAACAAGCCGAAACCATCACTACTGTTGGCCAGGCTGTAGCATACCTTGAGGAACATGCTAAGTAATCATCTTATTTAACATCGCAGGCAAGCTTATGGAATTAAAAAGAGTAGTTGTTACCGGATTGGGAGCCATAACACCTTTAGGTAAGACTTTACCCGAATATTGGGATGGTCTTTCAAAAGGTGTTTCTGGCGCTGATTTTATTCAGCAATTTGATTCTGCGAAATTTAAAACCAGGTTTGCCTGTGAGGTTAAAGACTTTGAACCCACCAATTATCTTGAAAGAAAAGAAGCCCGAAAACTTGACAGGTTTACTCAATTTGCGCTAATAGCAAGTGATGAAGCCGTTAAAGATGCCGGAATTTCGAAGGAAAATGTAAACCCTGATCGTGTTGGAGTCATCTTTGCCAGCGGAATCGGCGGTATTACTACTTTTCAGGATGATGTAATGGAATTTGCACGTGGTGATGGAACTCCCCGTTTCAATCCCTTCTTCATTCCAAAAATGATATTGGATATTGCTGCCGGACAGATTTCCATGCGGTATGGATTCCGTGGCCCCAATTTTGCCGTAGTGAGCGCCTGCGCCAGCAGTACTAACGCCATTATTGACGCTTTTGATAATATCCGTTTAGGGAAATCAGACATTATACTTACCGGTGGAAGTGAAGCCGTTATTTGCGAAGCAGGAGTTGGAGGATTCAACGCCATGAAAGCACTTAGCGAACGTAATGATGATCCTAAAACTGCTTCCCGTCCATTTGATAAAGACAGAGATGGATTTGTAATGGGTGAAGGAGCGGGTGTATTAGTACTTGAAGAACTGGAACATGCCAAAGCAAGAGGTGCCAAAATTTATTGCGAAATAGCAGGAGGAGGTGCCACAGCAGATGCTTATCACATTACAGCCCCCCATCCTGATGGATTAGGCGCCAAAAACGTAATGCATGTTGCTCTAAATGAAGCCGGCATGAATCCTGAAGATATTGATTACATCAATGTTCATGGTACATCTACCCCACTTGGTGATATTGCCGAAACCAAAGCTATTTTAAATGTTTTTGGCGATAAAGTTTATGATCTTAATATCAGTTCTACCAAATCCATGACTGGCCATTGCCTTGGGGCCGCTGGTGTTATAGAAGCGCTTGCCTGTATTTTAGCCGTTACTAAAAATATTATCCCCCCTACGATCAATCATTTTACAGATGATCCTGAACTGGACCCCAAACTCAATTTTACTTTTAATAAAGCACAGGAAAGAGAAGTAAATGCCGCATTAAGTAATACCTTTGGTTTTGGAGGCCATAATGCTTCGGTAATCATAAAGAAGTATAAGTCCTGATATCAATCTGTAAATACATTTACAATGGATAAAGATTCAGCTATTTCCACTTCGGAAATTAATAATTTTCTTGTTCGGCGCCTTGGCGAAAAAGAAGCTGCTGAAATTATGGAGTATATCCAATCAGAAATCGATAATCAGGTATTGGCTAAAGGAGAAGAAACCAAAAATGAAATCATTCTTTGGCGCAATGGAATGAAAAGTGAATTTGCCACCAAAGCAGATGCCGGTAGCCTTGAAAAAAAATTAATAAAAAGAATTTCTGCTATAGAAGGTACCATTATTTTATGGGCATTTGTTTTTGATTTACACTTATATTAGCGATGTATATAATTTTTAAATTCATGCACTAAGATATAGGCTGGTAAACTTTTTTCACTCTTAGAAAATTCTTTTGATTCTGCTTGTTTACAAGAGAATGAATTGGGATGTATTTTCTTAATTTTAGACAATAATTCAATTAAATAGTGTCATTTCTCACCAATATTTTTTATCCTAAACAGGAGCGCAATTTTCGAAAACAACTCCGCAATGTATTGGGGTTTACTCCCTCAAAATTAAATTTATATAAAACTGCTCTAAGTCATCGTTCAGTAAGAGAAGGGGCTGATGAGAATAATGAACGGCTTGAATTTTTAGGTGATGCCATTCTCAGCAGCGTGGTAGCTCATTATCTTTTTATGCGTTACCCCTATAAAGAAGAAGGTTTTTTGACCGAGATGAGAAGTAAAATGGTAAACAGAAACCAATTAAATGATATAGCAGTGAAAATAGGATTAAAAAAAATCACAATTTATAACCGGTTTGATAACTCTTTAAAAATATCACAGATATTCGGTAATACCCTGGAAGCTTTAGTAGGTGCAGTTTACCTTGATAAGGGCTATGAACAAACCCAAAAATGGGTAACCTTGCAAATTATTAACCCGCATTTGTATATGCAGGACCTTGAAAACCTTGACATTAATCAAAAAAATAAATTATACGGATGGGCCAATAAAAACGGGAAAACCCTCGAATTTGAAACCCTTGAAGAAAAAATTGAAAATGGCAGGAGATTGTTTACCATTGCTGCTAAAATTGACGGAGTAGTAATTGCTGAAGCAAAAGCTTATAATAAAAAAGATGCCAGCCAGGTGGCTGCGCAGATTGCTATCGAAAAAATAAATCTATTATGAAATTTGGAATTATTGGCAGCGGAAGTTGGGGAACTGCACTTGCAAAAATATTAACAGACAATAATAATAAAATCAACTGGTGGCTGAGGAACGATTCTAATATAAGAAGTTTCAAAAGCCTTCGTCACAATCCTAAATACCTCAGATCCACTTTTTTTAATATGGAACTGATTAATTTTTATACCAAAGTAGAAGAACTTATTGAGCAAAGCGACTGTATTGTTATTGTTGTTCCATCTGCATTTGCTGCGGATGTGCTTATGGGTTTACCGAAAAATAGTTTAAAAAATAAAAAAATAATTTCTGCCGTAAAAGGTATTCTTCCTAAAAGGAATTTATTACTCAATGAATTTTTGAAAAAAGAATTTGGACTGGTGCTGAAAGATTATTTTACCGTGCTGGGTCCCTGCCATGCAGAAGAAGTAGCATCTGAGAAACTATCTTACCTTACCTTCTCGGGAATTGATGAAGCAATAACGCAGAATATAGCGATGCATTTTAAAACAGCCTATCTAAACACATTTCACAATACGGATATTTATGGTGTACAATATGCGGCCGTTTTAAAGAATATTTATGCTATCGGTGCGGGTATTGCGCATGGGCTTGAATATGGGGATAATTTCCTGAGTGTCTTGATCGCTAATAGTGCCGATGAAATGGCAGGCTTTTTACGAAAAGCCGGAATACAAAATGTAGAAGTGGGGACTATAGATCACCATCGTCCGAAGACAGTCAGTGAAAACAGAAAAACTACTAACTATGCTGCTTCAGTTTATCTTGGAGATTTGTTGGTAACCTGTTACTCATTATACAGCCGCAATCGTACTTTTGGTAACATGATTGGCAAGGGATATTCTGTAAAATCTGCTCAATTAGAAATGAGTATGGTAGCAGAAGGATATAATGCCAGTAAGTGTATGTTTCTGCTTAATAAAAAAATAAAAGCAGATATGCCTATTGCTGAGACTATTTATAAAATTTTATGGAATGAACATCCGGCTGATAAAGGTTTTAGTGAAATTGAAAGAGAACTGATCTGATTTTAAATTACATGAACAATTCATACCCCAATAAGTAAATAATTTGAAACTTTTATTCTTTATTTTTTTTACCACTCTTTTATTTTTTTCCTGCCGAAAGGACTCATTTATTACCAGCCCCGATGCAGCATTATATACCACTTCTGATACTTTATTTTTTGATACAGTTTTTACCTCAACGGGCTCTATCACAAAATCATTTAAAATCTTAAATAATAACAATCAAAAATTACGTTTATCCCAGGTAAAACTTTCCGGTGGCACGAACTCTCCTTTTAAAATAAATATTGACGGTACCGCATCAACAGATGTCAATAATATAGAAATTAATGCCAATGATAGTATTTATGTATTTGTACAGGTGAATGTAAATCCGAGTGGAGCTACACTTCCTTTTATTCTTACTGACAGTATACAGATAGATTATAATGGGAATACAAAATGGGTACAACTACAGGCCTATGGTCAAAATGCCACCTTCTTAAAGAATATAAAACTCTCAGGAAATGTTTCATGGAATAATACTTTACCTTATGTAATACTTGGTGGAATCCAGGTAGATACAAATGCAATTCTCAACATTGCGGCAGGTACTAAAATATATTTGCATGCCGATGCACCATTTTTAGTGGACGGGACAATGATTGCAAATGGCACAAAACAAAACCCTGTTATTTTTTCCGGCGACAGGCTGGATAATGATTATAAAGATTTACCAGCAAGCTGGCCCGGTATTTATTTTCGTACCACGAGCGAAAATAATTCTTTTACCCATACCATAATTAAAAATGCTTACCAGGGAATTATTGCGCAGGATCTCTCAGTTACTGCCAATCCGAAACTTAATTTATCGCGATGCATTGTCGATAATATTTATGATGCAGGAATATTAGGAATTAATACCAATATTTATGCAGACAATTGCCTGGTTTCTAATTGCGGAAGTAATATTGAATTAAGCCTGGGAGGAGATTATCGTTTTATCAATTGCACTGTTGCCTCTTACGGTAATAATTATCTTAGTCATAAAAATCCTGTTTTACAGATTTCAAATTCAATAATGCAGGGAAGCACTAATTATACGGCTCCACTGAGTGCGCTTTTCACAAATTGTATTTTCTGGGGTGATGGAGGAAATGTGGATGATGAAATATCAACCAATCAGAAAGGCGCTGACCCCTACTCGGTTACCTTTGATCATGTTTTGTATAAAGCAAAGAACGATGTTGCTAATGCAATATTTATAACTTCGATACAAAATGAACCACCTCTATTTGACAGCATTGATGTTGCTAAAAACATTTTTGATTTCCACTTTACAAAAAATGCATTAGCACCGTCAGTTAATGCGGGCGTTATTACTTCCTTTCCCTATGACCTTGATGATAAATTAAGAGATGCGATGCCAGATATCGGGTGTTATGAAAGATGATTTTATGGTCAAAAATAATAATTGTCTATAATCATATCTGCATCCGTAAGTTCTTCCCTCGAATGAGTAGTCGCTACTGCTATTACTTTCATTCCTGCTGCTTTTGCAGAGTTGATACCCACAACAGCATCTTCAAAAACTAGACAATTTTCTGGTAAAATACCCAATACTGATGCAGTTTTAATATAAATCTCAGGATCAGGCTTCCCCTTTTTTATTAGAGAAGAATTTACAACTGTCTTAAAATATTTTTTAATAGGGATATGTTCAAACATAAAATCAATATTCGGCTGAATCCCGGAGGTTGCAATAGCCATTGGAATATTTTTTCTTTGCAATAATTCCAGCAATTGAATCAAACCTTTAACAGGTTTGATGAAAGGTTGATAAATTTCACGATAAAGTGCTTCCTTATCGAAAGAATGTTTCAGCACTTCTTCTTTAGTCAGGTTTTTTCCATAGATATATTCAACTACATCCTCGTTGGTGCGCCCGTTGAAATTTGCATTGAACTCTTCATCAGAAACACTTCTTCCGCTTTTTTCTAAATATTTTTTCCAGGTTTGTAAATGAAACGAATTGTTATCTATTAATGTGCCATCTAAATCAAAAATAACAGCCCTAGTTTCAAATTTTTCAATTATGAAATTGATTTTTTCTTCCAGCATCTCTTCAATCATATTTATTTATTTTGATACTTGTATTAAACAAATGTCAGTATAATGTATGAGTACGAAAAATATCAGGATTTTGAAAAGTTAACTTTTCGAAATCCTGATGCAATTTGTATCTTTAGAAAAAAAATCATGAAACCTATTTTTGTTACATGCATGGTATTGGGGTTGCTATCATTTATGGTCCCCATAAAAACGCCTTCCATTATGAAGAGTGCAGAAATTTATCAATTTAAAGTTCCCGGACTGATTGGCGGTACTATTGACTTTTTAAAATTTAAGGGAAAAAAAATATTGATTGTAAATACGGCTTCCAAATGTGGCAATACACCTCAATATGATGACCTGGAAAAATTATACAAAAAATATAAAGATAAACTAGTAATCGTCGGTTTCCCTGCCAATAACTTTGGTGGTCAGGAACCAGGCACTAACGGTGAAATAGCAGAGTTTTGCAAAAAAAATTATGGAGTAACTTTTCCAATGGCAGAAAAGGTTTCTGTGAAAGGAGATGATATGGCACCCATATATAAATACATGGTTGGGGTGGCTGAAAAAAATGGATTTACTGATCCGATTAAATGGAATTTTACTAAATTCTTATTTGATGAAAACGGGAAATTCCTTACCGTTTTTTTTAACAAAGACCGATTAATCCCGGATAATCCTAATCCAAAAGGTAAAGCGGCCTACGAGGAACTATTAAAATATTTAAACTAAAAATCAACCATAACCATTTTTAGTATTATAACATGGTTCATTATTGACAGAGTCTGTTATAAAGAAATTTGACTTACAGCTAGATTTTTATCTTTGTTTTCCATGCAGTTTAATAATCTCATTGGCCAGGAGGCTACAAAAAAACATTTAATTGACCTTGTGAGCCATAACAGGCTTTCACATGCTTTGTTATTTCTTGGAAGAGAAGGTAGCGGCGCATTGCCTTTGGCAATTGCATTTGCACAATATGTACTTTGCGAAAAAGTTAATTCTCAATCCAGATCTGAAAATGTTATAGAATTATTTGGTGGGGAGAAAGTACAAGATACACCTGTATATTTAGAAGATAGCTGCGGGGTGTGTTCTTCCTGTAACAAAGTGGCACAATTGATTCATCCCGACCTGCATTTTTCTTACCCCGCTATAAAAAAAGACAGTAAACATGATCGTTTATTAAGTACCGATTACATTATCGAATGGCGCGAATTTATACAGCAATTTCCCTATGGAAGTGTGGCAGACTGGATTAATTTTTTAAAAGAAAATCCAAAAACAAAGATTGAATCTCCCGTTAATAAACAGGGAAATATTACCGTACATGAATGTGATGATATTTCTCATAAGCTCAGCCTGAAAGCATTTGAAAGTTCATATAAAGTATTAATTATGTGGATGCCGGAATTCCTGGGAACTTCCGGAAATAAATTGCTTAAATTAATAGAAGAACCTCCTCCTGATACCCTTTTTATTTTTGTGGCTGAGGATGAAAATGCTATTCTGCCTACCATTTTGTCCAGAACGCAATTAATAAAAATTCCTTCACTATCCAATGCTGATATTGAGCAGGCTTTAATTTCTGAGTACCATATCGCTCCTGAAAAAGCAGTTCAGATTACTGCAATTGCAGATGGCAATTTTCGGGAAGCGCTTCTACTTTCGCAAAATGCTGAGGAAGACTGGCATGCACAAGTGCGCGAATGGCTGAATGTTACATTAAAAAATAAAGTAACTGCACAGTTAAAGTGGATAGATGATATAAGCCGCATTGGCCGCGAAAAGCAAAAACAATTTTTAAAATATTTTATTCATCTACTTCAGCAAGCCATTAGGGTACGCTATCTTGATGCAGACAATCTTTCTTCAATTTCTGATGATGAAAAAGATTTTGCTGTCAGGCTGAATAGGCTATGTGACATTTCTGCCCAGGAAGCTATTATTAATGAATTGGATAAAGCTATTTATTATATAGAGCGTAATGCACATGCCAAAATGCTGTTTCATGCACTCACAATCCGCATCTTTCACATTATTAAAGATAATTCGCTAATTTTGGTAAATTGAGGAAAATGATTTAGTCAGATGTTTTTGTGAATTTTCTTTTGAGACAACTTTTTATCTATACTTTTTATAATAATCATTGCGCTTCCAAAGTGCATGATTATTATTTTACGATTTTAAACCACACAGGATTTTTCTTCTGTTATTTTAAAATTATCAGCAAATTGAATACAGAAAAGTTGCCTTATATCTGCCTGAGTCGTCCTTATTAGTTTTTTTATTAATTTACTTTATTTAATTAAATATATGGGATGCACGAGTTGTAGTACAGGGAAACCTACCGGCTGCAAAAGCAATGGTGGCTGTAGTACCGGCGGTTGTAACAGACTGAATGTACACGATTGGCTGGCCAATCTTCCTTTTAGCGATCCTGAAAGTTCCTGCCGGATAATAGAAGTTTCCTTCAACCAGGGAAGCCGCAAAGATTTTTACAGAAACAATACCGTAAATTATTTCGAAAAGGGAGATATTATAGCTGTAGAGGGAGTAAGTGGTTTTGATGTGGGAACAGTTAGCGTTACCGGAGAACTGGTTCGGTTGCAGTTAAAGAAGAGGAATATAAAAGAAGATAGTCCTGAAATAAAAAGAGTATTAAGACTGGCTACAGATAGTGATATAGTTAAATGGAAGGAAACCAAAAGCCGTGAACATGAAATATTGATAAGAAGCAGGGCAATTGCACGACAGTTGAAAGTAGAATTAAAAATGGCTGAAGTAGAAATTCAGGCTGATGCCAGGAAAGCTACATTTTTTTACATTGCTGATGAAAGGGTAGATTTTCGCGAATTGATAAGAGTGTATGCATCTGAGTTCAAAGTAAAAGTAGAAATGAAGCAGATAGGCGCTCGCCAGGAAGCAGGAAAAGTAGGAGGGATTGGAAGTTGTGGCCGCGAACTTTGTTGCAGTACCTGGCTTACAGATTTTAAGAGTGTAAATACCAATGCCGCACGCTACCAGAATCTCAGTATTAATCAAACCAAGCTTAGTGGGCAATGCGGGCGGTTAAAATGTTGTCTTAATTATGAATTAGACACTTACCTTGACGCTCTCCAGCATTTTCCGGATGATGCGGATGTAATAGAAGTAGCTAAGGGCCGTGCTTACCTGATAAAGAAAGATATTTTTCGAAATCTTATGTGGTATTCAATGCCCGAAAGCACTAAGCATTATCCTCTTACGATTGAAACGGTAATAAAAATTAAATCGCAAAATAAAGAAGGCATCAAACCCGATGAGTTGGAGACGGTAGAAATAGTAAGCGGTAAACCAAAAGAGGTAGAACCTGAGTTTGTAGATGTTGTAGGCCAGATAAGTTTAAAATCTTTAGAAAAGAATAGCCGGAAACGAAGGGATAATGATCGGAGAGCTAATATGGATACTAATAGACCACCGCAAAAAAAACAACAAAAGCAAACTCAGAATCAGCGGCAAAAGCCGCCGCAAAAACCAAGAACCGGTCCAAAGCCAAACACTAATAACACAAACAGGCCACCCCGGAAAGATTCTTAAAATGACGAAGTTCTGTTTTTGATATGCCATTGATATTTTTTGGAAATGAAGGGAATTAGTATAATTTTTTCATTTCTACTAATATGGGTTAAACGTAATTGTTTTACTTTTGCCAACCATGTCAATTATCGTTTCAAACCTCACAAAAATTTATGGCGAACAAAAAGCTGTCGATAATATTTCATTTGAAGCTAATGACAAGGAAATTGTTGGATTTTTAGGTCCCAACGGGGCGGGTAAATCTACTACAATGAAAATTATTACAGGTTACCTGGAAGCTGATTCCGGCAAAGCAACTGTAAATGGAATCGATGTAGACACTTTTCCGCTGGAAGCAAAGAAACAAATTGGTTATTTGCCCGAAGGAAATCCGCTCTATTATGAAATGTATGTGAGAGAATATCTTTCATTCATCGCAGGTTTGCATAAAATGAATTCCGCAGTGAAAAAAAGAATAGAAGAGGTAATTGATTTAACCGGATTAAGATTGGAAAGTAATAAAAAAACCGGACAGTTAAGCAAAGGGTATAAACAAAGAGTAGGATTAGCCGCAGCATTGATACATGATCCCAAAGTGCTTATTTTAGATGAACCTACGAGTGGGTTAGACCCAAATCAAATTTTAGAAATAAGACAAGTAATTAAAGAACTTGGTAAAAACAAAACAGTCCTATTTTCATCACATATTCTACAGGAAGTGGAGAGCATTTGCGACCGCGTAATTATCATCAACAAAGGAACTATAGTGGCAGATGATACTTTAGGCAATCTGCAAATGCTCAATAAGAAAACACATACTGTGGTGGTACAATTTGGGAATCCTATCGACATCAATTTATTGAGTGCTATAAACGGAGTAGAAAAGGTAGAGTTAATATCTGATCAATGCCACATACAAACTTCAGATCCGGAAAAAGTAAAAAAGCTTTTATTGGAATTCAGTTTACAAAACCAACTCGACATACTTTCTTTACAAAGCAAGAGCAAAACCCTTGAAGAAGTATTTAGAAATTTAACCGGAAATATTCAAAACAATTAAAAAAAACACAAATGAGTTACATCGCAAACATTCATGCCCGTCAAATTTTAGATAGCCGTGGAAATCCTACTGTAGAAGTAGATATTCTTACAGAAAATGAATTTCTTGGAAGAGCTGCGGTTCCTTCCGGAGCCAGTACAGGAATACATGAAGCTGCAGAACTTCGCGACAATGATAATAAAATCTATAATGGCAAAAGTGTACTTAAAGCCGTTAATAATGTAAACACATTAATAGCAGATCAATTGGTAGGTTGGGATGTGGCAGACCAAACAGGCATTGACAGTAAAATGATCACTCTAGATGGTACAGAGAATAAAAGCAAATTAGGAGCTAATGCAATACTGGCTGTAAGTCTGGCCGTAGCTAAAGCTGCCGCTCTTGAAGCAAATTTGCCGCTATACCGGTATATTGGAGGTTCTAATGCAAAAATTCTTCCAATACCAATGATGAATATTTTGAACGGAGGTGCACATGCCGATAACAAAATAGATTTCCAGGAATTTATGGTAATGCCCGTTGGAGCCTCTTCTTTTAGTGAAGCGCTGCAGTGGGGAGTCGAAATATTCCATACTTTAAAATCAGTTCTAAAAAAGAAAGGATACAGTACCAATGTAGGTGATGAGGGCGGTTTTGCTCCTAATATTCAAAGCAATGAAGAAGCTATTGAAACCGTACTCACTGCAATTGATAAAGCGGGTTTTAAAGCAGGTTCACAGGTTGCGATTGCAATGGATCCTGCAGTTAGTGAAATGTTCATTGCCGATGAAAAAGTATATCACTTTCATAAATCGGATGGAAAAAAATTAAGTATAGAAAAAATGGTAGATTTTTGGGAAAGTTGGGTGAAGCAATATCCAATAATATCGATTGAAGATGGAATGGCAGAAGACGATTGGGCGGGTTGGAAATTAATGACTGAAAAATTAGGGAAGAAAATTCAACTGGTAGGAGACGATCTTTTTGTTACAAATGTAAAAAGGCTTCAAAAGGGAATTAATGAAAATATTGCTAACGGACTTCTGGTAAAAGTAAACCAGATAGGTACCCTAACGGAAACAATAGATGCAGTTTCTCTGGCCCAAAATAATGGATACAATACTATTATGAGCCATAGAAGTGGAGAAACAGAAGATACAACAATAGCAGATCTTGCTGTTGCCCTTAACTGTGGTCAGATAAAAACAGGTTCTGCAAGCCGGACAGATCGTATTGCCAAATACAATCAATTGATCCGAATTGAAGAAAATTTAGGAGAAAATGCTGTTTTTCCAAAAGGAAAAATTAAATTTGGTAAATAATCCTGCAATGGATTGAAGATATCACATTTAATAATTATGCGTAAATTTCGTAACATATTCGCGAATAAATATTTATTAACCGGCACGGCTTTTGTTATATGGATGCTGTTCTTTGACAGAAATGATGTATCACTTCAATTGAAAAGAATTCATGAACTGAATAAATTGCAGAAAAGTGAAAAGATAATGACGCAGCAGATAGCAGATACTAAGCATGAACTGGACTTATTAAAAACCAATCCGGAAACATTGGAGAAATATGCCAGGGAAAAGTACCTGATGAAAAAAGATGATGAAGATCTTTTTATAGTTTCTGTAGATTCTTCTTTAATAAGATGATTAGCGGGATACAATATTTCTGAACTGAATGCGTTTTATTTTCGGATAGGATATTAATTTTTTATTAAAGCCACACATTTTTATGATTAAAATTACTCCGGAAGAGCTGGTTAGATACCTGTATAATGAAACTTCCGAAAAAAAGACTGCTGCTATAAGAGCCGCATTACAAACGGACTGGAACCTTCGTGAAGCATACGAAAAACTTTTAAGCGCTCAACAAAGTCTTAAAGAAGTAAAACTATCGCCAAGGCCACAAGCTGTTAATAAGATATTAGAATATGCAGCTAAAAAACAGGAACAAGTAACTTCGCATTAAATTTTATTTAAATAATTCTTAATTTCATCCTGCTCTAAAATGAGCAGGATTTTTTATGACCAAAAAAGACAGATATCGGTTTGTGTTGAATTATTTTTTAATGCATAGTCCAGATGCCAAAACAGAACTGATCTATGATAATCCTTACCAATTATTGGTATCGGTAATCCTTTCGGCACAATGCACAGATAAGAGGGTAAATGCAACTACTCCAGTCATATTTGATCACTTTCCTGATATTGAATCTCTTAGTGAGACCACTCACGACCAACTCTTTCCATTAATAAAAAGTATTTCGTACCCCAATAATAAGACCAACCATCTGATTGGAATGGCAAAAATGGTAATGAAAGATTTTAATGGAAAAATACCAATGACCGTAGAGGAGTTAATGAAACTGCCTGGTGTGGGAAGAAAAACAGCTAATGTAATTACTTCAGTAATTGACGGACAACCCAATATGGCAGTAGACACTCATGTATTCAGGGTAGCCAATCGTATTGGCCTGGTAAAAGCAACAACACCACTTGATACAGAAAAACAATTGATAAAAAATTTGCCTACAGATTTAGTACATGTTGCACATCACTGGCTTATATTACATGGGCGTTATGTTTGCGTAGCACGCAGCCCTAAGTGCCAGATTTGTGGGTTGAGAGAGGTTTGTAAGTATTATGATAATTTTTTAAAACTAAATATTAAAAAATAGCCCTTTTATCAATACTATAGTATGCTTACGTACAAAAATTAAAATACTCATTTATCATTGTGGCTCGATTAATTCATCACAGCATCTATATTTGATTTTTTTCTTTCACCAATTTGCTGGCGCCACATGGCATAATATAGTCCCATTTGAGAAATTAATTCTTCATGAGTTCCGGTTTCAATTACATCTCCTTTTTCCAAAACATAAATTCTGTCAGCATGCATAATAGTACTCAACCTGTGAGCGATTAAAATAGTTATCTGTTCCTTCTTTGAAGACACATCCTTAATGGTATTAGTGATTTCTTCTTCGGTTAATGAATCTAATGAAGAAGTGGCTTCATCAAAAATTAATAAATGTGGATGACGAAGTAATGCTCTTGCGATGGACAAACGTTGTTTTTCCCCACCTGATACTTTTACACCACCTTCCCCTATTAAAGTGTCAAGGCCTTTATCGGCACGGGAAAGCAGAGTATTGCATGAGGCTTTTTTAAGCACGTCCAGTATTTCTGCATCTGTTGCAGATGGATTTACAAAAAGTAAATTTTCCCTGATTGTTCCTGCAAATAATTGTGTATCCTGCGTTACAAAGCCTATCTGTGTTCGTAATACATCAAAATCTATATTTTCTCTGTCTATTTTATTATATAATATTTTTCCTTCTTTGGGTATATATAAACCAACTAACAATTTTACCAACGTAGTTTTTCCGGAACCGGAAGGTCCGACAAAAGCAATCGTTTCTCCTTTTTTTACTTCAAAACTTATATCAACTAAAGCTGGCTGCTGAGCAGATTGATGCTTGAATTTTACATTTACAAATTCCAGTTCTTCAATATTCTTAATAGATTCGGGATTAGCAGGCTTCACTTCCGGTGGCTTAGCCATAAGAGTATGAAAATTGTTCAATGACGCTTCTGCTTCACGATAGGAAATAATGATATTTCCAATTTCCTGCATAGGCCCAAAAAGAAAAAAACTATAAAACATCAAAGAAAGATACTGACCTGGAGTGATAGAATTTTGAAATATTAACCATAGAAGTGTAAAAGTAATTACCTGTTGCAGGAAATTAACCATTGTGCCCTGGATAAAACTCAAAGTGCGTATGCTTTTTACTTTACGCAGTTCAAGGCTTAAAATTTTAAACGTATTATTATTAAGCCTTGTAACTTCCTGGTGAGTTAGTCCAAGGCTTTTTACCAGTTCAATATTTCTTAAAGATTCTGTGGTAGAACCTGCCAAAGAATTGGTTTCTGAAACAATTGTTTTCTGAATAACTTTTATTTTTTTGCTCAGCAAACTGGTAACTACTGCTATTAATATAATACCAACTACATATACCGGCATAATCATCCAATTGAGCCTGAATGCATAAATGGATATGAATACAATACTTACAATGATGATAAAAAAAACATTGATAAAATTGGTAATAAATTTTTCTGTATCGGCTCTTACTTTGGTTAATATGGATAAAGTTTCACCGCTGCTTTGGTCTTCAAAATCCTGGTAAGGCAAACGCATGCTGTGTTTCAGGCCATCTGTAAAAATGGTAGCGCCAAATTTCTGGACCAATACATTTCCAAAATAATCCTGGAAGGCTTTGGCAATACGGCTCACCATTGCCGTACCAATTAATAGCATCAGGAAGTATAATAAACCATGATATTGCCCTTTTCCAAAGAAAAACTCACTTTGGTTTCTTGGAGTTTTATCAGGAAAAACGTGCGGATGGTTTGCAAATAAATCAAGTATTCTTCCTGTGATCCATGGTGCAAATAATGAAAATATCTGGTTAGCTGCTGCAAGAAACAGGGCTAAAGCGATCAGCCATTTATAGGGTTTTAGATATGAGATTAATATTTTCATGAGGCAAATTTAGACAACTACTTTTGGAAATTTTAAAATTTATCCTGCCCAACCTTCTCTGTCCAAACTCCTGTATTGAATAGCCTCTGCAAGATGTTCAGGTTTTATATCATCACTTCCCGCAAGGTCTCCAATGGTTCTGCTCACTTTCAGGATCCTATCGTAAGCACGTGCAGAAAGGTTTAATCGTTCCATTGCAACCTTTAAAAGGTTGGCACCAACCTGCGATATGGCACAAATTTCTTTCAGCATTTTGCTGCTCATTTGCGCATTGCAATAAACGCCGGGATTGTCTTTATATCTTTCTGCCTGCCTTTCCCTTGCTTTAATAACCCGTCCGCGGATAGATGCACTTTTTTCAAATTCCTGCTTCGATGAAAGTTCGCTAAATGCTACAGGAGTAACCTCCACATGAAGATCTATCCTGTCTAATAAGGGACCTGAAATTTTATTCAGATATTTTTGAACTGCCCCCGGAGGACAGGAACATTCTTTTTCAGGATGATTATAATATCCGCATGGGCAGGGATTCATAGAAGCAATCAACATAAAACTTGATGGAAAATCCAAAGCTACTTTTGCTCTTGAAATAGTGACTCTTCTTTCTTCCATAGGCTGACGCATTACTTCCAGTACGGTTCTTTTAAATTCGGGCAATTCATCTAAAAATAAAACGCCATTGTGGGCCAGTGAAATCTCGCCGGGTTGCGGCATGCCTCCCCCACCGACCAATGCTACATCAGAAATAGTATGATGTGGCGAACGAAATGGTCTTTTAGAAATAAGTGTTGCATTCTCAGGGAGCTTGCCGGCAACACTATGAATTTTAGTAGTTTCCAATGCTTCCTGCAAAGTCAGAGGTGGCAAAATAGTGGGTAATCGTTTTGCCAGCATGGTTTTTCCGGCGCCCGGCGGCCCGATTAATATTGCATTATGGCCTCCTGCTGCTGCAATCTCCAACGCTCTCTTAATATTTTCCTGGCCTTTTACATCACAAAAATCTATTTCAAAATCACTCTGTGCATTGGCAAATTCTTCACGTGTATTTACAACAGTTGGCTTGATAGAATTCTCATCAATAAAAAAATCAATTACTTCATTGATATGGCCAACACCATAAACACTTAAATTATTAACCATTGCAGCTTCACGCGCATTTTCTCTTGGAAGAATCAACCCTTTGAAACCTTCTTTTCTTGCCTGAATTGCTATGGGTAAGGCACCTTTTATGGGTCGCACTGTTCCATCCAGGCTAAGTTCACCCATGATTACATAATCATTTAGTTTTTCTGCATTTTCCAATTGTTCACTGGCTCCTAATGTGGCCATCGCAATAGGTAGATCAAAAGCAGTTCCACTTTTCCTGATATCTGCAGGAGCAAGATTGACCACCACTTTTGTTCGGGGAAAATGGAAGCCATTCGTCTTAATAGCGCTTTCCATCCTTTCCAAACTTTCTTTTACTGCATTATCTGCAAGCCCGACTATAGAGGTAAATTTTCCGCTACTCACATTTACTTCTACCGTTATTGTAATGGCTTCTACGCCATAAACAGCACTGCCATATGTTTTGACTAACATGAATTGAAATTAGCTAAAAAATGTTAGGACAAAAAATGAAATGAAGATTTAAAATATAAGTAAACAAAAGAAAAACCATATACAGGATTCAATTCTTCAAATTTATATTCTCTCCAGCAATTCAATTACCTTTTCTCTTTTTAGTATTAAATAGCCGAGGCGGTCATTGCTTATGCCGTCTTTTAGCTGGTAGGTAAATGAAAGTTTTTCGTCCGTGACATTGGTTTCAAAATATTTGAAATCAATTTTGGGATATTTTTTTAAGTCATCGCCTATTTCATATAAATGTGTTGATAAAATAAATAAGGAGCGTTTTATTTTAATAAGCCCTTCTATCACTACGGTACTGCATTTCATAGCATCCTGCACATTGGTCCCTTTAAAAAGTTCATCTATCAGTATAAGCCATTTTCTGCCATCAGTTATTTTTAAAATAGTATTTTTTATTCGCTGTACTTCATTATAAAAATAGCTTTCTCCTTTTACGACATTGTCAACAACATTGATATTGCTGAGCAATCCATCGAATAAAGTAAGTTCCATAGATTTTGCAGGCACTCCCATGCCAATATGTGCCAGGAATACAGAACTTCCGACAGCTTTTATAAAAGTACTTTTGCCGGCCATATTGGCTCCTGTTAAAAAAATAAAATTATTTTTTTCATTTAATTCAACATCATAGGCTACAGGATTGTTTAATAAAATATGATATAATTTTTCAGCCTTTAATACAGGCTCTTCAGAAGTAGTAAATACCGGAAAAGTGAGCTGAAATTCCTGAACTGCCTTGGCCATGCCGTACCATGCATCTAAATGAAAATAAATTTCAATAAGCTCAAAGAGATTCTGCTTATAATGGTATCGTATAAAATAAGCCAGTGTAAGCATTTCTGTAATAGTCAGATCATTGCTTTTTTCTTTTTGAAAAATAATATCGAGTTGCTGTTTTTTGATAATGGTTTTTGCTTTGTTCAAAAATTTTTTCAAATTTTCGGGCGCATCATCATTTAGAAAAACGGTAATAATTTTTTGAATACCGTTAATAAAATCAAATACATGACCTGTTGAATATTTTACCAGGGAATAATCGGGCGCATGAAATAATTTATAATAATGTGCAGAAGATACTGAAGGATGAGCAGGTAGTTGATCTATTGAAGTTTCATAAAATTTATGGATCATCATGATAGATCCATTACTAATGGAAAGTGGCCACTGGCTTTCCTTTGCAAGAATAAGTTGCAAAGTCTTTTGTACTTCTCTAATAGCGTGAATGTCATTGAGTGATTTACTGAATATTAGCCTTAATTTTTCTCTACCACCGACAGTTCTTGTTAAGTTCAATTTACTGAAAACGGAAAACTCTTCTTCATGACTGAAAACAGAAAGATCATTTAAAGTGGTTTTGTCAGTTTCCATATATGCTTATCCCTGTTTATTAGTGGTTAAATGATAATCTTTCTCCTTTAATAGATTCATCCCAATTGGTATTTCCATAATCCTGGCTGTAAACACTGTTGCCGTTGACAAAAGTCTGGAGAATGGAAGCGGGGAATATAGTTCCTTCAAAAGGACTCCATCCACATTTGTATAATATATTTTCCTTTTTCACGGTGGTTGATTTGTGTATATCTACCACAACAAGATCTGCAAAATATCCTTCTCTTATATATCCACGGTCTTTGATTTTAAAACAATCTGCTACTGCATGGCTCATCTTTTCAGCAATTTTTTCCAAAGAAATAATTCCATCTTTATAGTAAGATAACATTATTAATAACGGATGCTGCACTAAAGGTAAACCAGAATGTGCGTGTTCATATGGACCTTGCTTTTCTTCAAATGTGTGTGGTGCATGATCTGTGGCTATTACATCTAAACGGCCGTCAAGCAGGCCTTTCCAAAGTGCTTCTTTATTTTTTGCCTCTTTAATTGCCGGATTACATTTGATGAAATAACCGTGTTTGTCATAGTCTTCAGCCGTGAAGTGTAAATGATGCACACAAACTTCTGAGGTAATTCTCTTTTCGGTCAAAGGAATTGTGTTGGTAAAAAGTTCAAGCTCTTTTTCTGTTGAAATATGCAGAATATGCAGCCGGCTATTATATTTTTTTGCCAGGGAAACAGCAAAGGATGAGGAAGTATAGCAGGCATTTTCATCTCTTATTACCGGGTGGTCTGCAGGTGAGAGATTGGGTTTAATGCTCTTTATTTGCCTGTAATTTTCTTTAATAATTTTTTCATCTTCGCAATGTGTGGCAATCAATAATTCACTTTCACTGAATATTTTATGCAATGCCGGTTCGCTATCCACCAGCATGTTGCCCGTGCTGGAACCCATAAATATTTTAACACCACATACCTCTCTTTTCTTTTTATTTATTCTTAAAACTTCTTCAGCATTGGTATTGCTGACTCCCATGTAAAATGAATAATTTGCCAGGGAATTATGTTTTGCTATTTCATATTTTTCTTCGAGTATTGCGCCTGTGAGTGCATTCGGAATTGTATTGGGCATTTCCATAAACGAAGTAACACCACCAGCTACCGCGGCTTTACTTTCGGTGTAAATTGTTGCTTTTTGAGTTAAACCTGGTTCGCGAAAATGCACCTGGTCATCAATAACTCCGGGAAATAAATACTTCCCTTCTCCATTGATTTCCGTTACTTTTTCTTTTACTCCGATACTATTCCCGATTTTTTCTATGCGTCCGTTTTTGATATAAATATCTTTTTCTGAGATTTTATTTTCATTGACGACAGAAATCTGTTTTAAAAGATAATTTTGCATAACTTGAAATTAAATAATTTATGACCAACCCGATGCAAATTATAAAAAGCCTTTTTACTCTGCTTGTATTTTTTTGTCCAATATTTTTATTTGCGCAAACTACTTATATTCCGGAAGGGTCAAAAGCTTATCAAGCTATTGATAGAATAGAAATCAAACAAGGGCAAAATAACATTATTAATTTTTCTACACTAAAGCCATACAGCCGCAGATCAGTTGTACAAGAAGCAGAATACATTGACAGTGTGGACAAGCAACCTGGGTCTAAAACCAATTTGACTTCAACAGATGAATACAATCTGCATTCTATTTTGATGGATAATTCTGAATGGGTTACAGGTTCTAAAGAAAGTTTTTTGAGCAAAAAACCAATTTTAAAAAACTTTTATGTTACTAAACCTAATCTTGTAGAAGTAAATACCAAGGATTTTTTCCTGGCGCTCAATCCTGTTATTGAATTCAAATCCGGCGCTGAATCAGGTAATAGCGAAAGTCTTTATTACAACAAGCGCGGCGTAACCCTACGTGGACGCATTGCCAATAAGATCGGGTTCTCAACTACCATAACGGATAACCAGGAAAGAGGCCCATTATTTTTTCAAAGCAGGGTAGCGGAATTTAATGCAGTTCCCGGTGTAGGGTTTTATAAAAAATTTAAAAAGAATGGACAGGATTATTTTGACGGGAGAGGTTATTTTACATTTAATGTCACCAAATATATTGATATACAATTTGGGTACGATAAAAATTTTATTGGTGATGGATACCGAAGTCTTTTTTTGAGTGATGATGGAGATAGTTATCTATTTTTAAAACTGAATACAAAAATTTGGAAGTTTGATTATGAAAATCTCTTCATGGAATTGATGCCGCAGTTTGTAAAAAATGGCGATAATTTATTGGACAGGAAATATGCGGCAATGCATCAATTGAGCGTTAATCTTACAAAATGGCTTAATGTAGGAGTATTTGAAGGAGTTATTTTTGGAAGAAAAAACAGGTTTGATTTTGAATACCTGAATCCAATTATTTTCTTAAGACACATTGAAGGGACTTTGGGAAGCCCTGATAATGCCGTAGCCGGATTAAATTTCAAAGCCAATGCCGCACATCATTTCCAGTTTTACGGACAATTGCTTTTAGATGAATTTCAGGCGAATAAAATCTTAAAAAATGATGGATATTGGGCTAATAAATTTGGTTATCAGCTTGGCATAAAATATATCGACGCATTTAAAATTAATAACCTTGATCTTCAATTAGAAACTAACCGGGTAAGGCCTTTTACGTATTCGCATTATGATTCTATCGCTAATTATACTCATTATAATCAACCATTGAGCCATCCTTTAGGCGCCAATTTCCAGGAATGGATAGGCATTTTAAAATACCAACCTGCACCGCGATGGTATGTAGATGCCCGGGCAATTTATTATAAACAAGGTTTAGATTCTGCAGGAATTAATTTTGGGAGTAATCCTTTTGAACTATACAACACCCGTACTCAGGATTTTGGGTACTACGTAGGAAGCGGTAGAAAAGTAAAATGCATGAATGCCTCACTGACTTTATCTTACGAGCTTAAAGAAAATTTGTTTGTAGAAGGAACTGCGCTATATCGAAAATATACGGGGCTAAACAATGTAAATATGTTTAATTTAGGTATCAGGTGGAATGCTGCAAGGAGAGATTATAATTATTAAAAAATGTTTCAACATCTTCCTGCCTCCAAAGTGAAAGGGTTAGGATGATATTTTATTCAACTGTTAGTGAAAATGTCATCATTTTTGAATTGATCTTATCGATCACATTTGAGTATTTTAAATTTACATCACGACTGTGAAGGTTTACCAATCCACTGCTGAGTTTAATTTCGGGAGATAAAACAAAGAATGGAAAATAAATATGAAATCCCATTCCTAGTTCTACACTGAGGTCTGATTTTTTTAATTTAATAAGATCTTCTGCCTTGCTGGCTCCTGCATTGCTGGCAAGATCATAATCAAATTTTCCGCCGGCAATTGTATATACTTTAAAATTTCCGATCCTGTCGCTGCTAAATGCAATTTGTATGGGGAAACTCAAAGTAATGGACTGGATCTTTTTTGTTATAGAAGTATCCGATGAATATTTCTGTGTGTATAAAAATTCCTTATCAGAAAAAGTAAGATCAAGCGGGTGGAGCCTGAGGTCAAAATGATTACTCATACGCACATTCACCAGCCATGCCAGGTTGATTCCTGAATTATTAATACTCTCTACATCCATTATTGAATCGTATTGCAAAAAGCGAGGGTGATGTGTGAAATTAAAATGCGATTTATTATAACCAATATTAATACCAAAATGAAAAGGCTTATCATCATGATTTTCCTGGTTAACGGCATCGCGTAACTGTGCTATAGATGAGGTAGAACAAAACACGAATGACAGTATAATTAAAACTATTTTTCGGCGCAATAAATGGTGCATATTCCTAATGTCAATGTTTTGTAGAAAGCGTTTCTATACGTAGATTGGTTTAAAATGTGAATAAAATTTTCTTTTTCGGGAAACTGAAAAACTGAATCATTTAAATATTGATAGGCATCATTGTCTTTAGCAATAATCTTTCCAATTTTTGGTGTGATGAATTTCATGTAAAAGCCATATAGTTGTTTTATTACCGGCATTGATGGCCTGGTAAATTCCAGGAGAATTAATTTTCCTCCCGGCCTAAGTACTCTTTTTATCTCTGATAATCCCTTTTCAAGATTTTCGAAATTTCGAACTCCGAAGGCTACAGTAACTGCATCAAACGAATTATCATCAAATAAAATTGCCTCACTATCTCCATTTAACAACTCAATGTGACTTTGCAAACCAGCTTTTATTATTTTTTTTCTGCCAATTTCCAACATCCCTTCACTAATATCAATCCCGGTAATTTTTTCGGGGGTTAATAATTGATAGCTTGTAATAGCAAAATCCCCTGTACCGGTAGCTACATCAAGGATTTGCTTTGGGTTTATTGAGCTCAATTCTTTTATGGCTTTTTTGCGCCAGCCTATGTCTATTCCAGCACTTAAAAACCGATTGAGAAAATCATAACGGTAGGCAATTTTATCAAACATGTTTTCAACCTGCTTCTTTTTGCTATCGGCAGAATTCTTAAATGGCACTATCGTATCGTGTGGAAAAACATTCATGACTTCAAAGATAGTTTTTTGGAACTATATCCTTCTTTCTTAAATGTTCTTTCACTTTTATTTTTGATTTTAAGCTCATATTGGTCAATCTACACTTTTTGACAAGCCTTCATTAAGTGTATATTTTCTATTAATGTATATTGCAAGCATAATGCACATTAAAAAAGCAGAATATATCATTAGCAGCCCATCGTTTGAAAAATGCCCTGCCCCCGACAAGCCTGAATATGCGTTTATAGGCAGGAGCAATGTGGGCAAGTCGTCGCTTATCAATATGCTTTGCAATAATGAAAAGCTGGCAAAAACTTCCAATTCGCCCGGGAAAACACAAATGATCAATCATTTTGAAATCAGGAGTGTTCCCAAAGCGGGAGATTTTAATGAAACCCAGTGGTACTTGGTGGATTTGCCGGGATATGGGTTTGCAAAAATTTCGCAAAGTTCACGCAGAAGATGGGAGCAGATGATTGAAAATTACCTCAGGAAAAGAGAAAACCTGGTGAATGTTTTTGTATTAATTGATGCGAGGCATTCGCCTCAAAAACTTGATCTTGAATTTATAAAGCGTCTTGGATTATGGGAAATACCGCTGACAATAGTTTTTACAAAATCGGATAAAGAGAAACAAGCCATTGTAAGTAAAAATGTAAAATCTTTTTTGGAAAGCTTACGCAAAACACAGCAATTTTTGCCTCAGCATTTTGTTACCAGTTCAGAAAAAAAACTGGGAAAGAAAAATGTATTAGGATTAATTGGTGAGATGAATGAAGGTTTCTTAAGTGGAAAGATTTAAAAGTCTAAAGGCGGTTTCTGAACTGATTATTTTTTAAATATTAATTATTGATTAACAGGACAAGTAAATATATTCATATATTTAATACTTACTTTCGTATTTATAATGAGCCGTGTAAAAGATATAATAAGTAAAGTGTTTCTTCTTATTATTGATATTTTACGTTTTGGATATGTTACAGCAAGGCAGGTTATTTTACCCTGCAAAAGAAAAAAAGGTAATCTGCTATATAGCTTATTTATTTTTTTTGTTGGGGTTATAGAAAGGCTTGACAACTTCGAGTACGGTGTATTTCAAATGGCCAGACTTTTAAGACGAAAGTATATTAAACAAAGCCTGCTAATAGTTGCCTCAGTTTTATTTGTATTGTCATCACTTGAGTGGACTGGGGAAAAAATCCTCAATAGCTCTTCTCATAATTACATAGAGCAGTTTTCAGAGGTTGGCTTACAAAAGGAAACTATTTGTGAGCAAGGGAATTTAAAAAAACATTCAGTAACAACCTCCCCTGGAAATGGCTTTCCAGCTTTTAGAAATGTTCTTTTTAGCGGCGCTCCACTTACATCATCCATAAAGACCTATCTCCTTTTTCGCAACATACGTATTTGATAGCATTTGATAAATGTTTTTTGCTATTCTTCATAGGCAAGGATAGCTATTTATTTAGATGCAAATCAAATATAGTTATCAATGAAAAAATTAATTACCATTTTATTTTTTATTCCTCTTTTTGCTCATGCTCAGAATAGCTTCAAAGCAATCATTAAAGACAGCGCAAGTAATGAAAGTCTTGCCGACGTTACTGCTTACATCAATAAATTAAAAATAGGAACCTCTTCAGATTCCAGCGGAAACCTGATCATTAACAATATTCCCAAAGGGGAATACAATATTGTTTTTTCATCAATCGGGTATGCAGAAAAGGAGATGAAATTCTCTTTCCCATTATCACAACAACAACCAGTTGAAATTCCTTTACAAAAAGAAAGCAGCGAATTAAGCGACATTATAGTTTCTACCACAAGGACTAATTCGCGTATAGAAGATATTCCTATCCGGGTAGAGGTAATTGGAAAAGACGAGGTAAATGAAGAAACCAATATTAAACCTACCAACATTTCAAAACTTTTATTGGAATCATCGAGCATTCAGGCGCAGCAAACCTCGGCAGTGAATGGAAATGTGAGTATCCGTTTGCAGGGGCTGGATGGCAAATATACCCAGATACTTAAGGATGGTTTTCCTCTTTACGGCGGATTTGCACAGGGGTTGAGTATTATGCAGGTTCCTCCGCTTGATTTAAAACAGATAGAAATAATTAAAGGGTCATCATCTTCCTTATATGGTAGTGATGCGATAGGGGGAATCATAAATTTAATCTCAAAGCAACCACATGAAAAAAGAGAATTGACATTTCTGGGAAACCGGACTTCCCAATCAGGAACAGATGTTGATGGATATTTTTCTCAGAAATGGAAAAAAATTGGCCTTACTTTTCTAGCAGCAAATAATTTTCAAAAAGCAGTAGATTTTAGTAAAAACGGCTTTTCTGATGTGCCACAAACGAAAACTTTTACTATTGCACCCACCTTTTATTATTATTTTAATCCCAAAACTATCATGCGTTTCGGACTCAATGGAACTTTTGATAATCGCAAAGGAGGAGATATGCTTGCATTAAAAAACCAAAAAGATAGTTTGCACCAATATTATGAGCAAAATATTTCCAATCGCGGTTCCTCACAATTCTTATTTGAAAAAAAATTCAATAAAGGAAATTCGCTAACCATCAAAAACAGTGTATCCTATTTTGACAGGGGAATTAATCAACCTGCATCAACTTTTAAAGGGAATCAAACCAGCAGTTATTCTGAAGCTTCTTGCAATTTTAAAATAGCAAAACAACAATTTGTTGCCGGTGTAAATATTACTTCGGAAAAATTTGTAGAGGATAGCAGTAAAAGTCACCTTCAAAGAAATTATAATTATAATACCACAGGGATTTTTTTGCAGGATGATTGGAAGCCTACCCAAAAATTTACTTTGGAGGCAGGACTGCGAACCGATTATCAAAACCAATTTGGATATTTTGTTTTGCCCCGTTTGGCCGTAATGTATAAATTCAATAAAGAATTTTATGTGAGAGCCGGTAGTGGATTGGGTTACAAATTACCTACTATTTTTTCTACAGAAGCAGAACTGGCAGGTATTAACAATATTCAACCACTCTCAAAAAATATTAAGGCAGAAAAATCTACCGGTGGAAATTTAGATTTTAATTATAAGAAACTGATTAGTGATGAAAGTTCAATAACCATAAACCAATCTTTTTACATTACCCAAATAAATAACCCTTTGGAGCTGGATACTTTTCATTTTATAAATATGAGTAAACCTATAATAACAAAAGGATTTGAAACGAATGCCCGGTTAAATATTGATGATTTTCAATTTTTTGTAGGGTATAGTTTTGTTGATGCAAGAAGAAAATACAACAGCATCCAATCCTTTGTCCCGCTAACACCAAAGAGCAAAATAAATATTGACATTATTTATGAAAAGGAAGATAATTTTTCTGTTGCTTATGAAGGATATTATCTTTCGTCCATGTATCGTGATCATGATACTAAGACTAAAAGTTATTTCACAAGCGGATTAATTGTTCAAAAGCATTTTGAGCATTTTGATGTAATTGCTAATTGCGAAAATATATTTGATGTGAGACAAACCCGGTTTGAAAATATTGTAATTCCACCGATAAGCAATCCTACTTTCAGGCAGATATATGCTCCGTTGGATGGAAGGGTATTTAATGTTGCATTACGAATAAAATTATAATAATAAAAAAAGGGTTATTATCAAAAAACAACCCTTTTTTTATAAATCACAAATTTTATTGATTAATTATTTCCGCCACCGGATCTTTGTGGGCGTAAAGTAGCTTCTACTTCATTCTTAAATTTTGTGTATTGATCTGCGGTAAAAATAGCTTTTAGCTTAGTGTCTCTATCGTCAGCCATTTTTTCAAATGCACTGCGATCAGGGCGTTCGCCGGAAGCTCTGGCATCTTCAAACATCTTCTGCTGTGCCGTGTAATAATCCGTAAACACAGCGGAAGTACTCGTTACCTGGGTATCATTCAGACCCAGGGGAGTAGTCATTTTTTCCATTGTTGCTTTTACTCTTTCAGGAACTGTTTGTCGCATTCCCTGGGCAAAAATGCTGGTTGTGGCCATTAAGATAAATGCCATCAACATGGTGAACTTTGATTTCATAAATGTTTATTTTTTGTTTAATGTGTTTAATTTTTTGAATCTTGATTATTGTTGGGTTTCCCTCTTCCGGGCCTGCTTGTCATGCGTATTATCACTTTTTTCATAGAAGAATCAAACTTTTGAATTTGTTCAGGAGTACAAATATTCCTCACCATTTTAAAATGGCGGAACATTTGCATATCAAGTTTTTTTTGTGCCTGAGCTATTGAATCTGCATCCGCATTAATTAACGAATCGGATACATTATCTGAATACAATAATTCGTAAAAATCTTCTTTTGCCTTTTTTACTTCATTAAACAGGGGACTTACATTTTTACGTTGCTCGGTTCTTAAGTCCTGGTATTGGCCCAACTGACTTTGTGAAAAACCCACTTCTTTTTGCAATAATGTATAAAAGCCATTCTGTTCATGATTCCTGGGTTTTTCTTCTGCAGGCTTACTGAGTACCATGAAAAACAGCAACATGGCAAAGTTGGTTATCAATAAAAATATAATAATAGAAACGAGTGCTTTATATTTTTTAGTAGTATCCATCATGGTTTAGTATTTTCGAATTCGTATAAAGTGGCGCTTAACTGGCTATATTCATCCACTGTAGCTAATTGATTGGTTTGTTGTGTAACAGTACTATCCGTATTTGAAGAAGAAAAAATAACAAACGCATTTATCATAATCACCAGGCAAATGCAGGCAAAAGCAATAACCGGCTTAGTGATAAATGAGGTTAGCGTTTCCCAGATATTTTTTTCTTTTTGCATACGGGCTTCAAGGCGCGTAAAGAAAAAAGGGGAAGGAGATGATTTTTCTATGCCATCTATACTATGCATAGCATCTTCAATTTTTTTATTGATATTTTCTTGCATGGCTATGGTTTAATGAGTTCAATTTTTTTTAATCCTATCAATTTAGACGTTCTTTTATTATAAAACCTTTGTTTAAAAACCTTACATTCTATTTTAACAACCTAATAATTTATAATAATCCTTCAGACTTACTTTTAAATTCTTCCGGGCTCTTTGTAACAGGGCATCTACCGCCGAATCACTCAGTTCCATTATTTCCCCAATTTCAAGATAACTTAATCCTTCTATCTTATTCAGCACAAAAGCTGATTTCTGGTTTGAGGATAATTTCTCAATTGCCTTAAAAAGAGCTACAGCATTTTCTTTATTTTCTATACTTATCCCGGGATGAAAAAAATCAGGAGGTTCGATCATTTTTTCGTCATTTCCCCCATATAAACTCTGTATAAATGCAAATCTTTTTTTTCTCTTTTTTTTCCTGATGTGATCCAAAGATTTTGAGACGGTTATCCTGTATATCCAGGTCGACAATTTTGAATCTTCTTTAAAAGAAGAAATAGATTCAAATACCTGTATAAATACTTCCTGCGCTGTATCTTCAGCATCTTCTTCATTTTGCAATATGCCCAGAGCTGTATTGTAAACCATATCCTGCCAGGTTTCTACTATATCTTTAAAAGCAGCTCTGTCTTTTTGTTTTAGCAGGGCTATTAATTCCTTTTCATTCAAAGCAAAAATATTTAAATGCTAAAGTTGAGGGCCCCCGGAACCACGTGGTGGTCCGCCAAAACCTCCAAAACCACGAAAATCTCTTTGTCTTTCATTTTCTACCGGCTTCCCCTTTCCAAAGGTCTTTAATTTATAAGTAAAGGTCAGCATAAAATATTGTTGCAATACCTGGTTTCGTACATCCTGGATATATGAATCTGTAACATTGCGGGTAATACTTTTGTTTTGTTTCAAAAGATCAAATACAGATAATTTCAATTCTCCCATTTGATTTTTTAAGAGTTTTTGCCCTATAGCTACATTCCATAGCCAATAGTTTGTATTATACCCACCTGATAATCCTTTATAATATTCATTACTTAAATCATTATTGAGAAATAAACCTTTCTTGGTAAGAAGGTTAAAGCCGATACCAGCAGATTGGGTAAAATAATTATTATTTAATGATGGCTGTATAGTATTTTTTACTGTATTAATATTGGCCGCATAAGAAAGTGTGAAATCAATATACTGAGTGATGTTGCTTGCCAAAACGGCTCCGAGGTTGTAATTATAAGAATTAGAAATGTTGGATACATTATTAAGTAAGCCAGGTTGTTTTGCGTATCCAAATCCGGCATTCAAGTTCAGATTTGATTTTATGAATTTTAATGGCATCCCAAATGTGAAAAACGACCTGGCATTGATATACCCATTTATGTTTACAGGTTTTGAAATTTGAGAACCTTTGCGAAGTATAACTGTATTGGAAAGAGCAGAATCTTTTGTAGCCGTATAAGTTGCGTTGGTTATATAACTATTAATATTTTGAAAGAAAAGGTTGGCAAAAAAACTTTGACTTTTGGCGCTATTGGTATAAGAATACCGCGTGATTATATTATTGGTGTATTGCTGTTGCAGATCAGGGTTACCTGTTGAATAAAAAAACTGGTTAGAGTTATTGATTACATTCTGCAATTGTGTCACTGATGGCGAGTTTACTGATCCCCTATAAATAATTCTAATATTGCTTCTTGAGGACAATTTAAATCGTGAAAACATATTGCCTAAAAAATTATTGTAAGTATTATCGATTTGGCTCACTTGTGGAAAAATTTGACCACTTTTTAATTCACTGTATTGATATGAAATTCCTGCTGCAATCATATTATTCCTATCCCCATGTCTGAAAGTGATTCCGGTATTTTGAGTATTGTAAGTATTATTGAATTTGTTGCTCAGGCTGGTATCTAACAAGGAATATTTAGCAGACCCATTATCATAATTGAAGGTCTCCTGGTCGGCATTATTATTTGAAAAAGACGGATTGTAATTGATCTGCATTTGTGTCTTTTTACCAATAGGTTCAGTATATTCCAAATTAAAACTGTACTGATTATTATGATTTTTTTGATTAGATAGTTGTTGTAAAGAATCTATAATTGTTGTTGATTTATAATAAGTGTTTATTGCTGTCAGATAATTATTGCCAATCTTATCACTGAAGTTCGTATTAATACCTAACGAAATGCTGCGGCCACGCTTTTTGAATGCATGTCGAAATAAAATTAGATTACTTAAATTATTTCCGTTGTATTGGGTATTAATGTCATTATCTGTCAGGCTTAATAAATTTTGCTTATTAACATCCTGGTAATTAGTGCCATGTACAAAATTGACTGAATTATTATTTTGAAAATTCAGGCTGGAAGTTACCAAAAGAGTATTGTTTGAGTCTATTTTATAATTAAGTCTGAAATTAGCCCTGTTATTATAATTTTTACTATCTGAGATAGTATTTTCATCATAATATTGGCTACTATCCTGTGTGATAATATTCTGCTGGTTAAGAGTTTGATTGTTGGAAGTATTACTATTATTGAAAAAATAACTTCCCGAAACATCAATTTTCTTTCCCCATGCATCACTATAGTTGATGCCAAATGCGTTGGTTTTGGCAATTCCATTTTGCTGGCCTACTGAAAAATTATTGCCGCCACCACCGCCGCCTCGCCGGCCACCACCGCCTCGATTACCTGAGCTGGTGACACCCAGCAAATCCTGGGAGGAGAAATTTTGTTGATTTACATTATTCACTAACCCAACCAATGAAATTCTCCGTGCATTATTGAAAAAACTTACATTTCCTCCGCCACTATATCTTCCTTCGGTGCCGTAGCCAGCATATATACGCCCGAAATTGCCTGTGCGCATATCTTTCTTGGTAACTATATTGATTGATTTTGTGGTGTTGCCGTCATCAAAACCTGTTAGTTGTGCCTGGTCGCTCAATTTGTCGAATACCTGGATCTTGTCTATTACTTCTGCAGGAAGATTTCGTAATGTAGCGGTAGCATCATCTCCAAAAAAATCCCGTCCATCTACGGTTACTTTTTTTACTGTTTCTCCCTGTGCAGTTACCGTACCACTTTTATCAACTGTAATTCCTGGCATTTTTTTGATCAGGTCTTCACTGGTAGCATCAGGATTTACTTTAAATTGGGTAGCCGAATAATCAAGTGTATCTCCATTATTCCTAACCGGGGGTGCAGCTCCATTAATTACAACGGTAGAAAGAGTCTTGGCTTCTTTTGCAATAACAATATTTCCTAAATTGACATTCTGTCCATTTATTAAGGTAATTTCTTTATTCAAATTTTCATATCCTACAAAGGTGATGGAAAGAATAAAATTACCATTAGGAACATCATCGAACGTAAAGTGTCCTTTTGAATTGCTGACAGTATTAAACGATGTTTCAGGCGAATTGCTTTGAGTGAGTTTTACGGTAGCATTGGTTACAGGCATATTGCTGTTAGCATCAAGTAGCAGACCGGAGACGGATTGTGCATTTACATTTATCGCAAAAAATACATTTAATAAAAGTAAAGTTATAAATTGTTTCATAGTAATGATTAAGTATGTATATGACGACTATTTGATAAAAACCCTGCGAAAAAATATATTTTTTTTCTGCGGCTAAAATCAGGATTTCTTAATTCATTAACGGAACTCAAAATCATTTCAATTATATTGCACCCAAAAATAAAATGATTATTTATGGATTATAATAAGATAGTTTCCGTAACAGGATTGGGTGGATTATTTGAGCTTTTATCATCAAAATCTGATGGTGGTGTAGTACGTTCATTGGAAAATAATACTACCAAATTTGTAAGTACACGGCAACATAATTTTTCGCATCTTGAAAGTATTGAAGTATATACCACAAAAGATAATACCAGCCTTGCCGAAATATTTGAGGCCATGAAAAAAAGTAAAGAAAAAATCCCGGACACTAAAGCAGATATTAAAGGTCTAAAAGTTTATTTCGAAAAAGTATATCCTGAACTTGATTTTGATAGAGTATACGCAAGCGATATGAAAAAAATGGTAAAATGGTACCAGATACTGGAAAAAAACAAGATTGCCATTAAAGTAAAAACAGAGGAGGAAAAAGAAGCTGCTATTGAATTAAAGAATGCAAAGCCGGTTCATACAGAAAACGCACATGTAAAAGACATGAAGCCACAGCAATCTAATCCAAAGAAAATTGAGAGTAGGGGCGTTAAGTAATTTGGGATTGAAAACGTAGAATGTTTCATTTTTCTTAAATTAATTTCGTTAATCGCCTGATTCAAAAATCTAAAACCCGAATTCTTAATGAGTGCATTTGCCAATATAGAAAAATTACCAAGGTTTTATCTGCCTGATAATTTAATTATTTCAGAATGGGAAACCATTGAACCCTACTTTAAAGAACTTTTGGAGAGACCTATTAATTCAAAAGTAGATTTGGAGAAATGGTTGAAAGATATGAGTGAACTGGAGGCAATGATTAATGAAGATTTTTGTTGGCGTCAAATCAGGATGACCTGCAATACCAATGATAAAAAATTGGAAGAGTCGTTCAATTTCTTTTGCACAGAAATACAGCCACGGATTCAGCCTTATGCTTTTGCATTGAATAAAAAATTGATTAATACGCCCTTTGTCAATGAATTAGATAAGGACAAATATTTTACCTTCCTGCGTTCTATCAGGAAAAGTATAGAACTCTTTCGTGAAGAAAATATACCGATCCAGTCGGAACTTTCCGTTATGCAACAGCATTATGGTATGATTACCGGAAAGATGACAATAGAAGTTAATGGGAAAGAATATACGCTACAGCAGGCATCTAAATTTTTAGAAAGCCATGATAGAAATCTTCGTGAAGAAGTATATCGCAAGGTAAATGAAAGAAGGTTGCAGGATAAAGATCAATTAAATGACCTTTTTACTCAATTAATTCAAAAACGAAACCAGGAGGCACTGAATGCGGGTTTTGAAAATTATCGTGATTTCAGATTTAAAGAATTAGGAAGGTTTGATTATACAAAAGAAGATTGTTTTCGTTTTCATGATTCTGTGAAGCAGCATGTTATACCATTGGTAAATAAAATTTATGCCAATAAAAAGCAGAAACTGAAACTGGAAATTCTGCGTCCCTGGGATGTGGAAGCAGAGCCGGAAGGGACTACTCCTTTGGAGCCTTTTAAAACAGGAAATGAACTGCTTAATAAAGCAATTGAATGCTTTACAAAGCTCAAGCCATTTTTTGGAGATTGCCTCCGGCAAATGAATTCTATGAAGCATCTTGATTTGGAAAGCAGAAGCGGAAAAGCGCCCGGAGGTTATAATATGCCATTGGCAGAAACCGGGGCTCCATTTATTTTTATGAATGCAGCCGGACAAATGCATGATGTGACTACGATGATTCATGAGGGCGGACATGCTGTTCAATCATTTCTTACGCATTCGCTCGAACTGAATTCTTTTAAGGATTATCCAATGGAAATTGCTGAAGTGGCTAGTATGGCCATGGAACTTTTCAGTATGGATTATTGGGATGTATTTTTTGATAATAAAGAAGATTTAAAAAGAGCCAAAGAACACCAGTTGGAAAGAGTGATCACTATTTTTCCATGGATAGCCATTGTTGATAAATTTCAACATTGGATTTATGAAAATCCAAATCATACAGTAGCGCAAAGAGCCAAAAGATGGACAGAAATTTTCAATGAATTTTCTGGTGAGGTCATTGATTATTCAGGGCTTGAAAAATACGTGGAAAACGGATGGCAAAAGCAATTACACTTATTTGAAGTTCCTTTTTATTATATAGAATATGGCATTGCACAGTTAGGCGCCATAGGTCTCTGGATGCAATACAAAAAAAATCCGGAACAGGCATTGGATAATTATATGAAAGCTTTAAGTCTTGGAGCTACCAAAACTTTGCCTGAGTTATATAAAACAGCAGGATTGGCATTTGACTTTTCTTCTGAAAATATAAAAAGTCTTATGAATTTTGTGAATGACGAAATGAAGAGCAAAGACGATGAATAATCAATTTGATTTATTGATTGATAGCTTCCTGGAAAATAAAGTAGGCATTGATGCCGGCTTTTTAAGTAAAGATTTATCTAATGGCTTGCAACAAAATATCCGGGAATTACAAAAGGATGATCTGATGACAGATGCTGGGATTGGAAATAATAAGGTAAAAGATTCCCAACAAAAAATGCGGGGTGACAAAATTTATTGGATGGATAAAACCCGCAATAATATTTTTGAAAGGGAATTTTTGCTACAGGTAGACGATTTTATCAACCACCTGAACTGTACCTGCTATACCGGAATTAATAGTTATGAATTTCATTATGCAATTTATGAGGAAGGCAGTAGTTACAAGCGGCATAAAGACCAGTTCAATAATGACAGTAACAGGAAGTATTCGTTGATTAATTATTTAAATGAAAACTGGCTGGAGAAAGATGGTGGTGAATTAGTGGTCTACCACGATAAAACGGTTCAAAAGATTCTGCCTCAATCACAAACTGCTGTGTTTTTTAAAAGCGATGAGATGGAACATGAAGTAACGAAGGCTAATCGTGACAGAATGAGTATTTCGGGCTGGTTAAAACGGATATGACATCAGCCGGGTAAATAGTATATATCTTAGTTCTATTGTAACTGAAGGAACTTCACGCTAAGTAAGATTTAGCATAATAGAAAATTATAACAATTGATAGAACAAACTGAACTTGTTGTAACTGAATGGAATTATAATCCACCATCTATCCCTATTGAGGAGCCATGGAAGATATCTAATTTCATAACACTGGATGTAATGAAAAAAAGAGCTTCTACAAAAAAAGGAATTGCCTGTAGGTTCAGTTGTCGGTTTGTTTTTGAACAAGAAACCATCCTGGAATATGTTGCTGAAGATTCTTACGTAATAGACCTGGCAGATATTATAGATAAAAATGAACTGCTTAATATGGTTAGAAATTCTTACTCTAAATTCAGGGATAAATTTGATCTTAGAAAATTAGGCACCATACTTAGTGACAAATCATTAAGAACCTTGGAAGAAAATAAGATTGACTTAGACGCCATGCTTCCCTTATTGAAGTAGTCAATAGTAATGAAAACTACAACACCACATTCACCATTTTATTCTTCACGAAAATTATTTTTTTAGGGGCTTTGCCATCCAGCCATTTTTGAACTATTTCATTATCTAAAGCAATTTTTTCAACATCTGCCTGTGTGGCATCAAGAGAGATAGTAATAGTGGTCCTTAATTTTCCGTTGATGGAAATTGGATATTCTTTTTCTGATTCAACAAGATATTTATTTTCCAACTTTGGATATTCTGCGTTAAGAATCGAGTCTGAATTCCCAAGCGCGTGATAAAGTTCTTCCGCAATATGCGGAGCATAAGGAGTCAATAAAATTAAAAGAGGTTCAAGTATCTCTTTTTTATGAGATTTAAGATCAGTAAGTTCATTTACACAAACCATAAAAGCACTTACCGCAGTATTGTAAGAAAACCGTTCTGTATCTTCTTCAATTTTTTTAATGGTTTTATGAAGCGTTTTAAACTCCGCATTGTTGGGCTTTTCTTCGTTCCACACTTTTCCTTTTTGTTCGTCATAAAATAAACGCCACAGCTTTTTCAAAAAACGATGAACACCTTCAATGCCTTTGGTATCCCACGGTTTGCTTTGTTCTACAGGACCCAAAAACATTTCATACATACGGAAAGTATCTGCGCCGTATTGGGATATTATATCATCTGGATTTACCACATTACGTTTTGATTTGGACATTTTTTCCACAATCGGTTTTGTATAAAACCTTTCATCAAGCTCATCATTTAAATAAAAATATTCACCATCAATAAAGTATCCATTCTCCGTGATATAAACATTATCTTTTGCAAAAGGGTTGTTTTCTATATACTTTTTTAGATCAAGTAAGTCGTCTTTAACATATTCTATCGGAATTCGTTTTCCTCCTGTATCACCAACGGTACCGAATGTAATGTTATAGTCATTATTGTTTTTCATTCGATTTATTACCTCCTTTCGAATTCGAGCGCCTAAATTGAATGAATAGACAAACCTTTTATATTTTTTCCCCTGATCAAAAGTTTTGGGCTTTAGTTGACCCTGTGAATCAAAATACACAAATCGCTGTGGCATTTCTTTCAAATCACTTCCAAGTTCTTTGTTCAATAAAATGATCATTTCATCATCAGTTATTTCATAATCAAATTGAGAAACCCCCGTTATCATCCCCTGATTAACCAACTTTTTATAAGGCTCATCAAAACTTATATAACCAAGATCATAAAGAATTTTTGTCCATAATCGACTATACAGTAAATGGCCGACAGCGTGTTCAGTTCCGCCAATATAAACGTCTACCTGGTTCCAGTAATCAGTTGCTTTTCTGTCGGCAAAAGTTTGGTTGTTGTGAGGGTCCATATAGCGCAGGAAATACCAGCTGCTGCCAGCATAGCCGGGCATGGTAGAGGTTTCGCGTTTACCATTGGAAACATTTACCCAATCAACTAAATTAGATAATGGCCCTTCGCCTTCTTTCCCTGGTCCGTATTTTTCTACAAAAGGTAATTCCAAAGGCAATTCTTTTTCATCCAAAGGGATGGCTATTCCATCGCTCCAGATAATCGGGAATGGTTCGCCCCAATAACGCTGGCGGCTGAATCCCGCATCCCGCATCCGGTAATTTACTTTTCGTTTTCCTATACCCATTTCTTCTATTTTGTTGATAGCTACGCCAATGGCATCTTTCATCAACAAGCCATTTAAGAATCCGGAATTTTGCAACACGGCCTCTTTGGTAGGATTGGCTTCAGTGCCATTATAATGCTCACCTATGATATTGGTAATAGGAATTTTAAAATGTGTTGCAAAATCAAAATCTCTCTGGTCACCACATGGAACGGCCATAATAGCGCCGGTGCCATACCCGGCCAGCACATATTCTGCAATCCAGATGGGGATTTGTTTACTGTCAAAAGGATTGATTGCGTATGCGCCTGTAAAGCATCCTGTAACCTGTTTTACTTCTGACATTCTTTCCCTGTCGCTGCGGCTTTTTACATAATCCAGGTATTCATCTATTGATTTCTGTTGTTCTTCGGTAGTAATTTGATTTACCAATTCGTGCTCCGGCGCAAGCACTAAAAAGTCGACACCAAAAATAGTGTCGGGGCGGGTAGTGTAGACTTTAATTGCTAATTGTGAATTGTCAATTGCAAATTCCATTTCTGCCCCTTCGCTCCTACCGATCCAATTGCGCTGCATTTCTTTCATCGCATCGCTGAATTCTACTGTTTCTAATCCCTGCAGCAACCTGTCAGCATATTCTGTAATGCGCAGGTACCATTGCCTCATTTTCTTTTTTTCTACCGGATAGCCACCACGCTCGCTTACCCCGTTTACCACTTCATCGTTAGCCAATACGGTTCCTAATGCTTCGCACCAGTTTACTTCGCCATAAGAGGAAAAGGCAAGACGAAGATCCATAAGAATTTCCTGTTTCTTTTTTTCATCAAAACTTTTCCATTCTTCCGCAGAAAAATCTTCAGAACCAGAAGTTTCAAAATTATTTATCAATGTTTCTATTGGTTCTGCTTTATCATTCTCGTGATTATACCAACTATTAAAAAGTTGCAAAAAAATCCATTGTGTCCAGCGGTAATATTCAGGATCACTGGTTTTTATTTCACGGTTCCAGTCATAGCAAAAACCAATTTTATCCAATTGGTTTTTGAAAGTGACAATATTTTTTTCGGTAGTAGTGGCCGGATGTTGGCCGGTTTCAAGTGCATATTGCTCGGCAGGCAATCCAAAACTATCAAAGCCCATAGGATGTAATACATTAAATCCTTTCAGTCTTTTGTACCGGGCACAAATATCGCTGGCTATATAACCTAATGGATGACCCACATGCAAACCCGCACCACTTGGGTAGGGAAACATATCCAATACATAAAATTTAGGCTTTTCAGAAGAATTTTCCACCTGGTAAATTCCGGATTCCTTCCAGGTAGCCTGCCAGTTTTTTTCTATTTCTCTAAAATTATATTCCATTGTTTTTATTAAAATTCCTAATTTATATTGCTTCATTTTTGGTAAATATTTTGCGAAAATCTATTTTGCAAAACATTAAAACAAACAAGCGCTTTATTATTTTATTGTGAAAGAAATGTTATTGATTCATTCCCCGTTATTTCTAATGATAGATGTAAATTACATTAGCATTCATTGGGAAAGGCGCAAAAATACTAAACCTGTGTAAAATGATTTATTTTTGTCCGTTCAGTAACTTCTGTTGTATATAAACTTATTTTTTAATCATGGCTCAATTTGGAAAAGCATCTACCAAACGCGGGAAACCTTCTTATGTATATGCCATTATCGGTGTGTCATTAGTGTTGTTTCTTTTTGGAATAGTGGGATGGGTATTTCTGAATATTAAAAAGACAGGAGATTATTTTAAAGAAAATATCCAGTTACATGCCTACATATACCGCACGGCCAACAGCCAGCAAATTGATTCTGTAAAAAAATATATTGATTCTCTTCCCTTTGCTGTAGATGTGCAATATATCACCAAAGAAAAAGCTTTGGAAAAATATAACCAGGAAAATGATACACTCTGGAAAAAATTAGCCATCAGTAATCCTCTGCCAGAGAGTATTGATTTTTATGTAAAAGCAAATTATGTTAACAAGGATAGCCTTGCTAATTTAGAAAATAATCTTGTTACCAATTTCCCTACTACAGTTTCTGAATTTCAAACTCCAAAAGCTACTGTAGCCGGTGTGAGCCAGTTTGTAAAAACTACTACATTGGTTTTGCTGGTAGTAGCGATCATCTTATCGTTATTTGTCATTATTTCTATAGATAATACCATAAGGCTGGCAATGTACAGCAATAGATTTTTGATAAAAACCATGCAAATGGTTGGAGCTACCAGGGGCTTTATTACGCGTCCGCTTGATGGAAGGGCAGTTGTCAATGGTATTATAGCCTCTGCCATTGCTATAGGGTTAATGGTTGGATTCATAACGATTTCAGAGAAATTTATTCCTTATCTGAAACTGTTGCACGATACCAAAAATATGTTTTTGATTTTTGGGGGAATAACTATTCTTGGCATATTTATTACAGTACTAAGTACACACCGGTCGGCTTTAAAATATTTAAAAATGAAACTGGATGAACTATATTAAATCCGAAAATTTCTTTAAAATTTCTTAATATTATATAATCAATTATAACTATGAGTTCAAATAAAAATACGGTTTCTGCTCAATCGAAACACCATCCTGCGAAGCATGTTGAGGAAGAACACAAATTGTTTACAAAAGAAAATTACAAATGGATGGTTATTGGGTTGATTATCATGACCATTGGCTTCTTTTTGATGGTCGGGGGCAAGAGCGCTGATCCTAATGTTTTTAATGATAATGAAATTTACAGTTTTCGGAGAATAACATTGGCTCCATTTCTTATTGTTGGTGGGCTCGTTGTGGAGATTTATGCTATCATGAAAAAGCAAAAGTGATTTTGATTTTTCATATGTTATATAATTATAAACAGCGGTGATTATTTCATCGCTGTTTTTATGTTTGTATTTTATTTTTTGCATTTCTTAATAATATTTTTAAAATGACCGTTGTTGAATCGATTATTATTGGCATTGTGGAGGGTATTACCGAGTTTATTCCTATATCTTCTACAGGTCACATGATCATTACTGAAAAATTGCTGGGAATAGCAGAAAATGATTTTATCAAAGTATTTACTATTGCTATCCAGTTAGGTGCTATCCTGGCAGTGGTAGTTTTGTATTGGCAAAAATTTTTTGATTTCAAAAATTGGAAATTCTATTTCAAATTACTGATTGGAGTTATCCCGGCTATTATCCTTGGATTGTTATTTTCAAAACAAATAGATGCCTTGCTCGAAAGCTCTACTACGGTGGCCATTTCATTACTTGGCGGCGGTATCATCTTACTTTTTGTAGATAAGCTTTTTACGAAGTTCCGCATCCGGTCTGAGAAACAAGTTTCTTATAGTAATTCTTTTGTAATCGGTATTTGGCAATGCCTTGCTATGATTCCGGGCGTTAGCCGCAGTGCGGCTTCTATTATTGGTGGCATGCAGCAAAAACTCACAAGAAGTGCTGCCGCAGAATTTTCATTTTTTTTAGCAGTACCTACAATGCTGGCTGCCACGGGCTATAAATTATTGAAACACTTTCAGGTTAATGGTGGATTTTCGGGGGAAGAAATAAAACTCCTTATAATAGGAAATATAGTAGCTTTTATAGTGGCAATGTTAGCTATTAAGTTTTTTATAGAATTTTTAAAAAAATATGGCTTCCGTTTGTGGGGAATTTATCGGGTAATTTTGGGCATTATCTTATTGCTAATGATTTACTCCGGACACTTAATGTCTTAGTGGTAGTGGGTTTTACATGTAATTTTTTGCTATTAAGCAATCAGATGAGTAAGTAACCCATCTCTTAATTTGGGCTCAAACCAAGTGCTTTTTGGTGGCATGATATTATTACTGTCTGCAATATCAAATAATTGCTGAATACTTACTGGATAAATGCTAAAAGCAACTGCCCATTCTTTACTGTTCACTCTTTGTTCAAGTTCTTTCATGCCCCTGATACCTCCAATAAAATCTATGCGTGTATCGGTACGCTGATCTTTAATTCCTAATACCGGATCCAGTAAATTATTTTGCAAAATAGTGATGTCAAGAATGCCAATAGGGTCTGTGGAGTAAGTGCCTTTTTTTGAGGTAAGTTGGTACCATTGACCGTTCAGGTACATTCCAAAAGTATGGGGAACATCAGGCAAATAAGCTTCCTGAGTCTTTTCTATAGTAAATGCTTTTTGTAATTTATCTAAAAATTCTTCTTCAGATAAGTGATTAAGATCTTTTAAAACACGGTTGTAATCCATGATATGCAATTGACTCGCCGGGAATAAGGTAGATAGAAAATGGCCCGCTTCTTCGTTATCTGTTAACTGGTATTTTACTTTTGCAGCGGATGCTACACGATGATGGCCGTCAGCAATATAAGTACATTCTACTTCCGTTTTGAAAATATCGGTTATCCTATCAATCATTTTTTCATCACTGATAACCCAGATGGTATGCTGGATATCATCATCCGCCGTAAAATTATATACAGGACTTTTTTCCGTTTTCCATTTTTCGATAATATCATTTAATGAATCTACGTCCCTGAAAGCAAGAAAAACATTTCCTGTTTGTGCGCCTGTGGCTTTAATATGATTAATGCGATCCTGTTCTTTTTCGGGCCTGGTAAATTCATGTTTTTTGATGAGACCTTCTTCATAATCATTTACAGAACTACAGCAAACTAAACCGGTTTGTGTTTTTCCATTCATCATTAATTGATAAATATAATAGCAGGGTTTACTTTCGGTAAAAAGTACGGGCCGACTCAAAAAAGCATCCAGGTTTTCCTTCGCTTTTTCATATACTTGTTTGCTATGGGTATCCGTATTGGCAGGAAGATCAATTTCACTTTTGGTAATGTGCAAAAATGAGTAAGAATTTCCTTCGGCCTCTACTTTGGCTTCTTTGCTGCTTAATACATCATATGGACGGGAGGCTACTTGTTTCGCAAATTGAGGTTCAGGTCTTAGTGCTTTAAACGGAGAAATAGAAATCATGCATATTAATTTTTAGCCTGAAAAGGCAGTAACCTTTTTGTAAGGGCTGCAAATATAATCAATCAAAAAGATTTTCAATTTTTTATGATCTTCTATGAAATGAGGAGTTTTTGCAAGTCTTGATTTATTCTTAAAAGTCAATCCATTATTTTACTATTGTGTTATTTGAAAAATAAAAATATTTCTTTCAGATAAAACATAAAGTGAGATAGAAAATAATGGTAATTTTTAAAAAAGGTGCTGAAAGGACAGAGATAAAATAGAATGCCCGAAGCCTGGATATGCTGTAACCACGGGGATGTAACACATTATTAGTAAGGCTTACCGAATGTATTGTGGAAAGCAGTATTTCTGGTTTGATTGAAATATTTTCCCCTCCTGTTTAAGAGAGAGGGGCATTATACTAATGCTATTGGAAAATATCGTGAAACGTTTATCTTTTAAGCTTTAATTTTTTCTCTTCTGGTTTGTATGAAAAGGATTACATGAATTGCGATAAGTAATTCGCAAACGATTTCTTTGACGATCATAGGATAGGTTTTGTACACGTTGATTAATATCTCTTAAACGTGGGCATAATTAATTTATTATGTGTGATAAATTAATTCTAAATAAAAGAAACGATTCCATTGGATTAAGAATTATACGATATGGGGAATTTTTTACATAAAAAAAGCCTTCAGAATTTACCTGAAGACTTTCTTACTCACTCTTAGTAAAAGCCAGGCACTTTATTTTAATTGAAAAGCGATCCCTGCCTGTAAATTCACATTATTAAGATTATTATACCCCAACTTTTTATAAGGAGTGTAATCGTAAATTGCTCCAACGTTGATCCCTGAAGTTTTTAATCTGCCAATGGGTATCATTATTCCAATACCACCTTGTGCAAGAAATTGTACACTGGTTTGGCTACTTCCGAATTCGCCTAAATATTGTTTAAAATCAACCAAATTGGTTCCTGCACCAACAGAAATATAGGGTTTAACAGTATTTATATTTAAAGGGAAATATCTTGCTTTTAAGAGAAAAGTTGTGGTTTGAATCGAATTGCTGAGTACTGCAGAGACATCCTGTGTCTTGCTAAGCGCATAAATGGATCTTGGGTATTTCTGATAATAATCCTGGTAACCAAATGATAATCCTGCTTCCAGTTTATTACTGAAAGCATACATAATTCCTCCTCTAAATCCTCTTGGCGAAGTATTGCTGATTAAATCAGTTTTAAACCCACTAACCGGAATGCTGTAATTATAATTCAGATCTAATTTTAAGGTTCCATTTTGAGCGCTTGCAGGCAGCGAAATAAAACTCAAAAAGGAAATAGCAATAACTATTATTTTAATCTTTTTCATATCATAAATTTTAATTGGTCTTCAAATAAGTTGACTGGTCAAATAAAGCTTTGACCTGGCTGTCTGCAATACTGGTATCAAATATGCCGGAGCCACGGATCAGTCCTGTCCAGATTACATTGATCTTATTGTTGGCAGAAACATTTTTTAAATCCAAAATATCTACAGCTATTGCTCCTTCTTTTATTTGATAAACGCCATAACCATACGGAATATAATAACCATATCCGGGATATCCCCAATAGTATGGATTCCAGTAACCATCATAATAATTCCAGTAATCACCATAACTTATTACCCCTGTAGTGGTGCTAATAATATGGCTCACATTCACACCTAAATCAGGATTTTGTTCCTTGGTTACTAATGTATACCCCTCTTGAGACATGTATTTTTTTACTGCATTGATGTAGGCTGAATCTACCTCATTCAATCGCATCGTTGAGTTTCCGTTGTCAATAATAGCGACAGAATCGGAGATGCTGTAAGTTTTATAATTTGAAAATGAAACTGTAGAATCATGATCGGTAATATATATCCGTGATTCATCAGAATTTAAATTATTAAGAGGCTCTTTGGCGCAACCAGAATAAATGATTGCTATGCTTGCCAGCCCGGATAGCAATGATAATATTTTTTTCATAATCGTTTTTTTTAAACGATTTCACAAAGTGGATGCCTAATGCGATTTGGAATATAAAAAAGTGGTTAAGATTCGGGTTTAACCATGAGTTTTAATAAACTCTTCACATTATTGTTAAAAGCATGGGAAAATCAAATATTGCATCAGTTTATTTCTCAAGATTTAAAATTTGTCTATCCGGTTTACCCTTTATTGTACTCTGATAGCAAAAAAACCTGCAGTAAAATTAATTGACTACAGGTTTTATACTATTAAGATAATCTGATTATTTTAAAACCAACTGCCTGTCCATTTTTCGCCAACCTTATTCCCCATCTTCCTTTTTCTTCTTGCTACTTTGGATCTTTGGATAAACATAGTGATAAACATTAATGGTATAAATAAGATGGTAAGCGGAGGTATGCCAAGCATAGAAATCCATTTGCCTCCAAACTGCCTGCGCATGGGACGTTTTAGCCTTTCAGCTATCAGGTACATGCCGGGTACCATTATGAGTGTCATAAAAAATGCAAATGCCAGTCCGAATATAATTGTCCAGGCTAGTGGTTTCCAGAAAAATGAACTGTCTCCACCAAAGAAAATATGAGGGTTCAATTCGGAGAACATCGTAACGAAATTGATATTAAAACCGATGCCAAGAGGTATCAAAGCGAATATGGCTGCCAGAGCAGTAAGTAATACCGGTATGATTCTTATTTTACCTGCCTGTATCACAGCTTCTTTTGGTTTCATCCCACGGGCTCTTAGTTCATCTGCAAAGTCAATTACCAGGATGGCATTTTTAACTACAATGCCTGCTAATCCTACTATACCAATACCGGTCATTACAACAGATACCTGCATGCCGGTAATGGAAAAACCAAGTAATACTCCGATAATGCTAAAAATGATTTCGGTTAAAATGATGACTGATTTACTGATAGAATTAAATTGTAATACCAGGATGAATAAAATTAACATCAATGCAATCAACAATGCTTTTCCCAGGAAAGCTCCTGTCTCAGCTTGCTGTGCTCCTTCTCCGGTTTGTTTAATGGTAACACCGGTGCCTTTTATATTATAATTATCAATAGCAGTTTTCAACTTTGCATTTACTTCAGTGGGTGTATAACCTGAAAGTACATTTGAAAATAAAGTAATTACTCTCTTTACATTCTTTCTTTTTATACTGCCATAAGTGCTTGTGTAATCTACATCTACAAGGGAACTTATCGGGATTTGTTTAATCTGACCACCACTTCCCATATCACGAAAAACAATTTTCATATTCAAAAGTTCAGAAATGCTTTTCCGCTGCGCTTCAAGATTACGGAGTTGAATTTTGTATTCATCTTCGCCGTCTTTTATTTTAGAAACTTCTTCCCCAAATAAAGCGGTTCTGATCTGTTGCCCGATTTGGGCGGTAGAAACACCTGCTATTAATGCACGTTCACGATTTATGGTGAGCGTAATTTCCGGGTTGGTAAGATCTACGTCCATTTTCAATTCTTCTACACCTGGAATTTGCAAACTGTCCAAATAATTTTTTAACCCTGTAGCGTTTGAAGTAAGCAGATCAAAATTTTCACTGGCTATTTCAATATTTATAGGAGGGTCAGTAGGAGGTCCGCTACTTTCCTGTGCAACAGATATTTGTGCGCCCGGTATTCCTTTTACTACTTGCCTTACAGAATCAAGATAAGGTTCGGTAGAAACGCCATTTCGTTTTGCAAATTCTACAAAAGATATCTGCACTCTTCCCAGGTTGGGCTGCGTACTTCTATCGCCACTTTGTGGATCTGATGCTCCTATAGCAACATTTGAAATGATACTTTCTACTACAGGGTTGGGTTTGCCGCCAGGGCCATCAAGTACTCTGGTAACTTTTTCTTCTATGTTCCTGGTTATGGAATCCGTATAATCAACACTGGTACCTACAGGCATTTTCAAATAAACATAAATAAAATTTGGATCGCCTTTGGGAAAGAAAACTACCGGTACTTTTCTTAGCGCAAAGAAGGTTATAGAAATTAATAACAGTCCGAAAGTGCCTGCAAGAAGCCAGACTGGCCTCCATCTTGTTACTGCCCATCTTAGCAATTTTTCATAATTACTCATTATTGCTGGTAATACATTATTCTGAAATTTATGAATCAGTGAATCAAAAATATATTTGTTTAGGATTACTAATAATGAAAAGAAAATAAGCAGGTTACCCAGAAAGGGTACATGAAATAAATCGAACAGGATTCCAGCAATCAGGGGTACCAAAAATGCTGGCCTTCTAAAGATAGCTGACTTCCTGGTATTTCCATGCTCTTCGGGATGATTCATGAAATCTACCGCAAAAACAGGGTTCATTATAAATGCTACAATCAATGACGCGGTTAATGTAAAAATGAGCATTGTTGGGAGATAGATCATAAACTTACCGATAATGCCCGGCCAGAAAAGCAAAGGGAAAAATGGCGCAAGTGTAGTAAGTGTTCCTGCTAATACGGGGATAAAAATTTCCCCTGCAGCCATCTTTGCTGATTCAATAGCCGACATTTTCCCCTTATTCTCTATAAAAATTCTGTGTGTGTTTTCAATGACTACAATAGCATCATCTACTATAATTCCCAGGCCGAAGAGTAAGGCAAAAAGTACAATAAAATTCAGTGTAACATCTGATCCGGTTATTAATGTGGCCGCCGGTAAAAACAGGAATGCGACAAACATACTTAGGGGCACAGAAAGCGCGACAAAGAAGGCATTCGTAACGCCCATAAAAAACATCAGAATTAATAGTACCAGGATAAATCCAATTACAATGGAATTTACCAGGTCATTAAAAGAAGTACGGGTGGCCCGGCTTTGGTCACCTGTAATGACTACCTTAAGGTCTTCCGGCAAAGTAGTACCCTTTAATTCAGCAACCATTTTTTTAACATCTTCTGAGGTTTGAATTAAATTTTCCCCGGCTCGTTTTATAATGTTAAGCGTAACTACATTTTTGCCATTTAAACGGGCATAACTTTCACTGGTTTTAACGGTATCTTTTATAGTAGCAATATCTTTTAAGTATATGGGTGCACCGGCAGTATTACGTACAATAATTTTTTCGAGATCAAATACATTTTTAAACTGACCTTTTATCTGCAATGTACGTTTCATATTTCCTACATCAAGCAGGCCCCCGGAAATATCAACATTTTCTCTTTTTACTGCATTGGCAATGTCATCAAAAGTGATGTTAGCACTTTGCATTTTATAATTGTCTACATTGATCTGAAATTCTCTTTCGGGTGCTCCTACTATATCCACACGGGTTAATTCGGGTAGTTCTTCGAGTTTATCTTTAGCATCATCAGCGAATTTTTTTAAACTCATCATATCAAAATTGCCACTGAGATTGACATACATGATTGGCAATTCGCTTAGACTTACTTCCTGCACATTGGGATCCTGGGTAAGATCGGTGGGAAGATCTTTTTTTGCTTTGTCTACCGCATCTTTTGTTTTTTGAAGAGCTACTTCTGTTTTTACATCTGTTTCAAATTCAACAATAATGGCTGAGTAATCCTGGATAGAGGTACTGGTGATCTTATTGATCTTTGCTCCTGTAATACCCTTTAATTGCTTTTCTATGGGCCTTGTTACCAGGTTTTCTATATCCTTTGGAGAATTGCCTACATATACTGTCTGCACATAAATGGTAGGTATTACAATGTCAGGAAATTGTTCTTTAGGTAAGGTAACAAATTGGAAAATGCCTATTACTGATACAAAAATAATCAGTAGGTATATGGAACTTCTGTTTTTAATGGCCCAACTGGTGGGTTTAAATTCCTTATAGGTTTCCTTAAAATTTTCTTTTAAACTCATACATATTTTATTGCGCTTCTTTTAAAAGCGGTTCTGATTTGTTTTCATCTATTGATTAGAGGTAGTGATCAATTGTCCGTCAAACAGTCCCTGGAATCCTGCTGTTATTAATGAATCTCCTGCCTGAAGTCCCTGTGTAATTTCTATCGAATCGCCATTTAGTTCGCCGATGCTTACTTTTCTTTTTCTTGCCACTGTTTGATCCTCTTCTTTTGCTGCAAGCAATACAAATTTTCCGTTTTCATCAGTTTGTAAAGTATTTACGGGGATTGCAATCGCATTGGGAGCAGCATAGTCAAGGATGTCTACCAATGCAATCTGGTTAGGTCGTAAAGCAAATCCTGCAGGTACTTTTATTTCTGCAGTGAATCCGCGGGTTAGTGTGCCAATAGTCTGGCTTAAAAAAGTAATAGTGCTGTTGAAAGTTTTATCAACATCAGGAATTTTAACGATTACCGGTGTCCCTTTTGATACTTTAGACGCGTAATTTTCCGGTATGGTTACGGTAATTTTTAAATTCGATTCATTGACAATCCTTATATAACCACCCTGTGCGGGATTTCCGTTAAACGTTTCTCCAACATGTGCAGTTATCTCATCTACGGTGCCGTTCACGTCGCTGTATACATTATTTTGATTCGCTTGTTCCTGGGCAGTCTTCACCTGTTCCTGTATGGCTTTTAATTGATTTTTTAATGCTTCCACATTGGTTTTGTCCTGTAGCAATTGTACTTCTGTTCCAATGTGTTGATCCCAAAGATTCTTTTGTCTTTCATAAATGGATTCTGCTAAGTCCAGCTGGGCTTTTACACTTCCCATTTGCTGACGAATTGCATTTACATTTTGTTGCGCTACTGCATTATCAAGTTGAAGTACGAGTTGCCCTTTATGGATTATTTCGCCCTGCTTTACATTAATAGCTTTTATCTGACCGGGTTGTCCGCTTGGAGTGATGTAAGAAATATTCTTTGCATCTACTTCTCCCTGGAGACTGAGATAATGTTTAAAGTCACTTTTCCCGATTGCAGAAAGAGAGACTAATTTTGCTTTTCCCTGTATTGCAGAGCTGGTGTCAAGTTTGGCAATATCATTTTCCAGGTTGGTTATTTTTCCATTCAGCGCTTCCTGGTCTGTTTTGAGTTTCTGCAATTCTGCTTTCTTATCCTCTAATGTATTTCCTTTTTTTCCGGAATCTCCGCAAGAAGAAGCAAATGCCGTGAACAATACGATCAAACTGATGTTAATTATTTTTTTCATTTGTATAAAATTATTCTGATTTGATTTTTTAGATTAGAGTTTTCCGGCAGCCTGCAGAAAATCAATTTTTGCAATTATGGCATCATATAGTGAGCTGTAATAGTTGTTTTGCGCAGTTACCAAATCGGCCTGTGCTGTTGAAATTTCCTGGTTACTTCCTAGTCCCTGCTCATATTTTAATTTGGTAGAATTATATACCTGTTGCGCCAGATCAATATTTTTTTTCTGGCTATCCATTGCGAGAATAGCAGATTTCATATTGATTCTTGATTGCGAAACATCATTGTCTATAGATGCTTTTAGCTGATCAATACTGTTTTGGGTTTTACTAAGATTGAGTTTTGCTGAAGCAATATTTGAATTTCTTAGGCCGCCATCAAAAATGGGAACCGATAAGGTAAAGCTGATGAATGATGTGGTAAAATAGGGCTGACCGGCTTTAAAAAAATCAAAGGTGCTTCTCTGTGCGTTCTGATTTATATTGGCAGCGAAATTCAGAGTAGGTATCTTACTTAATTTGTATCTTCTGATATTATATTCATCCAATTTGGCTTCAAGACCAAGTAATTGAAAATCCTTTCGGTCCTGGTAATCATAATTTTCATCCAGCAGGTTTGCTTTCAATTCTTCGTCAGATAAAGTATCCGTTAGAACCAGGCTGTCTTTTTGAGGCATGTTCATTAAAAATTTTAATCCTTCAATTCCGGCATCTATCTGGTTTTGTGCTTTTAATTGTTGAGTTTGTAAATTATTTAGTTGTACCTGTACTTTATCTACATCTAATTTTTCGGCAAACCCGTTTTTATAAATCTCCTTAGTATCGTGTAGTAATTTCTCATAGGTATCAATATTGGCATTGATGGTTCCTATTTGTCTCTGTCCTACTACCAACTGGTAGTATATTTTATAAACATTGGCTTTTATTTGCTCTTTGGTAACCTCGGCTGTTTTTGTATAAAAATCAATAGAAGTTTTTCTGGCCTGTAATCCTACAAACACCTGGCCGTCAAACAATATTTGTTGCAAATTAGCGCCATAATTTCCATTATATTTTGTTCCAAACTTTACAGGTATAAAGGTGCCTGCTGTGCCACCGAAAATTTCAGCAGGTAATAGGCTTGTCTGGATAGACAGGTAATCAGTCACAGAAACATTTCCGTTGATGTGAGGAAGTGCTTCGGCGGTTATGCCTTTATTGCTTTGTCTTTGAAGTTCAATATCAATTAAGGCATTTTTTACCTGTACCGCATTTTTTAATGCATAATCAACAGCTTCTTTTGCACTGAATTTGTTTATAACCGGAGATGAACTTTGTTGTGCATTTGCTACTAAGCATATGCTGCAAAACATTCCCGCTGAAATAAATTTAATTAACCTTGTTTTCATTGTACTTGTTTTTTCAATATTTCTTTTTGATATTTTGCTATTAATTTTTGTCCTTTTGGGGTAACCATGCCGTAAAGAAAAAATTCCATCAGCTGGTGATGCAGGTATCCCAGCGAAAATTGGGTCTTGGGAAATATTTCTTCTTTAAAAGGCAGCATCATAGTTTCCAGGCGCACCCTGGCGAGTACATCCGAATCGATTTCAGCCCTGTAGAGTTGTTCTTTTTTCCCCCTTTCAATATTTTGTTTCATAATATCAAAAAGAAAATTGTATTTAAATTCTATAAATTTTGCAAAAGTAGCAGGATGGCCTTTCTCAATATCATGTAAAATTGAGGCGTTCATATTATCGAACATCACCTTTGTACTTTCCAAAGCGAGGTAGATTTCATGAACTGCATTTTCAGCATTTGAACGGCTTTCCCTGCAAAAATTTTTGTTGAACTTGAGCAAGTCTGCAATTACTTCATCTACCAATTCTTTTTTATCCGAAAAACAGTGGTAAATGGTTTTTTTCGATACCCCCATCTGAGAAGCAATCTCATCCATGGTTACCGATTTAATTCCAAACCGCCGGTAAAGCTCATCCGCTTTTTGTTTAATTCTGTCTTTTAGTTCCATTTCGGGTGCAAAACTATGGAAACTTTTTGTGTTGCCAAAGTTTCCATTAATATTTTTTTGAAAATGTAAATTTTCAGGATAAACGGTACATATCCTACCTTTGAATCTTAATTTTTATTCAATTATGAAATCTACTTTACGCTACCAGAAAATAATACAATATTTTTTGCAGGGGTTGCTGATACTTGGTCCTGTCTCTATCACACTTTATTTTATATATGCTGTTTTCGATAAAATTGACAGCATACTCCGGCCTGAAATTAATATTCCTGGAATAGGGTTCATTATTATTATTGCTTTCATATTTACTATGGGGTATTTGAGTTCTTTCTTTGTTATGGGAAGGTTGCTATCATTCATGGATAAATTTTTGGAAAGAACACCGGGTATAAAACTTTTTTATTCTTTTATTCGCGATTTTTTTGAAGCATTTGCTGGAAACAAAAAGAAATTTACAAAAAATGTGCTAGCCTGTGTAGATGATAAAGACGTATGGCGTGTAGGTTTTATCACGCAGGAAGATATGAGCAGTTTTGGTATGGAAAATTATGTAGCCGTTTATCTGCCAATGGCTTATTCTGTAGCGGGTAATGTATATATAGTGCCTAAAGAAAGAATCAGGCCGATTACCAATATTGGTGCAGCTCAATCCATGAAATTTGCGGTAAGTGGAGGGGTTACACAAACCATTACAGATAGCCCGGAGGATCCCATGGCAGAGGCAATTCATCCAAATAAGTAGCTATTTTGAAAAAATGTGTATTATTATTTTGTATGATGAGTATAGCTTCCCAATGTTTTTGCTGGGGGTTTTATGCGCATAAAAAAATTAATTATTACGCTGTTTTTCTACTACCACCTCAAATGCTGGTTTTGTATAAACCTAATATTGAATTCATCTCTGAACATGCTGTTGATCCAGATAAAAGAAGATACGCTGTGGCCGCTGAAGGGCCAAGGCATTTTATAGACATAGATGTATATGGCAAATATCCGTATCCTAATCTGCCCCGTACCTGGAAAGATGCTGTGGCAAAATTTGGCGAAGATTCTTTGACTAACAATGGAATTGTTCCCTGGTATATACAAATGATGTTGCGAAGATTAACAAATGCCTTTAAGAATAAAAATTTTTCATCAATAATGAAAAACAGTGCCGAAATAGGACATTATATAGCAGATGCTCATGTGCCGCTGCATGCCAGCAGTAATTATAACGGGCAAAAGACCGGGCAAAAGGGAATTCATGGATTTTGGGAAAGCAGGATTCCTGAATTATTAGCTGAGAAGAATTTTAATTTTTTTATCGGGAAGGCAGAATACATTAAAGACCCTGGAACTTTCATCTGGAAAAGGATTTTGGAAAGCACTTTAGCTGTTGATTCTGTTTTAAAATTTGAAAAAGAATTGTCTGTTCAATTTCCTGCAGACAAAAAGTATTCTTTTGAGAAAAGAAACAATATGGTTGTCAGGCAATATTCTTCTGCTTATACCAAGGCATACAATAAAAAATTGAATGGAATGGTAGAGCGCCGGATGAGGCAATCTATTTTTGCAGTTGCTTCTTTTTGGTATACTGCCTGGGTCAATGCAGGCCAACCTGACCTGGCCGGCTTAGCCAAACAATCTTTTTCGGAAAATGATTTAAAAGAATTTGATGAATTAAATAGGAAATGGCAAGACAATAAAATTAAAGGAAGAGAGGGTGAGTAAAATATATCCACATCTTAAGGTGATTAATTATTTACTTTTGCATTCAAAAATTTTAAAAATGGCGATAAAAAATTCTAACATAACTGAATCAGCATATATTCATAATTTCAATGCAGGACCATCTATACTTCCACGGGAAGTTATTGATAAAGCTTCCGAAGCGATTTTAAATTTTAATAATAGCGGTTTATCTATTTTAGAAATAGGCCATCGCACCCCACTTTTTGAATCAGTAATGGAAGAAGCCAGGTCATTGGTAAGGGAATTAATGGATCTTGACGAGGATCATGAAGTTTTGTTTTTGCATGGTGGTGCAACCACGCAATTTATGCAGGTTCCAATGAACCTCCTGAATGAAAAAGATACAGCAGCCTATGCTGATACTGGCGTGTGGAGTACAAAGGCCATAAAAGAAGCCCGGCTTTTTGGTAATGCTGAAATAGTGTGCAGTTCAAAAGAAAGTTCTTTTAATTTTATTCCAAAAGATTTTGCGGTACCAAGTGATTCAAAATATTTTCATATCACTACTAACAATACTATCTATGGTACACAATGGCAAAAAATTCCGGAAACAAGTGTGCCTTTGATCGCAGATATGTCCAGCGATATCTTTAGCAGGAAACTCAATTTCAATTCTTTTGCTCTTATTTATGCCGGGGCGCAAAAAAATATGGGTGCTGCCGGAGTTAACCTGCTTGTAGTCAATAAAAACATTTTAGGAAAGGTAAATCGTGCTATTCCTTCAATTATGGATTACAGGAATCACATTAAAGAAAAAAGTATGCTGAATACTCCTCCAGTTTTTGCAGTTTTTGTGAGTTTGCTTACGCTACGTTGGATAAAAGAAAATGGCGGAGTAGATAGTTTTGAAAAAAGAAATACTCAAAAAGCTGAGCTGCTTTATTCAGCTATTGATAAAAGTAATTTATTTAATGCAACTACTGTCAAAGAAGACCGGAGCAAAATGAATGTTTGTTTTGTGATGGACGATAAAGAGATGGAAAAAAAGTTTCTTGAATTTGCAACAGAAAATAATATTTACGGTATAAAAGGCCACCGCTTGGTAGGTGGTTTTCGGGCTTCGTTATATAATGCTTTGCCTTATAGTAGTGTGGAATACCTGGTAGAAAAAATGGAAGAATTTGAAGAATCGTAATTAGCAGGTCATCGCTTCACATAAACCTGGAAATGAGGATTCGTATGCCTACAATCCCAAGGGAAATAGCCAATGCCTTAATAATTATTTTACCATGAATTTTTCTGGATAAATAGGCGCCTAACTGTGCGCCTGGGATTACGCCGATTACCAACCCAATTACCATTTTTAAAATCAATGGGTCATTATAACTTCCTTCTGTTATGTGAACGATGACGCTTACAGTGGCCATTATAGCCAGGATGAAATGAGAGGTAGCAGTAGCTATATGTACAGGAAAAAGCAGCCACTCTGCCATTGCGGGAACATGAATGATTCCGCCGCCTATTCCTAATAAAGGAGAAAAGTATCCAACCAGGATACTCAAAATAATCCCTTTTCTGATGTCGTAAGCATAATCATAATGGATATTCCATTTATCAGTCAAATGCTGGTGTACCCATCCTTTATGTTCGGTTACCGGTTTTTTGTCGGATTCTTTTTCTCCACCTTTCAAAAATAGAAAAACTGCCAGGCCCAGAAGCATGATTCCAAAAATGATGTCAAATACATTTATTGGAATTATTTTGGTAGTGTACACACCAAGTATGGAACCCGGGATAGTGCATATTGCAAAAATAATTCCTGCTTTATAATCTACCCTTTTTGTGGTCATGTAAGCAACAGAGCCTGAAATAGCATTGGCGGCAACTACGGCCATTGAAATAGCTGTGATGGTTTCAGGCGTAAAAGTGGGTTGTATAATAATTAATAATGGCACCAGGATAAATCCGCCACCCGCGCCAATCAGGGTCCCGATTGCACCAATAATAAACCCAATGAGTAATAATAAATAGATATTTTCCATGAGAAAATTGCAAGCCTGCAATGTGTTGAAATTTCTGCCGGCTGGTAAAAATAGAAAACTTCTCATAAAGCTAATGCTTCGATATTATTTTTAGCTAAATGATTATGTGTTATATGGGAATATCATTTTCTTTTAGAACATTTTGAATTCTTTCATTCAAGGTTTCATATGGAGTATAACCCCGGGTTATCATATAAAATTTTGTTTCGCTTAGTTGAATAAAAACTGCCGGGAAGCCATCCACTTTTAATTGTTTGCACAATGCAAATTCATAATAAGCCTGTTCTTTATATTCTTCATCCATCAGTTTTTCATAAAATTCTTCAGCAGGGATATTGTATTTGTCCAACAATAAACGATAAGCTTCATCATCTGTGAGATCCCGGCCTTCGAAGTGAAGTGCATATTGCAAATCAGACGCAAAACTTATTTGTTGATCAGGGTGGTAGTCTTTAAAAATGCATAAAGCAATAGCCGGCTTTTCTGAATTGGGAAACCAATCGCTTGCATCAGGATGTTTAATATGCCATAAATAATCTTCTCCAAATTTTGTGCCGGTTATTTCTTCAACACGTTGATAAGCTGTTTCAATATATTTTGCTGTAGCGCCTATGGATACAGGCTCTTCGGGCAAGATCATTCCCCCGGAAAGTACTTCAAAATCGAGTTTGTCCTTATATTCAGAATGTATTTTTTTAATGACTTCACTGAAGCCGTAGCACCATCCGCAATAAGCATCGTAACAATAAATAAGTGTGGGCATAATTTTTTTTTAATGGGCTTCCAGCCAGTTTTCGCCAACTCCGATTTCCGCTTCTACCGGTACTTCATTGGGAAGTTTGAGTGCATTTTTCATTAACTCCAAAATGATGGGCTGTATAATTTCCACTTCTGATTTGTGGGCATCAAAAACCAATTCATCGTGCACCTGTAAAATCATTTTTGATTTGAAGTTGTGTTTTTTAAATTCGCGGTGTACATCTATCATGGCCAGTTTGATCATATCGGCAGCAGTCCCCTGTATTGGAGAATTAATAGCATTTCTTTCAGCATAGCCACGAACTGTAAAATTGGAAGAATTGATATCTTTCAACCAGCGTTTGCGGCCCATAAGCGTTTCCACATAACCGTTAGTCTTGCAAAACTGAATGGTATCATCCATATATTTCTGGATATGAGAGAATTGCTTTTTATAATTATCAATGATCTCTTTAGCTTCCGTCCGGCTTATTCCTAAATTTTCTGCAAGTCCGAAAGCGCCCTGTCCATATATAATTCCAAAGTTGACACTTTTGGCCCTGTAGCGCATTTCTTTGGTAACCTCTTCTTCGGTTACGTTGAACACTTTTGCGGCAGTAGCTGTATGAATGTCCTTGTTTTGTTTAAAAGCTTCGCACATAGCAGAGTCACCACTGATACCGGCGACAATCCGTAATTCGATCTGGGAGTAATCTGCCGAAACAATCACATGATCGCTATCTCGTGGAATAAATGCTTTCCTGATTTCACGCCCTCTTTCAGTTCTTATAGGAATATTTTGCAGATTGGGATTGTTACTGCTCAACCTGCCTGTTACTGCAATTGCCTGCCCGTAAGAAGTGTGTACTCTGCCAGTTTTTTTATTAATTAATTGTGGCAAAGCATCTACATAAGTAGATTTGAGTTTGGTGAGTTCACGGAAATTTAAAATATCTTCTACAATAGGATTTTCTTTGGCAAGTTTGAGTAATACATCTTCTCCTGTAGCATGTTGCCCGCCTTTTGTTTTTTTAATTTTATCGCCTATTTGCATTTTTTCAAAGAGTACTTCGCCGAGTTGTTTTGGAGAGGCCAGGTTGAATTTGATGCCTGCCTGTTCATAAACACTTTTTTCGCATTTTTGAGCTTCTGTTTCCAGTTCCTTGGAATACCTATTTAAAAATTCAGTGTCTACATTCACGCCTTCAAACTCCATATCCATCAATACTTTCACCAAAGGGGTTTCTACTTTGTTAAACACCTTTTCCACATTTTTTGTTTTTAACAAAGGAATAAAAGCTTCTTTTAATTGCAGGGTAATATCCGCATCTTCGGCAGCATATTCTTTAGCTTTCTCTACCTCTACATCGCGCATATTTCCCTGCCCTTTACCTTTTTTCCCGATTAATTCAGTAATGGAAACCGGGGCATAACTCAGGTATTGTGCACTCAGTAAATCCATATTTCTTCTTCCTTCACTTTCTATGACATAATGCGCCAGCATAGTGTCAAAAAGGTTTCCTTTTATTTCTATGCCATACCATTTTAATATAATTAAATCATACTTTATGTTTTGGCCTATCCACAATTTTGATTCATCATTAAACAGTGAAATAAAATGATGCAAAATGTCGTGTGTCTTTTCTTCGTCAGCAGGACATGGAACATAATAACCTTCTCCTTTTTTATAAGAAAAACTCAGGCCAACCAATTCTGCTTCATTCGGGTCAACGTTTGTTGTTTCTGTATCAAATGAAATTTCTTTTTGGGCAGATAGTTTTTTAACCAAATCCTTTATGACTTCTTCTCCTTCTACTAACTCGTAATGATGAGGCGTATTGCTGATATTTTTATCAGCGGCAAGCCCGGATTCTTCTTCACTCACTTTTTCATCTCTTTTTGCTGGAGACTGTGTTTCGCTGGCATTGCCAAAAAGATCTGTTTGTATTACAGTCTTTGGTGCTTCAAACACGCTGTACGCTTCGCCAAGAATTCTTTTGCCTAATGTTTTAAACTCCAGTTCAGCAAAAATATCTTTAAGCGCTTCGGTATCATAGTCTTTTATCCTGAAATTTTCTTCATGAAAATCGCACGGGACTTTGGTAATGATGGTTGCCAGCTTTTTACTCAGGATTGCCATTTCTTTTCCGGCTCTTATTTTTTCTCCCAATGCGCCTTTTATATTTTCGGCATCAGCCAATACATTTTCGATAGTTTCATATTGTGCTAATAATTTCGCAGCCGTTTTTTCCCCAACTCCGGCAATGCCCGGAATATTATCTGCGGCATCCCCCATCAACCCGAGAATATCAATTACCTGGCTTACATTTTTAATTCCCCATTTTTCACATACTTCTTTTTCCCCCATTATTTCCACTTTACCGCCCTGGTAACCTGGTTTATAAATTTTAATATTTTGGGTAACCAACTGGCCAAAATCTTTATCGGGTGTTACCATAAAAACTTCATAGCCTTCTTTTTCTGCCTGTTGAGCCAGGGCGCCTATGATGTCATCTGCTTCATAGCCATCACATTCTACTACAGGCAAATTAAACCCTTCAATTATTTTTTTGATATCCGGAATAGAGGCCAGCAGATCTTCCGGGATTTCCTGTCGATGTGCTTTGTAATCCGCAAAATCAGTATGCCTTTCTGTGGGCGCATGAGTGTCGAAAGCTACTGCAAGATGAGTAGGTTTTTCTTTGCTGATGAGGTCAAATAAAGTATTGGTAAAGCCAAATTGGGCATTGGTATTCTTTCCTTTTGAAGTAATTATCGGGCTGCGGATGAGTGCATAATATGCCCGGTATATAAGTGCCATCGCATCAAGCAAAAAAAGTTTTTTTTCCATCCGGTAAAGGTATGAAAAGCACTATTTTAAAAACTAATTGTTTAAGGTAATGCTATTATTTAAAATAATTCAAAACCTGGATTCAATATAATAAGGCAACATAGCGCGCCATGTGGGCCAGTCGTGCATCATATCATTACCCCAGATGTCCAGTTCATAATTAATTCCCTTATCGTATAGCACTTTGGCAAATCGCCCTGCAGCGCGGGGATCTTCGTAATCGCCACTTCCGGAAAGTATATGAATATGATGGCTTTTGCGGATATTTTCAAGATACCAGTTATCTGTAAGGTTCGGCATATAATCCATCGGGGAATTAAAATATACCTGTTCATCACTAAAGCCTTTGGTGTATTCATGCAAATCATAAACTCCGCTCATCGACATAACACCGTTGATAATATCAGGACGTTTTAAAAATAAATTCATGCTGTGCAGAGCGCCAAAACTTGCACCGCAGGTTATTATTGGTGTTTCTGCAGAAGTGGCCACTTTTATGAAAGGAATTACTTCATTAAAAACATATTGGTTAAACTGGTTGTGCCTGATTGCTTTATGTTCACCTAACATATCATTGTTCATCCAGCTTTCATTGTTGATGCTGTTGATGGAAAAAACTTTTATTTTTCCTGAATCAATATGCGGAGCAAGACTATCAATTAAATCAAAACGCTCGTATTCCAGGTAATCGGCAGCAGCCGTTGGAATTAATAAAAGTGCAAATCCATAATCGCCATAAGTAGCCACGGGCATATCTCTATTTACGGAAGGGCTGTACCATGAAGTAAGTTCTCTTTTCATTCAAATAAATATTCCTGAAATTAAAACAATTTACGATCTCAAAATTCATATCAATTTCTTCTTCAGTTTCTCTTTAACCTCTCCAAACCATTCATCTTTTAAAATGCTCAAAACAATGCTGTCTCTTCTTACATTCTCATCTCTTGTTGGCATATGACTTCTAAAAACCCCTTCCACTTTGCAACCGATCGCTTTCATTGCCGCTATACTTCTTTCATTATTATTGTCTGCCCTAAATTCTACTCTTTCCATTCCCAAATCTTCAAAGGCAAAAGACAGTAAAAGAAATTTGCAATGTCTGTTTAAGCCGGTTCTTTGAAAATTTTCCCCATACCACGTGTATCCAAGTTGCAATGTTTTAAAAGGAATATTGATGTCGTAAAACCTGGTGCTTCCGGCATATTCGCCTGTTTGTTTATCAAAAACAATAAAAGGATATTCCTTTCCCTTAGTTCGGGCTTCAAGCGCAATCTCCATATAATTAGCAAGACCTTCTTCTCCGGCGGCAGTAATCAGTGAATATTTCCAAAGCTCAGGTTCGTTCAATGCAAATGGCGAAAGATTATCAAAATCTTCTAATTTCAAAGGACGAAGTAACACGCGATCGTCTTCTAAAATATATTCTTCTGTTGGCTCAAACTCAACTGGCATAAAATAATAACGTTTGTAAAATAAAAATTAAATAAAATTGTTGGTTTACAGTTTCGTACTAAATAAAGATAATCACCTCTTTCCAATTTTACTTAATTTCAATCTTTTTAAAAAATTGAATAGAATGGAAAAACCAACTACTTATTGCGATGTGGTATTATTAATGGACAAAACCAATCTTCATCGGATATACCACGATACAGCTTATGGATTTCCTATCGGGAGCGATGATGAACTTTTCGGTCGTCTGATCCTGGAAATTAACCAGGCCGGTCTTAGCTGGTCAACAATATTGAATAAGCAGGAAAATTTCAGAAAGGCATATAAGAATTTCAGCGTCAAAAAAATTGCAGCATTCAAAGAAAAAGATTTTGAAAGACTGATGAATGATGCGGGTATTATCCGTAACCGGCTCAAAATAAATGCAGCTATCGAAAACGCGAAAATCATTTTGCTGCTTCAAAAAGATTTTGGGTCGTTTAAAAAATGGATAGAACATCATCATCCAAAAACAAAAGAAGAATGGGTAAAGATTTTTAAAAAAACTTTCAAATTTACCGGCGGAGAAATTGTAAATGAATTTTTAATGAGCACCGGCTATTTGCCCGGCGCGCATATTAAAAGTTGCCCTGTTTATAAAAAAGTATTGAAGGCAAAACCTGCGTTTTTGAAAAAGTGAAAATCTATCTCTAAGTCAGAAAATTTTTTAGAAACTTCCTGGTTTCTCGCCAGCAGGTTATTGTCCATTTTTTATTATCCTTAAAGTTTTCATGTCTTTTCCTCCTTCAAAAAATTTATCCAAAACTTTTTGAAATACAGGACTTGTATTTGGCAAAGAAGAAAATAAAGTCATTGATGAGCGCAACTTTAAATCATCCGGATTGCCGAAAATTTTATGTGCATCACTAGTATCAAGTTGTAGTAATTTATTGCAGGTATGAATAAGCCTCCTGCCCAAAACAGGGTGATTTAAGAATTCTTCAGCTTCTTTAAGATTTTTTATTGCATAGAATTTTGACGTTTCGCTAAAACCCAAACCTTGTATTTGCGGAAAAATATACCACATCCAATGACTTTGCTTTTTGCCAATTGTTATTTCTGATAAGGCAATTGGATAGATTGTTTCTTGTGCGTCAATAAATCTTTGTAGTTTGTTTGTAGGGCGTGCCATTGTATTAATAAACTCTCCGTGTGTTATTAAAGTTTAATTCTTCATCTCTTTCAACTCTCCCTGCATCCTGAACATCTCATCGCGCAATCTTGCTGCTTCCATAAAGTCCAGGTCTTTTGCGGCTTTTTCCATCTGTCTTTTTACCTGGCTTATGGCTTTTTCCATCTGGGGAATGGTTTTATATTGGGCCTCGTCCTCTGCCGCAACTGTGGTTAATTCATCTACTGCGTAAGGCGAATTTTCATTATAGCCTTTTATATCAAGCACTGAAGTTTGTCCCATAATCTGGTCAATAGATTTTATAATGGTGGTGGGTGTAATGTTATGTTCTATATTATATTGAATTTGCTTTTCTCTCCGGCGGGTAGTTTCATCAATGGTTTTCTGCATGCTCATAGTAATTTTATCTGCATAAAAAATTACCAATCCATCTACATTACGGGCAGCCCTACCCGCGGTTTGTGTCAGAGATCTTTCATTGCGCAAAAAACCTTCTTTATCTGCATCAAGAATCGCAACAAGTGAAACTTCCGGCAGATCCAAACCTTCACGCAAAAGGTTTACACCCACCAACACATCTATTTCACCGAGGCGCAATTCCCGTAAGATTTCAATGCGGTCCAAAGTATGAATTTCGCTGTGAATGTATTTTGATTTGATGTTGATTCGGTGCAGGTATTTATCCATTTCCTCGGCCATTCGTTTGGTTAAAGTGGTTACTAATACACGATCCCCTTTGGTAACTCTCTTATCAATTTCATCCAGCAGATCATCAATCTGGTTTACTGATGGACGAATTTCTATCGGCGGATCCAGTAAACCAGTTGGTCTTACTACCTGCTCTACCACTATGCCACCGGTTTTGTCCAATTCATAATCGCCGGGAGTAGCGCTCACATAAACTGTTTGGTTGAGCATACTTTCAAATTCATTGAAGTTAAGTGGCCGGTTATCCAAAGCTGAAGGCAAACGAAAACCATAATCAACCAAAATCAATTTTCTTGAACGGTCGCCGCCATACATTCCACTTACCTGCGGAATGGTTTGATGGCTTTCATCTATGATGCATAAAAAATCATTGGGAAAATAATCAAGCAGGCAAAACGGGCGTGTACCGGGGTCGCGCCTGTCGAAGAATCTTGAATAATTTTCAACACCATTACAATAGCCCAATTCACGAATCATCTCCACATCATAATTTACCCGTTCAGAAATTCTTTGTGCTTCAATATATTTTCCGGTGTCTTTAAAATATTCTGATTGCCTTGCTGCTTCATCCTGGATTTCATACAAAATTTGTTGCAATTTATCTTTAGGCGCAATGTATAAATTAGCGGGAAAAATAGCGGCATCAGGAACTTTAGCTATTCTTTTGCCAGAGCTTAATTCAAGCGTTTCGATGCTTTCAATTTCATCACCAAAAAAAGTAACCCGGTAGCCATTGTCCATATAAGGAAGATTGATGTCTACTGTATCCCCTTTCACACGAAAAGTGCCTCTTGCAAAATCTCCCTGCGTTCTTGAATACAAACCATTGACCAGGGAATGTAGAAATCCCTGCCTGCTGATAACCTGTCCTTCTTCAATGCGCACTACGCCTTCGGCAAAATCTTTTGGATTACCGATTCCATAAATACAACTCACACTTGCTACAACAATTATATCCCTTCTTCCGGTAAGCAATTGTGAGGTAGCTGCCAATCTTAATTTATCCAGTTCTTCATTAATACTTAAATCTTTTTCGATGTAAGTATCACTGACAGGCATGTAAGCTTCAGGCTGATAATAATCATAATAAGAAACAAAATAGCCTACGGAATTATCAGGAAAAAATTGACGAAACTCTCCATATAACTGGGCTACCAATGTTTTGTTGTGCGTAAGGACTAATGTGGGCCGTTGCACATTTTGAATCACATTAGCCATGGTAAAAGTTTTACCACTACCGGTAACTCCCAATAAGGCCTGGTATTTTTCTCCTTCCAAAATACCTTTGGTAAGTTGTTCTATTGCTTGTGGCTGGTCGCCAGCGGGTTGATATTGTGAATTGAGTTGAAAAGGCACGATATAAAATATTCATACAAAAATACACAACACAGGTTATCCGCAATGATATGATTAATCAATCACCTTCCTTGTCAAATACTCTGTGTAATCCGGAACAGCGATAGGATAATCTTCCTTCAGTAAAGCAGAGGTAAGGATGAAATCGGCTGTTGTACGGTTACAAGCCATTAAAATATTCCGGGCAACGGCTAATCTTAAGAGAGCTTTTACATCACTATCGTGAGGTTGCGCTTCCATTGGGTCCCAAAAGAAAATAAGCAGATCTAATTTTTCCTCTGCAATAAGCGATCCTATTTGCTGATCGCCACCAAGAGGGCCACTTAATAATTTTTTTATTGGCTGCTTTAGGTTGGCTTCTAATAATCTTCCCGTAGTGCCTGTCGAGATTAGTTCATGCCCCGATAAAAAAGATTTATTGTGAATGGCCCATTCTATAAGGTCTTTCTTTTTATTGTCATGTGCAACAAGTGCAATTCGTTTTATGCCCGAAATAATTCTTATGTGACTCATAATACTATTTAATATTTATGCTCAAAATAAAAGAACATAATCCAATAATCAATTAGTTGAATTTGAAATAACATTTAGATAATCGGATAGTTTGGTAATTGCATTAGCGTCAATTAAAATTTGCTCCTGCGCTTCTTTCCAGTTTCTTTGTTCAATAGCTTCACGAATCCCAGGCATTGTTTTTACACCATAACCTGTATAAAATCCCGGAGCATATATAGTATGTTTATACCAGGGCCTGCGTGGTAATCCGGTTTGTGTAAGTAATTCCTGCTCGGCCCTGTAAAGTGATTCGTTAAACGAGGGACTGACTTCATTTGTTTTTATTTTATGCTGGAAAACAACATGTAAACTATCTGTGCTTTTTTTCAACTGTTCTAATGCATTTTGCAATGGAGAAAAATCAAGATAAGGCACTTCAGGCTTTGCAACCGGTGCTATGAATTTTTTAGTAGGGTCTTCGCCCACTTTATAATCGCCCGAGTTAATAATTTTATTTTCTACCTCAGTAGATTCTCTCTCATTATTCAGAAGGCTAACTAATTCGTCTGAATAATTATTTATAGTTGTGTATAGATGGGTAAAATCAAAGGGCAATATATCAGCATTGGCCATTCGCAAAACAGCATGGCCCGCTGTTTCAGCCAATGTTACTCCATATTGAAAGCCGGGATCTTTAAAACGTGTATAATCATAATAAGAATCATAAATGGAATGATATTCCCCTCCATTATCTTCACCACCATAGCCCAGGTTTAATGCAGGAATACCCGCATGTTGAATAAAAGAGGAATAGTCGGAGCCTGAGCCCATTGCTCCCAGCTTTAATGCTTTCTCGTCTAAAATTTTTTTCTTTTGTTCGGCAGTCTTTGCGGAAATGGCTTCGTGAGCTCTCTTGCGGTTAAAAACACTCACATGAGTTTGCGGATCCATAACGCTGTTGGCAATCTCATTCATTAAAGGCTCCAACGCATGAGAGCCTTCGGCGTATAAATATCCGCGACCATTTCCATCTGAATTAATATAGACCACTGCTTTTTGCTGCAACTCTTTTTCATGAGTTTCTACCCATTCGGTAGAGCCGATTAGCGCGGGTTCTTCGCCATCCCACGAGCAATATACTAAGGTGCGGTCTGGTTTCCAGCCTGTTTTCAAAAGGTTACCAATCGATTTAGCTTCTTCTAATAGTGCTGCCTGTCCACTGATTGGATCGGCGGCTCCGTTTACCCAACCGTCCTGGTGGTTACCTCTTATTACCCATTCATCAGGATATTTGGCTCCCTTTATTTTTGCAATTACATCATAACATGGAACGATGTCCCAATTAAATGCAACTTTTAAATGAACTTTTGTTTTGCCCGGTCCAATATGATAAGCAAAGGGCAAACCTCCATGCCAATTGTCAGGTGCTACGGGGCCGTCAAGAGCTTCCAACAGAGGTGTGGCATCATGGTAGCTGATCGGTAAAACCGGAATTTTTAAGAGGTTAGGAGCTTGTAGCCTGTCGAGTCTCTTGGCATCTTCCGTTGCACCTACTCCGGGCGTTAAAGGATCTCCGGGATAAATAACCATATCCATAACAGATCCCCTTTGCACTCCATATTCATTTTTAAAAGCTCCCTTCGGATAAACATCGCCATGAAAATATCCATCATCCATAGGATCACTATAAATGATGCAGCCTATTGCGCCATGCTCCTGTGCTATTTTGGGTTTGGTTCCGCGCCAGCTATGCCCGTATTTGGCTATCACTATTTTTCCTTTTACATCAATGCCCATTTTATCCAATACTTCATAGTCTTCCGGCAATCCATAATTTACAAATACCAGTTCACCGGTTACATCGCCATCGGCACTGTAGGCATTGTAAGTGGGCAATTGTCCCGACTGTCCGCTCGTAGGATCTTCTTTTAATGCAGGCTCTTTTAATATGGCTTTGTAAGAAGTGGGAGAAGTCATTTCCAGTATTCTTGTTTTGGGTGTTGGAAACAGTACATGAAAAGTTTCGATCTGAGCATCCCATCCCCATTGTTTATACAAGCTTAGAATGTATTCAGCATTTTCTTTGCTGCCGGGAGAACTTAAATGATGCGGCACTGCAGAGAGTTTTTTTATGGTTTCGCCAATATTTTCTTTACTTAAATTTTTGTCAAAAGAAGATTCAAGATTTACTTCGGTCGCTACATTTTTTTTATAGAAGCCCGTGATCTTTTTTGTTTGAGCAAATGAAGATTGAATAATAAAAATCAAAGAAAAAGCTAATAAGATTTTTCGCATGGTTGTAAATTTTATTAATTAAAATTTTATTTATCTAAAATAGGGCGGATGCATTTTATTCCATGAGGTTGCATCCTGGTAATCTTTCGCTATTTCAAGAATAGTGGCTTCATCATATAATTTTCCAATAAGTGTAATACTTGTTGGTGTGTTTTTTTTATTAAACCCGGTTGGTATGCTAATAGCAGGATTTCCGGTTAAATTGGTAATGGCTGCCTGTTTGCCACCCCATGTAGGGCAAATAATTGCATCATATTTATCGATCACTTCATTTACTTTTTGCATGAGCACATAGCGATGGCGATTGGCATTGATATATTCCACGGCAGGAATAAATCTGCCGGCTCTGAAATAATTTGGCCATTCACGTTTCCCCTGCCGGTTCATTTTATCATCAAGGCCGGTTCTGGTAAATTCGTCAAAGGCAGCAGCGCTTTCAGCACCGAGGACTATACCGATAATGTCAAAATTATAAATTCCGGAATCAGGGAAGTCAATTGGAGTTAATTTTGCTCCTGCTTTTCTGAAAACATCAAGCACCGCATATTCATTTCCAAGTGTATCTTTTTTGCCGAAATAATTTTTTGCATAAGCTATTTTCATTTTGGAAAGATATTTTTTGCCTGTGTAATTAAAAGGCATATTTACGGCTGCGGCATCCAGCCCGTCGGTACCATGTAAATAATAAAAGACAATTGCGGCATCTTCGGCACTCCTGCAAATAGGTCCTGCTTTATCAAGGCTCCAGCAGAGGGTCATGGCGCCGCTTCTGCTTATCGAACCAAAGGTAGGTCGTAAGCCTGTTGCTCCACATACGGTTGATGGAGAAATAATTGATCCGTATGTTTCTGTGCCAATAGCAAACGGAACAAGTCCTGCAACCGTTGCAGCTGCTGAGCCTGCAGAAGATCCACTGGAGCCTTCCAGCATATTCCATGGGTTTTTGGTGCGCCCCCCAAACCAGTAATCATTCATTGCCAGGGCACCCAAGGTTAGTTTGGCAATTAATACGGCTCCCGCTGCTTTTAATTTTGTATAAACGTAACTGTCTTTATCAATTACCTGGTTTCTATAGGGATTAGCGCCCCAGGTTGTTTTGGTTCCTTTTACTGCAAATAGGTCCTTTAACCCATAAGGAATACCGTGTAATAAACCCCTATACTTTCCTGCTGCTATTTCTTTATCGGCTTCAGCAGCTTGTTTCATGGCAATATCTTCGGTGAAAGAAATAACACACTGAAGCGTATCTGCATATTTTTTTAGACGATCGATAAAAAATTTTGTAAGCGCAACTGAGGAGATTTTTTTGTTTTTTATGAGTGAAGCCAATTGAGGAATTGAATAAAATGCAAGATCATTTTTATTGGCCGGCAAATTCACCCCGGGAGGAATGGTGAATTTTACCGGTAATTGGTTTTTATTAAAATCCATGTAAGGCTGGAATGAGCTTTCTGCCATTGTCATAGGAACAGAATTGTCTAATGAAAAATCATGCATTTTATCATATTCTTTTGCCCTTGCCCGAACAGATCCCAGGAGAGAATCTTCTTTGGCTTTTGTAAAATGCAGGCTTATTATTTTTTCTCCAGATTGTATGTCATTAATCATAATACTATCCTGAGCAATACAGATATTGGATAGACAAATAATGAATAAGAGAAAAAATATATTTTTCATTAGCAGTTTTTTTCTAAAACTACTTATTTTTTCTTTGTAAATTATTGGAGATTAGGATTCCGGTTTTTTTTTGATCTCTTTTTTTTCATGGGATTGTGATACTTAATAACATCAAGAAATTGCTGTGAATGGATATATTTTTTAGAAAAAAAATAGCTAAAAAATATATTAAAGTAAAATCCTGGCCTCAATTGAGGTAGTTTAGGAGAGGATTTTACTTTAAAAAAAATGGTCACAAATGTTTTGAAATAGCCGATCATCCGTTTCTTTTCAATAATTTTCTTTTTAATAACTGGATAAGTAAAAAAAATCATTAATACGAAAGTTCCGCTGTAATCAAAAAAACTGGTTTTAGTGTTAACTTTCTGTTTTATTCTTGCCATGAAAGTGTTTTAATGTACCTTTGCACCCTTAAAAAATTACGGGCATAATAAATAAATATGTTCATTGGCTTAAAATAATTTATGGATATCAGAAACATCGCTATTATAGCACACGTTGATCATGGTAAAACGACTTTGGTTGATAAAATTTTGCACAGTACCAACATTTTCCGGGATAACCAGGATTCAGGTGAGCTGATTATGGATAATAATGATCTTGAAAGAGAGCGGGGCATCACTATTTTTAGTAAAAATATTTCTGTTACTTATAAAGATGTAAAAATAAATGTAATTGACACACCGGGCCATAGTGATTTTGGTGGAGAAGTAGAACGTGTATTAAAAATGGCTGATGGGGTAGTGTTATTAGTGGATGCTTTTGAAGGGCCAATGCCTCAAACGCGTTTCGTATTGCAAAAAGCATTGCAATTGGGGCTTCGTCCTATTGTTGTAATTAATAAAGTAGATAAACCCAACTGCCGACCTGATGAGGTTCATGACGCTGTATTTGAGCTATTTTTTAACCTTGATGCTACGGAAGAACAGCTTGACTTTGCTACTATCTACGGTTCCAGTAAACAAGGCTGGATGAATACCACTCTTGATCCGATTGATAATATCTTCCCCTTACTTGATACTATTCTTGAAAAAGTTCCCCCTCCGTTAGCGGCAGAAGGTACATTGCAAATGCAAATTACTTCCCTGGATTACTCTTCATTTCTTGGAAGAATTGCTGTTGGGAAAGTAGCTCGGGGAGTAATAAATGAAAGCCAGCCATTATCCTTAATGAAATTAGATGGCAGTGTTCAAAAAAGCCGGGTAAAAGAATTGTATGTTTTTGAAGGTTTGGGGAAAAAGAAAGTGAGTGAAGTGAAAGCCGGCGATATATGCGCTGTGGTAGGAATTGAAGGTTTCAATATTGGTGAAACGCTCGCAGATTTCGAAAATCCTGAAGCATTGCCGGTTATAAGTGTGGATGAGCCTACTATGAATATGCAGTTCAGCATTAATAATTCTCCTTTTTATGGGAGAGATGGCAAGTTTGTAACATCCCGCCATCTGAAAGACCGTTTAGAAAAAGAGCTGGAAAAAAATCTTGCACTTCGTGTAAGTCCAACTGATACTGCAGAAAGTTTTATGGTTTATGGACGCGGAATCCTGCATTTAAGTATTCTTGTAGAAACGATGCGCCGGGAAGGTTATGAAATTACCGTTGGTCAGCCACAGGTAATTACCAAAGAAATAGATGGCAAAAAACATGAACCTTATGAAAATCTTGTAGTGGATGTTCCTGCTGAATATAGTGGCCGCGTGATTGATTTGGTAACTCAACGAAAAGGGGAAATGCTTATTATGGAAAGCAAAGGTGAAATGCAGCACCTGGAATTTGAAATTCCTTCCCGGGGTTTGATAGGATTGCGTTCCAATATGCTTACTAATACTGCAGGAGAAGCTGTAATGGCACACAGGTTTTTAGAATACAAACCATGGAAAGGGTATATTCCCGGAAGAAGTAATGGCGTTTTAATATCAAAAACACAGGAAAAAACAACAGGATACTCTATTGATAAGCTACAGGACAGGGGAAGATTTTTTGTAGATCCGGGAGAGGAAGTATATACAGGTCAAATTATTGCGGAACATATTAAACCGGGCGATTTGGTTGTAAATGCAACTGAGCCTAAGAAATTAACCAATCACCGGGCAAGTGGAAGCGATGATGCCTCGAGGATAGCCCCGAAAACGCAAATGAGTCTTGAAGAATGCATGGAATATATTCAGCATGATGAATGTATAGAGGTAACTCCTAAGTTTATAAGGATGCGTAAAGTAATTCTTAACGAGGATGATAGAAAGAAAACGCAAAAAATGCAGAAAGCTGAAGTGTAAATAATTAAGAGTATTTCATATTTGACTTCAAATAATTCCAGTCTTCTGCGATAAACCTGCAGTCAGGCTGGAAATTTTTTGTGTTTTCAATACCAAAATAGATATGCCCGTTTTCCGGTGGCTAATACCTGCTTTCCCCAACCGTAAATTCAAAGAGGTGGATTTAGCATGTATACCATCTTGGTTATTAAAGATCGTTTTTTTTTTGGCATATATCTAATTTGGAAACTGTAATCCTTTTTATTAAAATCCTTTTCTACACTGAATTCTAATTAAAAGAAAATGGATTGTAAGTAGTAGAATCGAAATATATTTAATTTTAGCAGGGCAATAATAAAAGATAATTTCACGAACATTTGCTTTGCAGATAAATTTTTAGGAATTTTAAACAAAATTTCTTTGTTATTTTCGGTGTAAAACAAAGTACAGGTAACATTCAATTTTGAACAATCTGGTTAATTATGAAAAATAAAGGTTTATATTCTCCGGCTTTTGAACATGATTCATGCGGTATAGGTTTTGTGGCTAATTTTAAAAGCAATAAAAGTCATCGTATCGTATCAGATGCATTAACTATCCTTGAGAACATGGAACATCGTGGTGCTTGCGGATGTGAAATTAATACAGGCGATGGTGCAGGTATCCTAATTCAAACACCTCACGAATTTTTCTTTGATGAGTGCTTAAAGTTGGGTATTCATCTCCCATCCTATAGCAAATATGGTGTAGGTGTTTTATTTTTTCCAAAAGATTTCCGATTAAGAGAAGAATGTCGTGATATTTTCAACCGTTGTGCAGAGACACTTGGGTTGGAGATTATGGGCTATCGCAGAGTGCCGGTAAATACCGACGATATTGGATTGACTGCTTTATCTGTAGAACCGGAAATGGAGCAGGTATTTATTGCTTGCCCTGATCACATAACTAATCCGGATGATCTGGAAAGGAAATTATTTGTATTGAGAAATTATGCTACTCATACAATCAGCAATACTGTGAAAAAAGATGCTATTGGTTTTTATGTAGCATCACTTTCTTATAAAACTATTATTTATAAAGGACAATTAACAAGTAAACAAGTTCGTGGATATTTCCCAGACTTAAGTAATAAAAAAATAGTATCTGCCTTTGGATTAATCCATTCACGTTTTGCTACCAATACTTTTCCATCATGGAAGTTGGCTCAACCATTTAGGTATATCGCTCATAATGGCGAGATCAATACATTGCAGGGAAATCTAAACTGGCTTAGCACAAGTGAAAAACATTTTGTTTCTCAATTTTTTACTAAAGAAGAAATGGAAATACTTATACCACTTGTGGATCAGAGCCAATCAGATTCAGCTTGTCTTGACAACATGATTGAATTACTTACATTATGCGGACGTTCTTTACCACATGTAATGATGATGTTGATTCCTGAAGCCTGGGATGGTAATGAACAAATGGATCCTGTAAAAAAGGCCTTCTACGAATTTCATGCTTCATCTATGGAACCATGGGATGGTCCGGCATCCATTTCTTTTACTGATGGAAAATTAATTGGTGCAACTTTAGATAGAAATGGATTACGTCCTTCCAGGTATTGTATTACTACCGATGACAGGGTAATAATGGCTTCTGAAACTGGTGTTCTGCCTATCGATCCAAAATTGATTAAAGAAAAAGGAAGATTGCAGCCAGGAAAAATGTTTGTAGTGAATCTTGAAGAAGGAAGAATTATCAGTGATGAAGAAATAAAACAAAATATTTGTTCGCAACAACCCTATGGTGAATGGTTGAATAAATACAAGATACGCATGGATGAATTGCCCCAACCCCGGGTAATGTTTACTCATTTGGAGCATGAACAGATATTCAAATATCAAAAAGCATTTGGGTACACAACTGAAGATCTTGAAGTAATAATTTCACCGATGGCGCTTACGGGCAAAGAGCCAATAGGTTCTATGGGTAGTGATGTGCCATTGGCAGTTTTGAGTGATGAACCCCAGCATTTGAGTAGTTATTTTAAACAACTTTTTGCCCAGGTAACCAATCCTCCAATAGATCCTATCAGGGAAAAATTAGTGATGTCACTTGCAACTTTTGTTGGGAATAATGAAAATTTATTGGAAGAAGATCCTTTATCATGCCATACAGTAGCACTAAATCACCCTGTACTTTCCAATACAGAATTAGAAAAAATAAGAAGTATTGATACAGGTATTTTCCAGGCAAAAACTTTGCAAACTTATTTTATGGCCGATGGTAAGCCGGGGTCTTTGCAAAGAGGTATTGACAGATTGTGCCGCTATGCAGTTGATGCGGTAACCGATGGTTTTGAAGTATTGATTTTATCTGACAGAGCTATTGATTCCGAACATGCTGCTATTCCGTCTCTACTGGCGGCCTCCTCGGTGCATCATCATCTAATAAAAAAAGGATTACGAGGACAGGTAGGGTTAATCATTGAAGCCGGAGATGTATGGGAAGTACATCATTTTGCCTGCCTCATTGGTTTTGGAGCAACAGCTATTAATCCTTATTTAGCCCTTTCTACTATCCGGGATATGAAGCTTTCAGGGAAATTACAAACTGACTTAGATACAAGCCAACTAAAAAAGAATTATAAAAAGGCTGTTAATAGCGGCTTATTGAAAGTGTTTTCCAAAATGGGGATTTCTACTTTTCAATCTTACCAGGGTGCACAAATTTTTGAAATTCTTGGTCTCAATAAATCAGTTATTGATAAATGCTTTACTGGTGCAACATCCAGGATACAGGGAATGGGGCTTGATGAAATAGCAAAAGAGGCTTTAGTCAAACATTTATTTTCTTTCAACAAAAAAAATATTCCTATTGAGCAGTTGACAGTTGGAGGGCTTTATAAATGGAGACGCAAAGGAGAATTTCATTTGTTTAATCCAACCACCATTCATCTTTTGCAATATTCTACAAGGATGAATGACTATAATATTTTTAAGAAATATTCCAAAACAGTAAATAGTCAAAGTGAAAAGGCGGCTACTTTAAGAAGTTTATTTCAGTTCAAAAAGATACGGCCTTCTATCTCTATTGACGAAGTAGAACCTGCAGAAAATATTTATAAACGTTTTGCTACAGGTGCTATGTCTTTTGGGTCTATTTCCTGGGAAGCGCATACAACACTTGCTATAGCAATGAACAGGCTTGGTGGAAAAAGTAATACAGGGGAAGGCGGTGAAGATGAAATCCGCTATGAAAAATTACCAAATGGAGATTCTATGCGAAGTTCAATTAAGCAGGTAGCATCCGCAAGATTTGGAGTTACAAGCTGGTATTTGAGTGAAGCAGATGAATTACAGATTAAAATGGCGCAAGGAGCAAAACCTGGTGAAGGTGGACAATTGCCAGGATTTAAGGTAGATGACTGGATAGGTAGAGTTCGCCATGCTACTCCTGGTGTTGGATTGATTTCTCCTCCTCCACATCATGATATTTATTCGATAGAAGATCTTGCACAATTAATTTTTGATTTGAAAAATGCCAACAGGCAGGCAAGAATCAATGTTAAATTAGTTTCTAAAGCCGGAGTGGGTACTATAGCAGCAGGTGTAGCAAAAGCAAAAGCTGATGTGATATTAATTTCTGGGCATGATGGGGGGACTGGTGCATCGCCGGTGAGTTCCATAAAACATGCTGGATTGCCTTGGGAATTGGGACTTGCAGAAACGCATCAGACCTTAGTAAAAAATAAATTACGAAGTCGTGTAGTAGTGCAGGCAGATGGGCAAATGAAAACAGGCCGGGATATAGCAATTGCTACCTTATTAGGGGCAGAAGAGTGGGGTGTTGCCACTGCAGCATTAATTGTTGAAGGTTGCATTATGATGCGCAAATGTCACTTGAATACTTGCCCTGTTGGCGTGGCCACACAAGACCCTGAATTGAGAAAACGATTTGAAGGTAATGCCGACCATGTGGTAAATCTTTTTAAATTTCTGACTCAGGAGTTAAGAGAGATTATGGCTGAACTTGGATTCAAGACCATTAATGAAATGGTTGGACAGGTCGATTTTTTAGAAAGAAGAGAAAATATTAACCATTGGAAATTTAATAAAATTGATTTGTCGCCTATATTATATAAAGAACCAGCATCCAAACATACGGGATTATACAAATCAGAAGAGCAGGATCATGGGCTTGAAAATGTATTGGACTGGAAATTATTAGAAGCGGCTCAACCTGCATTGGATCATCAAAAACCAATTGTTGCCTCGTTCAATATTGTTAATACTGATAGAACCACTGGAACCATTTTGTCAAACGAGATTTCAAAAAAATATAAAGGAGAAGGATTGCCGGATGGAACCATTCATTTCAAATTTACAGGAACAGCCGGACAAAGTTTTGCGGCATTCAACGCCAAAGGGGTAACTATGGAATTGGAAGGTGATGCCAATGATTATTTTGGCAAAGGCCTGAGTGGTGCAAAATTGATCATATATCCGTCAAAGGATGCTGGATTTGTTCCCGAAGACAATATTATTATTGGGAATGTAGCATTTTATGGTGCCACATCAGGTGAAGCGTTTATTCGTGGAAAAGCAGGCGAACGTTTTTGCGTTCGAAATTCTGGTGCTAATGTCGTAGTAGAAGGAGTAGGCGATCATGGCTGTGAATATATGACTGGGGGGAATGCCATTATTCTGGGAGAAACCGGGAGGAATTTTGCGGCAGGTATGAGCGGAGGAATTGCCTACATCTATGATGTAAAACACAATTTCGATACATTATGTAATAAGGAGATGGTTGAATTGGATTTTTTAGAGGAAGAAGATGAAAAATTATTGCATGAAATGATCCATAAACATTATACATTAACTGGCAGCACAGTTGCAAAATTTATATTGAATGATTTTGACAATCAGTTGAAAAATTTTGTAAAAGTATTCCCAATGGATTTTAAAAGAGTGTTGAATGCAAAAAAGCAAATAGTGGAAATAAATAGATAAGCTTTTCACTCCAATCATTAATTTTAAACAATAGAAAAGACAAATGGGGAAAATAACCGGATTCATGGAATTTACAAGAGAGCTTCCTGAAAAACGTCCGCCACAGGAAAGGGTTGATGACTACAATGAATTTGTATTGAATTTTTCAGATGAAAAACTTAATGAGCAATCTGCCCGGTGTATGGATTGTGGCACTCCTTTCTGTCATGAAGGTTGTCCTTTAGGAAATCTTATTCCAGAATTCAATGATGCCGTTTACCGGAAAAGATGGAAAGAAGCATTTGATATACTTTCCTCTACTAATAATTTCCCGGAATTTACTGGTCGGATATGCCCCGCACCATGCGAGAGTTCTTGCGTATTAGGTATCAATCAACCGGCAATTACGATTGAGGAAATCGAAAAACATATTATTGAAATTGCCTTTGAACAGGGATTTGTACAGCCTAAAATACCCAATTTAAGAACAGGGAAAAAAGTGGCTATTATCGGCTCCGGTCCGGCAGGAATGGCTGCCGCTGTTCAATTAAATTATGCCGGACATCATGTAACTGTTTTTGAAAGAGATGATGAACCCGGGGGGTTATTGCGCTATGGTATACCCGATTTTAAATTAGAAAAATGGGTCGTTGAAAGAAGAATTAAATTGATGAAAGAGGAAGGGATTGTAATTGAATGCAATACGAATGTAGGAGTGGATATTAGCATTAATGATCTTAAAAGAGAGTACCACGCTATTATTTTGGCAGGCGGTTCCACTATCCCAAGAGATTTAACTATTCCGGGAAGAGAGTTAAAAGGGATTCACTTTGCCATGGATTTTTTAAAACAGCAAAATAAAAGAGTATCTTTAAAGAATGTAAAGGACGAAGATATCCTGGCAACTGCAAAAAATGTAATAGTTATTGGTGGTGGTGATACGGGAAGTGATTGTGTCGGTACTTCTAACCGACAGAAAGCAAAATCTGTAACACAATTTGAGTTAATGCCAAAGCCTCCGGGAAGTCGCACTCCTTTTATGCCATGGCCTACTTATCCTATGATCCTAAAAACAACAAGTTCTCATGAAGAGGGCGCAAAACGCCATTGGGCAATAGCTACAAAAGAGTTTATGGGCGATAAAAACGGAAATCTGAAAGCCGTAAAAATTGTTGAATTGGAATGGAGGTTTACTGAAGAAAATAAGCCGGCGCATTTTGTGGAAGTGCCTGGTAGTGAGTCAGAGATACCTTGCGAATTGGTTTTACTGGCTATGGGGTTTATACATCCTCAACATGAAGGTTTATTAAAACAGCTTGAAGTTAAATTAGATGAAAGGGGAAATGTGGAAGCTTCAGAAAAAAATTACAACACAAATATTTCCAAAATATTTGCTGCAGGTGATATGCGTCGCGGGCAGTCATTAGTTGTCTGGGCAATTTCTGAGGGGAGAGAATGTGCACGAAAAGTAGACGAATATTTGGTTGGGTATTCTTTACTGGAGACAAAAGATCAAAATATTTTACACGAGGTTTAACTTTCCTGTAGGGAGGGACACAAGTATTGATTTTTTATGAAACCTGCTCTATATGGCAGGTTTTTTTTATGCCCGATCTTAAAATATTATGTAAATATATATATGAATATATTATTTTGGATATAAGCGCTATTAGTAGGATATAGTTTATTAATTAATTGATTATCAATATCAATATATTAATGACTAAACATTGGATATAATATTTATATGTAAATATTGTTTTCTGCTAAAATTGTAATAAATGCATGATGTTCTTTTAATTTGTTGATTATCAATTATATATGATAATAGTATAAATACATTATTATAATAAATATATAATTTAGTTGTTTTTATTTTGAATAAAACATATAGATTTGAATAAATTTAGTGAACATGAAAAAACTTACTTTAAGTCAGGCTGCTCCATTTATTATTTTGATGCTTGTTTCGATCATTGCTTTGTTTGTTCCTTCGGTTGCAAATTTTACTAATGCAGGAGTATACAATTCTGCAGATATTGCATGGATGATTGTGGCTACTGCTCTTGTATTTTTAATGACACCAGGGCTTGCTTATTTTTACGGTGGAATGGTACACAGGAAAAATGTTCTTTCTACCATGATTAAGAGTTTTGTAGCAACTGGTGTAGTAAGTGTGTTATGGGTAGCAATTGGTTTTAGCCTTGTTTTTGGAAATTCTGTTGGAGGTCTTATAGGAAATCCTCTTACCTATCTTTTTTTCAAAGGAGTAGGTTCAGGGGCTCCATGGAGTTTGGCGCCTACTATTCCATTAATGCTTTTTGCTCTTTTTCAAATGATGTTTGCCATAATTACGCCCAGCCTTGTAGTAGGAGCTGTTGCTGAAAGGATCCGTTTTTCTTCGTACCTACTTTTTATTGTTTTATTCAGTCTTTTTGTTTATGCACCCATTGCCCATTGGACATGGAATCCACAAGGTTTTTTGTTTAAAATGGGCATACTTGATTTTGCAGGCGGAACCGTGGTACATATTTCCGCGGGTTGTGCTGCTTTGGCAGGTGCTATGGTATTGAAACGGAGAAAAGTTCATTTGGAAAATAAAGAAATTCCCCCTGCAAATATTCCCTATGTTTTAATAGGAACTGGGTTGTTATGGTTTGGTTGGTTCGGATTTAATGCAGGATCTGCTTTTGCAGCCAATGCGTTATCGGTATCTGCATTTGCTACTACCAATACTGCAGCAGCAGCAGGTGGATTGGCCTGGATGTTTTTTGATGTGTTGAAAGGGAAAAAGCCTTCCGTATTAGGATTTTGCATAGGAGCAGTGGTTGGGCTTGTTGCAATTACACCTGCTGCAGGATTTGTAGCGATTCCCCAAAGCTTGTTTATAGGCGCGGTTGCAGCACTTATTTCTAATATTGCTGTTTATTATAAGTCAAAATCTGTTTTAGATGATGTACTTGATGTGTTTCCATGTCATGGTTTGGGAGGTATCGTCGGAATGATATTAACAGGCGTTTTTGCTACTAAAAATATAAATGCTGATGGTAATAATGGATTATTTTATGGAAATCCTGCATTCTTTTTTACACAGTTAGAAGGGCTTGCAATTGTTGTTACCTATAGTTTTTCTGTTTCATATGGCATATTCAAATTTATCAATTGGGTGATGCCTATGAGGGTGAGCAAAGCAGATGAAGAAATGGGATTAGATGCATCGCAGCATAATGAAAAGTATTTACAAGGTACCATTTTGGTAAAACATAAAGGTTCTTTTATCGAACAAGAAAGGGGTTTAGCTGAAGTTATTAACTTCTGAGAAAAGTTAATTAGCTATACCCCCTTCTATTATTAATCTTTAAATCTAAAACAATGTTAAGAAAAATTTTCTTAGGAACCTCATTATTTTTTTGTATTGGTTCTTCTTATGCCCAAACTGACTCCACAAAACAGGTATCTCCTGCACCTGTTATTACAGGGTCTGTCGATGCTTATTACCGCTTTAATTTTAGTGATCCAAAAACAGGAAGCAGTCTAAACAATTTTACAAGTTTTACCAATTCTCAAAATTCTTTTGAATTAGGGATGGCAAGCATTAGAGCTGATCATTCATTTGGCAAGGCCAGTGCTACTGTTGATTTAGGCTTTGGTCGCAGGGCTGAAGAATTTTCATATGCTAATACGGATCACCCTACCCTGTATGCTGTAAAACAGGCTTATCTAAGCTATGCGATCAGCGATAAATTTAAATTAACTATGGGAAAATGGGCAACCCATATTGGCTATGAAGTAACAGATGCTTACTTAAACAGAAATTATAGTATGGACTATATGTTTTCTTATGGACCTTTTTCTCATACCGGTATAAAAGCTGATATCGTTATTGGTAAGCAAAGTGGTTTAATGTTTGGGTTTGCTAATGAAACAGATCATGTAAGTGATACGTTATCTCCTAAATTCCTGCTTGCACAATACAGTACCGGAACAGCCAATGGTAAGGTAAAAGTTTATATCAATTACCAGGGTTCTTACAATAGTGCATACTCTACTACTCAATTTGATGCAGTGTTAACAGCAGCATTAACAGATAAATTTAGCATTGGCTATAATGGTACTGTTCAAACTACAAAACCTGCGGGTATGTCAAGTGCCAGTTGGTGGGGGTCAGCAGTGTATTTAAATCTCGATCCAACTGCAGCTTTCGGAATTACACTTAGGGGTGAATATTTTGATAATAAGAAGGCTGTTGTTTCAGCACCTGGCACAAGCATATTTGACTTAACTCTTTCCCCCAATTTCAGAATAGGAAACCTTACTATAATTCCTGAGTTAAGAATGGATGCTGGTAAGGATATGATTTTTGAAAAGAGTGATGGGACTGCCACAAAAAGTACTGTTACCGGTTTGTTAGCTGCCACATATCATTTTTAACTCTTTACCTAAACAATTTTTATAAACTAAAAAAGTAACAATGAGATTACCTGATTTCACTCAAAACTTTAAATTTTCAAAAACGGGATTTTTGAAAATTTTAATTCCTTTAATGTTAATATCATTTGTTTTTATCGCAATTCCCGCTGTTGCGCAGGATCCGACTGGAGCAAACACCGGAACCATAAATGATATTGCTGCAAAAACAGCAGGTCAGCCAACTTTACAGGAAGTAGCTGCCGCTACAGGGCACACCCAGATTGCCATAAATATTATGTGGACCCTTATTGCAGGTTTCCTGGTAATGTTTATGCAGGCAGGTTTCGCAATGGTTGAAACCGGGTTTACACAAAAGAAAAATGTAGTACATACCATGGCTATGAATTTCATGGTTTACGGCATTGGTATGCTTGGCTTCTGGATTTGCGGATTTGCATTTATGTTTGGAGGAGGTTTAAATGTTGCTGCTTTGGGTGGCGCACCCGGAGTGGTTAGCAGTGAATTTACCGTTCATCTTTTTGGCCATGATTTTGGCCTTTGGGGTAAAGCAGGCTATTTTCTTAACAGCAAAGTTTATGATGTTGGTGTCTTTACTTTATTCCTTTTCCAGATGGTGTTTATGGATACTACCGCTACTATTCCAACCGGAGGAATGGCCGAAAGGTGGAAGTTTAAATCATTCATCGTATTTGGCTTCTTTATTTCCATGTTCGTATATCCGATATTCGGTAACTGGGTATGGGGAGGCGGATGGTTATCCCAACTCGGTGTAAATTTTGGGCTTGGACATGGTCATGTTGACTTTGCAGGTTCTTCAGTAGTACACGAAGTGGGAGGAGTAGCCGCTTTAGTAGGTGCATGGGTAATCGGCCCACGTATTGGAAAATTTGGTAAAGATGGAACTGTCAACACAATTCCCGGACACAATATTCCAATGGCTGTAATAGGTACGTTCATCTTGGCATTTGGCTGGTTTGGTTTTAACCCGGGTTCTACCTTATCAGGAGGTGATATGCGTATATCAGTTGTAGCAGTTAATACAATGCTTGCAAGTGCCGCAGGTGCTTTTGCTGCCGCATTGTATATGAAAGCCAAAACTACTAAATGGGATATTGGCATGATGGTAAATGGGATGCTGGCAGGTCTTGTTGCCATAACTGCACCCTGTGCTTTCGTAACCCCTCTTTCGGCGGTTATTATAGGTGTTATTGCCGGTTTGTTAGTGATATTTGCCTCTTCCTTTGTTGAAAAGACTTTGAAAATTGATGATCCCGTTGGTGCATTTGCAGTTCACGGTGCCAATGGATTATGGGGTGTTCTTGCTTTAGGATTATTTGCTGATGGCTCTTATGGTGATGGATGGAATGGTGTACCTGGTACTGTAAAAGGACTATTTTATGGTGATGGTAAACAATTTTTGGCAGAATTAATAGGTGGAGTAACATGCTTTGTATTTGTGTTTGTAGTAATGTATGTGTTCTTCAAAATATGTGCTAAAACCCCAATCGGACTTAGATCAGATGCCGCAGATGAAGTTGCAGGCCTTGATATTCCTGAAATGGGTAATTATGCTTATGTTGATTAATGAATTCATAAGATCATGCTGCTGAATTTTCAGCAGCATGATCTTTATATAATTTGGGACTTAAAAGTAGAAAGTTAAAAGATGAAAAGACTTATTAAGAAAGCTATAAACCCATTAATATTTTTTATCTCTGATAGCAGATCTACGGGAATTCTTTTATTATTTTGTACAGCAATTTCGCTCGTCTTATCTAATACCATTGGCGAAGGATACAGGGCAATATGGGATTCGCCCATTCATTACGGACTGGGAATAGCTCTGCCACATTCGGCCTTAAAATGGATTAATGATTTCCTGATGGCAATATTTTTCTTATTTGCCGGAATGGAAATTAAACGCGAATTGGTAGATGGAGAACTTTCAGGGTTTAAAAAAGCAATACTTCCATTTGGTGCAGCTTTGGGTGGTATGATCGTACCTGCCTTAATTTTTATTTCATTTAATGGGCATTCAGGATTTGTTCATGGCTGGGGAATACCCACAGCTACTGATATTGCATTTTCATTGGGTATTGCTTCTCTTTTAGGAAAACGAGTGCCGGCAAGTCTTAAAATATTTTTAATGGCGCTGGCTATTATAGATGACCTGGGCGCTATTGTAGTAATTGCATTATTTTATGGAAGTTCAATAAATTGGTTAGTTTTATTATTGGGTGCTTTCGTTTATGGATTACTTTGGCTTTGTAATATTCGTAAAATAAAGCCGGGAATTATTCAAATCGTTTTATCATTAATTTTGTGGTATATTATATTTAATTCTGGTATCGAAGCAAGTATTAGCGGGGTACTTGTAGCATTTGCTATGCCTGTTAATTCTTTACCTAACCTAGAAAATGCTATTCATAAAGTTGTCAATTTTATGATCCTGCCACTTTTTGTTTTGGCCAATACTGCTATATTAATTCCTGCTGATATTGTCGGAGCTTTGCATAGTCCTATAAGTATCGGAATTATTATGGGATTAGTTATTGGTAAGCCGGTTGGAATTTTTCTTTTTAGCAAAATAATGATCAGATTAAAGATTGCTAAATTACCTCTTAATACAAATCTTAAACAATTGATAGGAGTAGGATCTCTTGCCGGAATTGGATTTACTATGTCTATTTTTACAGCAACACTTGCGTTTAGTGCTGAAGAGTATCGTGATATAGCAAAAATTTCAGTTTTGTTAAGTCTTGTTTTATCTATTGTATTAAGTACAATATATTTTATGATAATTGAACAAAAGGTTTCAATTAAACCATTGGTTAGGAAACCTCCAATAAGAAGAATTTCGCCAGAGATTGCTATTGGTTAAAATAAATTAACTGGTGATTAAATATTTAATAAAAACAAAAGGAAGAAAATTGTGGCAATCAATTTAGAAGGTCTTTCATTTCTATGAAGGGCCTTTGAGGTAATTAAAAGAACCTTGTGCCGGACGATGATTTCTTTATTATTTCTAGGATATTACATTGATTGAGAGGGATGGATTTTTAATTAATTTTTTAAAACAGGAAATAAAATGCTTACAACAATAATTATAATCGTTACTATTTTAATGGCATGTATTTTTTTGGCATGGAGGGATGATAAAATCACAAATCTAGAAAAGAGAGTGGAATTTCTTGAACAAAAAATGAATAAGAAATTAGTAAGCCGATTATTATTTGTTGAATTGAAATCAGTAAATAGTGTATTAGATACTTTAAATAACTGCTTTTATCAAATTGATGAAAATGGCGATTATGATATTGATACAGAATATAGGTTAGAAGATGTTACAGATGATTGGTGGGAATCATTATCAAAAGGTGATCTGGAAATTGTGAATAAGATAAAATGAATTTATAATTTCCAGATCACCTTTTAATAATGTAATCTTCCAGTATTTATAAAAAACCTGGTTATTTATTAAGCTGAATTTCTTCCAGCATTTATGATTCCGAATGAGCATCGCATTACTAATTTTTCGTACACCTCTTTCTTAGAATTTTTGCCTGATTCTTTTTCTATTTCACGAATGCTTGCCATAGCATATTGCTGGATAGTTACCAATGGTAAAACAATTTTCTCTCTCATGTTTATTGATAACTGCTCCACTGTATAATCTGCCATTAATTCATTATTCCCTGTTAATTTAAAAAGATATTTTTCTGTAGTTAAATACTCCTGGAAAATCATATTCCAGATTTCACCAAATTTTTTATCTTTTGATAAATATTCTGTAAGTGGAAAGAAGCATTTCTTCATAGCCATTTCGCAGTTATCAATGAGGGTTTTAAAAAATAATGAATTTTTGTAAAGAATTTTAAGGCGTGGTAATTTACCTTCCCTTTCCATTTTTTGTAAAGCTGTCCCTACGCCGTAATAACCTGTCACGTTTTGTTTTACCTGGCTCCATGAACCTACAAAAGGTATAGCCCTTAACCCTTGCATATTTAATTTACCCGTTCCTCTTTTTGAAGGTCGGCTTCCAATGTTTGTTTCGCTATAATATTTTAATGGGCTTATTTCGGTTAAATAATCCATGAATTGAGGATGATTTTTTAAAGCGTTATATAACCTGAAGCTTTCATCGGCCATTTCCTGCAACAAGTCTTCTTCTCCTGTTTCAAGTGTGATATACCTGTTTGAAAAAATGTCATTTGAAATGCCTGCATGAATTAATTGTTCAATATTATATTGAGCCGCATCGATAGTGCCAAAGTTGGAACTTACGGTTTGCCCTTGTATAGTTAATTGTATTTCTTTGTTAGAAATATTTTTGCCCATAGAAGCATAAAATTTATGTGTTTTGCCGCCACCTCTTGCCGGCGGACCTCCACGGCCATCAAAGAAAACCACATCAATATTATATTCTTTTGAAGTTTTGGTAAGTTCTTCTTTGGCTTTATAAATAGACCAGTTTCCCATTAAGTATCCTCCATCTTTCGTGCCATCAGAAAAACCCAGCATCACAGTTTGGGTATTATTCCTTCTTTTTAAATGTTGCCTATATTCCTTATTCTGGTATAGTACATTAAGAATAGAAGCTGCATTTTGAAGATCATCTATAGTCTCAATTAATGGAACTATATCAACTTTTATTTTCTCTTTTTTCCATCCGCATAAAATAAATAATCCATATACTTCCAGTATATTTAAGGCAGAGCGGCTATGGCTGATAATGTATCTGTTGCAGCCGGGTTCCCCATTATATTGCTGGATCAATTTTATTGCTTTTATACTTTTCAGTGTATCATCTATGACCGGATCTGCATAATCTTTTTGAGATAGTGCTTTTGTATTTTTTGTGAGAAATTCTATTTTTTTCTCTTCACTTAATTTTAAATAATCAACCGGGAAAATTTTATCCTCCGATGCAATTGTTGAAAATACTTTTTCATGAATGGAACTGTCCTGCCTGATGTCGAGAGATGCAAAGTGTAATCCAAATACGTGTACTTTATTGATAAGACTATCTACGAGATGAAGAAATAATCCATTGTGTTGAAAAATGATTGTTTCCCTGATATCATTCAAGACCTCGAGGATACCGTCTTTAGTAATTTCGGTTCGGTTTCCAGGAATAAAAATATTGTTATACAATTGCCTTTCAAGGTCTGACAGCAGCACCTCTACTTTCTTGAAAGTGAGTCTCCGTCTAAGTTTTCGAATTTCTAAATAATAGCATTTTATAATTCCGCCTCTAAGCGCATCTGCCACTTTTAAGGTAATATCTGTGTTTACAAATGGATTACCATCTCTGTCGCCTCCGGGCCAAAAGCCCATTTTAATTATTGGATTTTTATTATTAACCGAATCGGGAAATTGATTTTTCAGGAAAGAAATAATTCTACCGGCAGCCGCAAAGAAAACATTTTCCAGGTACCATACCAGGCTCATTGCCTCATCATAAGGGGTAGGTTTTTCTTTTTTAAAGAAAGGTGTTTTCCCCAGTTGTTGTAGGTACACATTCACCTGGGTAGCGTTATTTTCTGAAAGTGATTTTGAAAGATCATTGATAATACCTAATACCGATCCGGGGTAAAACTGTGTTGGGTGCGCTGTAAGAACGAGTTCTACTGAAAAGTCTTCCAGTTTTTTGGTAAGAGCCTCTTCTTTTTTATTTTGAATCACTTCCAACTCCAGTTGTTTTAGCGTTCCGGATCCGCCTATATCATGTATTTGCTTAAAAGCTGCATCTTCAAGCGCGTCAAATAATACAACTTGTCTTTCTACAAACTGGATGAAACGAAAAAGAAGATCAAGTTTCTCGGACTGAGAAGTAAAAGAAGTGTCTTTTGAAAAAAAATCTTCAATAATTTCTGTAGGGCTTAATTTTTTCTTATAACCCTCTTCACAAATATTTAAAAATAATGATAAAAGAATTCCGGTCTTTTCAATCCGGTGAAATGGTAACGAAGTAAACAAACTATTGTATAATTGGAATTTTATTCCAACCAGATTTTTAAAATGTTGCAACCCATGGGAAGCATAATTATCCATGATTATAAAGAATTTAATAAAGAATGTTAGAGATATTAATAATTTGGATGAAAATAGTTTAAAAATTTCACTTTTTGAAAAGATATAACCAATTTGGTTATATCTTTGCTTTATACTATTATGAAAAAATTATTTCTTATACTAATTTTTATTGGTTGTTTTTCAACAATTAATTTTAATGTCAATGCACAATGCTCTATCTGTTCCAAAACGGTTTCGCAAATGGGTAAAAAACCTGCCGAAGGATTCAATACAGGTATCATTTATTTAATGCTGATTCCTTATGCTACTATTGGTGTTATAGGGTACAAATGGTGGAAAAGTAACCAGGTAAAATCTTAATTTGATCTTTTAATATATTTTTTTGCAAAAAGGTATAGATTGAAACCTGCATTCAGGATTTCTTTGGACAATTCTTGTTTCATTTTTTCTTTATCAATGTCTTTCATTTTTTGTTTCTGAATGAGAGACCATACTTTTTCTGCAACCAGGTTAATTTTATGATATGAACCTATATCATGATCCCATGTTTTTATTTTTTTGTAAAATTCAGGAATGCCTTCTTTCGAAGTGGCAATAGTTTTTACAATAGGAATTTGTTTAGGATTTTTGTGGTAAACTGGACCAAGCATTTGTTGCAAAGCATTGTAAAAATTTTCGGCACCCGGCCGGTCGTTTTTGTTGATCACAAAAATATCAGCTACTTCCATCAGTCCTGATTTCATAGTTTGAATTACATCTCCGCCTTCTGGCACCAGCATCACAATAGTGATATCTGCGAGTGCGGCAATGTCGACCTCGCTTTGCCCAACACCTACGGTTTCAATAATTACATAATCGAAATTGGCACTTTTCATCAAATCGGTGATTTCAATAATTTTGGGATGCAATCCGCCTAAAGAGCCTTTGGTGGACAGGGAGCGGATAAAGACATCCGGGTGATTATACCATTCACTCATCCTGATTCTATCCCCAAGTAATGCACCTTTATTGAATGGCGAAGTTGGGTCCACACAAAGCACACCCACTCTTTTTTTATCATTTATCATTTCACCGATTAATGCATCTACTAATGAACTTTTGCCGGCACCTGGTGCACCGGTAATTCCTATAATTTTTGCCGATGAAGGGTTTAGGCTCAGTAGTAATTTTTCATATCCATCAACTTCATTTTCTATTAATGAGATAGAACGGGCCAGTGTTTTAAAATCTCCACTATTGAATTGATTAATATAATTTTTTTTAACATTCATTAGCCATGCGTACTTACTTTGAATTTGATTTTAAAGATGCATTAAATTAAAAAAGTCATAGGCATATTCAGCAGGTTTTAAATTGAGCCATTGCTTTCTATTGGTATTAAAATCTTCATATTTTAATTGATGGATTTCCTCTAAATTATAATTTAATTTATTCTCAGGCTTACCCTTGGTAACAATGCCTAGCCCATGGTCACAATCAAGTGTAAATACATTTATATCATCCCGAAAGCAACGTAAATGCAAAATGGTTTTCCATATATCTCCATTCCAGGTACCGATATTTCCATTGGATTCCCATTCTTCAAATGTTCCGGCAGCTACTTTTGTTTGGGGGTTACAGTCGTGGAGAATAATAACACCATCATTACTCAGATAATTGAGTGTATTTTCAGCATCACGTAATGCAAAGTCATATTCGTGCATTCCATCTATAAGTGAAATTTGTATTTTTTTTTGAGAAAATAAATCAGGGGCATCCTCTTTAAAAAAATCATCGCTTGTTTTTTGAAAATATTTGTTGTATAAATTATAAGGATTCAAAATAGTTTTCCCCACTTTTCTTAAAAGATCAAACCTGAATTCAGGATCAATGGCTATTTTAAATTTGCTCTTTATTTTAAAAAAAGCATGTCCGTTGAAAACTCCAATTTCAAGATAATTTTCAAGATTTTTTTGTTTCATTAAAGATTGAATCAATTGTACTCTATTGAACATAATGAGTTTTTTTCTAAGTAAAGAAACTAAAATAAAAGAAGATATTTTTGAAAGTTTCAAAAATTATTTTTAGCTGTAATTTGCACAAATAAATATTGGAGAAATTTACAGTAAAATTCCAAATGATTAAAATTCCTGTTTAACTTTTAAGATGACCAATTTTATCCCCATATTTCCTTTATCAATCGTGGTTTACCCGCATGAAAATTTAAATCTGCATATTTTTGAACCGAAGTATCAACAACTGATTAAAGAATGTATTGACCAAAAAAAGCCATTTGGAATGCCCGTTGTTATTAATAACAAAATGAATGAATTGGGTACACTCCTGGAGATTACAGAAATTTCTAAAGTTTATGATAATGGAGAATTGGATATTAAAACAAAGGGAAAAAAAGTTTTTAGGATACTGGAAGTCATCAAAGAAATACCTGAAAAGTTATATAGTGGCGCTATTGTAAATTATCCTCATAATCATGAACATGGCAAAAGGTTAATTATGAATAAAGTGATTGCAGACATCAAACGTCTTCATGAGATGCTTAAAGTAAATAAGCCGATTAGTAAGGTTGAAGATGAATTATGGAGTTATGATTTGGCGCATTCAGCCGGTTTAACGCTGGAAGAAGAATATGAACTACTTTCTCTTATGAATGAACTTCAGCGCCAGGAATATTTAAAACGACATTTGGCAAAAGTGATTCCAGTAGTAGCTGAAATGGAATCTTTGAAAGAAAAAATAAAACTAAACGGCCACTTTAAAAATCTTACAGGATTTAAACTTTCCTGATATTTGAGAACCTGTTTTCCCCATCAAAAATCTGATAAAATATTTTGAATACTACTACTCTTTGTTTTGATTTTGGAAATACCCGGCTTAAATGTGGGGTATTTGTGATGGATCAATTATCAGAAATTCTGGCAATAGAAAATACTGGTATTGACCCAATCGGGGCATTGATGGATAAATATAACCCCGCAAATACTATTCTTTCTTCGGTTATTGACCACAATGTTGAAATAGAAAAAATTTTAGCTAAGCGGTCTTCTTTTCTTAAGCTAGATTCATTAACCCGGTTACCTTTTACTACTCCAGTTGCTAAACCAGAAACCATTGGTGCAGACAGGTTAGCTCTTGCTGCTTTTGCTGTAAATTTTTACCCAGGTCAAAATAACCTGGTTATTTCACTTGGGTCTTGTGTTACTTACAATTTTATTAATAAGTATAATAGTTTTATTGGCGGAAGCATTTCGCCCGGAATGGAAATGCGCTTTAAATCAATGAATGCTTATACAGCTAAACTTCCTTTGATAAAAGCCGATTGGAATTTTCCTTTAATAGGATATGATACCCGCACCAATCTGTTAAGCGGTGTTTTGGAAGGCTTGGTAGCGGAGATAGACGGTGTAATTAATAGGTATGAAGAAAAATTCAATAACATTAATGTGCTTTTAACTGGCGGGGATACTGTTGACTTTGCACGCCGACTTAAAAGCAAGATATTGGCTGACCCTTATTTAATTCTTAAGGGTCTTTATGCAATTTGTGATTATAATCATGATAATAAAATGTAAATTGGCCTATTTGAAAAATGCAATTTTGAAATAAAAATTCATAAATGTTGGTAAATAAGAGTGCGGGTCACTTTTTCTATAAATTGTATTTGGCTTCGTTGTCTGAAATATCAATAGTTTTGCAACGTAAACTGGGGGAATGTTTTTCTAAAATTAATAATGGAGTATAGTAAAATACATAAATATTTTTTGATTAAAGCGGCTTTTTTTATGGGCTGCTTTTTTATTTCATCATGTGAAAATTCTTTGGAAGATATTAATAGGGTCACATCCAAAAGAATAGGCATAGAAGAGGCGAAGGGAGTAAAAATTATTTACAGTATTGGCGATAAAACAAGCGCAAGAATCACAGCTCCGTTAATGTTGCGTCACCAGGAAGCGATTCCTTTTGTCGAATTTACCAAAACCATTCATGCAGATTTTTTTAATGATAGTTTACAGATTACAAGTAAGATGGATGCACATTATGCAAAATATATGGAAACAGAAAGTAAAGTATTCCTGAAAGATAGTGTAGTGGTATTTAATACCAAAGGCGACACCCTTTATTGTAATGAATTATATTGGGACCGGAATTTGCCGGGTCATGAATTTTATACAGACAAGCCGGTAAGAATAAGAACCAGAACTCAAATAATAGATGGTGATGGTTTGGATGCCCCGCAGAATTTTGAGAGCTGGCATATAATTAATGGCAGGGGAATTGTTAGAGTAAGTTCATCAGAATTTCCGCAATAATTTTTGTGTTATATTTAATAAATCATTATTTAACCAACAGGTCGATTATTTTTACAATTAGCAATCATTAACCATTAATAAAAAAAACAAATTATGAGCAAGTATGCAAATGCCGAATGGATAGGCGCTAAAGAAGGTAAAGGGAAAATCACAACCGAAACTAATGCGCTGGATAATGCACCTTTTACATTCGCAACCAGATTTGGAGATGCCAAAGATGGAACCAACCCCGAAGAATTAGTTGCTGCGGCGCACGCAGGATGTTTCTCTATGAAGTTTGCTATTGTTTTAAGCGAAGCAGGTTTTACAGCGGACAAAATTGAAACAAAATGTGATATTACTTTTGGGGCAGGTGCTATTTCAAAATCACATCTTACAGTGCACGCAAAAATACCCGGGATTAGTAAAGAGAAATTTGAAGAATGTGCAATTAATGCAAAAGAAAATTGCCCTATTTCAAAATCCCTGAACTCGTCAATTGCTATTTCCATGGATGCGACATTGAATTAAAAGAACATTCTTTTATTTGTAAGCCGGTATAAAATCAGTATTATACCGGCTTTTTATTGGTATAATGGGGCTTCTATATATAAATCTTGCATCCCACAAATTTGAGTTCAGAAATTTTAATATTAATTTATTGTAAAGTTTTTTATTAAACACTTGTTTAGTTTTAAACAAGTGTTTAACTTTGCGCTCTTTTAAAATATATGGATAAAAGAGAAATCATATTGGACTCTGCTATAAAACTATTTAGTACCAAGGGGTTTGAAGGAACTTCTGTCAGGGAAATAGCTAAAGAAGCGGAGGTGAATGTGGCTATGATTAATTACTATTTTCTGTCCAAAGAAAAATTATTTGAAAGTGTAGTGGAGTATAAGGCATCTTTTCTGAAAGGCGTCTTTAACGAACTTATCAATAAGAATACTCTTTCGCCAATTGAGAAAATAGATATAATTATTGATCACATTATAGAAAGAAAATTCTGTAATCGTGAGTTTTATCATTTACTCCACCGAGAATTATCCCTGGAACATCGTCCACAATTGCGTGATGCAATCAGCGATATTCTTCTTAAGAACATGATTCCAGTTAAAGCGATTATTCAAAACGGAATCAATGAAGGTGTTTTTAGAAGCGTGGATATTGAATTAACACTTACTACTGTAATAGGAACTATCCACTACTTGCTCACTTCGGATACTATGTGCAGAAAGCTTTTGGGCAAAAAAAAGGATTTCAATCCCTTTAATAATAAAAAATTAAAAGAAAGGTTAAGCTTACACACCAAACAGTTAATGCGTGCGCACTTATTGAAAAAATAAAAAAATAAAAGATGAACAGGGTTATTAAAGGCTTCAAAGAGGGTATGATTTTTTTGTGTGTATTTATTTTTTTATCTCCCTTTTGTATAAAAGCCCAGGAGGTAAAACCATTATCATTACAGCAGGCAATCGAACTTAGTTTAAAAAACAGCCATCAACTGAAAGCTACTTTGGCAAGAAATGACCAAGCTGCTGCTGAATTGAAGCAGGCGATGGATAACCGCCTTCCTAACGCGAGCATTTCCGGTTCTTATCTCAGGTTAGCCAATCCGGATATTTCTTTAAAAACCAAAGCATTTAGTGGTGGTTCAGATACTTCGGGCAGTACCGGTGGAATGCCTTCTGTAAACCAGGCTTTGTATGGAATCGTTAATGTTTCAATGCCTTTATATGCAGGTGGTAAAATTCGTTATGGAATTGAATCTGCAAAATATTTGCAAGAGGCTACTTTATTAGATGGAGATTATAACCGGGAGGAAGTAATTCTTAACACCATCAATGCTTATGTTAACCTATACAAAGCTGGAGTAACTGTAAATGTGGTGAATGAAAACCTGTTGCAATCGGCACATCGCGATTCAGTTTTGTCACGGTTGGAACAAAATGGGCTGCTGGCAAGAAATGATTTGTTGAAGGCCGAATTACAAACATCAAATATTTCATTATCCCTCTTAGATGCAAAGAGTAACCTGGAAATGGCCAACATCAATATGAACCTGATGCTCGGGTTTCCGGAGTCCACCATTCTGGCAACAGATTCTTTGAATTTCCAAAAGGATTTTGAACTAAAAACAATTGGAGAGTATGAGCAAATGGCTTTTCAAAACCGTAAAGATATTCTTGCTCTTGCCTTTAGAAAAAAAGCAGCAACTTCCGGGATATCTTCGGTAAAAGCAGAACTTTATCCTTCAATAGCACTGACTGGGGGATATGTTGCTGCTGATATTCCGCACTTTATTGCTATTACCAATGCGGTAAATATGGGTATAGGCATTCAGTATAATTTAGGCTCTTTATGGAAAGCCAAAGCAAAAATTTCGCAAGCGCAGGCGCGTGAAAAAGAAATTATTGCCAACCAGGCACAGCTTGATGATGATGTAAAATTACAGGTGAACCAGGATTTTCAGAATTACCTTTTAAGCCAAAAGAAAATAGAAGTGTATAAAAAAGCAGTAATGCAGGCCGAGGAAAATTATCGAATTACTAAAAATAAATATGATAATGCGCTCGTAAATACTACCGATTTATTGGATGCTAATGTATTATTACTTCAATCAAAAATAAACCTGGCTGTTGCGAAAGCCGATGTGATGTTGTCATATAGTAAATTATTACAAGCCACAGGTACCTTATCAAATAATCAATAAATTAAATTTTGTAAATACATTTTATGGAATCAGGAAAAGAAGAAGTTTTAAAAAACAAAGAAACTGGTTTAGGAAATCAAAAGCCTGCTGCAGAACCCAAAAAACGGAGTAAAGTTTTCTTAATTATATTAATATTAATGCTGGTGTTAGGTGGTTGGTTTGGCATTTCGAAATATAATTATAGTCAACATCATGAAGAAACAGATGATGCACAGGTAGAGACTAATATCATTCCTGTGATACCGAGAGTATCAGGTTATGTGAAGGAAATAAGAGTGAGTGATAATCAGTTTGTGCATAAAGGCGATACTTTAATAGTGATTGATGATCGCGATTTGAAATTGAAACTTATGGAAGCTGAGGCTCAATTATCTACTGCGGAAAGCAATGTAGATGCAAGTATTGCCAATACAAAAGCCCAGCGTTCAGGTATCGCTTCTTCGCAAGCGGGCGTTTCTACTATTGATGCACAAATTGAGTCAGCAAAAATAAATTTGACCAGGGCAACCCAGGATTATGATCGTTATGCCAATCTTATTAAAGATCATTCTATTACGCTTCAACAATTTGAGCAGGCCCAGGCAGCTAAAGAATTGGCTGAGAAACAAATATTGATTTTAGAGAAACAAAAAAAGCAGGCAAGCTCACAAACAAGTGTAGTTTCTTCTCAATCTACGGCTACGGCTCAAACTATAGAAGTAGCCCAGTCAATAGTGAAACAAAGAAAGGTTGATATCGAAAATGCAAAACTGGATCTTTCTTATGCGGTGATAACTGCGCCTGAAGATGGAAAAGTTTCTAAAGTAAATGTAGAAGAAGGTCAGCTTTTGCAGGCAGGGCAGTCTATTTTTAATATTGTACTTACTTCCGATATATGGGTAGTGGCTAACTTCAAAGAAACTCAATATAGTGAAATGGTAATCGGTCTAAAGGTGATCGTACATGCCGATGCATTTCCAGGTCATGATTTTGAGGCGGTACTTTCTTCTTTCTCTCCTGCTACTGGTGCCAAATTTGCCTTGCTTCCTCCTGACAATGCTAGTGGAAATTTTGTAAAAGTGGTGCAACGTCTTCCGGTAAAAATTGAATTTACCAATCCTTCCGATTCTTTACTTAAAAGATTAAAACCGGGGATGAATGTAGATGTGGACGTACACCTTAATTAATTTTTTTTAATAGCAGAATATTATAAATGCAACAAGACAATTCTTTGGTGGAGTATGGTGCCAGAAGGGCAATTGTTACTATTACGGCAATATTATGTGCGTTACTTGAAATTGTTGATACTACTATTGTAAATGTAGCATTGAATGACATGAAGGGTAATCTTGGCGCTACGCTTACCGAAATAGGCTGGGTTATTACAGCTTATGCAATCGGTAATGTGATAATAGTACCAATGACAAGCTGGCTTTCACAACAATTTGGACGACGGAACTACTTTGCGGCTTCTGTCATGATCTTTACAATATTTTCATTTTTATGTGGCAATGCAACAGGGATTTGGGAATTGGTAGCTTTTCGCTTTTTACAGGGGATAGGTGGAGGAGCTTTATTGGTTACTTCACAAACCATTATTACCGAAAGCTATCCTATTGAAAAAAGAGGAATGGCACAGGCTTTTTATGGACTTGGAGTGATCATCGGTCCCACATTAGGGCCTCCGTTAGGTGGATATATTGTGGATCATTTTAGCTGGCCTTATATTTTTTATATAAACATTCCGATCGGAATTGCGGCTACCTTATTGACATTGCAATTTATAAAAAGTCCTAAATTTTCTGAGAAAACGTTAACGAAACATATTGACTTTTTAGGGATTGCACTGCTCGCCATTGCTATTGGATCTCTCCAGTATGTTTTAGAAAAAGGACATGATGATGACTGGTTCAATAATAATGCTATTATTCTATTATCAATAGCTGCCGTACTAGGTATTTTCTTTTTTATATGGCGCGAATTATCATATAAGAATCCAATAGTAGAATTGCGTGTACTCAAAAATGGGAATTTAAGAGTGGGTACTATCCTTTCATTTTTATTAGGTTTTGGTCTTTATGGTTCTACATTTATTATTCCGTTATATACACAATCTATTTTAGGATGGACTGCATTTGATGCAGGGATGTTATTCATTCCTTCGGGTATAGCAACAGCTTTTATGATGCCGGTGATTGGCAAACTTCTTCAGCGGGGGGTAAAGCAACAATACCTTGTGGCAGGCGGGCTTATTATATTCTTTATTTATAGTTTTTGGGCTTCCAGTATTCTCACCGATGATACTCCTGAAAAGGCTTTTTGGTGGCTATTGATTCTAAGGGGCTTTGGGTTAAGCTTGTTATTTATTCCTATTACTACATTAGCTCTTTCTACTTTACATGGACAGCAAATAGGCCAGGGGGCTGCTTTTACAGGAATGATGCGTCAACTTGGTGGTTCCTTTGGTGTAGCCGTAATTACCACTTTTCTGGCGCGGCAGAATATGGTACACCGGGTAGATTTGGTGAGTAAACTGGATGTAAGCAATCCAATGGTGCAGCAAAGAGTTTCATTTATGCAAAGAGCATTCCAGGGAAAAGGAATGGCTCCGGATGTTGCGTTAAAAAGCGCATATAAGGCATTGGATTTTACGGTTAGTAAACAGGCAGCGGTATTATCTTATATGGATGCATTCTTGTATCTCGGGCTGTTATTTTTAATATGTGTGCCCTTTATGCTTTTGGTAAAAGGCAACCGGAAAAAGAAAATAGATTTATCAGAAGCGATGCATTAAAAAATGAAAAGATGGAGTTTTTAATACTATTTCCATAATTATTCTCAAATACTTCACAAGAAGATAATAAAAGTTACAACAATCCAACAATGCAATAACTTCGTATTATTATATTTGCACAATTCTAAATTGAAAACATACCATTGAGTAATAATTCATCTGAAAGGAAAGCATTTTTTAAGCAAATAAGAGGGAAGTCGACAGAAGGCGCTGAAATGAGTTTTATAGATCACCTTGAAGTTTTACGGTGGCATATTTTTCGTGTGGCGATAGTGCTTGTAGTAATAGCATTTGTTGCTTTTTTCTACGTTGACTGGATATTTGACAATATCATTTTTGCACCTGCAAGTAAAGACTTTATTACCTATACCGGATTATGTAATCTAAGTCATAAATTACATTTAGGTGATGCATTATGCATGCCGCCGGTGGATATACAACTTTTGGGAAGCACTGTCAGCGGTCCGTTTATGTCGGCAATTAATATTGCTTTTATGTCGGCTATCATTGTTGCTTTTCCTTATTTAATATGGGAACTGTGGCGTTTTGTAAAGCCTGCTTTGTCTGCTAAAGAAATCAGCTATGCAAGAGGAAGCATAGGATGGATTTCATTATGTTTTTTTAGTGGTGCAGCTTTTGGGTATTATCTTTTAGCTCCGTTTACTTTTAATTTTCTGGCTAATTTTCACTTGGGCAAAGTGGGAGTTTACAAATACCTTCCTACTCTTGATGATTATATTGATACGCTGACATCTCTTATTTTGGGATGTGGCATTGCGTTCGAGCTCCCGGTATTTGCTTATGTGCTTTCTAAGTTAGGATTAGTAACACCTAAATTCTTAAAAACTTATCGTAAGTACGCTTATGTTATTATATTGGTTGTTGCCGCTGTAATTACTCCTTCACCCGACTGGACCAGTCAAACCATTGTTGCGGTTCCGCTTATTCTTTTATATGAAATAAGTATTTTTATTAGTAAAAGAGTTTATAAGCAAAAGAAAAAGGAAGAAGCTCAATGGGATTGATAGATTTTAAACAAAAGAGATCAAATAAAAGTTAAATCCCTGTTCCCATTTGTTAAATAATTTTGCGGGGGGTGTTGTTTGAAATAAATTGCAGCAATCCCCTGCAAAATGAAAACCCGTACCCTCATATTATCCATTTTTTCATTTTTATTTTTTTCTTTTATTCCCGGGAATAATTATTGGCAACCATTACTAGCTAATCGTCATATTGATACAAACTCAGTAAGAAAGACTGAGTCGGCAAACCCTTATTACATAATTATCTCCAAAAAGAATTATGAATTAAAAGTGTATGATGACCAGGGTTGGTATGCCACTTATCCCTGCGTATTTGGAAGTAATGATTTCCGTGATAAATATATGGCTGGCGATAAAAGGACGCCGGAAGGAAAATTTAAAATATTATTGAAAAGAAATAATACAAAATGGAAATATGAACTATTACTGGATTATCCCAACCAGGAAAGCTATAAAAAATTTGATGAAAGAAAAGCGGAGGGGCTTATTCCCCGAAACGCTCAAATAGGTGGTGGCATTGCCATTCACGCTACACGCCCTCAGGAAGAATGGACCGTTGATTATTATCAAAACTGGACAGATGGCTGTGTGTCTTTAAAATATACTGAAGCTGCAGACCTCTATAGTTATATTCCCGTTGGTACCCCGGTTACAATTGAAAAATAATTTTTTATCAGATTGATCAATTATGAAACAGTTCATGTTTCATATCTTTAATTGTTATTTTTCTTTTAAAAGAGAAACAATACCAATTAATATTTAGCATTTAAATTATCATATTTTGGAAAAGCAAATTTCTATTTCAATTAATCACCTTCAGCATGTAGGTATCCCGGTAAAGAATATTGTCGTTTCAGAGACTTTTTATAATCGGCTTGGCTTTGAAAATGTAATGCAATCAGCTTTTATATCTGAAGGAGAAACTGGTACTTGCATCATGATGAAAAACAAAAGTGTAATTATTGAATTGTACCAGATGCCGGACAACCAATTAGAAGAAGTAAAAAATCGTAAAAATGGGCATATTGATCATATTGCATTTGATGTCGATGATATTGATAATGCATTTACAGAACTGAAGAATGCCTCTTTTCATATAGTTGAAGAAAAACCAGTATTTCTTTCTTTTTGGGAAAATGGCTGTAAGTATTTCAACATCATTGGCCCCGATGGCGAGCGATTAGAGTTCAACCAAATTTTATAATAGCATTGTTTAATAAGGAGAAAACAGTTATAAATTAGATCGAAAATCTAATTATTTCCCTATTTGTTTTGATTCTTTATTTGTATAATATCCTATCCTATAGGATTATAATTTAATTCTTTTCATGCATCTTTCATTATCATTATTTTAATTTTAAACGAGTAAAATTGACAATAAAGGACAAATACAAAAATTGTGTTAATGCCTTTGTCGACTCATGTCTTTATCATTACATTTGATATCATTTTCTTCAAACTACAACCTTAAAAAACGAAGTATCAGATTCTGGCGAACCTGCAGGTAATTCAAGGCCTATAGGTACTGCTATTATTTTGATTTTTTTTAATTACTCATTACAAATGATGTCTTTTGAAAACAATACTATACCGTTTTTTAATTCTCTGTGCAGGTTCAGATGAAGATATTCTAAAGAAATGTTCCCGTTCCGAGCACATTAAGCATGCAGGTTTTGGGGCGCTGGTTCTAGTTCCGGCCACTCTCGGCTTATTTTCTATGACTTATGCTATTTCTACATTTGTAGAAAACCCTTTCTTGTATATCCTTGCCGGCCTTACCTGGGCAGCCATCGTTTTTATTTTCGACAGGTTTATTATATCTACTTTTCGTAAAAAAGATTCCATAGCAAAAGATATCCGTTCTCTTACCTTTTTATCCCGTATTGTTTTTTCGACTTTTGTAGGGATAGCGGTTGCGCATCCATTGGTATTACTCTATTTTCATGACAGTATCGGTGTAAATATGGATGAGACTGCGCATGCGAAAACAGATAGCATTGAAAATGTTTTCCAGTTTGAAAAGCAAAATTTACAACTGAAAATTGATGCCATCGACAGAAATTTAGAAGGTATATCAGATACCATTCATACGCAGGAAAGAATTCTGCACGACGAAATAAAAGGCGTGGTAAGAGGAGATGACAGAACAACCGGGAAAGCAGGTGAAGGCCCCACTTTTAAATATGACACTGCCTACCTGGGCAGATTATATTATGCTCTGGCACAAACAAAATTATCAAATGAGAGAAAGAAAGCTAACTATAGTAATGAGATTGTACAACTGGATTCTGTCAGAAAATCAAAAATAAATCGGCTTACTTTCAGTCGCGATTATTTGGAGAGAGAAAAAGCATTAAGCCGTCTCTCAGAATCCAACAGTATCATTAAAGTAACCACCTGGTTTTTAATTATCTTTTTCATTTTGGTAGATATATTGCCAGTAACCTGGAAAGGGCTGACTAATAAAGGACCTTATGATGAGTATTTAAACGAAATTGAATTCAGAATAAAAAATGAAGTGCAGGAGAAAATGATAGATTCCGAAACAAAATTAGCAATCCATAAACGTAACAGGGCGCAAGACTTACAAAATCCATAATAACAATAAAAATTGTGGAAAGGTAAATAGTAGGAAATAATCGTACCTGTGCGCCGGAGGTTTCACATTGCATTTTGGAGGGGAAAAAAGTCTATAAAGGTTGTATGAAATTTACATCATTTTTATTAGACCTGTATCTCCGAATCGGGGGATTGCTTAAATTACATAAAAATTTATTTTATGAACAAAGAAACAAATAGTCTCAACTGGTTTGAAATACCCGTTACAGATATGGAACGGGCCAAACATTTTTACCAGGTAGCTTTTGGCATCCATATGGATACCATGAACATGGGGGGAATAGAAATGGCTTTTTTTCCAATGGAAATGGGAAATGGTAAGGCTGGAGGTGCACTTGCAATGGGAGAGCCTTATAAACCTTCTACGGATGGAGCACTGATATATCTTAATGCAAATCCAGACATGACCGATGTGCTTCAGCGGATAGAGTCGGAAGGAGGCCAAATATTGAGAACTAAAACTCTTATTAGGCCTGAGATTGGATATATGGCACTTTTTATTGATTCTGAGGGCAACAGGGTGGCGCTACATTCGCAACAATAAATCAAACAAATACACCAACTCTGTCAAGGTGTGTGGAGTCTATCGTTTACTTTTTTATAAGAAAAAGAACAAACTTTTTTAATGCAAAGAACCCTTTGTCGCAAAAAATTTCTTTTTCGTCGCAGCATTTCGGGTTTGGTTTTTTTTATAATAATCTAATGGCTAAATTGGTGCCATGAAAAAGGAATGGTATGCAAGAAAATGGATAACGATACTTATTCATGCCCTGGCATGGATACTGTTGTTTTCCCTGCCTTATTTATTACGTCCGTCTTATAACCCTAATGAAGCAAAACCTCCGGAGCGTTTAGATAGTAATATTTTTTTCATAATAACGCTTGTCAGCGATGCCTTATTAATTATATTCTTTTATTTGAATGCCGGAATGTTAATACCCCGCTTCTTTTATAAGAAGAAGTATCCGTTGTATTTCTTATCAGTAATATTTTCATTTTCAGTTTATGTAGTGATCATTTATATTCTGAGGATAAACTATGCAAATTCTGATGGTAATTTCTCTTTTAATAAGCATCTTTTCTTCAGCACTTTTATTTTTTTATTCATTTTATCGGGCAGTATTGCATATAAGACAATCCGTGATAAGATTATCGCAGATCAGCTTGCCAATGAAAAAGAGCATGAGTATCTTAAAACAGAATTAGCGCTGCTACGATCACAGGTAAGCCCGCATTTTATGTTTAATGTGCTTAACAATATGGTGGCTCTTGCCCGAAAGAAATCAGATCTTTTGGAGCCTTCACTTATTAAGTTATCTTCACTAATGCGGTATATGCTTTATGAAACAGATGAAGAAAAAGTTTCGCTTGAAAGAGAGACGGAATACCTGCAAAGTTATATTGCCTTACAGCAGCAACGATATGGTAAAAAAGTGGTCATTAATGTAAACATACATTCGATGGATAAAATGTATACTATAGAGCCGATGTTGTTGATACCCTTTGTAGAAAATGCTTTTAAGCATGGTACGGGTTTAATAGAAAATGCACATATTGATATTGATATGAAAGCTGAAAATAATATCCTTTACTTTAGCGTATCCAATAAATATGATGCTGAATCCCATGAAATTAAGGACAAAGCAAGCGGTATTGGATTGGCGAATGTTCAAAGAAGGCTACAACTTTTGTATCCTTCCAAACATGAGCTTTTTATAAAGAAAGATGACAATCTTTTTACGATTAAGCTAAATATTAATATTGCCTGATGATACGGTGCCTTGCCATAGATGATGAGCCTTTAGCATTGGAATTGCTGGTAGATAATATCAGTAAAGTTCCATTTCTTCAATTGGTAGCTGCCTGCGATAATGCCGTAGAAGCTATGAAAGTAATGCAAGATGAATCCATTGACCTCTTGTTCCTGGATATACAAATGCCTGGTCTTACGGGCTTACAATTCATCCAGTCTATGTCAGCACCACCAATGATCATACTAATTACTGCATACGAAAAATATGCATTGGACGGATTTGACCTGGATGTGACCGATTACCTGGTAAAGCCGGTGTCTCTTAACCGTTTTATAAAAGCCTGTAATAAAGCCAAAGAGCTATTTGAATTAAAATCGCAACAAAAAAACATAGGCATTTCTGTTACTAATGGATATTTTTTTGTGAATGTTGATTATAGTTTGGTAAAAGTCACTATAAACGATATTATCTATATTGAAGGTTTGAAAGATTATATTAAGATACACCTTAAGAGTACACAAAGGCCACTGGTGACCAGAATGCCCATGAAAACAATTGAGGAACAATTACCCACATCAAATTTTATCCGCATTCATAAATCCTATATTGTCTCTATCGCTTTTATCACTGCTGTCCGTAAATCAAGTGTATTCATTGATACCCTGGAACTGCCGGTAAGTGAAAGCTATCGGGATTCTGTATCCACACTTACCGGTAAACTATAGCGCCGGCATTCACATTTTTTTAACGGTTTTTAGTCACTAATTCCCTTTCGTCGCAACATTTTCCCCGCTTATCTCATTTGTCAAAAAAGATCAATATCCGAAGATAACTTTGCGTTCAAAATAAGAAAATCATGAAAAATATCATTTTACTAATTACTATAATTCTCATAGGAAGTAATATACGTGCACAAATGCCACAGGGCATGCCTGGCAATATAGCAGGTAGGCAGGTGCCTGGCAATATTGGCCATGTATATGGCAAATTAATTGACCAGGATGGCAAGCCGGTAAATGGTGCATCTATACTGATGATGGAAACCAAAATGGACACTGCTACAAAAAAAATGAAGCAAGTACTCATAACCGGGGTAATTACAAAAAACAACGGAGATTTTGATTTTGTTGAATTGCCTGTGCTGGGCAAACTGGACCTAAAAATCAGCAGTAGTGGTTATAAACCTATAGATATGCAAGTCTCTTCCATATCGAAAAGGATAGCAGGTGAAGCTCCTGCAGCACCTGGAGGTTTTCCTTCTTTTGAAAAAGATATGGGAAATATAAAATTAACGGTAGATGCTACACAATTACAAAATGTTATTGTTCAGATTTCTTCACCTTCCATAAAATTAAGCGCTGATAAAAAGATATTTAACGTAGAAAAAAACATAATGAGCGCAGGTGGTACTGGTATTGATGTGATGCGCAATGTACCTTCTGTAAATGTCGATATTGATGGTAATGTAACATTACGCAATGCCGCACCACAATTGTTGGTGGATGGCAGACCTACCACACTTACCCTTGACCAGATTCCAGCTGATGTTATTGAAAGTGTAGAAGTAATTACCAATCCTTCTGCCAAATATGACGCATCAGGAGGAGGTGCTGGTATTTTAAATATTGTATTAAAGAAAAATAAAAAATCGGGCTATAATGGAAATCTGAGAGCTGGCGTGGATAAACGTGGTGCACTGAACGGCGGTGGTGATTTTAATGTAAGGCAGAATAAAATCAATTTAAATGCCAGTTTTAACGGTAACCAGCGTAAGCAGCGCACTACCGGAACCACTGACCGTTTGAATTTATTGGATGTTCCCCAAACAACTGTTTTACAAGATAATTACGATAAAACACAAGGTGGTTTTCTTTTTGGGAAACTTGGACTTGATTATTTTGTTACCAACCGGACTACATTATCACTTTCAGGAATAAAAGTTCATGGTGAATTTAATCCTGACACAAAAATTAATATAACAACAGACAGCTTATATAATAATGCAAAAACAACAAACTTAAGCCAGCGCAATACAACCGGTAATCGGCAGTTTAACGGTCAGGGTCTTGTGTTTGGATACCGACAATTATTTCCCAAACAAGGACAGGAACTCACTCTTGATGCCAATTATTTTGGAGGAAAAATGGATAATAATTCCCTGATCACCAGCAATTATTTTTTGGATAACAGCAGCAGTATTGACAGTAGCGAATTACAGAAAGTAATTGGCGGCGGCACTGATAAGAATTTTGTGATTCAGTCAGACTTTGTAAAACCCTTTAATAAATTAACAAAACTTGAAACGGGCGTAAAAGCAAGTATTCGTAGTCGCATTAATTTGAATGACAACTACTTTTATAATCCCTCAGTTAATGATTATGTTATCATTCCTTCTGCAACAAGTGATTATAAAAATACAGATAATGTATTCGCAGCATATGCCACTATTAGCAGTAGTATAAAAGATTTTAGCTACAACCTGGGAGTGAGAGCAGAAAGTTCAGATTACAAAGGCACCTTAACCAATACCGGTGAGAAATTTAAGAACAGTTATCCTGTTAGCTTGTTTCCTTCAGTTTTTATAAGTCAGAAATTAAAGAATAAACAAGAAATTCAATTGAGTTATAGCCGCCGTATTAACCGACCTAATTTTTTCCAACTGATTCCTTTTACGGATTACTCAGATAAACTAAACATAACAAAAGGTAATCCTAACCTGGTACCTGAGTTTACACAATCATTTGAATTATCATATTTAAAAACATTCAAAGGCAACAATACCATCTTAAGTTCAATTTACTACAAACACACCAATGATTTAATTACTCGTTACCTGACACAGGAACCCGATCCCATAACCGGAGATAATGTCTTGGTAAATACCTATATTAATGCTAATTCCAGTTATGCAGCCGGTGCAGAAGTAACATCCCAAAATAGTTTGACAAGATGGTGGGATATCAGTACCAATTTAAATGTGTACAATTCTAAAGTAAATACTGGCAATGCGGACACATTATCTCAATCTGCCTTGTGGAGTTGGTTTGGAAAGTTCAATAGTAATTTTAAACTTCCTTCCAGTTTTGCAATACAACTCACGACTACTTATCAATCAAAAACCAATCTGCCGGTAAACACCAATTCAGGTATGGGGGGGCCTCCAAGAATGGAAAGCCAGAGTTCCTCACAAGGTTATATAAGACCTTCTTGGGGAATGGATCTTGCTGTCAAGAAAAGTTTCCTGAAAAACAATGCAGCTTCAGTATCCTTAAGTGTCAGCGATATTTTTAAAACAAGGACCAGCAGCCAATATTCAAGTAGTAGCTATTTTGTTCAAAATTATACCCGGCTTAGGGATCCTCAAATGTTTCGCCTGAATTTTACCTATCATTTTGGCAATATGGATGCGTCTTTGTTTAAACGTAAAAGCAGCAAACTGGATCAAAGTGCCACTGAAGGGATGCAATAAAATAATAAAAGAATTCATATTGGAGGATCGTTCTATGTAACCACTTGATAAAATGGATTACATAGAACGATCCTGTTTTTTATTTCAGACAGAAATAAAATATTTTCTGATAAAAAAATTCATTACTGGGTAATCATTGTCAAAACCAAAGTAATCAATTAAAGATTGAGGTATTATAACTTGAAATAGTTTTTTGGTAACTCTTATACCAGATAGTAATAATAAAGGAGATGATTCAATCAGTAATTCTGTAAACGAAACTTACTTTAAAAAAAAATTGCCCCGAATAGTTTTTTGGTAAAACAAATGTCATAAGTTTATAGCTTAAGAAAGGAATATGAATTAATATTTTCTAAGGATCATTACTCATTTATTTAAACCTACTAATGACTTTTTTAATTATTTTTCTCAGCATCGTTTGCTTGGTGCTTTTAATTTCATGGGTAAAACTTGACCCATTTCTTTCGTTCCTGGCAGTTTCTATCATAGCAGGTTTAATGCTCGGAATTCCTTTTGATAAAATCACGGCATCTGTACAAAAAGGATTAGGTGACACATTAGGTTCCTTAGCAATCATTATATCGCTTGGTGCCATGTTAGGAAAGTTGGTAGCCGAAAGTGGGGCTGCCCAAAAAATTGCATCTGTGATGATGAAATCTTTTGGCGAGAAATATATTCAATGGGCATTAGTAGTTACTGGATTTATCATAGGGATTCCCTTGTTTTATGGCGTTGGTTTTGTACTGTTGGTGCCACTTATTTTTTCAGTAGTATACCAATATAAGTTACCGGCTGTGTATATTGGTTTGCCTATGCTGGCTTCCCTATCAGTGACCTTTGGTTTTCTGCCGCCACACCCGGCACCTACTGCTTTGGTAGTTCAGTTTCATGCTAATCTTGGATTAACGTTAATATACGGACTTATTCTTGCCATTCCGGCAATAGTTATTGCAGGTCCTTTATTTGCAAAAACATTAAAAAATATACATTCAGTTCCGCTACAAACATTTCAGCCTCCTACGCTGACACCAGATCAACTGCCCGCTACGGCCACTAGTTTTATATCAGCATTATTGCCTGTTATCCTGCTTATTGCAGCAACAGCAATTCCCTACTTTATACAAAGCGGCCCTATATTAAATCCCATTATTTCTTTTTTTGCTGAACCTGCCATAGTGATGTTACTATCGCTTGGTGTAGCTACTTTTACCCTTGGTATCAACCAGGGCAAAAAAATGAAAGCCGTTATGTCTATTTACGCCGATGCAGTAAAAGACATTGCTATGATTTTGCTTATAATTGGAAGTGCAGGTACCTTAAAACAAGTACTTTCGGATAGCGGTGTCAGTGACCAGATTGCTGCGCAACTTAATAACATAAATATTCATCCTCTTGTGCTGGCCTGGTTGATGGCTGCTATTATCAGGATATGTGTTGGATCTGCTACTATTGCTGGTTTAACCACGGCAGGAATCATTGCGCCTATAATCAGCAAAACCGGTGTTGATCCTAATTTGATGGTATTGTCGATTGGGGCAGGAAGTTTGTTTTGTTCACATGTAAATGATTCAGGTTTTTGGTTATTTAAAGAATACTTCAACCTGAGTATAAAAGATACAGTACGATCGTGGACTGCTATGGAATCTATCATTTCTATTGTGGGGTTGGGCGGTGTATTATTATTAAATCTTATCGTATAATTTTATAAATATTTCAAAATGAAAAATTTAACAGCGGATCAGCGCTTTGAACAAACAGGATTAAAACTACCTCCGGCGCCTGCACCGCTTGGCGTTTACAAACCATTTCTTATTGATGGGAAGCATTTCTATATCTCCGGACATGGCCCTGTGCAAAATGACGGAAGCCTTATTCATGGTAGAATTGGTGACGATATGGATATGGAACAAGGGAAATTTGCAGCGCAACAGGTAGGACTAACAATTCTTTCAACTATACAAAAAAATATTGGAAGCCTTGACAAAGTAAAACGTGTGATAAAAGTTTTAGGAATGGTAAATTGTGTAGAAGATTTTAAAAAACATCCCTATGTTATTAATGGTTGTAGTGAATTATTTAAAAAAGTATGGGGCGAAGACAATGGCGTAGGTGTGCGAAGTGCAGTAGGAATGGGATCTTTGCCCGATAATATCCCGGTTGAAATTGAAGCTTTGTTTGAATTGTATTAATAGTTATGAAAATGAAAGTTGAAACATTAAACGAATGGTACCACATCAATAATATCCAGGAGATAGATTCTCCGGCATTAGTGGTATATCCTGACAGGGTAACGGAAAACATCCGTGTACTTTTATCAATGATTGATGACCCAAAAAGATTGCGGCCGCATGTAAAAACACATAAAACGATAGAAGCAACAGAATTAATGATGAGGGCTGGCATTCATAAGTTTAAGTGTGCCACTATTGCAGAAGCTGAAATGCTGGCAATGGCAAAAGCCCCGGATGTATTGCTGGCTTACCAGCCCGAAGAGCCTAAGCTGAAACGCTTGATTTCTTTGATAGGGCTTTTCCCGGATACCCTATTTTCATGTTTGGTGGATAATATTGTTTCTGCTAAAATTATTGCTGAAACTGCAATGGAGAATGGAATAGAAATTCCGGTTTATATTGACTTGAATGTGGGGATGAACCGTACGGGTATTATTCCAGGTGATAAAGCAATTGCACTCTATAAGCAATGTGCAGATTTTAATGGTATTAAACCAATAGGTTTACATGAATACGATGGTCATATCAGAACAAACGATTTTCAAAAGAGAACAATTGAATGTAATAGTGCCTTCGAGACGGTAGAAAATATGCAGCAACAATTATTGAAATATGGTTTTCCTGAACCAGTTATCATTGCAGGGGGCTCGCCAACATTTCCGATCCACGCAAAAAGAAAAAATATTGAATGCAGTCCGGGTACTTTTATCTATTGGGACAAAGGTTACCAGGTCTCATGCCCTGAACAGCATTTTAGTCCTGCCGCTTTGGTTATTTCCCGGGTTATTTCATTACCGGATGAAACAAAAATCTGCCTTGATCTTGGCCACAAATCTATATCAGCTGAAAATGAATTATCGAAACGGGTTTATTTTTTAAATGCTCCGGAACTAAAATTTATAAGTCAAAGTGAAGAACATTTGGTAGCAGAAGTAACTATGGGACACTCTTACCAGGTTGGTGACGTATTGTATGGAATACCCTTTCATATTTGTCCTACCTGTGCCTTATATGAACGTGCGTTAACTATTCAAAATAATAAAGTATCGGGCGAATGGAAGACCATTGCAAGGGACAGGAGAATTACAATTTAAAATCAGTATACTATTATGTTTATTATTGATGCCCATCTTGATTTAAGTATGAATGCTCTGGAATGGAACCGGGATCTTAGAAAACCGGTAGAGGAGTTAAACGCAGCAGAAAAGGGTATGACAGACAAGCCTGACAGGGGAAATGCTACGGTTTCATTGCCAGAATTGAGAAAAGGAAATATTGGATTGGTAGTAGCTACACAAATCGCCCGATATGTTGCCCCTGGAAATCCTTTACCAGGCTGGCATTCTCCGGAACAGGCATGGGCGCAAACACAAGGCCAGATCGCCTGGTATAAAGCCATGGAACAAGCCGGAGAAATGGTTCAGATAAATGACCTGGAATCTCTTAATAATCATATAAAATTATGGGAAAATGAAAACATTATTAATTCGCAAAAACCTGTTGGTTATATTTTGAGCCTGGAAGGTGCAGATTCATTAATAACGATTCAGCACCTGGAGAAAGCATGGCAATATGGGTTGAGGGCTTTAGGCCCTGCGCATTATGGTCCGGGTCGCTATGCCAATGGAACAGATGCTACTGGTCTTATGGGCACAGAAGGAATAGCATTGCTAAAAGAAATGGAAAGGCTGAATATTATTCTTGATGCTACTCATTTATGTGATGATAGTTTTTGGCAGGCATTGAAATATTTTAAAGGCCATGTGTGGGCAAGCCATAACAACGCAAGAGCTTTGGTAAATCACAACAGGCAATTTAGTGATGAGCAAATACTGGCGCTTATTGAAAGAGGTGCAGTCATTGGTGGTGCATTAGATGCATGGATGTTGAAGCCTGGATGGATAAGAGGAAAATCATTTCCTAAAGAAATGAATTGTAATCTTGAAGTATTGATCGACCATATAGATTATATTTGCCAAATAGCTGGCAACGCATTACACGTAGGGATTGGATCTGATCTTGACGGTGCATTCGGAAGAGAGCAATGCCCATACGATCTCGAAACAATAGCTGATTTGCAAAATTTAATCCCATTGTTTTATAAGCGTGGATATTCCAAGGAGGATATTGAAAATATAATGCATGGCAACTGGTTGAGATTTTTAAGAAATACATGGTGTTAAAATTTGAGGCTGAAAAGAATATTAGGCATACAATTTGTCATACCAAAAACTTTTCAGTATTATCTTTATAACTTATCTCTGGTTTTTGACAGTAGAATTCCTATTTTAATAACAATATAAAAAAAAACATGAAACACTTTCTTACATTAATTGCCCTATCTGTTCTGCTCTTTTCCTGCGTGAGCAGTAAAAAATTTAAAGCTACTAAAGCTGATTATGACCAACTGCAGGTAAAATATAAAACTGATCTTAGCAATTGTAATGATGCCAAAGCGGATCTGGATCGGAAAAGAGCGTTACTGGAATCAGAAAATGAAAATCTCAATAAACGTATTGCGGATCAGAATAAACAAATTGATTTTCTGAAAGAAAACAGTACAACGGCTCTTAATCAACTGCAAAGTTTATCAGTAGTTACTTCTGCCCAGGCAGAAAGTATAAAAAAATCTTTGGATAATCTTGGCGCTAAGGATGCCTATATACAGGGCTTGCAAGAAACAATTGCACACAAAGATTCACTTAACATGGCATTGGTTATGAATTTGAAAGGGGCCATTGGTGATATGAACGACAATGACATAAACATTAAAGTAGATAAAGGCGTAGTCTACATTGATATATCTGATAAACTGCTTTTCAAAAGCGGAAGATACCAGGTAACTCCACAGGCAAAAATTGTGTTGGGGAAAGTTGCTGCCGTTTTAAAGAACCAGCCTGATATTGAATTTATGGTAGAAGGCAATACTGATAATGTTCCTTACAGAAGTGGTGTATTGCTTGACAATTGGGATCTTAGTGTAAAAAGAGCGACTTCCGTAGTGCGTATTTTACAAAATCAATATGGACTTGATCCTGCAAAGATTACAGCAGCAGGCCGTAGTGAATACCATCCACTTATGGATAATAGTACTCCTCAAAACCGTGCACTTAATCGCAGAACAAGAATTGTTATTCTTCCTCAACTGGATCAATTCTTCAATTTGCTGGAACCTAAAAAATAGTAGCCAAATTCTGTAAAAGAAAAAGCCCTCTGAATTATAGAGGGCTTTTTCTTTTACAGTTTATCTGCAATCTCGCAGATTAATATATTCTATCAATTGAGTTGAAAATTATTTAAGGTCAAATATTTTTTCTGCATCCAGCCAATTGTTCATTCTTTCATATTTTGTTTCGTTTACATTGTGCGAAGCAGTAAATATAATGGCGCGCCCAGTGAAAACGGATAAATTGAAATCATGATCATCAATAAGCACATCACCTTTTAGTACACTTTTATCGCCGCAAAATATTCTTCGTTTCCAGTGTATGAACGGAAAATGCTGATCAAGCCATTCATGTTTATGTTGCAAAGAATGAGGGAATTCCATAGCAGCAGACGCAACGTAAACTTCAAATCTTTTATGGAGTTCCTCTATTACTTCCTGGCTGTTTTCAATTAATGGAAGGTCTTTAAAAAAATCTTTATGATGCGGATATTGCCTTACCATACTACGATGTTCTTCCGGTACAATTAAATGGAGTTTAGTGCCATGCAAGTCTGCTTTTGTGTAATGCACACCAAAGTCGCGCTCATACCATTCCAGGAACCGTTGGATAGTATCAGCCATTACTTCATCCATATCAATTAATATCCTCATAGTTTTTTATTTATGTAAAATTTTTAGTGCTCCGGAACGAACTAAAATACTTTCCTGGTTTTGGGAAATATAATATTTCATTTGATTATTTCACATTTATGGATACACTAAAATAAAAAATAAATCATTAATTATTGTCTTCTTATCCTGACTCATAAAACACATCCTTCAGCTTTTAAATTATTTTTTTTCTCCTTCAGGGCTAACCGGTTATTATACCTGATTACATTCCAGTATTCCTTTTCATAGCTCACGAGTATTTCGCCACCTGCGGGGATATTTTTAGTTGCTAAAATAAAAACTTTTACTTCGTCTTTTACGAATATTGAATTATTAAGAATGCCTTTGATTTTGTTGATTCCTTTTGCATCATTTGCAAATCTTGCTAATGCTTTTAAATACGGTTTTGAATCAATCACGTGATTGCGGTTTATGTAAAAAACATATCCATTGAAAGAGTCTCCTTCTAACACTTTTTTCCAGGTAGTTACCCTTCCTTTAAATTCTACAATCCTGGTTCCTTTAGGAATGCATTGCCGTGTAAATAAGCCTTTGCCGGCTTCAGGTATTCCGGAGGTTTTTATAAATAAATGTTTTTCGAGTAATGCCATATAAATTCAAATATATCGAAATCCTTTATCCCGTTTTCTCTTTATTCACACTATTTTTAAAAGCGGATCAATAACTGGGGAAATAAAGCCAGGGTAAAAATGTAAATTCGGATTTATATTGCCATTAGGATATAACAATCACAAGTGAGTAGATTTTTGTTGACTAGTGTTTATAAAATAGTTAACAAAAATTAATCCAGATACTATAATAATTTAGGTTTCTTTTTAAAACCTAAATCCAATGCACAAACCACTTCTTATCCCAGCCCAGGGGCCAGAAAAATTAAGAGTGGCTCCATTGGCATCTACTGTGTTTGTAGTGTTGACCAGGGGAATATTAAGATCATCCAGAGATGATTTAAGCGAAGATTGTTCGGATGTTGAAAGAGATTGTTTACCACTTATGCTCCCTTTAGAAGAACCATAATGTGGTCCGAATAACCACAAGTCAAGGTAAAGAGATTTTGCTAATTTCCATTGAGCACCAAACATAAGTCCTCCGGTAATTGTGTTTATGCTTCCTGAAAGAGGAATTGTTTTGTTAGTTCCATTATCGTCATAACTAAAGGGCAGATCGGCTGTATAATGTGCATAGCTGAAGAAAGGAGCTATATAAAAACCATGATAAGCACCTTTACGTCCAAGATAAAATCTTATTTCGGGCATCAATGCAAAATTGCTCATTTTAAAATTATCTATCTGGTTTAGTGTTGTTGAATCAGTAATAGCATTCCGGATAGAATTTTTGAATGGCAAGCCTGTGCTGGGCATATCTCTTAGAGTAAGGCCAACAGTAGTTTTTTTGCCGATTTGTCGTTCATATTGAACAGTTATACTTTTAAGCGGAAGGGCTAATAAATTCAGTTTTATCAGGTTTTGGCGTTTTTTTGTTTTAGCCATTTCATGATTCATTTCAGTAGTATCCTGGGCATATAACATAGATGCTGTTACAGTTGTGGCTACAAGAAACAAGATTATTTTTTTCATAATAGAAAGAAAGATTAGTTCTAAACAATTAACAACGATAAATATTTATATTTATTTTATAGTCTCTTCCCCCTCTAACTATTATTTTTATAAATAAAATGTTTGCAGATGCTGCTTCCTATATTTCTGAATAATATTTTTTGGATCAGAAACCATAACATCAACGGAATAAATATTAATAAACCAATCAGATAATTATCCTTCAATAAAGATTAATTAAATCAATATTACGGGGTGTAATCAGAGAGGTTCTGTTGAGCCTTTAGGCCATATTTTCTTCCAACTCCATTATCTTCTCAAACAAAGTTTCATATTCGAGATTGGCCTGGGTTAGTTGTGTTGTATTTTGTTGGTAACGGTTCTCTGTATCCGAGAACTTTTGCTTGTCGAGGTAAATTTCAGGAGTGGCCAGGTTAGCTTCCAGCCTGGTTTTTTCAAGGTTCAGTTTGCTGATCTTTTCTTCCAGTTGCTGGAAAGATCTTTTTACTTTCTGCAATTCTTTTTCCTGCTCCTTATTTTGAGAGGTATTATTAGATTTTTTTTCTGTCGTTGCACTTATTTTTTTTTCTACAATAGCTTCTTCTTTTTTCCCACTTGTTTTTTCTGCGGCTTTTCTTTCCAGTTTCCAACGTTCCCATTCATCGTAAGTGCCTATAAATTCCCTGATCTTGTGATCTTCAATTTCCCATATTTTGTTGGCACTCTTATTTACAAAATAGCGGTCATGACTTACCAGGATATAGCTTCCTTCATATTTGTTCAACGCCTCTATTAAGAGATCAACGGAATGCATGTCAAGATGGTTGGTAGGCTCATCCAGTAGTAAAAAATTGGCTTTGCTTACAATAGTTTTTGCAAGGGCCACACGGGCTTTTTCTCCACCGCTCAGTACTTTTATTTTTTTATCTACATCATCGCCACTAAATAAAAAACAACCCAATAAACTACGAAGTTCCAATTCGGTTTTACCACTACCACTATAATTCATTTCTTCCAGTACCGTATGGTTTATATTCAGCGCTTCTAACTGGTGCTGCGCATAGAAAGCATCTTTTACATTGTGCCCTTCAATTCTTTCTCCCACAAAAGGTTCTACTCCGGCTACCATCCTCAGCAAAGTTGATTTTCCTTTTCCATTAGCACCTATGAGGCCAATCTTATCACCGCGGCTTATTTCAGCGCCTGTATGTTCTACTATTTTTAGTTTGCCAAAGCTTTTGCTGGCATCTTTTAGTGTGCAAAGAATTCTGCCTGGCTGATTGCCAATGGTAAAATTAATCCGCATATTGGGTCTTTCCAGTTCTGTATTTTCAATGCGGTCTATTTTATCAAGCCGTTTCATTATACTTTGTGCTTGCGCGGCTTTAGAAGCTTTTGCTTTAAAGCGTTCTACAAATTTTTCCTGCTGGCGTATATAATCCTGCTGGTTTTCGTAGGCACGTTTTTGCAGTTCTATCCTTTGCATTTTTTCTGCTAAATAATAAGAATAATTGCCTGAATAAAAATGCAGTTCCTGCTGATAGAGTTCTACGATTTTGGTTACCATTCTATCCAGGAAATACCGGTCATGCGATACAATTACTACCGAGCCACGATAATGCTGTAAATATTTTTCGAGCCATTCAATAGAGGGAAGATCCAGGTGATTGGTAGGTTCATCCAGCAATAATACATCAGGATTCATCAGTATCATTTTCGCCAGCAGCACTCTCATGCGCCATCCACCACTGAATTCTTTGTAGGGTCTTTGAAGATCTGCATTTGGGAAACCGAGTCCCTGCAAAATTTCTTCAGTTTTATGATGGATATCATATCCACCAAGTATTTCCAGTTCGTGCAGCTTATCGGCATATAAATGCGCCAGAGTTTCATCAGAACTTTTCTCCAGTTCAATGCCTATTTCTTCTATTTCCTTTTCTAATGCCTGCACTTTTTCAAAGGCACTTAAAGCTACCTGAAGGATGGAATCTTCTGTATCAAAGCTTAAAAGATCCTGGTGAAGAAAACCTATAGTGGTCTCTTTTCCTTTTTCTACTGTACCGGCAGAAGGGAGAAATTGATTGGTAAATACTTTTAGTAGAGTTGACTTACCAGTTCCATTATACCCAATTAGTCCTATTCTTTCATTTGGCTGTATATGCCAGGTAGCATCCTTTACAATAACTCTTGCCCCAAATTCAAATGTAACATTCTGTAAACCTAATAACATAAAACCAACTTTTTTAAATAAGTGTGCAAAATTAAGGCTTTATGAATTATGAGTAAAGTATTAAACGTTTGATAGTCGAAAGTGATGAATGAATGATCATTAATTCAAAGCTGCATCGAAGGTTGTTTCTTCTTTGGCAGCATAACTTTTTACTACATTATATAATGTATCTCTTTCTACAGCTACCCGCTTTGCCTGTGAAATTAACGTTACCAATTGCTCTGTACTCATTGTCGGAGTTTGTTCTTCACTGCCGGCCATAGAATAAATCTTGGTGGAGTCATCAATTGTTCCGTCCATATCATCTACGCCAAATGATAAAGAGAGTTGCGCATTTTGTCTGCCAAGCATTGGCCAATAAGCTTTGAGGTGCGGAAAATTATCCATGTAAATTCTTGCTACCGCATACATCTTCATATCTTCCACGATTGACGATTCATGAACATGGCTCATGTCATTATTTTGATTACGAAACTTTAATGGAATGAAAGTATTAAAGCCATGTGTTTTATCCTGTAGATTTCTTAGCCTGCTCATGTGGTCAATACGGTGGCTATAATTTTCTATATGCCCATAAAGCATGGTGGCATTTGTGTGCATCCCGGCCAGGTGCGCCTCTTCATGAATTTTTAGCCAACCTTCAGCATCTACTTTGTCAGCCGAAATCTGTTTCCTGATTTCAGTGTCAAATATTTCTGCTCCCCCGCCTGGCATAGATTGAAGACCTGCCTCCTTTAATTTATTAATTCCTTCTTTTGCAGTAAGTTTTGCCTTCCTGAACATATAATCTAACTCAACAGCGGTAAAACCTTTTATGTGCAAATCGGGCCGGTGTTGTTTTATTTGAGAAATAAAATCACAGAAATAGTTAAGGTCCATTTTAGGATGTACCCCTCCTACAATGTGTACTTCAGTTACCGGTTTGCCATCATAGCTTTTTACAATATCCATCATCTGGGGAATACTAAGTTGCCATCCTTCATCGCGATGGGCATATAACCTGGAATAGGAACAAAATTTACAGGTGAATACACATACATTGGTAGGCTCAATATGAAAATTCCGGTTGAAATAAACTTTATCGCCATGCTTCTCTTCTCTTATAAAATTGGCTAAAGAAGCAGTAAGACCGAGGCTGGCTTTTTCAAAAAGCAAAAGTGCTTCTTCATCAGTTATTCTTTTGTGGGCAACTATTTTCTCCGCTATTTTTTTAAATGCTTCTCCTACATTTAAGGTAGCGATCATTTCAATCAGGGCCTCTTCTTTTCCAGGTATTATCATGTAGCAAAGTTAAGATAAAAGAATCCTTAAATACTTCATTTCAAGCTAAAGTTCCCGGGCGTGTCCCGCTAAGGCGGGCCGGGCTATCCGCTACAAGTCCTCATTACGCTCCGTTTCACTCTGCTTTGTTCCGGGCTTTTCGCTTCTATCCCTCACGCAATGGAACAGGCAATAATGCGCAAGCAGCAGATAAGAGATTTTAATCTTTTACGATTCTTTGTACTATCGTTTTATCAGTATATTTCAATTTCACTATGTAAATGCCACGGGCCTGGTTGCTGAGATCAACGGTTTCTTCTTTGTTAGCAGTTCCATTATAATTTTTTGTCCATACCAATTGCCCTACAGAATTATAAACACTTGCACTTTGGAACGTTACAGGCACTTCATAATTCCTGATAATAAATTGCTGACGGAACGGGCTGGGATAAATAAGATATCCCTGATTTTTTAAACGGGCAGGAACAATAACGCCATAAATATTAATATTATCTATATAAAGATTGTTCTGCTCATTCTCTCTTGAGGTAAATGAAACCTGGAAATCATTTCCAATAAATTGCGACAAATCAATTTTAGCATTCATCCAGTCGTTTGGTAAAGGCGTAAACCTCGCTCCAGTTGCTGTACTCGGGTCGGCAAGTGTTTGCAAATCTGTCCCCCACTTTTTCCAAAGAGAAGTAAAAGTTTGTCCGCAATCAGTTGTTATTTGTAAATCAAGAGTATCTGGCTTAGAGGACGAAATACCCTGTGCATAAGCATAATCAAAAGAAACAAACAAAGAGTCATTGGCAGATGTACCTGAAACAATTGAGGATATAAACTTTTGGGTTGAAGATATGGTATTATCATAATTTCTTATTACCATAGAACCGATACCAGTTTTGGCAACATTAGTGGTTCTTTCCCAGGTAATTCCTCCATCCTGGTTACTAATGCCCCAGTTAGCAGGTGGAAAAGTTACTCCCTCAAAACCTTCGGATATAGGCGTGCTAACTTTTCCAAAAACATAAAATGATTTTCTTATGGTATCGTTTGCTGTAACATCATCTGCCAATCCGTTGGGGTCAGAAGTGTAAACAGTGAGTACATGATTTCCCACAGTCAAACCGTTTAATGTATTCAGGGGAACACCCACTTGTTGTCCTTTTAGTAAGAGCCCCGTCCAATTGATAATTGTAATATTCCCATTATCCAATTGATAATTCACTTTCATTGATTTTAGCGAATCTATTCCATTGGAAAGTAACGTTACTGTTGGCGTAGGTACATCACCGCATAATAAATCAGGAAGAGCTGAGATGGAGACCGGCAATACATCTCTATTATATAATTTGAATACAGAAACAGTTACATCATCTATGTAAGTATTATTCCCATAACCATTTATGTTACGAAATTTGACGATTACTTTTTTGCCTGGAATAATAAAAGGTGTAAGATTAATGTTTTCTAATCTCCAGTTTCCAGGCGAAGATGGAAATGCAGCAAAAGCAGATGTTTGAGCTGCAGATAATGTTTTTAATTGATCGCCTGATTTTTTATAGGCTAAATGATAAGTTACACCTCCATCTCCTGAAACATATACCTCAAGGCCATCCCAGGTGGAAACATCCACAGTGTCATAAACTGCATTAGCTACTCTGAATGATAAAACTGAAGAATCGGCAGACCCTAAGTCAATTGGGGGAGAAATTAAATCATCTAACTGGCCTACTCCATTATAGCTAAAATTTTGAACCGTAGCTGCTCCGGCCAAACTGTAGCCTGAGGAAGAACTATAAGCCCATGTGTTATTTGTATTGGGGTTCCATATTTGCCAACCGGTGGGCGGAAACGTATTACTGGAAAAACTTTCAGTAAAAGGTGCTGTTATAGAAGAGCCTTCTAAATAAATAAAAGATTGAATAGTATCATTGTCTGTAAATGCATCTGTGCTATTGTTGGGAGCAGTAGTGTAGATAGTCATTGTATGAGTACCCAAAGTACTATTTATGTTTCCCAGGTTCAAAACAGTATCACTTCCTGCAGCCAGGTTTAAAGGAAATACGGTGCTGACAGGAGAAGCCCCATCTAATTTCACATTAAGCGTTACCGAATTCATAATGCTCGTTCCTGTATTGCGGACGGTGGCAGTAAAAGGTGAATTATTTATGAAATATGCCTTGCGTTCAGGAATACCACGAGGCGTTACGGTTACTAAAAAAGCATCTGTAACTGCTACAGGTGGTGTAGCACCATCAGTAGTTAATAACCCGGGACGATAAAGGTCAATACATCCCTCAACTCTTTTTCTCATGCCATCAGAAAACATGAACATAGCCCGGTCATCGAAATAATTCATAAAGCTTCCATACATTTCTCCAAAAGACTCGCTTGCACAGCCATCAGAATAATTCATACTCGGATCACCAAAATAGGCATTTCCCGGGCCAGCCTTTTCTTCCGGAGTATCATCTCCTTCGGGACCTGCTCCTGTTGGTAGTGGCCATCCCGACTGGATTCTGAAATCCGCATTGTTACAAACTGTCTGATCTCCGAAAGTATGCCACAGATAAAAGTAATGTCCTATCTCATGAGCCAGGGTGCCCCCTTCGGCATAAGCCGGATAATAACTGCGCGAATTACTACTTGTATAGGGCAGGGAAGATATTGAAATTACCACACCCTGCGGGCCTTCTGTAGTAGTAAAAGGAAATGTAGCAATCCCCAATAATCCAATATCCGAACCAGAGAAAGTACCACACCAAACATTTACATATTTAGTGTTATCCCAAGCATCCAACCCACCGGATGAATAAGATTTGATGCTTATATGGTCGGGAGAAGTATTTACCCGACGCTCAATACCGTTGGTAAGATTGCCTGAAGGGGTACGTTTTGCAAGTACAAATTTTAATGGAATTCTTCCGAGCCGGTTATATATTTCCTGAGGAATAACTCCCTGGTATGCATCTCCTTTATTTCCATTATATGCCTGGTTAAGTATTTCTACCTGTTCGTAAATATCTCTGTCGGTAATCCCCGAAAGGGTAGCAGAATCATCCACCAAATGGAAAACAACCGGAATAATAATTTCGGACGCTTCAGTTTTTGTTCCTTTCTGAAGAGATTGTCGCTGTAAATAGGCATTATATTCTTTTTCTCCTTGAATCTTCCATTGCTGCGGTAACGTAGGATCTTTTTTTATGGCTTCTTCCATTTTTTCCATGGTTTCGCAGCGATGCGCTTCCTTGGCATTTAAAATCTTCCCTTTTATTTGTGCAAATAAAGTGGCAGTAAATAGAAATAAAACCAAGAAAAAGAGAATGATTTTTTTCAAAAGGTATACTTTATGATTAGATATAGATTGAGGATGGTAACATTCACGGATTTCCTGAATGCAAATTAGGAATTTATACTGAAATAAATACCTGGATGAATATTTTATTAATTCTATAACTTTCAAAAGTATTGAGAGTTTCTGGTTGTATAATAATATTGGATGATAGAGTTTGAATTCTTTGGCCGGTAATTTAAAAGTCTATTTATATTTAGGTTAATAATAAAGACAATGAATATTAAGTTGCGCCTTGTTGTGATGAATTTTCTTGAGTTTTTTGTCTGGGGAGCCTGGCTGATTTCCATTGGAGGATATTTAGGAGACACACTTCATTTTAGCGGTTCACAAATAGGAGGGGTGTTTTCTACTTTAGGCATTGCTTCTTTGTTCATGCCTGCCTTAATAGGTATAGTAGCCGATAAATGGTTAAATGCAGAAAAAGTATTGGGGATTTGCCATATAGTGAGCGCTTGCATATTATTATGGGCTTCTATAATTAAAGACCCGAATGTATTTTTTTGGGTAATGCTTTTGAACTCGATGTTTTATATGCCCACTATTGCATTAAATAATACAGTTTCTTATATTGTTTTGGAAAATAATGGATTTGATATAGTAAAAGATTTCCCATCGATAAGAGTTTGGGGCACAATTGGTTTTATTGTTGCGATGTGGGTGGTTGATATTTTTGGGTGGAAATCAAGTAATATGCAATTAATATTTAGCGGGATATCTGCTATGGTATTAGGTTTTTACGCTTTCTCTTTACCTCGATGCCCCCCTATAAAATCCAGGGGTGCCTCTTTTATCTCGTCTTTGGGGCTTGATGCTTTTGTATTATTTAAGCAAAAGAAGATGTTCATCTTTTTTCTTTTTGCAATGTTCCTTGGTGCCGCTTTACAAATCACCAATGCTTTCGGAGGTTCTTTCTTAGAGAGTTTTCAAATAACTTATCCGGATACTTTTGGCGTAAAACACCCTATTCTTTTAATGTCTATTTCGCAAATTTCTGAAACACTTTTTATTCTTACTATTCCTTTTTTTCTGTACAAATTTGGTATTAAAAAAGTAATGTTAATGAGCATCATCGCCTGGGTATTTCGTTTCGGATTATTCGCTATTGGGAATCCGGGAACCGGATTATACCTGTTGGTGCTTTCTATGATCATTTATGGAATGGCCTTTGACTTCTTTAATATTTCAGGTTCTTTATTTGTAGAAAATGAAGTGAAGGCCCATGTGAGGGCAAGTGCGCAAGGTTTATTCATGTTTATGACCAATGGAATAGGAGCAATGATAGGAGGATATGGTAGCGGACTGGTAGTTGATTATTATACCAAAGTGAATCCGGTTACCCTTGAAATTATTTCAAGAGACTGGCAAAGTATTTGGTTCACTTTTGCCGGATACGCCTTGTTACTGGCAATTATTTTCCCAATAGTATTTAAATACAAACATGACGCAAACGCTATGCAAAATACGCATGCTAAAAAACTGCTGGTAACTGAAAAATGAGCGGGGGAGTTATTTCCTGTTGGCAAGAAATTAATACAAGGAATTTATAATCACTGGTAATCGATACCTCATGTCTTTTCTCTACCTTTCCATAAAATTTTAAATATGAATGGACGTAAAATTTTTAGGACCATTGTGATCCTGCTTATTGTGGGCCTGGGCATATTTTTTTATGCCCATTTTTATTGGGTGTTTGGCTCTGGCACCAAAGCCGGCACTCTTAATACGTTTATGAAAAAAGGTTACGTGTTTAAAACCTACGAGGGGAAAATTATTCAAAGTGGATTTAAGCAAAATATTCAAAGCAATGAATTTGATTTCAGTGTAACTAAAGAAAGCGTTGCACAGGTTTTATTGAATAATGCTGGAAGAGATGTGGAAGTGCATTATATAGAATATTTTGGAGCTCTTCCCTGGCGCGGAATGCAGAGGTTTATCGTTGACAGCGTTTATGAAGTAAGAAGCACGCAAGATACAAGGGGAATCAACCCTCAATAATTTGTAAGTCTTAATTTTCCTCTAACTTATCAATTTCCCCCTCCATTCCAGGAGTGATATAAGTTTCTTAAAAAATACAATCTGCAAAGCAAAAAAAGGTTAATCCGAATTACCGAATTAACCTTTTCAATTTTATTCATTAACTTATTTAAGCGCTTCTATTTTTTTAACAAAGTTTCCTTTGGGTTGAGAACCGACTAATTTATCAACTACTTTACCACCTTTTACAAAAAGGATAGCAGGAATACTGGTAATTCCGTAATCAATACTCAGTTGTGGGTTCTGATCTACGTTCACTTTTCCTACATTTACTTTTCCATCATATTCTTTGGAAAGTTCTTCTACTACCGGTCCTATAGCACGGCATGGGCCACACCATTCTGCCCAAAAGTCTATCATAGTTAGTTTTTCTGAATCGAGCACTTTTTCCTTAAAGTTTGCATCGGTATATTCCTGAGCCATAATTAAATTTTTATATGTTTTTAAAATTATTTTTTGTTTTCAGTGAGTATGCAAACTTACAGCCAATCTTTTTAAATGTTGAATTGGCATTTCCACATCATGTTAATTCTACCAGGATCTCTAATTCAGGCTTTTCTTGCAGGTAGTTCGCCATTTCGTCATTCATTTCAAACCCCTTTTCCAAAGTATACATACTAAATTTCAATTTTGACTTAATATCCGTAATGCAAAACTTCAAAGTAGTGTTGCCGGGGAATTGTTGTACATTTTTTTCAATAAAATCAATAAATTCAGGAGATATTTCCTGAGGGGCCATTTCTATTTGCAATTTTTTGGTGCTGAATTTCATTAATGATTCTAAAAGAGTAACACCATTCACCTTAAATTCAAAAGGAGATTTTTGGTAGCGCTTTGAAAACGTCCCGGAAAGACTGATGACCATTCCGGTTTCAAGAAAATTACTGAATCTTACATAATCTTCACTCCAAAGCATTAGTTCCATTTTGGCGGTATAATCTTCTATAAAAAACACCCCATATTTATTGCCGTTTTTTGAAATCCGATGCTGCGCTTCTATAACAAGCCCTGCAATGCGAAACGACCTTGCCGGATTGGGATGCAGATTTACGGCATCCTTAAATTCATTGAATTCTGCAATGGGCGTAAGCCCATAATGTTTCATTTGGAATTTATAGTTATCAAGCGGATGGCCGCTCATGTAGATGCCAATGATGTCTTTTTCATTATCCAATAATTTAATTAACGGCCATGGCTCACAATCAGGAATTACGGGAGGAGTTACTTCTGCCATCTGTAAATCTCCAAACAAAGTATTGGTACTGCTGTTCAACTGTGCCTGGTATTGATTGCCAAATTTTATTATTTTTTCAAGCGAATTTATATTTTCCCCAGGGATAGAGAAAAAGAACTGGGCCCTGTGAAAATCATTAAAACAATCAAAGGCACCGGCATAAGCAAGGCTTTCCAGCGATTTTTTATTGACGGTCCTTTGATTTACTCTTTTGATCAAATCGAAAATGGAAGCAAAAATTCCATGCTTTTCTCTTTCTTCAATAATATTTTCAATCGCCGCTTCCCCTACTCCTTTCATACCACTGAACCCAAATCGTATTTCTCCTTTTTTATTTACTGCAAATCCTTTTTGTGATTCATTGATATCGGGTCCCAAAACAGTAATACCCATACTTTTGCATTCTTCCATGAAGAATGTAATTTTCTCAATGGCTCCTGCATGATTGAGTACCGCTGCCATATATTCGCTGGGATAATGCGCTTTTAAATAAGCAGTCTGATACGCTACAAAGGCATAACAGGTGGAATGTGATTTATTAAAAGCATATTGGGCAAATGATTCCCAATCGGTCCATATCTTTTCTAATTTACTGACAGGATGATTGTTCTTTTTGGCGCCTTCAATAAATTGCTCTTTCATCTTATCCAGCACGGCTCTTTGTTTTTTCCCCATTGCTTTACGAAGAATATCCGCATCGCCTTTACTAAAGCCCGCTATCTTTTGCGACAGCAACATCACCTGCTCCTGGTAAACAGTAATACCATAGGTTTCTTTCAAAAATTCTTCCATTTCGGGAAGATCATAATGTATTTCCTGCCTCCCATGTTTACGTTCGATGTAAGCAGGAATATAAGCCATTGGCCCCGGCCGGAACAAGGCATTCATGGCAATAAGATCATCAAACTTATCAGGTTTTAGATCTCTCAGGTGTTTTTGCATTCCTCCGCTCTCAAACTGAAAAGTGCCATTGGTATCTGCCCGTTGGTAAAGCTTATAGGTGAGCTCATCATCCAGTGGCAACGTGTCCAGATCAATGGTAACACAATGATTTTGTTTGATGAGCTTAAGTGCTGTTTTTAAAATACTGAGGGTTTTTAAACCCAGGAAATCCATTTTTAAAACCCCTGCACTTTCAATATTACTTCCATCGATTTGTGTGAGCCATAATTCAGAATCTTTGGAAGAAGCCACAGGAATTAATTCCATCAAATCTTTAGGTGCAATGATAATTGCCGATGCATGAATACCCGTATTTCTTACAGAACCTTCCAATATTTCTGCTTCATGCAAAACCATGCTCCTGTTATCATCTCCATTATAAATATCCCGCAGTTTCAGAATATTGCTAATATCATCGGCACCCACTCCATCTTCCGTTAAAGATTTGGGGCCTGTAACCGGCGCTTTCAACACTCTTCTTAAAGAAGTTCCCGGTCTGTCCGGAACCAATTTTGCCAGGGCATTACTTTCCGATAAGGGAAGATCCATAACCCTTGCTACATCTTTAATACTCATTTTGGCAGCCATGGTTCCATAAGTAATAATCTGTGCTACCTGGTTTTTGCCATATTTATCTACTACATAATCCAGCACTTTTTGCCGACCTTCATCATCAAAATCGGTATCTATATCCGGCATCGTTTTCCGATCCGGGTTTAAGAATCTTTCAAAAAGGAGATTATATTTTATGGGGTCTATATTAGTGATGCCAATGCAATAAGCCACCACAGATCCTGCCGCAGAACCTCTTCCCGGTCCTACAAAAACACCCAGTTTTTTCCCTGCCACAATAAAGTCACTTACAATTAAAAAGTAACCGGCAAACCCCATGGTTTTAATGGTAAATAATTCAAAGTTGATTCGTTCTTCTATTTCAGGAGTTATTTCAGAATACCTTTTTTTAGCGCCTGTCCATGTTAAATGGTCCAGGTAGGCTTCCTGTGAAACAAATTCTTTTGGCACCGGGAAATGCGGTATCAGGATATCTGAAGTAAGTTTAAGGGTATCGATTTTATCAATAATTTCATTGGTATTATCTAATGCCTGCGGCAAATCCTGAAATGCAGTAAGCATTTCAGCAGTATTTTTTAGATAAAACTGGTTATTGGGAAAAGCAAACCGTTTATTCTTGATCGCTATATCATCGTCAGAGAATTCGTTTAACTTGGGAGTTGCCTGTTTTTCACCGGTATTAATACAAAGCAGGATATCATGCGCATTAGAATCTTTTTCATCTACATAATGCGAATCGTTGCTGGCAATAACTTTTACATCATATTTTTTAGCAAATTTTAATAAAACTTTATTCACTTTTTCCTGGTCAGGAATGCCATGTCTTTGCAATTCTATATAATAATCTTTCTGAAAAATATTAAGCCACCATTTAAATTCATTTTCGGCTTCTGATTCTCCTTTTTTTAAAATCATTTGCGGTACCAGCGCGCCAAGGCAACAGGTAGTAGCGATTAGCCCTTCATGGTGTTTATGAATTAACTCTTTATCTATACGCGGATATTTTGAATACATTCCTTCTATATATCCAAGTGAAGTAAGCTTAATAAGATTTTTATAACCAATATTATTTTTCGCTAATAATATCTGGTGATGGCGTGGATCTTTTTGTTCTTTTGAAAATTGTTTCTGAAACCTGTTTTCGGTTATATAAAATTCACAACCTACGATTGGTTTTACTTTTAAAGACCCATCTGCATTTTTTAAAGAATGCGCATGTTTTACAAATTCGAAAACACCAAACATATTTCCATGATCCGAGATAGCGAGCGCTGGCATACTATCAGCTATCGCTTTATCATAGAGCGCTTTTATAGAGGCAGCACCGTCCAGCAAAGAAAATTGGGTATGTACATGGAGATGAGAAAATTTCATATAATTATCAAAAACATTAAAACGTTGTCAGCAAATATCGTGAAAAACGATGGGTTCATTTTTTCAGTTATTCACAAAAAATGGATTTTTTTTATACATTTTATTTCATTCTCAATAATTAAAATTTTATTTGCTTTTTATGAATGTGAAACTTAACTTCGTTCCGCTTGAGAGAATAAATTGTATTTATTTTACGTTTATATAAAAATCAGGTTTCCCGATGCCTATTTTTTTATAAATGAAAACCCCAGATCAGTATGAAAAAACCCACATTATTGTGCATATCCATTTTAATGGCTTGTTCTGTACAGTTTGCTTTGGCACAAACCAGTGTTAATAAAATAAGCGTTAACAGTATTGAAGAAAATTCTTCTCCCCAGTTTATTGAAAATATCTCATTTACTCCTGATGGCATTTTAAGGACTACTGAAAGTGGTGGTACCAAGAGTGTAAAACCTAACTTAGCTCCCGTAGTAATAAAAACTAATAAAACGGCTGGAATTGAAAGCCCTGCTGCTATAGAAAAAATTTCACCATTGCAATTCAAATATGCCATGCTGCTGGATGTTGATGTAGAATCGTTAAAAAATTTAACTCTATTCGGGTTTATAGAAAATTGGTTTGGTACACGTTATCATTATGGAGGAACCTCTAAAGATGGGATTGACTGTAGTGCATTAACCGATAGTCTGTTGCTATCTGTTTATGGATTTGCTATGCCACGTACTGCAAAACAACAATATAAAGAAACAGAACATCTCAAAAAAGATGAATTAAAAGAGGGTGACCTTGTTTTTTTTCATACACACGGAAGAGGTGTAACGCACGTTGGCCTTTATTTGGCCAATGATTATTTTGTTCATGCCTCTTCAAGTCAGGGTGTAACGATAAGCAGCCTTGATGATGAATATTATTCAAAAAGGTTTATCTGTGGTGGCAGAGTGGAACAGTAAATAGATTAAAAATATTCAGAGATCAGGTTAATATCAACATGGAAATCGATATCGGTTTCTTTTTTTTTGCATTAAATTTTAAAAATGAAGATGGCTTAACCAATCTTTATTTACAATTATAGATATCCAGAAACATAGGAACTTGATGGCTATTCGATTTATACTAATTCGACAGAAAACTAAATTACTTTATAAGACCTTAAACCATTAAAAGGACCAGTAGTTGTTTATTAATACAAATAGATTGAGCATGAAAAAAGAGAAAATTAGTGTAAAAAAAGAGATACAATTTTTTGAAGGTCCTCAAAGCCGTTGGAAAGATTTTAAGTTTGTAGTAAGTGTTTTTTTTGAATTTATTAAAGGATTCAGGGCCTTGCATTTCGTAGGACCATGTGTTACAGTATTTGGTTCGGCACGTTTTAAAGAAGATCATCCTTATTATGAACAGGCAAGAAAACTTTCAGGAGAAATTGCACGGCTTGGTTTCACTATTATGACTGGGGGCGGTCCTGGAATTATGGAAGCTGCTAACCGCGGAGCCAAAGATGTTGGAGGGAAAAGTGTAGGTTGTAATATAGTATTGCCACGCGAACAGAAACATAATCCATACCTGGATAAATGGGTAGACATAAAATATTTTTTTATCAGGAAAATACTACTTATCAAATACTCTTATGCATTTGTGGTAATGCCCGGAGGCTTTGGCACTTTAGATGAATTTTATGAGTCCATTACTTTGGTTCAGACAAAAAAAATTGACCAGTTTCCAATTATTATCTTCGATAAAGAATTTTATCAAAAAATTATTGATCACAATATAAAAATGGCTGAAGTAGGAACCATTTCGGGGAATGATGAACGCCTTTATTTAGTGGTTGATTCTATACCCGAAGCTATTTCCTATATCAAAGAAAAAAGTATCCTGGCCTTTGGTTTAAAATATATGAAACCTCAAAAACCATTTCTTGGATTTTTTGAAAAAGGGCTTGAGCATACTCTTTAAATTTAACTTTCAATACAGACAAAACCGACAAACTATTTGTAGTTTAGAATTTGATTCAAAAGACAGGATTTCATAAATAAAAATCAGTACTATGTATAAAGATGCAACAACAGAAGAAATAAATGAAGTAATGGAAAATGCCTGGGAAGCATTTCACCAATATCGAAAAATGTCTTTAAAAGATCGAGTAGGATTTATGAAGTCCATTTGCGTTGAATTAGAAAAAATCAGCGAATATTTAGTACGAATGGCCATGAGTGAAACTAATTTGCCTGAGGCGAGGTTAAAGGGAGAACTGGCCAGGACTATTTTTCAATTGAATCAATATGGTACTGCCAGTGAAAATGGCCAATGGCTTGAAGCAAGAATTGATACAGCAGTTCCTGACAGAAAACCGCCAAAACCAGACATTAGAAAAATGCAGATTCCACTTGGGCCGGTGGTAGTTTTTGGCGCCAGCAATTTTCCATTTGCCTATTCTACCGCTGGTGGGGATACAGCCTGTGCTTTTGCCGCCGGATGCCCTGTAATTATAAAAGCCCATCCGGCCCATGCGCAAACCTCAGAAATGGTAGCAGAAGCTATTTTAAAAGCAGCAGAAAAATCCAATATGCCAAAGGGGATTTTTGCTCATGTACATGGAGCAGGTTTTGAAGTAGGAAAACAACTGGTGATGCATCCATATACCAAGGCAGTTGGATTTACCGGGTCCTTTAACGGTGGTAAGCAATTATTTGATTGGGGAAATCAACGAAAAGTTCCTATACCTGTATTTGCTGAAATGGGCAGCATAAATCCTGTTTTTTTATTACCGGAAAAATTACACCAGTCTTATACAGAAACAGCAAAAATGTATGCCGGCTCTATTACTTTAGGGGTAGGGCAATTTTGTACCAACCCGGGATTGATCATAGGCATAGAAGGAGACGATTTGCAAAAATTTATTACCACCCTTGGTAAAGAAATTGAACAGGTAACACCAGAAAAAATGTTGCATCCCGGTATTGCAAAAGCTTTTGACCAGAAGAGAAATACTGCATTGCATCAAAATAAGGTAAGTACCGTCGCTGTTTCCGTTTTGGAAAAAAATGAAAACGAAGGTATTCCCACCATTGCAACGGTGAATGGTTCAGATTTTCTTAGCAACCCTGTTTTGCACCAGGAAGTTTTTGGCCCTTATTCTTTGGTAATCCGTTGTAAAGACATCAATGAAATGGTTGAAGTGGCTAATCATTTGGAAGGCCAGTTAACTTCTACGTTAATGGCTACAGAAAATGATATTGAAGAAAATAATGAATTGATAGAAGCCGTGAAAGATATTTGTGGAAGATTTATTTTAAATAATGTGCCAACGGGTGTAGAGGTTTGCTTAAGTATGCAACATGGCGGTCCGTTTCCGGCCACAACCGATTCGAGATTTACCTCAGTTGGTGCAGACGGAATCAAACGATTTGCGAGGCCAATTGCATTTCAAAACTGGAATAATCAATTTTTACCTGATGAATTAAAAAATGAAAACCCTTTAGGCATATGGAGAACCTTGAATGATGAACTTACAAAAGCTCCTATTGTATAATTGTCTTTTTCATTAGCAAAATGATCCGAAATTTTTTCAGAAAAATTAATGGTTTAATAAAAAATTAATTTCTATTCTCCCATTCCTTCAGCATCTGCGGTTTTGCTGCTATTGGCAATCATACTATTAATTTCAGCAATTTCATTGGAAGTAAAAGAACGCCATTTCCCTTTCCCCAAACCGCTAAGGGTTATCTTCATAATTCGTACTCTTGTAAGGGAAGTTACTTTATAACCAAGCACTGCACACATACGCCGTATCTGGCGATTGAGTCCTTGCGTCAGAATGATCCTGAATTGTTTTTCACCTTCTTGTTTTACAAAACATTTTTTGGTTATTGTTCCTAAAACAGGAAGACCGTTACTCATCTTTTTTATAAACTCATAATCGATCGTTTTATCGACCGTAACGATATATTCTTTTTCGTGCCCGTTGCCCGCGCGAAGAATTTTATTAACTATATCCCCATCATTGGTAAGAAAAATTAACCCTTCAGAAAGTTTATCCAACCTGCCTATTGGGAATATTCTCTTATTAAAATTGATAAAATCAATGATATTGCTTTTGTCTTTTAAGTCGGTAGTACAGGTAATTCCCCTCGGCTTATTAAGCATTAAATAAACTGGCATAGCTTTCGATTTTAAAGATTGCCCATCAATTTTTACCACATCATTTTCCTGCACGCGGTTTCCTTTTCTTGCTTCTTTAGAATTGATGAATACACGACCGGCTTCAATTAATTTATCGGCTTCCCTGCGGCTACAAAACCCCGTTTCACTAATATATTTATTTAAACTGATGTCCATAGATTATAAAACAACGTTACAATATTTGGATGAAATGATTTTTGATACTTTATTCTTTCATGTAGAATTTTCTATGTAATACTGTACACATATGTTTGTGCTAAATATTTAAAATAATCAGTCCCTCAACTTCAGTAATGCCACGCATTCGATATGATGCGTATGGGGGAACATATCTACGGGTTGAAGCTTTTCAACTATAAATTGATCATTCAACAATTGCAGGTCACGGGCCTGGGTGGCCACATTGCAACTTACATATACCAATTTTTTTGGTGCCATCTCAATTATTTTATTAATGAGCTTTGTATGCATGCCTGCTCGTGGAGGGTCCACAATAATTATGTCGGGGTGGCCGTGAATCTCAAAAAATGCGTCGCTACAAATATCAATCACATCACCCGTATAAAATGAAGTGTGGTCCAGGTTATTGAGGCGGGCATTTTCCTTTGCGTCATTGATAGCATCTTCAATTACATCTACTCCAATGATTTTTTTTGCCATCTTGCTTAAAAAAATACCTATGCTTCCCGTACCGCAATAAAGATCATATACTATTTCATTATTGGTAAGTGCTGCAAAATCTTTCACCACGTTATATAAAATTTCCGCTTGTTTTGTGTTGGTTTGAAAAAAGGATTTGGGAGAAATTTTAAAATTAAATTCTTCTAATTTTTCAATTACATATCCTTTCCCTGAAACAATTTTTGGCTCCAGGTCATATATGCTATCATTCCATTTTGGGTTGATAGTATATAATAAAGTAGTGATCTGCGGTACCTTTTCTAATAAATAGCTACAGATATTATTTCTTTGATTTTCCTGATCATGAGCAAAGATTAGGTTCACCATAAGTTCCCCGGTAGTGCAATAGCGAATAATAATATTGCGCAGCCAGCCTGTATGTTCTTTGATATCGTAGTAGGTGGAGTTATTAATTTTTGTATAATCACGAAGCGCATTTCTGATCAGGTTATTCACATCATCCATTAACCAGCATTCATAAATATCAATAATTTTATCGTATAACCGGGGAACGTGATACCCCAAAGCGCCTCCAGGCCATTCATCCTCTCCGAGTGCTTTTAATTCGTCTGTAGATAAAAATTTTTTATTACTGAAAGTAAACTCCAGCTTGTTCCTGTAATTGATAGTTTTTTCAGAACCAATGATTGGTAATACAGGAATATCAGAAAGTTTCCCGATTCTTTTAAAAGCGTCTCTTGCTTCCTGTTCTTTATATTCTAACTGTCTTTGATAAGGGAGCATCTGCCATTTGCATCCACCACAAATTCCGAAGTGAATGCAGAAAGGTGTTGCCCGCTCTTTACTAAACTCTTTTATTTTCCGGGTTTTCCCTTCTGCCCAGTCTTTTTTATTTTTGGTAATCAACACGTCCACGACGTCTCCGGGTACAGCGCCTTCTATGAAAATCACTTTTCCATCTATACGGGCAAGCGATTTTCCTTCAGCAGCGTAACCTGTTACTTCCAGATTTTCTATGGTAAATTTTTTTCTTCTCACGGCTGCAAAAATAGTTTATGTTGATGATGGTAAGGCTGTTAATCTAAAATGTTAAGTATTTTGCACCCTATTTATTTCCAATTCAAATTGAATATTTTTGTTACCTATCCCACAATCAATGAAAATAATTTTTACTCTTTCGGTATTCCTTTTAATATTATCGTCATCTCAGGCACAGGGATTTAAAGTCACATTAGAAACACCCAATTATAAAAGCGGGTTAGCTTATCTGACTTATTATTTCGGGAAAAATATGAATATAGAAGATTCTGCTATTTTGAGTAATAAAGGGATTGCTGTTTTTCAAAAAAATGAAAAACTTTTGCCCGGTGTTTATTCTATCGTTTTTCCGGGGAAAAATAAATTATTCGATTTTTTAGTTGGCAAAGAACAGGTAATTCATATAAAAGCTGACACAAGTGATCTTCTTAATAAAACTAAAGTAACAGGGTCTGAAGAAAATATTTTGTTTCAGCAATATCAAATAATGATAGCTTCCAAAGGCGCTCTTTTACAGAAAGAACTGGCAGCATTTAAAAATTCAAAAAATAAAAGCGATAGCGATCTTCATGCAAAAAAATATGCTGATCTCAATCGCGACCTGAATAATTACCGGGATGTTATTATTTCTCAACATCCTAATTCCATGCTGGCAGCTTTATTTACCAGTATGAAAGAACCTAAAATTTTAAATTCACATCCTGTAACCAGGGAGGATTCAGTTAATAATTACCAATATTATAAAAAGCATTATTGGGATGGAATTACGTTTATGGATGATCGTATTATTCGTACCCCGTTTTTTTTGCCCAAGGTTGAAAAATATTTTCGGGAAGTAGTTTCCCAGGCGCCTGATTCTATTATCAGGGAATCTGATTACCTGTTGTTGCTGGCCAGGTCATCGCCGGAGATGTATAAGTTTTTGCTTAACTGGCTTACAGATGAATATATTAATCCAAGATACATGGGCCAGGATGCGGTTTTTGTTCATCTTTTTGAAAGATATCATTCTAAAGGCGTATCTGACTGGCTCAATGAAAAACAAATGAAAGCCATCTCAGACCGGGCTTATATGTTAATGTCAAATTTAATTGGAGAGCAGGCTGCCAACCTCGAAATGACAGATACTTCAGAAATTCCTTCTTCATTATATAATATCGACTCAAGTTATATCGTTATTTGTTTCTGGGATCCTACCTGCAGCCACTGCCGTGTAGAAGTACCTCGGCTTGATTCTATTTATAATGCCAGGTGGAAACAAGAAGGAGTGAAAATGTATGGAGTGTTGTCAGATTCTAAAGAAAAACAAAAATGGAAAGAGTTTATAAAGGAACATCATTTGCATTGGATCAATGTATATCAAACTGATGAACAGAAAAAAGCTATTGAGGATGCTAAGAAACCCCCTTTCAAACAATTGTATGATGTAGTACAAACGCCTACATTATATCTTTTGGATAAAGACAAAAGAATCGTAGCAAAAAAACTGACACCGGAGCAAATGAATGATTTGCTTCAAACGAAGATAAAAAATCAATCTCTGAAACCTGTTGCCAATACTGTTCGATAAATAATTTTTTAAGCAAAAATGGTAAATTATTAATAAAATATTTCTGATGAAAAAGCTGGTATTTCTGTTTTTGTGTTCATTATTGGTTTCTTCTGGTTTTTGCCAAACCCTTTTTACTTATGGGAAACACGCCATTTCAGCTGATGAATTTATAAGAGCTTATAATAAAAATAAAACTGCGAATAGCGATAACGATCAGGCTCTTCGTGATTACCTGAATCTGTACATCAATTTTAAATTAAAAGTACAGGAAGCCAAAGATCAGCACCTCGACACACTTCCTTCTTTAGAAGCCGACCTTCAAAATTTTCGCAGCCAGATTGAAGGGAATTATTTAAAAGATGACAAAGAAGTAAAAGCTTTAGACAATGAAGCTTTTACCAGGAGTCAGAAAGATATTCATGTTCTTCATTTTTTTATAGCATTACCCGATCAGGCGACTCCGGCAGATACAGCTAAATATTATCAAGCTATTAGTGAAGTAGATCGGCAATTGAAATTAAATGACAGCCCGGAAAATATTTTGAAAAACGTAAATAAGGATGGTATTTCTGTACAGGAAAATGATCTTGGATTTGTCACGGTTTTTACGTTGCCTTACGAATTTGAAAATATTGTCTACGGTTTAAAACAGGGACAAGTGGGTAATTCTTATCGAACAAAAAAGGGATGGCACATTTTCAAAAACCTCGAAGAAAGACATGCCTTTGGTAAAATAAAAATTGCCCAGATATTATTTGCCGTTCCGGCAGGATTCATAGCACCAAGAGCCCAAACAAAAAAATTAGCCGATTCGGTTTATAATTTATTAATTAACGGAGGTGATTTTGCGGAACTGGCAAAAATATATAGTACCGATAGAATGACCTACATGGATGGAGGTATAATGCCGGAATTTGGTGTGGCAAAATACAAACCTGATTTTGAAAAAATGGCATTTTCACTTACTCATGATGGTGAAATATCAAAACCTTTTGAGACAGAATTTGGTTACCATATTATCAAACGCATTGCTGCAACTCCCGTTCCGCCAGATCAAAATGACGACAACTTCATGGCCGATTTAAAACAGAAAGTTTCCAACGACAGCAGGATTGAGATCGCTAAGCAAAAATTTGTTACTGAAATCTTGCCGAAGATTGGCTTCAAGGAATATAAAGTAAACAAGGAAAATCTGTGGAAAGTGACGGACAGTTCCTTGCTGGGCAATAAAAATATTACCGCTGGTAATGTAAACGAAAAAACGAATCTGTTTTCATACAACAATAATGCAAAGGTAAAAGTGAGCGACTGGATTCTGTATTTAAGGAATACCAATCATGCTCAGGCCGGGGCTATGCATGAATCGTATAAACAATTATTCCCTGGTTTTATTTCAGCTTCGGCTGTCGAAAATTACAGGAATCGCTTACAGGATTTTAATGCTGCCTTTAAAAACCAGATCAATGAATTTAAGGAAGGTAATATGCTTTTTGAAATCATGCAAAGACAGGTTTGGGGAAAAGCTTCAGCAGATAGCACCGGCTTGCGCGAGTATTATAACCTTCATAAAGATAAATATTGGTGGAAGCCGAGCGCAGATGCCATTATATTTTCCTGCGCCAATGAAAATGTAGCTAAAAGCAGCATGGAACAGATCAATAAAGGCAAATCATGGAAGGATATAATGAATGAAAATGCATCCCAGGTGCAAGCAGATTCTGGAAGATTCGAATTGACACAAATTCCTGTAAATGAAAAAATTGATTTTTCTCCGGAATTGATTACATCACCAGTAATCAATAAAACTGGCGGTACGGCTGTATTTACACAAATTTTAAAATTATATCCCAATCACCAGCAGAGAAACTTTGAAGATGCCCGTGGGCTGGTTATTAGTGATTATCAAAATTTTCTTGAAGAAAAATGGATTGAAAAATTGAAAAAACAATACCCGGTAAAAGTAGATGAAAAGGTTTTTAAGGCATTATTAAAATAAATTTATCCATTTGCATTTATTGTTTTTTGAAAAGTATTTTTTGCTTTGCAAAGGATTGGCAGAGTTTTTGAAAAGTACCGGGTTATTAGATACCTACTTTTTGAAAACTAAACTTTAAAGATGAAAAAATTATTAGTTATGGCATTTTTTGCCACAATTTTTACGAACGCAAAATCACAAGTATATATACAGGGCGGTGTCAACCTCGCCAACATAACCAAAACGAATTCCGGAGCTACTGATAAGTATAATATGCTCACCACCTTTAATGCAGGAATTTTGGGGCGTTTTAATATATCTACCATATTTGACCTGGAAACTGGTCTGTTACTCGATGGCAGGGGATCCAAAGCATACACGTATTTTACAAATGCTACTGATGATAATTATGTAAAAGCCACTTTCAATCCCCTTTATCTTGAAGTGCCTTTAAATTTAATCTTGCGTGTACCCTTAGAAAAGAATACCGGTATATTTTTTAATGCCGGTCCTTATATCGCTATGGGTATTGCAGGAAAATCAAAAACAGAAGGAAAAACTGCTGGTGTTGCTTTCAATTCATCAGATAATATTAGTTGGACCAGTACGGATCCTAATTCGCAAAATGGCGCTTACAATAAGTTAAAAAGATACGATTTTGGTTTGAATTTGGGTGGCGGATTAGATTTAGGAAAAGTATTATTGAAAGCGAACTATGGAATGGGCTTTACAAAAATCAATTCCACACAAACCAATAATAGTGCAAATGATAAAAATAAATATCGTACCATGAGCCTATCCTTAGGGATTCCTCTTAATTAAAATTTCTTTGAGCAAAAAGCAGGAAAGGCTGTCTGTATTTATGCGGGCAGCCTCTGTTATTTTAAAGAGTCCTGTATTTTAAATTTTTCAATGCGTTCAGATCATATAAATTGCAAAAGATTTTCTAATTATATCACCAACAATTTATGTACCGATCCATTAATCTAAAAGAGGCTAATCCCGCTAGTACTCAGCGTATTTTAAAACATGCCATAGCGCCGCGCCCTATCTGTTTTGCTTCTACTATTGACAATGTTGGCAATGTAAATCTGAGTCCTTTTAGTTTTTTTAATTTATTCAGCACCCAACCACCTGTATTAATTTTTTCACCCACGCGAAGAGTAAGAGATAATACCACAAAGCATACTTTGCAAAATGTTCTCGAAGTGCCGGAAGTGGTAATCAATATAGTAAGTTATGATATGGTGCAGCAGGTGAGTCTGAGTAGTTGTGAATATCCTAAAGGAAGCGATGAATTTTTAAAATCGGGGTTTACTAAAGAAAAGTCAATATTAGTAAAACCTCCCCGGGTAAAAGAAAGTCCGGTGCAACTGGAGTGCAAAGTATTGGAGATAAAAGCTCTTGGTAGCCAAGGAGGAGCGGGAAATTTAATTATTGCTGAAATCATTATGATGCATATCGATGAAAATATAATGGGGAATAATGGGGAAATTGACCAGAGGAAACTTGATCTCGTTGCCCGGCTTGGGGATAATTGGTATGCTAGAATAAATTCCGACAATTTATTTGAAGTAGAAAAACCTAATACTAACATGGGAATAGGAATAGATCATCTTCCGGAAGCGGTAAAAAACAGTAAAATTCTTAGCGGCAACCAGCTTGGCCTATTGGCCGGTGTGTCTCAAATTCCCGAAATTGACCCTTCTTTTGAAGATGAGAAACTGAAAAATATTTTTCAATATTTTTCAATAGATCCGGCAGAAATGGAAGTTGAATTGCATTTGTACGCTGGCCAGCTTTTAGACAATGGAAATGTTGCCGGTGCATGGCAGATTCTGTTGGCTTTAGATTGAAAATATTACCAGTTTTAATTAAAGAATTCAATAATAAACTTTTAACATTTTTGACTAGAATTCCCTGAACTTAAGGCTTGATATTAGTGTAATTTCATCTCATGAAAACGTTTTTAATTCTTTTTTTTTTGCTCCCGGTTTTGGGGGTTTCCCAAAATAATTATCATTATAAAAACCTGGTCATGGAGGGAGGAGGGGTTCGTGGCCTTGCCTATTCCGGGGCATTGGAAGTACTTGAAAACAAAGGTATCCTTAAAGACATTGATCGTGTAGCAGGATCCTCCGCTGGTGCTATTGCGGGTTTAATGGTTTCATTGGGATATGATTCAAAAGAAATAGATTCTATTCTTCAAACACTTAAAATTCAGGATTTTAATGATGGCAAATTCTTTTTCTCAAAAATAAGAAGGGTAAAAAATGAATATGGAGTTTACAAAGGTGACAAATTCGAAAACTGGCTTGGAAATTTAATTGAATCAAAGACCGGGAACGCAGACATTACTTTCGGCGAATTCCACCAGCTACATTTGGAAGATAAAGGCTTTAAAGATTTTTATTGCACCGGTACCAATATTACCCAACAGCGTCTTGAAATTTTATCATGGAAATCATGGCCACAAATGGAATTGAAAACAGCCGTTCACATAAGTGGCTGTATTCCGTTTTATTTTAAACCGGTGCCAATTGACAGCGTAGGCAATGAAGTGCTGTTAACGGATACTATAGCAAATTATGATTTATATGTGGATGGTGGCATGCTTTGTAATTACCCGATAAACATGTTTGATTCCTGCTCAGACGGTACTAATCCATTAACCAGTGAAAATGTAATTTATAATCCACAAACTCTTGGACTTAAATTGGAGAGAGGAGAACAAATTGAAGAATTTGAAAAAAATAATACTGCTATTGCTCCATATCAGATAAAAAATATGAAAGAATATTCAAGTGCAGTAATGAACCTGGTGGGGGAAAGCCTCAATAGAAAATTTCCTAATCTCCAAAATGAAAAGGGAAGAACTATTTATATCAGTTACGGTGATATTTCCGGGAGGCCTCGTAAAATTTCTGTCGAAGAAAAAAGAATTTTACATGATAATGGAGTGGCTGCTGCCGATAAATTTTTCAGTACACCTATTATTGCCAATTAATATTGTGGTTATATATGTACCCCCCAAAAGTTTACCTTTGCAAAAAAAATTATAGTCTGCCTGAAACCCGGCAGACTTCTTATTAATTTATATGAATACGCAACATTTATCAGAACAGGAAATCATCAGGAGAGAAAAATTATCAGAATTTGCCAAATTGGGTATCAATCCTTACCCAGCAGAATTGTTCCCTGTCAACACTACTGCCTCTTTTATAAAAAACAATTATACTGGAGAAGAAAATAAAAGTGATTTTGCCGATGTTGTAATTGCCGGTCGCATTCTTAGTATCCGTGATATGGGAAAAGCCTCTTTTGCTGTTTTGCAGGATGGAAGTGGTAAAATTCAACTCTATATTCGCAAAGATGATGTGGCGCCTTCCGAAGACAAGACTCAATATGATATTGTTTGGAAAAAGCTGGTTGATATAGGAGATATCATTGGTGTAAAAGGTTATGTTTTTACAACGAAAACCGGGGAAACTTCGATACATGTTTCGGATTTTAAAATGCTTTCAAAGTCGCTAAGGCCATTACCTGTTGTAAAAGAGAAAGACGGAGAAACATTTGACGAAGTAACTGATGCTGAATTCCGGTATCGCCAGCGATATGCAGACCTTATTGTAAATCCTCATGTGAAAGAAACTTTTGTGAAGCGCACAAAAATGATCAATGCCATCCGTGATTTTCTGAATCAGCAGGGTGCACTTGAAGTAGATACGCCTGTCTTGCAGAATATTCCGGGAGGTGCGGCAGCAAGGCCCTTCATTACACATCACAATGCGCTGGATGTTCCTTTTTATTTGCGTATTGCCAATGAATTATATTTGAAAAGATTAATCGTTGGCGGATTTGAATGGGTGTACGAATTCAGCCGTAATTTCAGAAATGAAGGCATGGATCGCACACACAATCCTGAATTTACCGTCCTGGAATTTTATGTTGCATATAAAGATTATCTGTGGATGATGGAAACTACAGAGCAGTTGTTAGAAAAAACAGCGGTGGCAGTCAACGGAACTACCAAAGTTTTATCTGGTGAAAAAGAAATTGATTTTAAAGCGCCTTATAAGAGAATTACCATGTATGATGCCATTAAAGAGCATACAGGAATAGATGTAAGCGATAAGGATGAAAATGGTTTGCGGGAAGTTTGTCAACAGTTAGGTATACATGCAGATAAAACCATGGGAAAAGGGAAATTGATTGATGAAATTTTTTCAGAAAAATGCGAAAAACATTTTATACAGCCGACTTTTATTATTGATTATCCGGTAGAAATGAGTCCGCTCACCAAGAAACATCGTAGCAAAGCTGGGTTGGTGGAGCGTTTTGAGTTAATGATCAATGGAAAAGAAATTGCCAATGCCTACAGTGAATTAAATGATCCGGTAGAACAAAGAGAACGTTTTGAAGAGCAAGTTAAACTGATGGAGCGTGGTGATGATGAAGCTATGTTTATTGATCATGATTTTTTGAGGGCTCTTGAATATGGAATGCCGCCAACCAGCGGTATTGGTTTTGGGATCGACAGGTTGGTGATGTTACTTACCAATCAGCCATCTATCCAGGATGTATTGTTATTTCCACAAATGCGTCCCGAACGCAGGCAGGGAGAAGAAAATGTGAAAGCTCCTGCAGCGAAATCCTAATAGCTTCATCTTATGTGTAAACAGTATTGTGATTTTCTATCTCGGAAATTAAGTTTCTGCTTCCTGTATTTCGAATTGCATTTTATGCAAGTTATAATAATGCCCCTGTTGTTTCATGAGTTGGCTGTGAGTACCCATTTCTTTTATAACTCCTTTGTCCAGTACAATTATTTTACTGGCTTTGCGAATGGTAGATAAGCGGTGTGCTATTACAATAGAAGTTCTCCCTTTGATCAGTTTATTGATAGCATGTTGTATCAGTTTTTCACTTTCGCTGTCAATAGACGATGTAGCTTCATCCAAAATCAATAAGGAAGGATTGTATAAGAGCGCCCGGATAAAAGATAGTAGTTGCCTTTGGCCGAGAGAAAGCGTGGCGCCTCTTTCCATCACATTATAATCGTAACCACCGGGTAATTGCATGATAAAATGATGAACGCCGATTATTTTTGCCGCTTCAATTACCTGATCTCTTTTTATTGACGGATTCCTTAAGGTTACATTATCAATTACTGATCCGCTGAATAAAAAAACATCCTGTAAAACCACTGCTATTCTGCTTCTTAAAAAATCAATGTCATACTCGTTGATGTCATGCCCATCAATTTTAATAGATCCTTTATTAATCGGGTAAAGACGATTTAGTAAACTGATAATAGACGTTTTGCCGCTTCCTGTATATCCAACGATTGCGAGCGTTTCGCCGGGAAGAATTTTAAAAGAAATATCCTTTAAAACATAATTCTCTTCGTTATAGGCAAACCAGACTTTATCAAATTCCACTTCGCCTTTCACTTCCCCTGTCTGAATTCCTTCATGTACATTGTGAGTAACATCTTTATTGTCCAGGACTTTAAAAACTCTTTCACTGGCCACTATCCCCATTTGCAACACGTTAAATTTATCGGCAATAACGCGAAGTGGCCTGAATAAAAGATTCAGGTACATGATAAATGAAATAATTACTCCCGCATTAAATCCATAATCTCCGCCCCACCATACCAATAAGCCTATGGAAAAAGCCAGTACAATTTCTACTATCGGGAAAAATACAGAATATGCGAAAATAGCTTTAATATTAGCATTGCGATGTTGTTTGTTGATCTCTTTAAATTTTTTAAATTCTTTTTCTTCTGCGGCAAAAGCCTGTACCACACTCATTCCTGTAATGTGTTCCTGCACAAATGCGTTTAATGCAGCTACCGCATTCCTGACCTGTATAAAAGATTTGTTTACACTTTCTTTAAAAAAATAAGTAGCAATAATAATGATAGGAAAAGGGGCAAGGCTTATTAAAGACAACTTCCAGTCAGTAAAAAACATAAACAAAAGAATGGAAATAATAGAAAGCAGATCGGCAATAATAGGGATTAACCCATCCGAAAAAATATTATTTACCGATTCAATATCATTGATGGTCCTGGTAGTTAATGTGCCGATAGGAGTTTTGTCAAATTGGGAAAGATTTAAACTGAGTACTTTTTTATATACAGTTACCCGAAGGTCTTTTACAACAGTTTGCCCCAGCCATGAAGTAAGAAAACCAAAATAAAAACGCAATCCTGTTTCCGCCAGCAACATCCCGATCTGAATAATAGTGATCAGGATCAGCCAGTGCATATCCTTATCTTTTATAAAATGATTTACCGTGTATTGAATGAAATATGGGCGAAGCGGTGATAGAACGGCTAGTATAATTGAAAGAATGATGGAAATAATGGCTTCGTTTTTATAAGGTGAAGCATAAGCAAAAACTTTGCGCAGAATACTTAAATCCAATAATTTCTTTCTCTCTTTTTTTTCGGGCATTGGGCAAATTTAGTGGAAATCCCGTTTAGAGTTTATTAGATGAGTAGTTATCGGAATATTTGATATTAAATGAAAATACCAGCATTTTCCTATCCAAGCGGTCTTCTTGTCTATGCAAGGTCAATCCACATATGGTTAATTTTAATAATAGTATTACTTCAAAAAATTAAATCGTTAATTTGTTTGTTTAAATAATTATATTTATTTTTAAACAAAAAATGAATCAATTTTCTATTTCGCAACTTTCTCAATTCTCAGGAATTAAGGCTCATACCATCAGGATATGGGAACAGCGGTACAATGCACTGGAGCCAAACCGATCAAAAGGAAATACAAGATATTATGATAATTCTCAATTGCGTCGGTTGTTAAACATTGTGAGTTTAACAGAATGTGATTACAAAATATCTGAAATAGGTTCTTTGCCTGATCAGGAATTATTTGAGCTAATTAAAGAATTGCCGGATAACAGTATTGTAAAAAAGCCAATCGAATATTTTGTTTCGCAACTATTGGCTGCCGGGGTTGATTATGATGAGCCGCATTTTGAAAAAATATTTTCTCATTGCCTCCTGCGCTTTGGTATGAAAGAGACCTATATGAATGTGGTATATCCGATGCTGGTTCGAATTGGATTGATGTGGACAAGCGATACACTGGCACCGGCCCTTGAGCATTTCATCAGTAATATTATCCGGCAAAAGCTATTTACGACAATTGATTCATTACCATTTCCAAAATCAACCTCAGATACCTGGTTGCTTTTTTTGCCGGAAAATGAGTTTCACGAGATAGGGCTATTATTTGCCCATTACCTGGTTCGTCTTTCAGGAAGAAAATCAATTTATCTTGGTAGTAATGTTCCGTTGCACTCACTTACGGCTGTTATAGAAAACACCTTACCCAAAAATTTGCTCCTGTTTTTAGTACACCATGATTCGCCGGTGATTACTCAGGAATATCTAAGTGAGCTAAATAACAGTTTTACAGGTAAGAATATATATGTAGCTGGTAATAATAATTTAATGGGGCAGATTAAGACTTCTAAAAGGGTTCATTGGTTACAATCAGTAAAAAATTTAGAAGAACAATTTCAAGATAAAAATGTATAAATAATTATTGGATAAATTAAACAAATAATTTCATGTCAAAAATCGCAGTAATCGGTTCAGGATTTTCCGGTTTAAGTGCGGCGGCTTACCTCGCTGCGGCAGGGCATGATATACATGTATTTGAAAAAAACAACAATGCAGGCGGCAGGGCCAGGCAATTGAAGACACAGAACGGGTATGTTTTTGACATGGGGCCCAGTTGGTATTGGATGCCCGATATTTTTGAGAAGTTCTTTGCAGATTTTGGGTATTTAGTTTCTGATTTTTATGAACTGAAATTATTGGATCCTGCATTTGAAGTGGTGTTTGCTAACAGGCAAATAGTAAGCATTCCGGCTAATTATACAGAACTGTGTAATCTGTTTGAATCCATAGAAAAAGGAAGTGCGGTACAGCTTGATAAATTTATGCGGGAGGCGCAATATAAATATGAAGCAGGAATGGAAAACCTTGTTTATATGCCAGGGTTATCTATTGCCGAATTTGCTGATGCCAATCTCATAAAGGGCGCAATACGATTACAGGTTTTTTCTTCCTTTAGTAAACATGTGCGAAAATATTTTTCTCACCCAAAACTAATAGCGCTCATGGAATTTCCGGTTTTATTCCTGGGAGCCATGCCGCAGGATACACCGGCATTGTATAGTTTGATGAATTATGCCGGGTTAAAATTAGGAACCTGGTATCCGCATGGGGGTTTTGGAAAAGTGATTGACGCAATGATTCAGGTTGCTGAAAAAAACGGAGTTACGTTTCATTTTAATTCCCCTGTAGAAAAAATAACTATAGAAAATAATATGGCTCATAGTGTAGTTGTCAATGAGAAAGAAATTGCATTTGATGCTGTAATTGCGGCAGCAGATTATCATTACGTTGAAAAAGAATTATTACCGGGTTCTCATCGTAACTATAATGAGGCTTATTGGGAGAAAAAAACCTTTGCTCCATCCTGCCTTATTTTTTATATAGGGCTAAATAAAAAAATTAAATCCATACAACACCACACTTTATTTTTTGAAGAAGATTTATTACAACATTCAACAGAAATATATAAAGATCCTAAATGGCCTGCCAGGCCATTATTCTATGTTTGTTGCCCTTCACAGTCTGATGATAGTGTAGCACCGCCTGGCCACGAGAATATTTTTTTGCTGATGCCAATTGCGCCGGGATTGAAAGATAATGAAACGCTCCGTGAAAAATATTTTAATATAATGATACACCGTTTTGAAAAACATATAGATGAGGAAATAGTAACCCATATTGATTTTAAAGAAAGCTATTGTGTCAATGATTTTATAGCAGACTACCACTCTTATAAAGGCAATGCTTATGGCCTTGCCAACACACTAATGCAGACAGCTATATTAAAACCTAAAATACGGAATAAGAAAATCAAAAATTTATTTTATGCCGGCCAGCTTACAGTCCCGGGGCCGGGTGTGCCGCCATCACTTATTTCAGGAAAAATATCAGCGGAGCAATTACTTAAATATTTAAAAAACAAAAGTCATGAAGTTGTTATTTGATAATTTGTCGGCAGGGGTCAGTAAAATGACCACCCAAACTTATAGTACCAGCTTTTCATTGGGTATTTATTTTCTCAACAATCGTCTGCGAAATGCCATTTATGCCATCTATGGTTTTGTGCGTGTAGCAGATGAAATAGTAGATAGCTTTGAAGGTTATGATAAAAAGCATCTGCTTGAAAAATTCAAACAGGATACTTATGAAGCTATAGAAAGCCGTATATCATGCAACCCGGTTTTAAATTCATTTCAGCACGCAGTTCACCAGTATAGCATAGAACAGGATCTCATTCATACTTTCTTACAAAGTATGGAAATGGATTTGAGAAAAGTGGAATATACCAATACCACTTACCAGCAATATATTTTAGGTTCTGCTGAAGTGGTAGGTTTAATGTGCCTGCATGTATTTACAGAGGGCAATATGAAACTGTATGATGAGTTGAAACCTTATGCTATGAAATTAGGGGCTGCTTTTCAAAAAGTAAATTTTTTAAGAGACATGAAAGATGATTATCATATTTTAGGAAGAACCTATTTTCCTCAGGTTGATATGAGCAATTTTAGCGGAAGTGCAAAAAAGGAAATAGAAAACGAAATAGAAGAAGATTTTAGAATAGCCCTGGATGGCATAAAAAAACTACCGTCTTCAGCAAAGGGAGGAGTATACCTGGCGTATGTCTACTATCGCTCTTTATTTAATAAAATAAAAAAAATACCTGCTCAGAGGATACTTACTAAAAGAGTAAGAATAAATAATGGCAAAAAAATTGTTATTATGCTAAATTGCCTGTTGCAAAATAAACTGAACTGGGTATGAAAAAAATAATATTAAGCCTGTTATTCCTTTATAATGTGACCTGTATGGCAGAAGTGCCTGATATAGGTAAATTAAGACTACTCTATCGTGATGCAGCCCAAAATGAACAAACCTGTAGAGAATTAAAAAATATTTTATTAAATAACAAAGAAAAGCCTGATCCATTGTTACTGGGATACAAAGCAAGTGCCACCATGATGATGGCTGGGTATGTATTCAATCCGTTAACTAAATTATCTTATTTTAAAAAAGGAAGGGGAATGCTTCAGAGAGCTATTCATGCTGATGAAAAAAATGTAGAATTGCGATTTTTAAGATTTAATATTCAAACGCATATTCCCTTTTTTTTGGGTTATCATAGTAATATCGAAACGGATAAGATATTTTTATTGAATGAGATTCCTCAATTAGCTGATTTTTCGCTAAAAAACTGGATCATTTCGGATTTAAAGAAATCGGATTACCTGACAGATATTGAAAAGAAAAAAATAAGTTTATGAACGAATTATTGATATTAGTTGATGAAAATGATATTGAAACGGGGTGGCTTGATAAACTTACTGTGCATCAAACCGGGGCGCTTCACCGTGCTTTCTCTGTCTTTATTTTTAATTCAAAAAATGAATTATTGTTGCAGCAAAGAGCTGATGAAAAATACCATTCTGCCGGGCTTTGGAGCAATACCTGCTGCAGCCATCCGGGAAGAGGTGAAAAGGTTTCAGATGCGGTTAACAGGAGGTTGAAAGAAGAAATGGGCATTCAATGTGATACCATTTTTGAGTTTAGTTTTATATACAAAATGGAATTTGAAAACGGGTTGACAGAACATGAATTTGATCATGTCTTTTTTGGAAAAAGTGATGATATACCAAATCCGGATAGCAGAGAAGTGAAAAGCTGGAAATATATAAGTTTAGAAAAGCTGGAAGAAGAGATGATGATTTGTCCCGGGCAATATTCTGCTTGGCTGAAAATATGTTTGCCCAAAGTAATGGAGCATTTTAATCAAATAAAATAATTCAAAAATATGCGTTCATTCGTTTATAATACTGAACAGTTTTTACCTATTACCATAGATACTGCCTGGGATTTTTTTTCCTCGGCCAATAATCTTGCTTTGATAACGCCCCCCGAACTGGACTTTAAGATTTTAACAAACCTGGATGGCAAAGAAATAACAGAAGGAATGCTTATCAATTATAGGGTTAAGCCGTTATTGAACATTCCTCTAAACTGGAAAACCGAAATTGTTAAAATTGAAAAACCGGGAATGTTTACAGACAGGCAATTGAAAGGACCCTATAAAATGTGGGAACACACGCATTACTTTATCCAAAAAGACAATGGTGTGCTGATGAAAGATAAAGTGAAGTATCAATTGCCTTTTGGTATTATTGGCCAGGTTGCTCATTCAATGTTTGTACGTAAAAAAATTGAGCACATATTTATTTACCGGAAAGAAATTTTAAATAAAATATTTAAAGATCATGGAACAAATAATTATTAATGCATTTTTTATGCTGGCTGCATTTATCAGCATGGAGGGCGTAGCATGGTTGGCTCATAAATATATCATGCATGGCCTTTTATGGAATTTGCACAAAGATCATCATAAAAAAGAAACCGAAGGATTTATAGAACATAATGATTTCTTTTTTCTGATTTTTGCTTTACCGGGTATTGCTTCTTTATTTTTTGGAAGGTTGCACGATTATAATTTTCTTTTCTGGATTGGTACAGGCATTACATTATATGGTATGGCCTATTTCCTGGTGCACGATATTTTTATTCATCAGCGGTTTAAACTTTTTAGAAATACCAATAATGCTTATCTCAAGGCCATACGCAGGGCACATAAAATGCATCATAAACATTTGGGCCGGGAAGACGGGGAATGTTTTGGTATGCTTTGGGTCCCTTTTAAATTTTTATTTGGCAAAAAATCAAAAAGCCTGGCATGAAAGTTCTTTACCTGCTTATTGATTTCTTTACAGTAATAATTCCACTGTTGTTTTCTTTTCATCCTAAAATAAAATTTTATAAAACATGGAAAGCTTTTTTTGTAGCTTCCTTTTTTGTAGCCCTTATTTTTCTAATATGGGATAAAGTTTTTATGGAGCTGGGAGTTTGGAGCTTTAATACCCGATATATCACTGGTGTCTCTTTTTGGCAATTGCCTGTTGAAGAAATCCTTTTCTTTATTTGCGTCCCATTTTCCTGCGTGTTTACCTATTTCTGTCTTGACAAATTTTATCGCCTTGCCTGGGACCTAAAAACAGAAAGCGTTTTTTGCGTTATACTATCAACAGGCTTATTGATTGCGGGTATTCTATTCATAGGCAAATTATATACTTCGGTAACATTTTTTAGCACGGCTTTTGTGTGCCTTTCTCTAAAATTTGTTTTTAAAATCAATTGGTTTGGTAAGGCAATAAGCGTGTATATCATTTTATTAATACCCTTTTTAATAGTGAATGGAATCCTTACAGGTACAGGGTTGGAAGAACCTGTAGTGAGATATAATAATTCAGAAAACCTCAATATTCGTTTGTTTACTATACCTATTGAAGATATTTTTTATGGATTCGAATTAATTCTTTTGAATCTATTCATCTATTTACAATTGTTAAGAAAAAAGGATTCCAGAGGAAAAATTGTAAAATCTGTGCCTAAAGAAACAGCAGCATTTTAAAGGGATAGTGAAAATTTTTTGCCCGACCCCCCGGATGCCCCGTTGGAAGAGGGACACAGTAAGGCTGGGTAGTTTTACCGTGATACGACTATCAATATTATAAACTTTTATAAATAGCTAAGATGAAAAAGACATTACAAATAGCGAATGGCATCGCAGTTATATCCACTATAATTGTTAATTATCTTTCCAATACCGGAGTCTTTAATGGTAAAACTGTAGCTGAAATATCAAATAAATATCAAAATTATTTTACGCCTGCGGGATATGCATTTTCAATATGGGGATTGATCTATCTGGGTTTATTGACTTTTGTAATTTATACGGGCCAAGGACTTTTTAAAAAAATAGAAGATAAATGGCCGGTTTTGGAAATCGGCTGGTGGTTCGTCATTTCCTGCATAGCCAATTCATTTTGGGTAATAGCATGGCTTTATGAATATACCGGACTTACCGTACTGATCATGATCATAATTTTGATTTCTTTGGTGAAAATAATTTTAAATACCCGTATGGAATTGGATAATCTTTCTCTCAAGAAGATTGCTTTTGTGTGGTGGCCGTTTAGTATTTATTCTGGCTGGATATGTGTGGCTCTTATAGCTGATATAGCCGCGTATCTAACCAAAATAAATTGGAACGGATTCGGTATTTCTCAAATTGGATGGACTATTATTATGATTTGCATTGCAGGAATAGTAAACTTATTTATAACTTGGAAACGCAACATGCGCGAATTTGCTTTGGTAGGTGTTTGGGCTTTAGTGGCAATTGCTGTAGCTAACTGGAATGTTGTAGAATCTATTGTGATAATAGCTATTGCCGTAGCAGTGATATTATTTATAAGCGTCATGATTCATATTTATAAAAACCATAAAGTTTATCCCCTGAAAAAATGATTTAAATCAAACTAATTCATCTCATTTAAATATTCCCCTTTTTTTAAAAATATTTGTTTAAATTAATCATAGGTATTTGTTTGATGTTTATAATCTGGGAATTCCAGACTGAAATTTTTAATTTTCTTTAATAAAACCAAATGTAGCAGGGGATTTAAATTTTGAATAACTGAAAACATTAATTAACCCAAGTTGCTAATTAAAAAGGACATCGATAAAGAATAATTTTGAGTTACGACACTTAAAAAATCTTTACCGATGCTTAATGAAGATAAAATTATAGCAATTTTCTGTTTAGTGGATGATCTGCTAAAAGG
>JAUZOE010000030.1 GCA_030706605.1 Bacteroidota bacterium
ATTTCCTTTTTGTCTTGATACAAAAAGTAACAAAAAAATCAAGGCTGCATAAAAAAAGCTAAAAATTGCAATGATTGTCTAAAATGAAATGAGTTCCAGCTATAGAATATATCTCAGCTACAGTGCGACTTACCAGCAATGTGCTATCCCAGGCTTGGGTAACAGTCATTTCATTTCTTAACGACTATCATCCCAATTTTCTTAACGCTTTTTTTATGAGGCCGATGGAGAACTCTCTAATAATCCTTTTCAACGAGAAGTGTTTCTGAGGATTAGTATTAGTTATGCGAATTCAGCTATTTATTAAAGAGCTTCGGTGGCGCGGGCCGGACAAACGCACGAATTGCGAAGCAATCATGAACACCAAGAAAAAAATAAATATAGCTTGAATAACCGATCGGGTTGTCCTTGAACTTTTAGGTTACTTTTTCTTTCAAGAGAAAAAGTAACAAACAAACTATCTGTCTTTTCAAAAATGGATTGCAGGTGATTTACATCACTATTTCGCTTACCCAATAACGGCAGGTTCCTGCTGGCTCATACAATGAAAACTACCCAGCCCCCAGATAATATCAGTAGAATCAATACCCGTAACTTGTCTTTCAGGAAAAGCCTCCTGTATAATCCGCAAGGCCACCTCATCTTTTTTGCAATTGAATACAGGCACTATTACCGCATGATTGGCAATATAAAAATTGGCATACGATGCAGGCAGGCGCTGCTCTTCATAAACAACTTTCTCCGGCATGGGCAATTCAATAATGTTGAGTAATTTCCCATTCAGCAGTCGCATTTTCTTTAACTGGGCCAGGTTATGCTGCAGCAGTTCATAATTTTCATCCTGTTGATCTTCTTCCACTACCGCTACTACGGTATCTTCATTTACAAAGCGAACCGTATCATCTATATGCCCGTCGGTATCATCGCCCACAATGCCATCATCGATCCATAATATTTGCTCTGCCCCATAATAATCACATAAATATTTTTCTATCTGCAATTGGTCCAGTTGAGGATTACGGTTGGGGTTCAGCAAACAAGCCCTGGATGTAAGTATGGTTCCTTTACCATTAAACTCCACCGATCCGCCTTCCATTACAATGTCAGGGTAAAATACCGGGAGCTTCAGTTCTTTACCAATCAATGTCGGAATCACATCATCCAGGTCAAAGGGTGGATATTTATTGCCCCATGCATTGTAGCGCCAGTCCACAATTATTTTCTTCTGAGCCGCATTTGGATTGATCAAAAAGGCAGGCCCGTGATCCCTGCACCAGGCATCATTGGTAGGGTGAAAATAAAATTCAACTTTACTTAAATCGACATTTTCTTTTTGCAAATGCGCTATGGCAAATGATTTCATAGCCTCGTCATTTACATTAATACACACTCTTTCGCCATGGCTTACTTCCTTAATAAACTGTACATAAGACGGGTAAATGGCTTCTATTTTCCCCGGCCACGACGCTTCTTTATGTGGCCAGCTAAGCCAGGTAGCCTCATGCTTTGCAAATTCTGCCGGGAAATAATAGCCGAGTTCTTTAGGAGTAGGTTGGTCCATCGATTAATCCTCATCAATAAAACGGTTAGTAATTGGTTGGTACGAATCTATTCTTCTGTCGCGCAAAAACGGCCAGTGTGTACGGTAAGTATCCGTTTTAGAAACATCAATTTCAACCACCAGGATTTCTTCTTCATCATGAGAGGCCTGCTGAATAATGCTGCCAAAAGGATTGGCCACAAATGAACCTCCCCAGAATTTCATGGCGCCATCCTGCTCAAAGCCAACACGGTTTACACTTACCACATGTACCCCGTTGGCCACTGCATGGCTGCGCTGTATCGTTTGCCAGGCATCAAACTGTTCTTTATTGGTAGCGGCATCCTGGGCCGTGGCCCAGCCTATGGCCGTTGGGTAAAATAATATTTCGGCGCCCATCAGCGAAGTGATTCTTGCCGCTTCGGGATACCACTGATCCCAGCAGATCAATACGCCGATATGGGCATATTTTGTTTTGAAAGTTTTATAGCCCAGGTCGCCGGGGGTAAAATAAAATTTTTCATAAAAAGCAGGATCATCGGGGATGTGCATCTTCCTGTATTTGCCAAGGAAAGAGCCATCAGCATCTATCACTGCCGTGGTATTGTGGTATAAACCCTGTGCTCTTTTTTCAAACATAGAGGCAATGATCACCACCTTCAGATCTGCTGCCAGTTGGCCAAGTGTGTCAGTTGACGGCCCTGGCACCGGCTCAGCCAGTTTAAAATTTTCATAATCTTCCACATCACAGAAATACAGGGAAGTAAATAACTCCTGCAGGCATACGATTTGTGCGCCTTTGGCAGCCGCTTCCTTTATTTTTTCAATTGCCCTGGCAAGATTGCTTTGCTTATCGGCAACACAGTGGCTTTGCACTAATGCAACATTTACTTTTGTCATAATACTTTATAAAGGTGCAAAGATATAAGATTGCAATTTAGGTGTACCTGCAAAAGCTGATTAAAATCCTGGCTGTTACAAAAATGGAATTGTAAGGGGTGCCACCATATCTAGGTAAGGTGATCAACTGTTTTGCCCGGCAATTATTACCTGCAAAGCAGGAATGAGTCATTTTGAGCAAAAAAGGGTGAAATTGATAGTTTTTGAGTAAAAAAGGAACAATTTGAACGTTTTTAATGCCTTTTTACATCTTTTTATACGAATTAAACTCTTTTGAGCAGACCCAAATTGTAAAATCTTCGCGAAAAATGCCAATCCTGTTGCATGGGATCGCAATCTTGTGACACACTTTTACGATCCTGTTGCATGGAATCGCGATCTTGTGACACACTTTTACGATCCTATTGCATGGGATCGCGATCTTGCGACACACTTTTACGATCCTTGGGCACAAGTTTGCGATTTTGTAGCACACTTTTACGATTCTGTTGCACAAGTTTGCGATTTTGTGCCATAGGTTGGTAGGGAATAGTAGTATAAAGCAGATTGTGTAAACAGCTTTAGAGTTGTATTTGCGCTACTCCTTGAAAGTCGTGTTTTTTTTGATAAACGCTTGATAAAAAAGGGATAATATAAATTGTTTTATTAAATTGAGTAGCGTATTTTTAGGTTAAATGCAAATGTAAGCAGTAACTTTAATGGACTACACATACTCCGAAGACGAGATAGATTTCGCAAGACATATAAAGACTAATCCGCCCAAAAAAATTTGGTGGGACTTTACGACTTACGTGTTTGACTATGGAGACTTTTATTTTCAAATCGAATGTGTCTCAGAAATAGCAGACACTCAAAACAAATCGAATGAAGCCATTATTGGGAAATTTACCAAGCATTTAGAAATTTATGTACCTGGACAATACACGAAACTTGTTTGTGAGAACAAAGAAATTGAGGAGCTATATACTGTAAGAGTTTTTCTTTATTTCACAACATTTAAAGAATATTCTAAACTTGAACAATTCTATAGTCAGACAAAACAGAAAGTAAAAACTTTGATAACTGGTAAGAAAGATGTTTTAGGCGACATCCTTTCAAAAACAATTGGTGGTTGCAAAGAAATTACTTGCCATCCTAAATCAGAGGAAGCAAAAAATATTGATACTAAATATTCAAACTTAATTGACTGCGGGCTATTAATTCAAATTGATGGTAAATGTTTGAAAGCATTTGTGGAAAGTAATGGTTATGGTTTTCATGTATCAGACGACAAATATTTCAATGACATTGAAGAATTAAAAGACATTACAGGGCAATATGAATTTATAAAAGTGTGATAGAAAAGCTGCTGCTTACATGGTGCTTGGCTATGCTGGCAGACTTTCATTATTGAACATTTGTGCATATCTTCAACAATAGTTTTTCAAATGGGCTAACGTTGTGGGCTGAACGATATAAATACCAGCACAGCAGCAAGCCCTGCCGTTAGGTGCAAGCGTAAAGGACGACTCAACAACCATTTACAGGCAGACTTTTTCATAAAAGATAAAGTGAAGAAAAGTAAAAAATAATTCATATGTACATTTCAAAACTTAATATTAAAAACTACCGAAATTTCAAAGAATTTGAAATTGATTTAAAACCTTTTACATTAATCATTGGCGAAAATAATATTGGCAAGACAAATCTATTGAATGCGATTGGTTTGATATTTAGTCAAGATATAACATTCTTCAAAAAGAGGATGCTTGAAATTGATGATATCAATTATGAAACATATCAAGCTTTTAAAAAATCTGCTTCAAAATGGAATGGATATGATAAGTTAGAATTTCCTGAAGTAAAAGTTGAAGTAATATTAACGGGCTTTGAAAACAACGAAGACCAAGAAGCAATAGTTTCAGATTGGTTTATTGATGATACATTTAAAGAAGCTAAGTTAACTTATCACTTTGGGTATAGAGGAGACTGGAAAGTTTGGGCAACTGAAAATGAAGAAAAAGAAATTGATGACATTAATTTACCGATTGAAAAATTTGAATATAGTATCTATGGAGGACTTGACCAAACAAAACAAGTTGATTGGTATTTTTTGCGAATGCTCAAAATGGAATTTTTAGATGCTTTGCGTGATGCACAAAAAGAACTAATTGCGAATAATGAAAGTAAGTTACTTTTCAAAATTTTGAATAATCGGGATAAAAGTAAATTTGACAAAATAAAGGAAAGTCTAAAACAGTTAGATATTAAGGTAGATGACAATGATGAATTAAAAATAGTGAAAATTGAAATTTCCGAAATGTTAAAAAAAATGTCTTTAGAACAAACAGAAGACCAAAATAAAATCGGGTTTCGTTTTAGTTCTCTAGAACACACAGAAATACTTAAAAAATTAGCAATTGAATATGGAGTGAATCCGATTAGTATTGATAGAAATGGTTTAGGACGAAACAATGTACTTTTTATGTCTTTAATCTTGTCACATTTAACAAGCGATGCAATAAAAAAGCAAAATGTTTTTTTTCGGGTTGTTGGTATTGAGGAACCCGAGGCGCATCTACATCCACATCTACAAGAGCATTTAGCAACAAATATTTCAACAGAAGTTAATGAAGGAATGCAAATAATTCTTACTTCACATTCTACTCATATAACTTCCAAGTTAGATTTAGAAAATACAGTTGTTCTTTATCACCACGAAAAGACTAATGAAGTTAAAAGCCATTTTATTTTAGATGGTTTGGAAAATGTAAAAGAGAAAGATGATAAAGAAACCAAAGAACACAAACACTATTTAAGCCGTTATTTAGATGCATCTAAATCTTCATTGTTATTTGGCAGAAAAATGATTTTGGTAGAAGGTATTTCTGAACAAATATTAATCCCACGTTTTTTTGAACTTTACACAAAAAAACTAAGTAAAATAAAGACACTACAAAAAATTGGGTGCACATTAGTAAATGTTAATAGTGTAGCATTTTCTCATTTTTTAGAATTAGTACAAAACAGTCGCACTAAAAACGAAAATTTCTTTATAAAATGTTTGGTTTTGACAGACCAAGATACTGAGCAGAGAGATAAAAAAGGGGAATTAGTTGAAAGAGCTAAAAAACTAAAACTAAAATATGATAAACCATCCAATATATTGATAGAATTTTCTTCCGATACTACTTTTGAAAAAGATGTAATAGAAGCAAACAAATCAGATAAGGCTAAGGATATTATGTTTGATGCACTAAGTAAAACCAAATCAGAAAATGGCAAGAAATTAAAAGCATCTACATTGAATGATATAGAAATTCAAGTGTTTTTCGAAGAAATAGAAGAGTATAAAGCAGATTTTGCCACTGATTTATATGAAGTTTTAAAAGAAGAAGAGAGATACAAAGACTTTAATATTCCAAAATATATAACAAATGGTTTTGATTTTATTTTAGGTATTGAAAAAAATGAGACTTCCGATGAGCAAGAAAGTACAACAGAAGCCTAAGCCTGAATGTAAATTAGTTATTGCTGGACCTGGAGCTGGCAAAACACACAATATGGTTGAAAAAGTTTTGGCTTGTATAGAAGCATTACATCCAACACGCTTTTGTGCAGTTATTACATATACTAATGCCGCTACCGAAGAAATTAAATCACGCCTTTCAAAAAAGGTTAAAATTCCATCTAATGTTTTCATTGGTACTATACATAGTTTTTTGAATAGATTTGTTGTTATACCTTATGTATCATTGATTGATAAAAATATTGAGATTGATAAAGTATTTTTACAAATAAGCTCTGAAGATATTGTAAGAGATAAAATGAAAATCACAGGTAAAGATGCTGCAATAGTAAGGAAGCGTCTTTATGAATCATTAAATAAAAAAGGATTAATAACTTTTGACCAAACTATAAGTTTAGCATTAGAAGTTATTAAAAACCAGAAAACTGGAACATTAGTTTGTAAACGATTACAATTCTTGTTTGTAGATGAATTTCAAGATATTAGCAATAAACATTTTGAAATAATTGAATCAATAAGAAAACAAAGTCAAACTGAAATATATTGTGTTGGTGATCCTGAACAATATATAAGCGGATTTCAATATGATATGAAATACGAGTCCATACCAATTCTGAAAATTCCAAAATCTATATATAATATTGAGAACAATATTAACAATCATAGATGTTCATTACCTATAATTACATTTATCAATAATTTTAATGGTAGAATTTATAATAACGTACCTTTTCAGCAAAACAAAGTTGTGAATAAAAATATAGCAGCTCATTGTGTTTATTTTATTAAAGACCATGATTTAACACCTATGATTGAAAAGTTTACGACTTTAATAGAAGATAAAGAATACAAGAAAAGTGATGTATATATTATTGCAAAAAAGAATCCTACTATCGAATCATTTAAAAAGATTTTAACTACACACAAACAAGTGTTTGAAAGTAATACAACTACACAAGTAGAAACGATGTTAAATATAATTACAACTGTAACAAAAAAAAGCCAGATAAAAATTCAAGCAGAAACAAATATTTCAAAAGTAGAATTTAGGAAGTTTGTTTTAAAGTGTTTGAAAAATCACAAAGCAGATAATAATTTAAAGATTGCTGATTTGAAAAAATATATTGTTGAGCAAATGAAAGTAGATATTTCTGAGCAAGAAATAAGTAAACAACACGATATTTTCGGTGATTTAAAAAAAATATCAACAAATAAAAAATTAGAAAATTCTGAATGTTTCACTTTGAGTAATATTCATAATGTAAAAGGATTAGAAAGTAAAGTTGTTTTATGTATTGCAAAAACTAAGAAAGAATTAGAATTATGGCTAGAAACAGATGTTAATGAAAGAGAAAAAACAATTCTTAGGAAAAATAAAAATGACAAATTAGTTAAAGATGATGAATTAGATGATTATCCTAGAATCGGCTATGTCGCATTCTCACGAGCCAAAGAATTACTATGTATTGCTTGCCAAGAAGAAATAGATGAAGAATTGAAAAATAGAATTGAAAAACTGAATATTCAGATTATCCCCATTTAGTCCAAGCATATAAAAAAGAAGCCTGGCGCAAGAGTGTAGAAAAGGTTTTGTGAGTTGGCGATCTTGTGCCTGCATAGAACAAATGTTCATCCCAATATAGCCCCACTCGCGCATTCTATGATAAAAATCAAATAAATTAAGCTGCAAATTTTTGAGTATTTACAAACGGAGTTTGTCTGTTTATTACTGCAAAAACACGGCTTAGTATTTTACACCTGATAGCATTCATTACCAACATTGGATTTTTTCCTTCGTTAATTTTGCGACCATAATAATCACTTATTTCTTTATCATATTTTTTAGCACTTAGCGCAGCCATATTTAATAACGATTTCATTTTTTTGTCAGCAAGGTGGCTTACTTTGGTTTTACCTTTTATACTACTGCCCGAACTGTATTCAAAAGGAGCAATACCTGCATAACAGGCCAGCTTTCGCCAGTTCTTAAACCGGGTAAAACATCTTGTTTTGATAATGAGGTATATAGCTGACTGTTTACCCACTCCTGGTACAGAAGTAGCCAATTGAAAACAATCTTCAAGCTGCTTGTTGCTTTTTACAATCACTATGATGGCTGCATCAATTTTTTTAAGAGAAACTTTTAGTTGTGCTACTGTTTTCTTATTAATTGCCATTACTTCATTTGTAACTTCTTTAGATAAAAAATTAGTGGCTTCAACAGATGCTTCCATAGCATGTATTGCTTTTAATAATTTTTCCCTTTCGCTATAAAACAGTTGCAGCTTGAGAATATCCTGTTCCGGTATTTGACTAAGCTTAAGTTTATGACCATGAGTAACTGCATTAAAAGCAATGTCTTTTGCATCAACTTTGTCGTTCTTGCCCCTGGATATCCCTTTGGATCTTTTAATCTCTACTGCAGGAATCTCCCAATAATCCAATTGTTGTTTGCTGAAGTAGATGGACAAAGGCATACTGTACAGACCAGTATTTTCGAAACAAAATAAAGCATCATCAGGTTGTATTTTTTGTTTCTTTAAAAAGGAAATAATTCCCTTGATTCCTTTTTCATTGTTAGCAACAATGATATGCGGATGTTCAGTATTGGCAGGCTCAAATACAAAGCGAACATCTAACTTAGATTTTGATACATCAATGCCTACTGTAACTAAATACTTTTTCATAAATTTGATTTAAGGAAAAACAATAAAAGTTGAAGTGCATTAAAGCCTTTAATAGACCTAAAAGTCTAACATTCTATTTGATGCTATTCAACAAAGTTCAACAAGGAAGCAGAGGACTAATGCGCCAGATAAGCCGTAAGCTTAGCAGATATGTTAGTTCACCTCTGCTTCCTTTTGAAAAATTAATGAAATCTAATTGAATACAAAGTAAAGGCAGATATGCAGCTAAGGCCATGTGGTGTTAGCGTATCTGTGCGTTGAACAGGGTTTGTTACAAAGGCTAAAGAATGGAAATACAGCAGCGCAATAGATTATTATGGAGGTAAAGGACTTTTATAAATTATTCAATAGCACAGATACCCTGCCTGCACAAAAGCTATGCTGCATATCGCCCGGTGGGAAAGGCTTAATGTCTTCCTTTCTTTTTTACAAAAACATCTGTAAAGGGTAATACTATCTTTCGGTTTATATTTTTGCGTACAACCTGCCTGATGCTATCCGCATTAATTATTTGAATGCTTTTAAAAGTTTTTAAATTGCAACATATTTTAAATGCAATATCATGTCAGCATTTTTTAAATCAAAATCAAATTGTAATGACTTATAAAAATTTGTTTTTCTTATTATTTGTTGCTTTACTGATTTCATGCAGTGATACAAATAAGCATAGCAGTAAAAGTAATTTTGATAAACAGGCACATCGGGGTGGCAGAGGATTAATGCCTGAAAATACGATTGCTTCTGAAAAGAATGCAATCAATTATGACTGTACGATGGAAATGGATCTTCAAATGTCCAATGACAAAAAAATTGTTGTTTCTCATGACCCTTCTTTTAATAATGATTTCTGTCTTACTCCCGAAGGAAATACCATGACAAAGAAAGATGGCCATGGCAGATTGATCTATAACATGCCTTATGATAGTGTTGCAAAATATGATGTTGGCATTAAGCCTTATCCTGGCTTTCCACGACAGGAAAAAATTCATGCAATTATGCCACTGCTAAGTGTTTTAATAGATTCTGTAGAAGCGTATGGCAGGCAATTGAATCACATTAATCATTATAACATTGAAATAAAATCGCTTCCCCAATATGACGGAAAAACTTATTCAACTTTGGAGGAATATATTGATGCTGCAATGACTATTATTATGGATAAAGGAATTGCAGCACGCACGATGATGCAATCATTTGATGTGAGGGCTTTAAGAATAATTCATAAAAAATATCCAACAGTGAAAATATCTTTCCTGGTGCCCGATTTCAATAAAAATACAGCCGAAGGATATATCAGTCAATTGGGTTTTACGCCTGATGTGTTCAGCCCGGAATTTTCTTTGGTTACGGCAGATTTGGTACAAGCGTTTCATAAAAAAGATATCCTGGTAATTCCATGGACTCCCGATACGCTGGAAGATATTCAGCGTTTAAAAGATATGGGAGCAGATGGCGCTATAACGGATTATCCTGATTTGTATTCACGGCTAAAATAAAATTTTAAATCAACAGTAAACTCCTCCCAGGCCTTGCTCTGCTTTGCTTCAAGGCCTGGAGTAAGAGGCACAACAGGGGAATAACTGAACGATGGAATGCAGTATCAGAAGTTTCCCGGCTGCTTACAATAATCGAAAACAAAATAAGATGAAATCTAAAAAAGAATTAAAGGATGGTTACAAGGAAATGAAATTTAAAATTGGAGTATTTCAAATCAGGAATATTGTCAATAATAAAATATATGTTGAATCCAGCACAGACTTAGCCGCGATTTGGAACAGAAATAGATTTCAGCTCAGGAATGGACTTCACAACAATGTAAGTTTACAACAAGATTGGAAAGAATTTGGGGAAGAAAATTTTGTTTACGAAATACTTAGTGAAATAAAACAAGACGATACAAAGGCAACAGACTATCGCAAAGAAGCAAAACAACTTGAAGCAATGTTTATTGAAGAACTTCAACCTTTTGATGAAAAGGGATATAATATAAAGAGCATTCGATAGCCTTTAAAAAGATAGGGCATAATAAGAGTTTAGCAAAATTGAGTCCAGACAATCCTGGCTTCTTTCCCTTGCAGTGTTTCTACTCCGGGCCTGAAGCCAGGCAGTACACGGACGATCAAATCTAAAGAGTAATAAAAATAATTATCTTAGGCTGTTAGATATATTTGATAACCGGGAAGTGAATTGATGCAACGGTGTCCAGCAACCGCACAGTGCCGGGGAGAGAAAGACAAAACACCCTATTTATCGTATCTTGAAAATATTTTAATTTTTAGGACCAACTCATATTGATTTTATGCAAGAGACCAACAATTGGATAAAGAATCCAACAAAAAAACAAATGACACTTTTAGTTATTGTGGGGTTGACAGGTTTTATTTTATTATTGCTTTCAATGACAAACTTTTTTACAGAAACTATATTCCAGGGAAAATATCTTGTTTTATACTTTTTATTAATTGGTTCAGGATTGACTGTTTACAAAGTTTGTAGAAATTATTACAAAACCAATAAATAAAAGCTCTTCCCAGGCCGAGTGTCTGCTCCAGGGCTTGAAGCCAGGCAGTACACGACCGATCATCGAAAGAGTATAAAATATATATTTGATAGGCTTATGCAGCCGTATTCAGCAACCGTACAATGCGAGCAGCAGAGACCGCAAGGGAAAAATTATTTACCTTTGTAAACAAAAAAAAGTATGGTTTGTAAGCTGGAGAAGAAAAAAATTGAAGAACTCAAAACAACTAACATCTTACCACAAACGCCATTCTGGGGGCGTATAAAAAGCAACCAGGGATTATCTCCAAATGGATTTGAATTAACGGTTTCAAAAGATTTATTAAATGATAATGAAGATGCCCTGTCAAAAACCGGGGATGACTTATTAGTGCTCACAAAGTATATTGACAATAATACTTGCTTTGCCTATGTTCCCTATGGTCCAAAACTGGAACCATCTTTTGAGAATCAGGGATTATTTCTTGAACATTTATCTGAATCAATAAAACCTTATTTGCCATCAAATTGCATCTTCATTCGTTATGATTTGATTTGGGAGAATCAATGGGCAGTAGAAGATCAATATTTTGATCATTCGGGTAATTGGATAGGTGCTCCTTCAAGTCAGACACAAGAATATAGGATTAATTTTAAAACAGCTAAATGGAATTTAAAAAAAAGTGTAAGTGATATTCTCCCTAAAAACACTTTCTTCCTGGACTTAACATTAACGGAGCAGGAGTTGCTTTGTAATATGAGATATAATACAAGATATAGTGTAAAAAAAGCATTAACGAATGGGATTAGGGTTCAGGAATATGGAATTGAATATATGAAAGATTGGTACAAATTATATCTTGATACAGCCTCTCAGGCATAATATGCCATTGCAAAACCAGGAATACTTTTCTACTATCTTTAGAAACCAGGATAATAATCAAAAAGGGGTGACAGTAAAGATGTTAATGGCAGATATTGACGGGGAATTTCTTTCATCAATGTTCCTGGTTTTATCAAAGAAACGTGGGACTTATTTGTATGGAGCATCCACTTCTTGTAAAAGGGACTTAATGGCTAGTTATGCGCTTCAGTGGGAGTCAATAAGAATTTCAAAAGAATGGGGATGTACAGAATATGATATGTTTGGCTCAGCACCTAATTTAAACAAGGCACATCCTTTACATGGAGTACATGTATATAAGAAAGGGTTTGGAGGAAACCTGTATCATAGAATGGGGTGCTGGGATTATCCATACAACAAAAAACTTTATGAATTATACCGGTACCAGGAATTAAGAAATTAAAAAACGAAGACCTGCCATTTTTTTCGGTCCCAACACCATAAATTGGATACAAGATGGAAAACAACAAAAAATCCATAATTAACAAACTTTCTATTAATATTATAATACAGTTGGTTTTTTAGCGTTACTATACTTACAGTCCAAGTTATAGTATGAATAAATCAGCCCTCATTTTTATTTCTCTTTTATTAATGTCTCATTTTCTCAAGGCTCAATCTGATTTATCTTCCGATGACCTGTTTAAAAATGCCAGGAATGCTGCATTTGAAGAAAAAAACTATGATAAAGCCAAATTGCTTGCTTATGAAGCATTGGGTAAATCCCCTAATTATGCGGATATAGATATTTTTTTAGGAAGGCTGTTTACCTGGGATAAGGAATATGACAGTGCGCGATACCATTTTACAAAAGTGCTCAATGCCAATCCGGCCAATGAAGATGCTAGTGTTGCTTATGCTGACCTGGAATACTGGAACGATCATTACGAAAAATCAATAAATATTTGCGATAAGGCATTGGCAGTTTATCCTTCATCAGAAAAGTTTTTGCTCAGGAAAGCAAAAAACTTAAATGCAATGAAAAAGTATAAAGAGGCCAGCCTGATTACCACTCAGCTTTTAAAGTCTGATAAAAAAAATACGGCTGCATTAGCATTAGCTGCAAGGCTTAAAGATGCGGTAGCCATCAATAAAATCAGTATCAACTACGAACATATATCCTTTGACAAACAGTATGACAAGCCATGGCAATTAGGATACATCTCCTATTCCCGCCATACTAAGTTGGGGACTGTAATTGCAAGAATGAATTATGCCAATCGCTTTGGCAGCAATGGAATTCAAGGGGAGGTAGATGCTTATCCACACATCAGTAAAACCTTTTATGCTTATGTAAATTTTGGTTATTCCGGTAATGTGGGCGTATTTCCCAACTACAGGGCAGGTTTTTCCTTATATGCTAATTTGCCCAATAGTTTTGAAGGTGAAGTAGGTATGCGATACCTGTATTTTTCGAGCGCTACCAATATTTATACTGCTTCCATTGGTAAGTACTATAAGAGTTTTTTGTTTACAGCACGCACTTACCTCACTCCTTCTGTCGGAACCATTTCTCAATCCTATAGTTTAGCTGCCCGATATTATCTAAGAGGCGCTGATGATTACATCGGCCTTACGATGGGGACCGGTATTTCGCCGGATGATAACAACCAGAATATTCAATTTAGCAACAAGCAGGAAAAGCTTTCTTCAAAGAAAATATCCGCAAGCTTTGATCACACATTCTTAAAGTGGAATATCATTTCAATAAGTGCCGGTTTAATCAACCAGGAATATGCGCCATCTGAAAAAGGTAACCAGTTTAATGTATCGGTTGGCTTAAGTCACCGGTTTTAATTCCATTCGGTTTACGCATCAAAATAACTCTGCCTTGGCTGTTTCATTAACTGTATGAAACCGATTCATCATTGATTAAAATCGTATTCTGCAATGTGTTTTCCAGAACCTGTTACCTTAAATATATTAGAAATCCGGGGTATCAATGTCTTATCTAATAACCTTATATTAATACTCAATTGAGTATAGCTATATATTGAAAATCAATTTAATGGCTTAAACTTACAAATCTATTTCAGGTGTAATATCCCGTTCAAACTCAGGCATTTTTTATAAAAGGAAAGACACAATCTAAAAGATTTTTATTCAAAATATAATTGCCCAAAAACCATCCTTTTTAAAATTGCAGGATCAGGTATTTAAAATTTAAATCCTTACAAGTAAAGAGTTAATCATTGTTTACTTTTTTGCACTGATGAAAAAAGTAAACAAAAAAATCAAGGCTGCATAAAAATAAGAGGAAAGGAAATTTATTTAATTAACAAACTATCAGGAAGCAACTTTGTGCTTCCTGATACTGTACTATTCTTCTGAAGGAACACTCCAAATGCGGCCTTCAATTTAGCTTTTTCAGCATCATTTTTTACAGGGTCCAAATACATCTTATCGCTGATTTTATATAGATCATCCTGGTGCAACATGTAATCATCCATAATAAAATCTTCAATAGAATTTTTAGTTTGCATTAAAGGATAAGCACGCGTGTTTCTAAATGTATGAGAGGTATCAAGTTCCTGTCCCATCCAGTCTGCCACAGCGGGCACTTTCAAATTGTATTGGTGTTTTAACAGTGATAATAAGCTGGGAGTAATATCAAAATGTGTAGAGACGCCTTTAAAAGTTTGACTCCGTTTTAGTAAAGGTGAATAGATAATCAATGGAACATGATAACGGTCAATTTTGGTAGACATCGGTATTTCTGGCATCCGGTGATCGCCGGTTATTATAAATATAGTATTACTAAAATCGGCCCTGTTAGAATAGCTATTGATAAAATCCCTGATGGAATTATCAGTGTATAAAATAGTGGCATATTGACTTTTATAGCGTCGATGTTCTTCTTTCTGTGCTTCGGTAAATCCGAGTGCTTGCATTCGTTCTTCAAAAAGTTGCAGGTACTTATCTTCTTCGGTAATGATGAAAGGACTATGAGTAGATAAAGTCATTACTGCATTAAGGGTTGGATCTGCCATTTTACCAGACTCTTCATTTAGTTTTTTGAGTACCTGGTCGTCACCATATCCCCAACTGAAGCCGCTACTGCTGGGAGGCATTTTATGATAATTGTCAGAAAAAGTTTTTTCATCATACACCTTTCCACCATTCATTGTTACAAATTGATTCATGTTATCAAAGCTGGCATCCCCTCCATAGAAAAAGTTAATACCATATCCGTTTTGTTTCAAAATATTGAACAGTGACAAGTGTGCCGGCATTTGATTTCCCAATGCAAGAAAACCATTTTTACCAAAAGGCAACGAACCATAAATTGATGGTAACATAGCAAAGGTTCTGCCGCCTTCGCTTAAGAAATTGCTCCAGTAAAGGCTCTTGGTGGATAAAGAATCCAAATAAGGAGTAAAACTTCCCAGGTAAGCATCCTTGTTAGAGAACGCCCTGCCTAAACCTTCTACCACCAGGAAAACAAAATTCGGAACCTTTTCCTGCTTATTAAAAAAAGGTGAAAGCACATCACTTGAATCAACAGTATGTAAAAAAGGATAGTTTTTTTCATCTACATAATGAAAGGCACTGGCATACGTAGCTATATTATTTCCCGGCGTATCTTCCTGCTTACTTCCAAACAAAAACGTATAGCAACTATTATAAAAAAAGTATGATTTATTTAACGCCATTGTATTACTAAATTCCGGGCCTGGTTTCCACTTATTGGTTATGGTAGCAATGGAGCTTAAAGCGGAGAGAGCAAATAAACCAATTAATGACCAGGAAAGCGGCGTACTTAGTTTAATTTTTTTAGGTATTGAAATAAATAGCAAAATGACTAAGCTAACTATCAGTATGGCGCTAAAAATAAAAGTCATTGAAACACCTGCGGCACCTACCGTTTCTTTTATATCAGCAAATGAATACCCAAAAAGGTCGGCTCCTAACGGCACTAAGGTTTCTAAAAAATATTCCCCCAGGGCTGCATGTACCATAATCAACAATAAAGAAAATGTAACAAAGAAAACACGAGCCAGTTTTTTATTCAAAAGAAATAAGAATACGAAAATAACAACGGGAATAATAGCAATATTCAGGCTAAAGGCAATATCCTTAATAAGGCCCAGTTTTATAACATTCGTAAAATCTTTGGGCATTCCAAAATGCTGGATATCTCGTATGAGTTGATATATTTTTATAGCCAACATAGAAACCAAAAGGATCATACTATAGGTAGCTGCTTCTCTTATTCCCTGCAAAAATTTTGATTGAGGCTTAGGTTCAAAATCCTGGCTCCCAAATTGAGCCGCTATACTATCCTGTACCTGGCTGACACCAAGTCCCTGCCTGGTCATTTCTCCCCAGGTATGTCTTTTTCTTAAATAATCAATATTGCCCTTGATAGCAGACCAAACTACTACCGGATGAAAAATAAAAGGCTCCAGGAAAGCGGTTACTATTAATTTTAAAACGTCATTTCTATTTTTATACTGGTTGTAGGTGAGTACTTCCATTAATATAGCAAATACAGAATACAAGAAACCAAATAATAGAACACACCCAAGTAAAATAAAGAACCACGACCATTGAACCATACCTAAAAATGCAAAAAGCAAAAAGAAAATAAATCCAAAAAATTCAACCAATGGCGCCATGAATTCAAAGAAAAACCAATACGGGTAACTTAACATCCCTAATAATCCATACCGCGGATTAAAGAACATGATTTTATGCATCCGCAGGGTTTCTATTGTACCTCGTGTCCAGCGGTTTCTTTGTCTTTCCAATATTGTATAACTGGCAGGGGCTTCTGTCCAGCATAGCGGATCAGGGATATAAGTTACTCTGTAAGACAATTTATGTTCTTCCATATACCGGCGCATTCTTACAATCAATTCCATATCCTCACCAACAGTATTCACACTATATCCTCCGCATTTAATAACGATTTCTTTATTGAATGCACCGAAAGCACCCGAAATAAGCAACAGTCCATTTAATTTGCTCCACGCCATACGGCCTAATAAAAAGGAACGGATATATTCTAAAGTCTGCATCCTTGCCAAAAACTTTTTGGGCAGATTAATTTCTACTAACCTGCCATTTTCTATTTTACAGTCGTTGGCAATCCTTATCACTCCACCAGAGGCAATGACTTTTGCTTTTGTTTCTTCTAAAAAAGGTTTTATCATTTTAAGCAGGGCATCCTGCTCTAATACACAATCCACATCTACACATACAAAATAGCCATACCGGGAAATATTGATGCCTACATTCAGAGCATCTGCTTTTCCCCCATTTTCTTTATCCACCACAATCAGTTTATTAAAAACCGGGTTATTGCTTTTATATACTCCTTTTACCTTTTGGGTAGGAATTTGTTCATTGATAAAAGTATTGGTTTTGTAAAGATCATAGGCTTGAATCAATTTTTGAAGAGAGTCATCTTTGCTGCCATCATTTATAATTATTAATTCAAGTGTGTTATAATGTACAGATAACATTGATCTTACATTTTCAACAATATTGGCGGCTTCATTATAGGCAGGCGCTAAAATACTGATTCCCGGAAGATGTTCCGATGCTGCGAGAACTCTGAAATCTGCGAAGCTGTTTTTACGCAGGTAATTCTTTATTTCTGACACTGAATATATTCCCACAAAAAAATAGAAGAATAATAAAATCAATGAATACAGGAGTATCCCATATGTAAAAAAATCAAAAATTATTCTTTGCCATGTCATGCGGCTCTTTCAGTTTCAATTTGAAGAAAAATAGCTTTCCACGGATTTTCATCCGCAAATAAATGAGTTTGTAAAAAGGCAGTTCCCAATGGATGCAGGCATGACAGAGTTTTTGCGGCAGAGGCTTTTATATCATTATCAGCATTATGTAATTGTTTTAATAAAAACAATAATTGTTTTTCAGTACCGGCTTCTTTTAAAATGTCAAGGATAAGAAGTTTAATTTTCTTATTTCCGGAGGGATAAATTTCAATAATTTTTTCCGGAGTATCTTCCCGTGGCATTTTTTTAAGATAGTCAAGGGCACCTAATCTTACCTGGATTCCTGGATGTTGTAAACAATTAATAACCGATTCGTAAACATTATAGCAATTATAAAAAGTGGCCAGCTTTAAAGAAAAATTAATTACAGATTCATTTGGTGACCGAAGCCATTTTTTAATACTATCTAAATTGTCGGGTTTGGGGCCATTCAGATTATTTAAAAGCTGTATTTGATGCCATTGGCTTATCGGGTAAGTAGTTATATTAAGAAAGCGCAACCCCGGAAATCCATAAAAACTGATTAAAGCACTTTGTGCTTCTGCCCGGACCAATTCATTTTTATTGTTGGTAAGCCTGAAAATTGGTTTCACATATTTCACCTGCTCCATTACTGACAGTTCCTGCAGACCTTTTACTTTAATATGCCACCGTTTGCTGTTAACCTTTTTAAAAGAATCTTTATCAAGATTTAAAATTTCATATAACTTTTTTAGATTGGTGGTGGCTGTTCCTGTAAGATTTTTCCTGGCATGTATCACTTCTTCAATTAAACACTGTCTGAATAAATCATTTTGCAAAAGCTTCTTATTGCCGAAATCAATATCAAAAGTTTCACTTTCTTCTTCCGTAAAAAATATGACCTGGCTTATGATTGTCGCTATCGGGTCGCGCCACATTTTCCGTTTGCGCTCAATGCTTTTTTTATAAATAACCATCCCTAATATGAATACAAATAGTAAAACCAGTGCCAACAAGGATATATAAATGGCACTTATAAATTTATAAGCATTCATTTCAAAAAAAATATGAATAAAAGAGCCATGCATTTTTCTAAATTATAAAATTAAAGGATTACAGAACTGGGATTGTATCTTTTTACCCTCATTGATAGTTCATTCGGGCTAAATGGCTTTGTGATGTAATCATCGGCGCCCAACTGAAATGCTTCCAGAACAACGTTTTCCTGTCCCATTGCCGACAAAACAATTATGGGTATTTTTTTGCCTCCTTTCTTCCTTACCGTCTCAATAATTTCAAGCCCTGACGAAAATGGCATCATGATATCGGTTATAATTAAGTCTGGGGAGAATTCTCCAATTTTCAAAATAGCCTCTCTCCCATCCTGGCATGAGATTACTTCATGCCCGTCTTTTTTAAGACGCAGTTCAATTGTTTTCAACATGATCATTTCATCTTCTGCTACTAATATTGTCATAGTTTTTAATTTTATTTTATGCGGATAATCTTATTGCTTCCTGTGTTCTTTTTAAATGTTCCCTTAATGGAGTTTCAATTTTTTTAAACACTTCACCGGCCTGCTTAATTAATAAACCAAGCTCTTCATATTTTTCAGCTTTTGAATTTTCTTCTATTTTTATCAAAATATGCAAAAGTTCATTTGCTTTAAAAAGGCCTGTACTACTTTTTAATTTATGGGCTATTTTATATACATCTATAGATTGACAGGCATCACATGCATGCTGCAATTCATTTAATTCAACAGGTGTATTATTCAGAAAAAGGGAAAGTATTTCAGTCATGTAATCATTATCATCCATTTCTTCCAGCAGGCTTAAATCGAACAACTTATCATCAGCTGGTTTACCTACGGCATGAATAGAATTATTAATGGGTTTATCTTCCAAAAGAAGGCTTAACCTCTCGTATAATAAGGAAAAATCAAATGGTTTTGTAATATAATCGTTCATTCCCATTCCGATACATTTTATCTTCTCTCCTTTTAGCGCAGAGGCTGTCATCGCTATTATAGGAATAGACATGTTCATTACATTCCTTATATATTTTGTGGCAGCATACCCATCCATTTCAGGCATTTGCAAGTCCATAATTATTACATCATAATCATTACATTTTTTAAGTAATGAAATCGCTTCCAAGCCATTATTGGCAACATCTGCTTCTCCCCCCGCCTTTTGCAATACACGACGGATCACCTTCTGATTAACTTCATTATCTTCAGCTACCAGAAATTTTTTGCCCTTTAAAAAAGAATGATAATTTTTTAACTCTTTACCTCTGAAAAACAATTGATTATTAGTTTTGCTATAACCATATGGAATGGAAAATTGAAAGGTAGTACCACTATTAATCTTACTCGCAACAGAAATTTCACCATTTTGCATTTCTATCAATTGCCTGGTAATTGTCAGACCTAATCCAGAGCCTCCATATTTACGGGAAGTCCCAACGTTTGCCTGGGTAAAACTTTCAAAAATCTTATTTATTTTATCATTTTCAATTCCTATCCCGGTATCGGTTATTGAAAAATGTAAAACTATTTCATTACCCGACTTCCTTTGCATCGAGATGTTAATTTTAATTTCACCTTCATGGGTGAATTTTATGGCATTTCCAACAAGGTTTACCAGAATTTGATTAAGCCTGTACGGATCGCCATTTAAAGTATTGGGAACATCTTCATCTACGCCAAGTTGTATCTTTAATGACTTTTCCTTTAAACTATTCATGAAAATAGCTTTAATATTTTCCAATACTTCATTAAGATCAAAATCAATTTTTTCTATGGTTAATTTACCTGCTTTAATTTTAGAAAAATCCAGTATGTCGTTAATGATCACCACTAAATTATCTGAAGAACGTTTTATCGTCTTGGCAAAATCTTCCTGCTCTTCCGTTAGTTTCGTTTCCAATAAAAGATCGGTCATTCCCTGAATTCCATTCATAGGAGTCCTGATCTCATGACTCATATTCGCGAGGAACTGCTCCTGAAGGCTCTGTGCATCTTCTGCAATTTTTTTAGCTTTTATAAGCTCCTCCTGGTATCTGACTCTTTCTGTAATGTCTGTTCCGATTCCACCAATTCCATAAACTTTATTTTGCGCATTAATCAATGGGAATTGCAAAAATAGAATGTTGTGTTTACCATCAGGCATATCAATTATTACTTCAAGTTCCCTTGCCTTGCATTGTCTTATCACTTCAGCATCTGTGTCTTTCAAGCGTTGGGCAAGTTCCTTATTTGTAAAATCAAAAGCTGTTTTACCAATTATATTTTCTTCACTTAAACCGAATATTTTTTCAAACTGGTTATTGACCAAAAGATAGTTCCCGTTGAGATCTATTATATGGATTGATGAAGTGGCATTATCTAATATTGATTGTAATCTCTCCTGGTTTTGAACTAATTCTATTTCATATTTTCTTACCACCTCTTCCATTTCCTTTTTTTCAGAAATATCTTTTATGATACATTGAAACCCGACAGGTAAATCATCTTGAAAAATCAGTACAGCAGATTGTTCCACCCATTTTAAATCTCCAAATTTGGTACGGATACAAAATTCAACTAACGTTTCTTCTAATCTATTTTTTACCTGATTTTTATATTTTCTTTTTACCTCTTCGATCCAGTCGGCATCAATAAATTCAGAAAAATGCATACCTGATAGTTCACTCGGGCTATAGCCAGTTAGTTCAAAAGCTTTACTACTGGAAAAAGTAATCAATCCTTCCAAAGAAGTAGTGTACATGACTATTCCGGCATTTTCAATAAGATTACGATATTTAAGTTCGTTAGCTGCAAGATCATCCTTAGCGTAATATACCTCCTTTAAACTCTTATTCAACTTGTATAATAATCCTGCAATAATAACAAAGGCTATTGTGCCACTAAATATTTCGATTATGATTGTTTCTGCACTAGCACCTTTTCCCTGTTGTATAGATAGCACAAAATACAATAGAATAATAAAGCTGAATAAAACTAAAAACAGGATGCTTTTTTGCATCTTAGACAATTTGTGTTGGAGCATATTTTTCATACAGGATGAATAGTTATTGGATTTGATACCTAATAAGCCATAAAGTACTAGTAGTAAACGTAGAAAAATCAGAAATATTGAGTGGCGGCAGGATATTATTATAGTTAAATAAAATAAGAAATTTAGTAATGTATTTTCCTGAGTAACTAATCTCAAAACCGAAGATTATAGAATGAGTGCATTAATTCAAAAAAAATGTAATTATAGAATTGTTGCATTTTCTGAAAAACCTTTATCTATAAATTTTTCGGATTATTTGGGCCAAACTTTACAACACGATTATACCTGTCTCGCCAATCTTTTCCAGAAGTTAAGGGAACCACTATTGAACATTTTACGATTGCTCACAAAATTAAGCGGGAAAAAGAATTGCTGGTTTATAATTAAGTGACCCTTACGGAAATTGCTTACCAGATGTATTATAGTAGCATCGCACATCTTTCTGCACGATTTAAAAAGGTAACAGAGCTCACCCATACTTATTTCAAACAAACTAAAATTAAAAGGCTTGCCATGCTTGAAGATGTGTGAATGATATAACCAATTAATAGAATTATATAACACTTAATCCCTTTAAAGCAATGAACTTTGCAATATTAAATTCAAAAACAATGAAATAAAATGTACAATAGTAACTAACGGAGAATGAACCTGATTTGGTAGTCTATTGGGGGAATTTTCATTCGGGTTATTCTTTCTTCTCTATAATATTCCCGGTCAGCGAAATAAAAAAGATTCACCGCTTGATAACATAAGGTAGCCGCTAAATCCTGCCATTTGCAATGTGTCAATATCAATCCTTTGAATTATTCTATTTTTTAATTTTTAAAATATAAATATGCAAAATCATTGGTATGTAGTATATACAAAGCCTTGCTGTGAAAGAAAAGTAGCGGTATTACTTAATAAAAAGAGGATTGAAAATTATTTTCCATTGAACTACAAAAGGTCTCAGTCTTTTGTGAGGAAAAGGATAATAGAAGAACCTTTATTTAAATCCTACTTATTTGTAAAAACAACGGAGATTAATATTATAACCATTACTAAACAGATAAAAAATATTATAAGTCTTCTTCATTGGATAGGGAAACCTGCAATAATCAATGAAGACGAAATAATTGCAATTAAGGAATTTACCAATAATCACCAGGAAATAAGGTTAGAAAAGGTGCATGTAAATTTAAAAATATGTGAAAATATTATGGATGGCATTTCATATATAATGGATGGGAAAATTTTAATGGCAAAACCCAGAGCAATCAAACTGAATTTGCCTTCCCTGGGTTTTTCTATGACAGCCCGAATGGATGATCAAAATATTATAAGAAAAGGAATAATGCTTAATAAAAAGGAATCCCTCGTACAATCATAGACTTATTATTTAATTCGATAATTATGAAATTTATTATTTTTCTTTTGCTCCCAGTTTTTGGAAAATCACAATTACCATCCAATACTCAACAACAAACACTAAAATACGAATGGAGAAAAATTTCCGGCCCATCACAATACAAGATTGAAACTCCAAATTTAGCACTCACAAATGTCAGCAATTTGGTGGAAGGAATATACCAGTTTGAATTAAAAGTAACGAACAGGTATGGACTTTCTGCAAGAGATACAATGGTTTTGACAGTCAAACCTCCGGATAATAATGCATCTGTAAAACAAGTCGACAATTCTATATTATCCAAGAAATAAACTTTCTGCTGCTGGTGTCCTCTATTTTTTAACTGGGCAATACAATTGGCAACATGATCCTGAAGATAATAATACCCCCGGTATGAAATACAAAAAATATAGGCAGCCATCCATTTCCGGGGAAACTAACATATTGAATGAAAACCAGCCAGTAGTTCTTAGCAGGGACAGACATCTATAGACCCTCGATAATTTTGTTAAGCTCTTCGCTGGTTTTTCCAAGTTTTATCTGAAGTTTTCCTAACATTTCATTTTTCTTGCCTTTGTCAAACAACAAATCATTATCTGTCAGTAAAGCAAATTTCTGTTTTAGCTTTCCTTTCTGTTCGTTCCAGTTTCCTTTTAATTCTGTCTTGTTTTTTATTTTATTTGTTTTAATTATTAGTGTAAAATTTACTATACAAAGGTGAAGTTTTATTCGCCGGGTAATCTTACTTGATTCAATAAATAGTTTATATCATTCATACTTAGGATAAATTATATTCTTTTATTATTGCAATAAGTATTTGCGCCGTTTTATTGTTCGGTATCTGCGCAATATTTTCAAAGATCTACCCTGTAACCTATGCAAAAGAGGGAGTATTGAAGTGTAACTCCTATAATTCAATTATGCTTCAAAACCTATCCCACTGCTTAGCAAAAGTGTGAATGATGTAAGCAATTTATGGAATTGTATAACACTTAATCCCATGAATGCAATGACCTTTGCAGTATTACATTCAAATAAAAATTAAATTAAATGTACAATAGCAATTACTGGGGCATGAACATGATCTGGTGGTTCATTTGGGGAATTTTCATATTCTGGATATTCTTTCTTCCCTATAATATTCCCGGTCAGCGAAATAAAAAAGATTCACCGCTTGATATTTTACGAAAACGTTTTCCTTCGGGATTAATCACCAAAGATTAATATCAGAAAAAGAAAAAAATTCATGAGAATGATTTATCTAAAATAAGCTAATGATTTTCTCCGGATGCCTCCTTTTTTTACATCACACCAAATGTAGATTGACTATTCCCTTAATTACTATGATTGCTATAAGGTGATATTATAAAACAAAAAAAATCAAATATTTAAAATGAAAACAATCAAAATAAATAATCGCTCTGCCCGTTTTTTTTCCGTCGGTATTTTGTTATTTATAGCTTTTATGCTCCCATCCTGTGCAAGAAAAATGTCATTCCAAACTTCAAACGTTGTTCCTGCTGCTGAAGGCAGAGTGAAAGTAAAGAAAAATAAAAATAAAAATTACGATATTGATTTAAGCTTAATACGACTGGTAGACCCTTCAAGGCTCGATCCCCCAAAAAAGGTTTATGTAGTGTGGATGAACACACAACATAATGGAACCAAAGCGGTAGGACAGTTAAATACTTCCAGCAGTTTACTTTCAAAAACCATGAAGAGTTCATTAAAAACTTCAGTGCCTTTTCAACCGACCAGTTTTTTTATAACAGCAGAAGATGATGCTGACATGCATAGACCTTCAGGCCAGGTAGTGCTAAGAACCAATTAAAGAAAGAAATGGCACGGTAATGGGGAAAGGTTGAAAGAACCCCATTTAAAATCCAAATAGAATGACCGAAAATAAAAAAGACCAACCCAGTCTGCAAGCCGTTAATAATTCCGGTGGACAATCAACGCGACAAAATGCAAATTCACCAAGTGATAAAACGACCATCCAGGTGCAGGAAATCGAAGAATGGGATCTTGTAATACCGGATCAAAGACGACCACAATTCCGATCCGACGAAAACTATAGAAGAAGAAATTTCTAAATGTGATTGATAATAGGAATTCAATTAATCATGTAATTCCTGCATGAGTAATTCGCAAAAAAAATGAGTCGAATCTACACGCCCGGGAGAACCCGATCGTGGGCAATATTTTCTACACCATTCATTTTTGGAAAATGTTTACGGTTTATGGAATCGCTTCTTAATTAAATGCTATCTAACAAACACTTATTTCAGGATTTTAACGAGACAACAGTCTTGTCTTTGCTAACAGCCTTATCAACTAATTTATTTAAGGTAAGCCCCTGAACTATTATAGAAAATATCACTATAAAATAACAACACGAAAGTATCACCTCCCGGTAGGGAGAAAGAGGAAGTGAAAGTGCCATCGCTATGGATATACCTCCACGCAGACCGGCCCACGTGAGAATAGAAAGATTTACCAGGTTCACTTTACGCAATTCAAAAAAAGCAATTAATGATACGCTGATCATTCTCGCAATAAGTATAATCAAAATTGATATCAACCCGATCAGCCAGTAATGTCTTAGGAATGGCAATATCAATAGTTGCAGCCCAATCATTACAAAAAGGATGGTATTAAGTATACCATCCAGTAATTGCCATACATTATTTAAAAATTGATTGGCAGCATGATCTTTCCCAAAACTCTTATTGCCCACCACCAGCCCGGCCACAACAGCCGCTAAAGGTATAGATGCATGAAAAAGATTGGCCACCACAGAAATGCCCAACACAATTGCCAGTGAAATTAAAAATATGGTTTGAAAATCTTTTATAGACTTAATAAGCCGGTAAGCAATGAAACCCATTATCAATCCAATAAGAACACCACCGATAACCTGTGTTCCGAAAGAACGCAACATTTCTAATACTGAAATTCTGTTTGTTGATTGTTTGGTAATACCCAACGTTGTTACAAAAAGAATGAGCCCGACAGCATCATTAAACATAGACTCCCCCGATATAACAGTTGCTAACTTTGGAGGAATTCTTGATTTTGTTATAATGGCGCCAACAGCAATCGGGTCGGTAGGTGAAATAAGAGCACCAAAAACAAAACAATAAATAAGGGGTAATTTTATATGCAAAAGATAAGCCGCTCCAAATATCAATCCACCAAATACACCTGTAGATACCAGCACGCCCAATGTGCTCAAAATCAATACGGGCCGTCGCAATGCTTTTAGTTTTTGATAGTCGAAATGTAAGGCGCTGGCAAAAAGCAAAAAACCCAGCATTACGTTCAACAATACTTCAGAAAAATTAATATTATGAGCGAGTTTTGTAAGCAGGTTCAATTTTTCATCCCCAATTCTTCCTATTATTAAAACAACGATAGAAACTACCACCGACATGGTCATCACCCCTATCGTGCCCGGCAGCTTTACAAACCTTTCGTTCAAATAAGAAAAACCAGCGGTAATAATTATGAGTAAAGTTATAATGGATAGTATGTCCAAAGTAAGTTGTTATGATTAATTTCTTTGTGTACTTGCAAGGTAAACATAAGAAGGTTGTTGCTATGAAGAATTAATATTCAGATAACTCCATGATTGGAAACGTTGGGACAACTATATATCCAATGTTTTTCTCAAATGTGTGAATAATATAACAAATCTCCGGAAATGTATAACAGTTAAGAGAATTATTCCAGACAACTTTGCATATAAATCTTTTTTACTTCAATTATATAAAATCATCATAATGAACAGCGCAACAACTCCAACCAAAACAACCAAGCCAGAATTAGCTTCTGAAGGAACCAAAAATGCAAATGGACTTAGTAAAAAAATGAAAGCCCTGGTATATTATGGCCATGGCAAAAAATCGTGGGAGGAGAAGCCAACGCCAGTCATTCAAAACAATACCGATGTTATTGTGAAAATAATAAAAACGACCATTTGTGGTACCGACTTGCATATACTTAAAGGCGATGTACCTGCAGTAACAGCAGGAAGAATACTTGGGCATGAAGGAGTAGGAATTGTAGAAGAAGCAGGCAGTGCGGTTACTGGCTTCAAGAAAGGAGATCACGTAATTATTTCCTGCATCACCTCATGCGGTAAATGCGTTTATTGCAAACGAAGTATGTACTCTCATTGTGTAAATGGTGGCTGGATACTGGGACATTTGATCGACGGAACACAGGCCGAATATGTGCGGATACCTTATGCAGATAACAGTTTGTACCATATCCCCGAAGGAAGTGATGAGGAAGCATTGGTAATGTTGAGCGATATTTTACCAACCGGCTTTGAATGTGGCGTGCTTAATGGTAAAGTGCAACCTGGAAATACTGTCGCAATCGTAGGCTCCGGCCCTATCGGACTAGCAGCATTATTAACAGCACAATTTTATTCTCCCGCAGAAATTATTATGATTGACCCGGATGATAACAGGCTTAAAACAGCAAAGAAATTTGGCGCCACAAAAACTATTAATAACAGCAAAGAAAATGCAATTGAAAGGGTGAAGGAACTAACAGGAGGCATAGGGGTAGATACAGCAATTGAAGCTGTGGGAATACCGACCACATTTGAGCTATGCCAATCGTTGGTTGCGCCAGGTGGTATAATTGCCAACATAGGCGTGCATGGTAAAAGTGTAGAGCTTCATCTCGAAACATTATGGTCACGGAATATCGCTATTACCACACGTCTCGTTGATACCGTTACCACATCTATGTTGCTTAAGACAGTTCAATCAAAAAAACTCGATCCAAAATTATTGATTACACATAGGTTCAAATCAAGCGACATTATAAAGGCATATGATGTTTTTGGGCATGCAGCAAAAGAAAATGCATTAAAAGTTATTTTAACCAACGATTGACAGTTTAAGATTAGTAGCAAGAATAGTGGTGAATTAAAATCAGAATTATGAAAATGGAGGGATAAAGCGGCATGGTTGATGTGTGAGATCAAATCAGATCACAACAGTATAGCGAAGAGTTATTACCTGATTATAAAATCACCATCAAAATTTAAAATGAAAAAATGAAAACGGAAACAGAAACTCTCCTGGAAATTGGTATCAATGGCTTGAAAGATAATCAACCGAAATTGGGAATTAAAATTAAAAAAGGAAAGAAAAAAATATTACACAAGCTCTATGTAGAGTTAGTGAAGTTTCAAAAAGAAGTTATTGATTCTGATCTCAAACTACTCGTAATACTGGAAGGGCGTGACGCAGCTGGGAAAGACGGCACTATAAAAAGGATTATTAAACATCTCAGCCCACGCGACACAAAAGTAGTTGCATTGGGTAAGCCATCAGACTTCCAGGAACGTGAATGGTATTTTCAACGTTACACTACTCACTTACCCGTTTCAGGCGAATTTGTTCTCTTCAACAGGAGCTGGTACAACCGTCTTGGTGTTGAAAAAGTTATGGGTTTTTGCACGCATAAACAATACAAATCATTTTTTACAGAAGTGAAATCATTTGAGAAAGGGCTGATTGATGGAGGTTTCATTATCCTGAAATACTATCTCGATATCAGCAAAAAGATTCAGAAAAAAAGACTGAAAGCAAGAGAGACAAATCCGCTGAAGCACTGGAAAATAAGCCCCATTGACAAGGAAGCACTAAAGCATTGGAAAGATTATTCAGATGCAAGGGATGAAATGCTTTTGAAAACAAATTTTGAAAATGCTCCCTGGTTTATCGTAAATGCAAACGATAAAGATAAAACGCATATTGCGCTTATTACGCACCTTTTACATAGAATGAAATATGCCAGGAAGGATGAAAAATTGCTTTCGCATAATTATGGTTTGGTTGATCCTGCCACACCCGAAATCATAAAGGATAAGCTTTTCTGATAATGGTTGATTAAAACCATTTGACTTCTAGCAATAACTGACCACTATCATTTTTCAGGTGATGATAAGTCCCGAATTTTATAGAAATTTCACCGGATGCGTTTGACTTAAAATTTAAAAACTATGGTTATGAACAGAGAAATATTTAATAATAATCAATTATACAACCTCTTGACTTCAGATTGCTCAACAAAATTCAACTACATTAACAGATATGCCCCTGTTAGTTACAAACAATAAATTAGTCCATGCTTATTAAAGATGAAACCATACTAACCATTAACAGAGGTTCCTCCAGCATTGAATTTTCTTTATACAAAATAGAAGAGACACTAAAACAAATATTTGACGGGCAGATAGAAAACATTGGATCCTCAAAAGCAAAACTTAGTTTTAATAATTCTGTTACTGAACAAAAAAATTGTATCAGCATTAAAGCTGCCGATCATAATGCCGCTACTCATCACCTCATTGACTGGCTGGAAAAACAGGAAGGTTTTGATTCGATCAAAGCTATCGGCCACCGCATCGTTCATGGCGTGAAACATACGGAGTCTGAAATTATCTCTCCTGAATTATTGAAGGAGTTAAAACAAATCATCACTTACGACCCCGGCCATTTGCCGGAAAAAATAAAATTGACAGAAGTTTTAGCAAGTGGTACACTTCGTTAAAACAGGTAAGCTGTTTCGATTGAAGAAGTAATGATAGCAAAATTAACTTGTTCTGTTTTAAAGTACCACGTGAAAAAATAAATGAAAGTGAAACGTGCAGCAGGAATAAGACGAAAAAATTTAGAACCCAATTATTAACAAATGGGTGAATTATATAAACACCTTCATAAATTTTGTAACAGGCATCTTAATTAAAAACCTTAACTTATAACAAAACAAAGATTTCATTATAATAAAATAAATATTTAAAAATTAGCATTATGACTATTCAAATTAACACAGATAAAAACTTAAGTGTACACAAAACATTCAAAGCTGAATTAGATAGTTTGCTTTCAGAAGAATTAAGCAGGTTCAGCGAACACATCACCAGGTTGGAAGTCCATCTATCAGACGAAAATGGAAACAAACAGGGGCTAAACGATAAACAATGCATCATTGAAGCCCGCCTTGAAGGAAGGCAGCCAATTGCAGTAACAGATAAAGCAAATGACTATGAGCTTGCAGTAAGTGGTGCAATTAAAAAATTGAAAACTTCGTTGGATACAATTGTGGGAAAATTAAAACATCATTAAAATGACGAACAATAACAACAGGATGGTATCTCCACATTTTAAAGTAATTAATTAAAATATCTATCACTATTATGGAAACTGAAATTATGCAGCTCAAAGTAAAGGGAACTTTATCCCTTAATTATTGCAAAAGATGAATATTTACATGCGCAAGATGGGATAGATACCCCTGAGATAAGAGATTGAAAACAGAATTTAACAACATAAAAAATAAAAATAGTGACTACTACACAAATTATTTTAGCATCCAGGCCAAAAGGACTACCGACCCTGGAAAATTTTAAAATGGAAGATGTTGCATTGCCGTCTATCCGTGATGGTGAAGTTCTATTGGAAGGCATGTATTATTCAGTTGATCCGTATATGCGTGGCCGGATGAATGATGCCAAATCCTATGCACCTCCTTTTGAAACAGGAAAGCCGCTAAGCGGCGGAGTTGTTGCCAAAGTAATCGAAAGCAAATCAACCAATTTTAAAAGTGGCGATATAATAACCGGCAACCTGCCCTGGCAAAAAAAAATGATTGCATCGGAAAAAGATATCCGGAAGATTGATACTACTATTGCCCCGGCAAGTTATTATCTCGGCATTCTGGGCATGACAGGGCTTACAGCTTATTTTGGATTAATGCACATTGGCAAACCTAAAGCGGGCGAAACAGTTGTAGTGTCAGGCGCCGCAGGTGCGGTCGGTATGGTGGTAGGGCAAATTGCTGCTATACAAAATTGCTATGTAGTGGGCATTGCCGGCACCGATGAAAAAATCAAATTGCTGAAAGATGAATTTGGTTTTGATGATGCCATCAATTATAAAACAACTCCAGATATGAAAAAAGCGATCGCCGCTGCATGCCCAAAAGGGGTAGATATTTACTTTGACAATGTAGGGGGCTCAATTTCCGATGCAGTTATAAGCAACATTAACTTTCACGCAAGGATACCATTATGTGGACAGATTTCATTATACAACAGCACTGAAATTCCCATGGGCCCAAGGTTACAGCCTATGTTACTAACAAGAAGTGTTTTAATGCAGGGATTTATAGTAAGCAATTTTCAATCTGAATTCCCCGAAGGTCACAAACAATTGGCAACATGGGTAAAAGAATGCAGGTTAAAATTTACGGAAACAATAGAACATGGATTTGAAAAATTGCCACAAGCGCTGCTGGGGTTATTTAAAGGAGATAATACAGGAAAGATGATCGTAGAGGTGTGAACGTCTTTCCTATATTCGAGCCAAAGTTCGAAGCGTAGGAAATCAATATAAAAAATGAATGAAACTCACTAAGCCCATGACAGCTATATTATCCATAATCGGGTTGCTCATTATCATATTGGTTATCGGCAAAATAAATCTATCCATCAAATTCAGAAAAGAAGTAAAAGAGCTTTTTTCACAATCAAAAAATATTTCAGATAATAAATTCAGTTACCAGCGACTTGCGGATTTGCCCGAACCTGTTCGACGCTATTTCAAATACGCTTTAAAAGACGGGCAACCTTATATTAGTTATGCAAGAATTACACATGAAGGACAATTTAAAACAGGATTGGATAAGAACTGGATAAACATAAAAGGAGAACAATATGCCACAACAGAAAAGCCGGGCTTTATATGGAAAGGAACTACGGCTATGTTTATTGCCCGTGATATGTATATAGGAAATAAAGGAAGGCTCGTTGTTTCGCTTTTTTCTTTATTTAAAGTGGCAAATGCCAAAGGCGAACAGTATAACCAGGGTGAACTGCTGAGGTGGCTTGGCGAAAGTATTTTATACCCGACAAATTTACTTCCCAGTGAAAGACTGCAATGGCTTCCGATTGATTCAAATTCAGCCAGGCTGACGTTTAACTACAATGGGCTTTCATTGTTCTTTATTATCACTTTTAACGATGTTGGTGAAATAATCCAGATGGAAACCAAACGGTATATGGATAAAACAACATTAGCAACCTGGGTTATTAAGTGCGCTGATTATAAACAAATGAATAATGTTATGGTGCCCTTAAGCTTTGACGTATTGTGGAGATTGGAAAAAGGAGATTTTAGCTACGCAAAATTTAATATAAAAAAGATTGAGTACGATAAAGCGGAGATGTTTTAAAAGTAAAATAGTTGATAAGATTAATCATTCATAAAAATTAAACGACAATGACAACAACAAAAAAATTAGGCATCTGGATGGATCATGCAAGTGCACATGTAATGGAATTTGCTGATCCTATGGTAACAAATATTGTGATATCCGAATCCACACATGAGGAAAAAGAGAAAACTTTGCAGAAGGGTGAAAGCATGATGCACAACAAAAACCAGCAACAGCAGGCGGAGTATTATAGAAAGTTGAGTGGCTTTATAAAGGATCATGATGAAGTACTGCTTTTTGGTCCAACCGACGCAAAAATTGAATTATTAAACTTGCTAAAGGCAGATAAGCAATTCGATAACATAAAGATCGAAACGATGCCTTCTGAAAAAATGACAGAAAACCAGGAGCAGGCTTATGTCAGAAACTATTTTTCAAAAAACTGAAAAGTATATTAAGCAATGTATCCATTTAACATATAATCCCAATGAATAAAAAAATATTAAAGGATACGGTCACCCGCTTATTTGCAGATAGTAAAGGTTTGCTGGCAATGGATGAAAGCACCCCTACCTGCAATAAACGATTTGCCAAATTGGGCATTCCACAAACGGAAGAAGCCCGCCGTGACTGGCGGGAATTACTGGTAACCCCACCTGATTTAAGTGAGTGCATCAGCAGCACCATATTATATGATGAGACCATTCGCCAAAATGAAAGAGATGGAACGCCCATTATTAAAGCGATCATAAATGAAGGAATTGTTGTGGGAATCAAAGTAGATAAAGGCGCCAAATTAATGGCGGGTCATCCGGGCGAAAAATTTACTGAAGGTTTGGATGGATTGCGTGAGCGCCTGAAAGAATATTTCCAGATGGGTGCCAGGTTTGCTAAGTGGCGAGCGGTAATTGCTATTGGGGATGGCATTCCCAGTCTTGCCTGTATAGAAGCGAATGCAAATATATTGGCACTTTACGCAAGCCTCTGCCAGGAAGCAGGATTGGTGCCGATTGTGGAGCCTGAGGTTCTCATGGAAGGCACGCATGATTTACAGGTATGCTTACCATCACAGAACAAGTATTGAGAACAGTTTTCAACCATATTTATGCACAGGGGGTGATGCTGGAAGGCGCTATTTTGAAACCCAATATGGTAATTCCTGGATTAATTTGCCCGAAGCAGGTTAGTGTTGAAGAAGTTGCAGATGCTACTATACAATGCCTCCGTCAGTCAGTTCCTGCTGCCATTGGCGGAATTGCATTTTTATCAGGAGGACGATCCGGCAAACTTGCTTCAGCTCATTTAAATGCCATGCATGTGAGGCATGAATTGAAACTTCCATGGCCATTGACATTTTCTTTTGCAAGAGCCATTCAGCAACCTGCTATGGAGATTTGGGATGGGAAAGACAAAAACATAAAAGCAGCGCAGCAGGCTTTATTTCATCGGGCCAGATGCGACCAGAAAGCACGGATGGGCCTATACAATGCCTCAATGGAAATGGTTGAAGCAATGGCGATTTAATGCCCGCTTTTTTAACTGATACAGACTAAAATGTTCTTTCTTTCGCTAAATCAGTCAATCTGTATTCTTTGACATATTATAAAAGATAGCTCATGCAAGTATCAATTTTAGCAGGAAAACCCGCAGAACAAAATATACTTATAAATATTCCGCGCCTTGTTACCGCCTATTACACAGGAAAACCTGATCCATCAGTTAACGCTGAGAAGGTTTCGTTTGGAACCTCCGGTCATCGAGGTTCTTCGTTTAAGAACTCTTTCAACGAAAATCATATTCTTGCCATTACACAAGCCATTTGTCTCTATCGCAAAGAAAAAAAAAAGATGGTCCTTTATACCTTGGTTTTGATACACATGCCTTGTCAGCGCCTTCTTATGCTACCACTATGGAAGTATTGGCGGCGAATAATGTTGACGTGATGATTGCGAACGAAGATGAATATACGCCTACACCTGTAATTTCACATGCTATTTTAAAATACAACAAAGAGAGAAAAACAGGATTAGCAGATGGCATTGTTATCACACCATCTCACAATCCTCCGGATGATGGTGGCTTTAAATACAATCCACCTAACGGAGGGCCTGCGGGGAATGATGTTACCAACTGGATTGAAAAGAAAGCCAATGAATTACTGAAGAACAATCTTCAGGGTTTAAAAAGAATTTCGTTCGATAAAGCTATTAAAGCATCAACCACACACCGTTATGATTTCCTGAATAACTATGTAAATGATCTTGGGAATATCATTGACATGGATGTCATTCGTAATGCAAAAATAAAGATGGGCGTTGATCCGATGGGCGGCGCGGGTGTTCATTACTGGGAACCCATAGCCGAAAAGTATAAATTGAATTTAACGGTTACCAATAAAATTGTTGATCCCACTTTTAGTTTCATGACGGTTGATTGGGACGGGCAAATCCGTATGGATCCTTCTTCTACTTATGCCATGCAGCGTCTGATAGCTATGAAAGATAATTTTGATATTTCGTTTGCCTGCGACACCGATCATGACCGGCATGGTATTGTAACAAAAAGTGCAGGCTTGTTAAATCCCAATCATTATTTATCGGTAGCTATTTCTTACCTGCTTCAAAATCGCCCGCAATGGGCAAAAACATCAGCAGTTGGCAAGACGGTTGTTACTACGCAACTCATTGACCGCATAGCAGCGAAACTCAATAGGAAAATATATGATGTTCCTGTCGGATTCAAATGGTTTGTTGATGGCTTATTGGATGGCTCACTTTGTTTTGGTGGTGAGGAAAGTGCAGGCGCTTCTTTTTCGAGATTGGATGGAAGTGTTTGGACTACAGATAAAGATGGATTTATCCCGGCATTACTATCTGCAGAGATCACTGCAAAAATGGGAATAGATCCCGGTAAAATATATACTACTCTTACCAGTGAATATGGTGTACCTTTCTATGATCGCATTGAAGCTAAAGCAACGCCCGAACAAAAAGAAAAATTGAAAAACCTTTCTTCCTCAGAAATAAAACACAAGGAACTTGCCGGGGAAAATATTGATAACATACTTATAAAAGCACCCGGAAATTATGCTGCAATAGGTGGCGTGAAAGTTGTGACAAAAAATGGGTGGTTTGCAGCACGGCCATCAGGAACAGAAGACATCTATAAAATCTATGCTGAAAGTTTTTTAAGTAAAGATCATTTGAAAACAATAATTGATGAAGCGCAAACTATTGTGAATGCTGCATTATAGACGAATTAAACGAATTTATGAAATTACAATTAATACCTGCAGCGCATGAACTCATATCTAATATGCGTGGCTTTTTTCAGTTGAGTGATAAGAACAATAACTTAAATGAAGAACCGCTCAGGGAGGAATTATTCAGTTCCGAACAGATGGAACGTTTCGGAAAAACGCTGGCGTCAAGGCATAAGTTAAGCACAAAACCTGCAAAAGATCATTTACTCAAACGACTTGCAGACAATGAAACCACTTTGCAGGAAGTGCGCAAGCTCCTCACGGATTCAATCAAAAGAAAATACCAGGTTACTCCCGCAGGCGAATGGCTGATAGATAATTTTTACCTTGTAGAAGAACATATTCGCATTGCAAAAACACATTTCCCGAAAAATTATAGTGAAGACCTTCCCCAACTTTTGGATGGCAACTCATCGGGACTAACCCGTAGTTATGATATTGTTCTCCAGATCATTTCTCATAGTGACGGGCGAATAGATATGGAAAGCTTGGGCAATTTTGTGAAGGCGTATCAAACAGTTACTCCTTTGAAATTAGGAGAACTATGGTCCATCCCTCTTATGCTGCGCCTGGCGCTGATTGAAAATATCAGGCGTGTGTCAGCCCACATCGCCGTCGATAAAGTTGACAGAAATCTTGCTGATTATTGGGCGGAAAAAATGATTGCTACTACGGAGAAAGCTCCAAAAACTCTCATCCTGGTGATTGCCGATATGGCAAGGTCCAATCCTCCGATTGTAAGCGCATTTGTATCTGAATTGATTCGCCAATTGCGTGGTAAAGGCCCTGACCTTGGACTGGTGCTTAACTGGATAGAACAGCAATTATCAGGAAGTGGACTAACCAGTACTGAACTGGTAAATGCGGAAAACCAGAAGCAGGCGGTAGCACAGGTTTCTATTAGCAACAGTATCGGAAGTCTTCGTTTGCTTGGTGCCATGGATTGGCGTGAATTTGTTGAAACCTATAGTGTTGTTGAACAAACATTATTGAAAGACAATGAAGGAACGTATGGTTTAATGGATTTTACTACGCGTGACCGTTACCGCCATGTTGTAGAAATGATTGCTAAAAAGAGTACCTCCAGTGAGCAGGAAGTTGCTGAGATTGCGATACAATTAATACATGAAAATGTCACGGGAAAAAATGATGATCATCGCCATGCACATGTTGGCTACTATTTGATAGGATATGGAGTAAGCCAGACAAAAAAAATGGCAAAGATGCGTGAAACAGGCGCTGAAAGGATGAGGCACACTATCAGGAGACATGCATTCCTGGCGTATTCTATTTGTATTTTGTTGATAACATTTGTTATTGGCGGAGTTATTTTATTAATAGCAGACTCAGATACAAGTAACACCTGGCTTCTTGTAGCAATTACTTTGCTAACGTTGTTATGCGCAAGCCAGTTGGCCATCTCGGTTGTCAATTTTTTTGCTACACTGTTGGTAAAGCCGAATTTACTGCCGAGAATGGATTACTCGCACCAGATTCCTGATAATGCCGCTTCAATGGTTGTAATTCCGGCAATGCTTACGACAGTTGAGGAAATAAACGACTTGGTGGAATCGCTGGAAGTTCGTTTCCTGGCCAACAGAAATGATAATTTATATTTTGGTCTGTTAACTGATTTTACGGATGCCCATGTAGAAAAGCTGCCCGAAGACCAATCACTTTTAGAAACAGCAAAAAACGGAATTGAACGGATTAATAAAAAATACGAAAGAGAAAATGAAGATTTATTTTTTCTCTTTCATCGTCCGCGAAAATGGAATGCAGGTGAGAAAATGTGGATGGGTTATGAAAGAAAGCGTGGTAAACTTTCTGATTTAAATGCCTTGTTAAGGGGTAATGCTAAAGAGCATTTCTCACTTGTTACAGGCAACCAATCCATTTTTCCAAAAATAAAATATGTAATTACACTAGATGCAGATACGCAATTACCGCTGGGTTCCGCCTGGAAATTAATCGGAACGATGGCTCATCCGTTGAACCGGGCCTGGTATGATGAAAGAAAGAAACGCGTAACAAAAGGTTATGGCATTCTGCAACCAAGAGTGACCGTTAGTTTACCAGACATAACCGGTTCTTTATATGCCAGGATGCATGGAAATGAGCCGGGCATTGATCCTTATACCCGTGCATCATCTGATGTTTACCAGGATTTATTTGGAGAGGGTTCTTATATAGGCAAAGGCATTTACGAAGTAGATATATTTCAGAAAGTACTTGATGGAATATTTCTTGAAAACCGTATCCTCAGTCATGATTTGCTGGAAGGTTGCTATATAAGGTCAGGATTACTCAGCGATGTACAATTGTTTGAAAAATATCCCACGACTTATAGTGCAGATATGAAAATGCGGATACGCTGGATCCGCGGCGACTGGCAGATTTTTTCATGGATATTGCCGTTAGTAAAGGGTCCCGGTAATCGCTTGAATAAAAATCCCATTTCAGCATTATCAAAATTGAAAATATTTGATAATATACGACGAAGCCTTGTACCTCCTGCCCTTACGGCTTTACTTTTATTGGGATGGATGGTTTTGCCATATCCTTTATTCTGGACCATAATCGTTTCAGGAATTATTGTTTTCCCTATTTTTATTACTACACTTTGGGACACCCTCAGGAAGCCTAAAGATGTTGTTTTAAAATACCACATCAAAAATTCCCTCGTCAACCTTCGTGATATCATAGTAAAAACCTTATTTACATTGATATGTCTTCCTTATGAAGCCTGGTCAAATGAAAAAGCAATAATCCGCACCTTATGGCGCATGTTAATCAGCAGGAAAAAATTACTGGAATGGAATCCTTCTTCTCATAATGTAAGAATAAATACAAAAAGTTTACGGTCTTATTATGCTGCCATGTGGATTGAACCGTTTTTAACGATTAGTATTTTAGCTTTTTTAGCGATTTACTTCCCGGCAAAATTATTAATAGCAGGCCCAGTTCTGGTGTTATGGTTTATTGCTCCCTTTGTTACCTGGTTTACAAGTAAACCTTTACAGAAACAGGCAACTAAACTTAGTGATGAACAAAATCTTTTTCTTCAAAAACTCGCAAGAAAAACCTGGAGTTTCTTTGATCATTTTATTGTAATTGGTGACAACTGGTTACCACCTGATAATTTCCAGGAACAACCTGTAGAGCAATTAGCACACCGAACCTCTCCGACCAATATTGGGCTTTCACTACTTGCCAGCTTAACGGCCTGTGACTTTGGCTACATAACGACCGGCGAATTCATTGAAAGAACAAAAAATACAATCGGTACCATGCAAAAACTGGAGAAATATAAAGGCCATTTTTATAACTGGTATGATACAGAAACCTTGAGTCCGCTGCCACCGAAATATATTTCTACAGTTGACAGCGGCAACCTGGCCGGTCATTTATTGGTATTGCAACAAGGTTTATTGGCCATTCCCAACCAGCAAATTCAAAGTGTACAATTATTCAAAGGAATGACGGACACTTTGAGGGTACTCGCAAATACCGCAAATGAAAATAATAACGAACTATTCGAACCGCTTATCCTTGAACTTGAAACATTATCTAACGGAACAGACTATACGCCGATTCAACTAAAAGATAAGGTTGAATCTTTATCAAACCAATTCGATCTTATTGCTAAAAAAACAGGTAATGACCCTGCAAGTGAAACGTACAGGTGGAAGCAAATACTTATTAAAGAGTTGCAACAAATTAATGAGCATCTTCAAATATTTGAACCCTGGCTTTTATTGGCAAGCGCTCCGCCAAAATTTACAGAACTGGCTTTACTGAATTCAAATTCATCATTGACAGAATTATTAAAAATAGCCAATGAATTACAGGATGCAATAAATCGAGAACAAAAAGAGACCAACACAACAGAGGAAAACAAATGGCTTGAATTATTTCAAACTGCTTTAACCAAATCGATTCATAAGGCTGACCAATTAATTACTGATGCCAAAAATCTTGCCGGGCAATGTCATGACCTGGCAGACATGGAATGGAATTTTCTTTACGATAAATCAAGCCACCTGTTTACCATTGGCTACAATGTTCAGGAACACCGGATTGATGCAAGTTATTATGATTTGCTTGCATCAGAAGTGAGGTTATGCATATTTATTTGCATTGCGCAGGGCAAGTTGCCGGAAGAAAGCTGGTTTGCATTAGGACGGTTACTTACTAACGTTGACGGGCAACCTATTCTTTTATCCTGGAGCGGTTCAATGTTTGAATACCTGATGCCATTATTAGTAATGCCCACTTATGACAATACATTACTTGACCAAACCTATAAAGCAGCCGTTGAATGGCAGATCAAATACGGCAAAAAAACAAACATGCCCTGGGGTATTTCAGAATCGTGTTACAATATGATCAATGCCAATTCCAATTACCAATACCGTGCTTTTGGTGCTCCCGGGCTTGGCTTGAAACGTGGCCTGGAGGAGGATGCCGTCATAGCGCCTTATGCATCCACAATGGCATTAATGGTAGCACCGGAAAAAGCGTGCGAAAACCTGGAACTGCTTAATAAAAAAGGATTAGAAGGCAGATTTGGATTGTACGAAGCCATAGATTATACACCTTCACGTTTACAGCGTGGGCAATCAAGTGCAATTGTTTATTCATTTATGGCACATCATCATGGAATGAGTTTATTGTCACTGGCCTATTTACTTCGTGACAAACCGATGCAAAAATTATTTGAAGCAGAACCCCAGTTTAAGGCGACGTTTTTATTATTGCAGGAAAGAATTCCAAAAGCAACTACCTTTTTTGCACACACCACAGATATAGCAGATATTAACTATGTAGCAAGTGGCCAGGAAACACGGATTATCAATACCCCGGACACTTCTGTGCCTAAAGTACAATTATTATCAAATGGAAGGTACCATGTAATGATAACTAATGCAGGCGGTGGTTACAGCCGATGGAAAGACCTTGCCGTTACCCGCTGGCATGAAGATGTTACCTGCGATAATTGGGGAACTTTTTGTTACATCCGCGATCTGGATAGTAAAAAATACTGGTCTAATACCCATCAACCCACACTTTCAAAAGCTGATAAATATGAGACGGCTTATTCCCAGGGTCGTGTAGATTTTAATACAAAACAAAATGAAATAGAGACACACACTGAAATTGTGGTTTCTCCGGAAGATGATATAGAAATGCGGAGATTACGGGTAACCAACCTTTCCGGCATACGTAAGACTATTGAAGTTACCAGTTATGCAGAAGTAGTGATGGCAACTGCTGCATCAGATTTGATGGCGCCTGCTTTCAGCAATCTTTTTGTGCAAACCGAAATCAATCCTCATCAACATACGATCATGTGTACCCGAAGGCCACGGTCGGCAGAAGAACAATCGCCGTGGATGTTTCATTTAATGGCAACGGAAGGAAAACATGCCGAAGAAATCTCCTATGAAACAAACAGGATGGCATTTATTGGTCATGGCAATTCTATACTGAATCCGCAGGCCATGAATAATCCCGGAAAACTTTCCGGCAGCCAGGGTTCCGTACTGGACCCTATTGTTGCCATCCGCTATAAAATAATCCTGGAGCCGGAAGAAGTAGCTACCATTGATATAGTTATTGGCATTGCTGAAACAAAGGAAATTTGCCAGGGACTGATTAATAAATACCAGGATAACATCCCTCATAAAGATCGTGTATTTGAAATGGCCTGGACGCATAGCCAGGTAGTTCTCCGGCAAATAAATGCTTCTGAAGCGGATGCACAATTATATGGACGCCTGGCCAGTTCCATTATTTTTACAAATAGTTCTTTTCGTGCAGACCCTGCCATATTAATCAATAATCACCGGCAACAATCTGGACTGTGGGGCTACTCTATTTCGGGAGACCTGCCCATTGTTCTTTTAAAAATTGAAAACCAGGCTAACATGCAAATGGTAAAACAATTGATACAAGCCCATGCTTATTGGCGTTTAAAAGGACTTATAGTAGATCTCGTGATCTGGAATGAAGCGCACGATGGGTACAGGCTGGATTTCCAAAATGATATCCAGGCACAAATTCCATCCGAATTAAAAGACCGCCCGGGAGGTATTTTTGTAAGAGCCGCAGACCAGATATCTAATGAGGATCGCATATTATTTCAAACCGTAGCCCGTGTCAATATTTCGGATAGCGGTGGATCGTTAGCAGATCATGTAAACCGTAAATCGATTGCAAAGGTAGTCATACCCCGTATTAACAAAGACGAAAAATACACGCCTTCATTAACATCAATTTCATCACCAAAGGATCTTATCTTTTTTAATGGATCAGGAGGCTTCTCTCCTGATGGAAAAGAATATGTTATTGTTACTGATGATAAAAGCAAAACGCCGGCTCCCTGGGTTAATGTAATTACGAATCCAAATTTTGGAACGGTTATTTCAGAAAGCGGATCAGCATATACCTGGACTGAAAATGCGCATGAATTAAGGCTAACCTCCTGGAGTAATGATCCGGTATCTGACACAACCGGGGAAGCATTTTATATAAGAGATGAAGAGAGCGGTCGCTTCTGGTCAACTGCATTACTCCCTGCCGGAAGTAAGTCACCTTATGTTACACGTCATGGTTTTGGCTACAGTGTTTTTGAGCACATAGAAGATGGTATCCATTCAGAGATGATCGTGTACGTTGATATGAAATCAACTATTAAATTCACTGTATTAAAAATACGCAACCAATCGGGAAGGTCGCGAAAGTTATCTGCAACAGGTTACACCGAGTGGGTGCTGGGCGATAACAGGATAAAAACCGCCATGCATATTCACACCGAAGTAGATCCTGACAGCGGAGCGATCTTTGCAAAAAATCAATACAATACCGAGTTCAACAACAGGGTAGCATTTTTTGATGTGGATTATTTGAAAAAAACTTTTACCGGCGACCGTACGGAATTTATTGGCCGCAATGGAACTTTGCAAAACCCGGATGCCATGTCACGGATAAAACTTTCCGGAAAAGTGGGACTTGCCTTGGATCCCTGCGCTGCTATCCAGGTTCCATTCTTCGTGGCGGACGGTGAAGAACAGGAAATCGTTTTCAGGTTGGGAGCAGGTAAAGATGCCAATGAGGCAAGCGCCATCGCCAAACAATTCCGGGGAGCTGCAGCAGCCAATGAATCATTAGAAAGAGTAAAAAAATACTGGACAAATACCATAGGTGCTTTAAAAGTAGAAACACCAGACGAAGCCATCAATTTGATTACTAACGGTTGGCTCACGTATCAAACACTTTCCTCACGATTGTGGGGACGCAGTGGATTTTACCAATCAGGCGGCGCTTTTGGTTTCAGGGATCAATTACAGGATGTAATGTCCTTGCTTCATACAAGGCCTGAACTTGCCCGCGAGCAGATTTTACTTTGCTCATCACGACAATTTAAAGAAGGTGATGTGCAGCATTGGTGGCATCCGCCGATTGGCCGTGGAGTGCGTACGAGGATATCCGATGATTATCTATGGTTGCCCTTTGTAACGTCTTATTATATTAAACATACCGGAGATGTTGCTATCCTGGATGAATCCTCAAATTTTCTCGACGGCCGCCAGCTAAACCCGGGAGAAGAATCCTATTTTGATCTTCCGCTGGATTCGCATACATCCGCTACTCTCTATGAGCATTGCGTTCTGGCGATAAAACATGGACTCAATTTTGGCGTACACGGGTTACCGTTAATTGGTACCGGCGACTGGAATGATGGTTTTGATAAGGTAGGCCAGCAGGGTAAAGGAGAAAGTGTTTGGCTGGCATTTTTCCTTTATGAAATACTAATCCGATTTGCAGACATTGCAGGTTTACACAATGATGCTGCATTTGCAACAGCATGTAAAAGCCAGGCGCAGCAATTAAAACAAAATATTGATAAGAGTGCCTGGGACGGTGAATGGTACAAGCGTGCCTGGTTTGATGATGGAACACCGCTTGGATCTAAAAACAATGAAGAATGTAAGATTGATTCTATTGCACAAAGCTGGGCAGTATTATCAGGAGGAGGAAATGCCAGCCTTGTACATACAGCGATGGAATCTGCTTATAAAAATTTGGTACAAAAAGACGTAAGCATTATTAAATTATTGGAACCAGCGTTTGATAAATCCGATTTAAATCCCGGTTATATAAAAGGATATGTGCCTGGCGTAAGAGAGAATGGCGGGCAATACACACATGCAGCCGTATGGATGATCATGGCGTTTGCCAAATTGGGTGACAACAAACGGGTGTGGGAATTATTAAACATGATTAACCCGGTTAACCACGGTAAAACTGCGGAAGAGATTGCCACCTATAAAGTAGAACCGTATGTGCTGGCTGCCGATGTATATTCACGTACTCCGCACGCAGGTCGTGGCGGATGGACCTGGTACACAGGTTCAGCCGGTTGGTTGTATCGCTTAATAACTGAATCTTTTCTTGGCCTGCACCAGGAAGGCAACAAATTGACAGTTACTCCTTGTGTTCCTAAAGAATGGGAATCATTTAAAGTGCATTACCGGTACAAGAAATCAATATATCATATTGAAGTAATGCAAATCCACATTGGGCAAGAAATACATGTAACGGTAGATGGTGTGCAGCAGCCTGGCCAAATGATAACGCTCATAGATGATGGAGCAGAACATACGGTGCATGTTGCCAGTATTGCCTTAATTATGAATTAAAGAATAAGATTGTAAAAATTTTGAACAAATAAAATTCAAAATGAGTAAACAAAAAGTAGAAGACCTGCAGGGGCCGAAATATGCAATACAATAGCGAACCGAAGCCGATTGTTGCAAAGTTCCGTCCTGCTATTGCAAAACCTTGTTGGTGGCAGTTTTAGGTCTCACGGTCTAATTCCCAACTTTAGCGCAAGTCTGATGGCTTGGCTTTTGTGTGTTGGCTATACTTGTGCTATATCGGGTGAATATTTGCTCTATGCAGGCACAAGATTGCCTACACTCAAAACCTTTTCTACACTCTTGCGCCAGGCTTCTCTTTTTATATACTTGGACTAAATGGGGGGAAACCCAAATAAAACTGCAACTATTTTTTTAATATGCTTGGACTAAATGGGGCGCACTATTCATTCATGCTCTAAGATAGTCATACTATTTTAGATTGACCGGCCATGTCATGCTTTGCTTCAAAGCCTGGAGGAGAGACCTGCCTGGGAGGATATGGATGCTTTGTACCGCAAAATTACCAAACCTGTGCTCTTAAACTATCCGGCAAATACATCTTATCACCTGGCTTTACATGAAAGGCTTTATAAAATGCGGGAATATCCGAAAGTGGGTTGTTTACTCTATACATAGCCGGTGAATGGGGGTTGGTCATTATCAGCATTCTTGCAATTTCAGGCCTTGTTTTAGCTCGCCATATTTCGGCCCATGACATAAAAAACCGCTGATCGGGCGTCAGCCCGTCAATTTTTTTATCAGATTTTCCTTCGGCTGTTTTTTTGAAAGCAGCATAGGCAATAGTAACCCCTCCAATATCGGCAATGTTTTCGCCCTGCGTTAATTCACCGTTTATATGCAAAGTATCTACTACCAATGAATGATTGTATTGGTTCACCACAAGGTCTGTACGCTTTTTGAAATTAGCTGAATCTGAAGGCAACCACCAGTTTTTTAAATTCCCTCGAGCATCAAATTTTCTACCCTGGTCATCAAACCCATGCGTCATTTCATGGCCCATTGCAGCTCCGATTGCACCATAATTTATGGCGTCATCGCCATTCTTATAAAAGAACGGCGGCTGAAGGATACCAGCAGGGAAATTGATGTCATTTGTGGAGGTATTGTAATAAGCGTTAATGGTGGGAGGCGTCATAAACCACTCTGAACGATCAACCGGCTTGCCAATTTTATTAATCATGTATTGGTAGGCGAAATGACCGGTATTCTTTAGATTTTGAATAAAATCATTTCTACTGATATCAACAGACGAATAGTCTTTCCATTTATCGGGATAGCCGATCTTCTTTGCAAAGGCATTCAGTTTACCGATAGCTTTTTGTTTGGTTAAATCACTCATCCATTTAAAGCTGTCAATTCTTTCTTTATAGGTTTGTTGTATATTATTTACCAGGTCAAGTATTCTTTGCTTTGCCTCAGGGGGAAAAAATTTCTTTACATATAATTCGCCTAACGCATCGCCCAGTTTTTCATCGGTTAATTTGGCCATACGCTTCCATCTTGGCTGTAATTCTTTCTGCCCGGTAAGCATTTTTTCTAAATCGAAATTAGCGTTAACAAAAGGCGTACTTAAGTAAGGCGCGAAAAAATTTATGTAACGAAATCGTAAATAATTTTTCCAGTCGCTTACCGAAACAGATAAAAGCATATTGTTCAAAGCAGCATAATATGCTGGCTGCCCGACCACCACTGAATCTGCTTTTACGCCCAGTGCACCAGGAAGCCAGGACCAATTCATATTTGGCTCCTTCTTACTTAATTCGGCTACTGCCATCTTATGGTAATTAGCATAAGGATCACGCAGTTCTACAGGCTTTTTCGATGCATTCGCCAAGGCGTATTCTATCTTCATAACAGACGCAGCTTCTGCAGCCGCCAATGTTGAATCGTCGCCCGAAAGCGTCAATACTTTCGCTATATATTTTGTGTAAGCTTTCCGGATGTTTTGGGTTGAGGAATCCATTTTTGTATAATAATCTTTATTGGGAAGCCCTAACCCTCCCTGGTTAAAATACTCCGTCACTACATCACTGTTCTTAGCATCCGGGCCTGCGGAAAAACTAATTAGGGGAGACAATCCCATGTTATATTCAAATGCAACTTCCTTTAATACATCCCGTGAAGATTGCAGGGTGTTAATACGTTGCATATCAGCCTGCAAAGGCTGAAAGCCTTTCTGCTCAATAGTTGAAGAATCCATCGCACTGGAATAAAAATCTCCCACTTTTTGGGCATTACTTCCTTTGGCAGCTTTTAGATTGGCGCATGAATCGAGGATGAATTTTAGCTCCAGTTGTGTCTTTTGCTGAAGAATAGTGAAGGATCCCCATCTTCCTTCTGATGCAGGGATCTCAGTTTTCTTTATCCAGCCGCCATTTACATAATGAAAGAAATCATCCTGCGGGCGCACAGTAGAATCAATGCCACTTGTGTCAAGCAAATCACTTTGACCTTTACTCCCGGCACTTTGATTGCAGGAAGAAATGATCAAAATACAAATTGGCAAATACAAGGTGATTGCCTTTTTTAATGCAAGTTTCATAAAAAAGTTTTGATGTTAGTGTTTAAAGTGAAACGGCGTTTAACTATTTTTTTTAATATTCTCAGTATCCCAATTTTCTTTTAATGCGACGGTTTTACTCACTTCCCCAAGGTGGTGGCTCTTTCCAATAGGATAAAAAATATTCCATTAACCCACATACCAAAACCAAAATGCATAAAGTCATCATTATAATAATAATGATCAACTCTATTTCCCCCTGCCGTGTTTTCTACTCCCAACTCCGTGGGTTGCAGGGCAAGGCTGCACAGGCGCACTATTCATCCATACTCTAAGATAGTCATTACTATTTAGATTTAACAGCAGTGTCCTGCTTTGCTTCAAGGCCAGGAGAAGAGAAAACACGTCCTGGGAGGAAGGTCTATCCCAAATGAAATGAAGTTGCCAACCTTTGGAAGATTGGCAACTTTTAAAATTCAAAATAAAAATGCTGGTTATTTCTTTGTTTACGTATATCCCTGTTAGAGATAAAATGGAATATCTATTTTTTAAGAATTAATTGTGCACGCAATTCACCAGCGGGATAAGAAGTACTATGAATATTCACATAATAAGAACCCGCTTTTAAATCCGCTTCCTGCTCTGTAGTTAAAGGTTGAGAAACAAAATTAAATTCCTGGTCAGTGCTGCCTTTCGGAAGATCTGTAAAAGGAATGACTACGGGACCGCTCACCCCTACTTCACCTTTATGAATGTGCCCCATGATTGTAGTATCACCTTTGTTGCCAAGGCTCCATTTTAAATTTAGGGTGATTACCTTGGTTTTTGCATTATAATTTCCATCGAGTGTTCCTGAACCTGTTGTAGTAACGGGAGGCGCTTCACTAGACCCCAAAAGCTGCGTTGACTCAAACGCTTGTGTATCGCTGCTATTGCACGAAGCGAAAACCACAGCGGCGCATACAACGGTTATAAAAAATAATTTGTACTTGTTGATAAACTTAACTGTTTTCATCATATAATATTTAAAAATTAGGAAATAAATTTTTTACCCACTTATGGAATTTTAATATTTCAGGTGTAACCAACCACCACCAGAATCAAGCCAGACATTAGAGTGATGAAGTATTTACTTTCCCGTGCCGTGTACTTTTTCTTAGGAACGTCTCCGGCACGGGACGTTCCGCTTACAAACGCAACGTCAACTGCGTGAGTTGCTGAGAAGATGGCCTTTTTATTGAATGGCTTTTGAACACTTGTGCTCAACGCCCTCCAATAAAAAAGCCCTCCACTATCGTGGAAGGCTTTGTGCCCGGGACTGGAGTAAATTATATTTTATTCCATTTTTTCTTAATCACCTTGTCACCCTTTACAATCAAGCATTAAAAGGCATTTCAACAATTAATATAAATTAAAAGAAAACAACTGAAAGTAAAATAAAACGTCCCCTGAGACGTCCCCCAGTCAATTTTAAATCTATATTTACAAAAATATTAATCATGCCAGATGCAAAATTTGTACTTAAAGAACCTTCCAGCAAAGAAGAAACTTTGATTTATTTATTCTTTCGTTTCAATAATCAAAGATTAAAATATTCTACAAGTGAGAAAATTAAACCAAAATTCTGGAATTCGGACAAACAGCGTGCCAAGGAAACTAAATCTTTTCCATCTCATACCAGCCTTAATGTCACTTTAGATAACCTCTCCACGAATGTAAAAGAGACTTACAGAGACCTTGTAAACTCAAACCGAACCCCTACCCCTTATAAACTAAAAGACGCTTTAGATAAGTCATTATTTAAAGAAGAATATGGGCAGAAGACAACATTCCTGAAATTTGTCAATGAACTTTTTAAAGAACCTAATAGGAAAGCCAATACTTTAAAACAATGGAAACAAACTTTGCGAAAACTTTTAGAGTATAAGAGTTATACAAAAAATGAAGTTGATTTTGACACAATTGATATGGATTTTTATAATTCATTTATTCACTTTCTCACTAAAGAGGGCTATACAAAAAATACAATCGGGGGCTTTATAAAAAATGTAAAAATATTTATGAATGAAGCTGTAGATAGAAACCTTACAAAGAATATGGAATACCGGAATAAGAAATTTAAAATTTTAGAAGAGCAGGTTGATAAAATTTATCTTTCACAAAAAGAACTTCAAACCATTTATGATATGAGGCTTGCCGGGATTTATCAACGGTTGGATAAAGTAAGAGATTTATTTATTGTGGCTTGTTATACCGGATTAAGGTTTTCGGATTTAATTCAGGTAAGATCAGAAAATATCATTAATGATGGCAACCAAATTAAAATCAGAACTGAAAAAACATCTGAACTTGTTATCATCCCACTTCATAAACTTGTAAAAAATATTATTACAAAGTATCAAGGCCATTTGCCTTCTGTTATTACTAACCAAAAAATGAATCAGTATTTAAAAGAAATAGGCGAATTAGCAGAAATTAATGAGACTGTAAAAATTGCTATAACAAGAGGCGGTAAAACTGAAAATGATATATTTAAGAAATGGCAATTAATCACAACTCATACCGCCAGAAGATCATTTGCCACTAATGCATTTTTAATGGACGTTCCCACAATCTCAATAATGAAAATTACCGGTCATAGAACAGAGAAAAGTTTTATGAAATATATTCGCATCAGTCAGGAAGAAAACGCAAACAAATTATTAACTCATCCATTTTTTAACTAATGACATTTAAAAAAACTTTTAAACAACATGATCTTAATGCGGTTATAAAAAAAGTCGAGCAGATGGAAAAGGATATAGCTCCGGCAGAAAACGCAATTGACTCTAAGAATAACAGTATCAAAAAGAATGCTATTACTGTTAAACAACAAATATTAATTCTTGATTATTTAGGAGCTTTTGATAAAATAAATTCCGTTGATAACGCTACAAAAAAAGCTGCATTTTTAGAATTACTTCTTAACAAGAATGAGCAGAATATAAGAACTGAATTAGGGAAGATTTATGAATTAAAAAACTCAGTCTTACCAATTAAGAAAACTAAGATTAAAGAAAATTTGATAAAAGTCTCTCAAATATTTAGCGATTTAGGATTAAAAAGCATAGTTAAGAAAATTCAAAATGATATTGATAAGTTAGGCCAGTAAAGCCTTCTAAAAATTGTAGTACTACTCTTTAAAAGTTGTAGTACTCCTTACCCTACTACACGGCCAATTTCGAACTTTTATTTGCATCACCCTACCAAAAAAAAAGGGTATGTAAATATGGAAAAAATATTATTAAATGGAATTAGTATCAATGAACTGTTAGACAAGATTGGGCAGTTAATTGAAAACAAGATTGGGCAAAATAACAATCAGCCACAGAAACAAGATCAATCAAAATTTATCTCCCGGAAAGAAGTAGCGAAACTTCTTAAAATTTCTCTCCCCACTTTAAACGATTGGACTAAGTCAGGGCTGTTAAATTCTTACCGTATCGGAACAAGAGTTTTATATAAACCTGATGAAGTAGAACAATCACTCACGCAAAGGAACTTCACTAAATTTAGAAAAGGAGGTAATCATGGCGCATAAAAATGATTACTCTGTGATAGTATATTTTGAAAATACTACTCCTAAAAAATGGCAGTTCGTTCACACGTTAAATAGTTTTTCAAAGTTCTTGGATTCTAAACATCCAACTTGGAAATATTTTAATGTCTATGAAA
>JAUZOE010000031.1 GCA_030706605.1 Bacteroidota bacterium
CAAAGGCTGGATCAGCCTTTTTGATGGTAAAACCCTTGACGGCTGGAAAGCCAGTGATAAGCCGGGTACCTTTTCAGTAGAAGATGGTGCTATTAAGGTAGCAGGTCCCAGATCTCACTTGTTTTATGAAGGCCCTGTAATGGATCATAATTTTACCAATTTTGAGTTTAAGGCCCTGGTAATGACCAGGCCGGGTTCTAATTCAGGGGTATATTTTCATACAGAATACCAGCCAGTTGGGTTTCCTGATAAAGGATTTGAAGTACAGGTTAATAACTCCCATACCGACTGGAAAAGGACGGCCGGTTTATATGACATCAAAGATACCAGGAAAGTATATGTTAAGGATAATGTATGGTTCACTTTATATATCAAAGTACAGGGCAAGCATGTTATCACCAAGATAAATAATACCGTAGTCACTGATTGGACACAACCGGATGGTTTTGTTCCTCCTAAAAACCATCCCGGCCGGATTATATCCAGTGGAACTTTTGCACTACAGGGGCATAACCTTGGAAGTGTAATATTTTTTAAAGATATAATGGTTAAACCATTACCATAAATAGGAGTTTTTTAATAATAACATTGGTACTAATTAGTACCAATGTTATTATTAAATCATTATTAGATACCTCTCTAAAAACTTAAAAGAATAAAATTCTTTTAAGCCTAATGTTAGCAGCACTATACTTTCCTGTTTTAAATCTTATTATTTTTTCTCCTTTCTATCTTCTCATCCTTCAGTTTTTCATTTTGTTCAGAAGTTAAAATCGAGTTTATTTTAGCTTTTTGGATTTTATGTAATTCTTGTATTTTAGTTTTCTTTTGCTCAGGAGCGAGGCTTGTATCATTATTTACAACACCCATTTGTTGCTTCCTAGTTTGATGTAATTCTTTCATCTGATTTCGCTGCGAAGAACTTAAGTTAAGATCCTTCATCATTTTGCCATTCCTTTTTTGATTAGTTGAATTTCTTTGAATTTTTTGAGAGGATGGAATATCTCTATTGATTTGTGCGTCTGCATTTAAGGCAAAAGAACTGAAAAGGACAATAATCGCTAATAATTTTTTCATGCTACTATATTTTTGTTTGCAAATAGACCATGGAAAATAATATAAGGTTTAAGCCTCAAATCAATAAATACAAAAATCCCCTTTTGTAAAAAGGGGATTAAATAATAGCCTATGAAAATTAATTATAGAAATTTCTAATTAATAGGAAAAGATACTATCTTAAAAAAAGCATTTCCCTATATTTAGGCAATCCCCAATATTCATCATCTATCAAAAGTTCAAGTTTATCAACATGATATCTTATTTCATCAAAGTATTTCTTCACATCGTCACAATAAGCTATGGCTTTAGCTCTTGTTTCTTCAATTTCATTAGCCACTTTCCTTGCTTCTATCATACTTTTAACACCAGTATTAATGATATTAATGTGCTCTGAAATCTTTTGAACTATTTGTTTTTGAGACGTATAATTGCTTTCGTCATAACCAAGTTCTTTCAATCCTCTAATATTTTTTATTAAAACATTTTGATATTTTATAGCTGCGGGTAATACATATGTGCTTGCTAAATCACCAATTACCCTCGCTTCTATCTGAATCTTCTTTATATAATTCTCAAGTAGAATTTCATGCCTGGCTTCAATCTCAATCTTTGTGTAAATATTATTACGTTCAAAAACTTTTTTTGATTTTTCGGTCATGAATGCGTCAAGCGCTAATGGTGTTGTCTTTATATTTGGAAGTCCTCTTCTTTCTGCTTCTTTTTCCCAGGCATCACTGTATCCATCACCTTCAAATAAAACACTTTTACTTTCAACAATATATTTTTGAATGATCTGCATTAGGGCAATTTCTTTCTTTTCGCCATTTTCGATCAATGCATCAACATCTGCTTTAAATTGAATAAGAGTTTCACTTAAAATTGTATTTAAAACAGTCATAGGAGCTGCACAATTTTCAGATGACCCTACTGCTCTAAATTCAAATTTATTTCCCGTAAAAGCAAAAGGAGAGGTACGGTTTCTATCTGTATTATCAAGCATCAATTCAGGAATACTCTTATGTATATCTAATTTGAGCATGGCTTCATCCTGCTCGTCAAAATTATCTCCAACACGTTTTTCTACCTCATTCAACACATTGGTTAAATATTTCCCGATGAATATTGAAATAATAGCAGGAGGCGCCTCATTGGCACCCAGTCTGTGATCATTACCTGCACTGGCAATTGAGGCTCTTAATAAGTCAGAATAATCATGAACTGCTTTTATGATATTGACAAAAAAGGCAAGAAACATGAAGTTGGTCTTTGGTGTTTTGCCAGGAGCAAGAAGATTTACGCCAGTATTGGTAGCAAGACTCCAATTGTTATGTTTGCCACTACCATTGATTTTTGCAAAAGGCTTTTCATGAAGCAGCACAACAAGATTATGTCTTTTTGCTACACGGCTCATTACATCCATTAACAAAAGATTATGATCTACTGCAAGATTCACTTCTTCAAAAATAGGAGCACATTCAAATTGGGAAGGAGCTACTTCATTATGTCGCGTACGTAGAGGTATGCCTAATTTATAAGCTTCCTCTTCATAATCCCTCATAAAGGAGTAAACTCTTTCCGGTATCGCACCAAAATAATGATCTTCCAGTTGTTGTCCTTTTGCAGGCGCATGACCAAATACTGTGCGGCCAGTCATTACAAGATCCGGCCGGCCACTCGCAATAGCTGCATCTATTACAAAATATTCCTGTTCCCAGCCTAACGTTGGCGATACAGCTGTAATATTTTTATCAAAATACTGGCATACATCTACAGCAGCTTTTTCAAGTGCCACGGAAGCTTTTAACAATGGAGTCTTCGCATCAAGTGATTCGCCGGTATAAGATACAAAAATGGTAGGAATACATAAGGTTTTACCTTTCCCGATTTCCATAATAAATGGAGGAGAAGATGGATCCCATGCTGTATAGCCCCTTGCTTCAAATGTAGCTCTTATACCGCCACTTGGAAATGAAGATGCATCGGGTTCCTGTTGGATTAGGGCAGCACCATCAAATTCTTCTAATGCGGTTCCATCCCCTTTAATGGTAAAAAATGAGTCATGTTTTTCTGCTGTGGCTCCTGTAAGAGGTTGAAACCAATGTGTAAAATGAGTTACATTTTTTGATTCAGCCCATCCTTTCAATGCAGCTGCAATCTGGTCCCCCATTTTCCTGTCAATTTTAGTCTGATTCTTAATAGAGGAAAGTAGGCTTTTATAAGCTTCATCACTCATAAATTCCCTAGCTTTTTTTAAATCGAAAACATTTTCACCAAAAAAACTGGTAATTTTCTTGGAAGGAGGTACTTCCTGAATTTTGGAACTTGAAAAAAGTTCGTGAAGTGCGTTAAGACGTAAAGATTGCATTTTTTTTAATTTTAGTGTACAAAAAAACAACTTATTTTTTATTAAAACCAATTTTTTTACCGAAGTAGTTAAAAAAATGGCAATAAGTATAAAAATAACTTACATATTTTTATTTTTAATGTGAAATATTTTCATAAATTCTGACCAATTTATATAACAAATAAATGATAAAAGCAGATATATGAAATAAATACTTCTATAACGAACAATTGCTCCTAAAATGGGAACGGTATATCCAATTATAAGAAACAGAGTTATACTGAAAAATGAACAAAAGTAAATAATTGGATTGATTATAAAATTCTTTTTTCTGTAAAAAATAAAGACCAATAAGATCAATTCATACAAAATGATTTCAAGTGCGAAAGGCAAATAAACGAAACTTTTGATTTCCGTAATATATGGCCGCATCAAAGTATGATTCAATGCCTGAGGCGCATTATTTAAAAAACTCGTAAAACCAGGATAAAGTGGCTTAATATTTAAATTCGAGCTGGACTTTTCCGAAATCTTAACGAATGCAAGCTGTCTTTCAGAAACATACCGCGGAAGATTTGTTTTTGGAGAAATATATCCCGAACAAAAAAACAAAACTGATACAAAAATATAAATAACTAGAAAAGAGATAAAAGCAAATTTAGGTTTATAGTAAGCGATAATCCATGCTGAAAGAGCTGGCACCAACGTGATAAAAACAAAATTTCTGATTAAAAGAATTAATAACAGAAAAAAAATAATAATCAACATTTTTTTCAAGGAAAATTGATCATTATTCATCATAAAAAATAAATGATGCATTACCATAGAAAGCGATAATAAAGTAAGGCCATCCCTATGAATCATAGCAGTATAAAACAGTGCTGATGGTAATAGAAAAATACAGAAAATAAGCAGGTAAAAAGAATCAGGAAATATCTTTATAAATATTTTGTATAAAGCCACTACTCCAAAAAAAACAAGAAAATTATAAAATAGAGTATTGATAATAAAATTCTTTCCGCTAAATATATCAAAAATAGAAAGTATTTTAAACATGATAGTACTTTTGGTATCATTCCAATAGGAATTGGAAGCATCTAAAAAGCCTGAGTAACCATTTGCATGTGGATCAACAAAAATATTAGTAAAATATTCATGAGTATTATGAATAAGCAAATTGAACTCTACAATACCTCCATTATGAAAGACGACTGAATCTGAATTAGGGAAATAATATAAATTGAAATAACTACCCACTAATAAAAAACCTACTCTTATTAAAAAGAGCAGGATTAGGACACGGTCGCTTAAACCTGAATTTGTAAAAAATTTAATACGGGTTATTAACCAGCAAAAAAGAATAGTGTAAAGAATAAAAAGCAAATAAAACAAGCCTGAAAATTTTAGAATATGGGAAGATAGTCAAAATAATTACATCCAATTGTCAATATAAAGTTTAAGAGATTGTAAGTTTGCTTTTTTAATACAATTATGGAAATAACATTTGAGACAGCAAAAAAGCTCGGACTTCAAAAAGATGAGTTCGAAAAGATTATTAGCATTCTGGGGCGCGTTCCCAATTTTAATGAGTTAAGTGCTTATTCCGTTATGTGGAGCGAACATTGCAGTTATAAAAATTCAATAAAATGGTTAAAAACCTTACCTAGAGAAGGCTCTAAGCTTTTAGTAAAAGCCGGAGATGAAAATGCTGGCCTTATGGATATTGGTGATGGATTGGGTGTAGTTTTCAAAATTGAAAGTCACAATCATCCGTCGGCTATTGAGCCTTTCCAAGGGGCAGCTACCGGAGTTGGGGGTATTCATCGAGATATATTCACAATGGGGGCAAGGCCAATTGCCACTTTAAATTCATTACGGTTTGGAAATATTGAAAATGAAAAAACTCAACATTTGCTAAATGGAGTAGTCCAGGGGATTGGGCATTATGGAAATTGTTTTGGTGTTCCTACCGTTGGCGGAGAAATCTATTTTGAAGATTGTTATCATACTAATCCTTTGGTAAATGCCATGAGTGCTGGAGTAGTCACGTTAGGCCAAACAGTCAGCGCTACAGCACTTGGAGAAGGAAATCCTGTATTTATTGCAGGAAGTGCAACAGGAAAAGATGGCATGGGTGGAGCAGCCTTTGCTTCTGCCGACATCACTGAAAACAGCGCTGAAGATTTGCCTGCCGTTCAGGTTGGAGATCCGTTCCAGGAAAAAAAATTATTAGAAGCCTGCCTTGAAGTGATCACAACCGGGGCTATTATTGGTATGCAGGATATGGGAGCTGCTGGCATTATTTGTTCAACTGCTGAAACCAGTTCAAAAGGTGGAGTTGGTATGAATATATACCTTGAAAAAGTGCCCACCCGCCAAAAGAATATGAAAGCATGGGAATTACTTTTAAGCGAGAGCCAGGAAAGAATGCTTCTAACCGTTCAGAAAGGAAGAGAAAAAGAAGTGATTGAAATTTTTGAAAAATGGGATTTGCCCTGCTCACAAATAGGGGAAGTTACCAATGGAGGAATGTTGCGTTTTTATATGAATGATATTCTGGAAGCTGAAATGCCCGCTGAAAGTTTGGTACTTGGAGGAGGAGCTCCCGTTTATGAAAGAGAATATACAGCACCCAAATATTTTGAAAAAATAAAAGCTTTTAATGCTGAAAAAATTTCAGTGCCTGAAAATCTGAAGTCAATTGCTGAAGAATTGATTTCATTACCATCTATTGCTTCTAAAAAATGGATTTATGAACAATATGACAGTATGGTAGGTGCCGCCAATCTTAATACCAATGCGCCTTCAGATGCGGCTGTAGTTGCTATAAAAGATACATCCAAAGCACTTGTACTTACAACTGATTGTAACAGTAAATATGTTTTTGCTAATCCATATGTAGGCTGTATGATTGCTGTAAGTGAGGCTGCAAGAAATATTGTATGTAGCGGAGGAACCCCGTTAGGTATCACTAATTGTCTCAATTTTGGTAATCCTTACGACCCCGAAGTGTATTATCAATTTGTAGAAAGCATCAAGGGGATGTCCAAAGCTTGTCTTAAATATGACACACCGGTAACCGGAGGAAATGTTAGCTTTTATAATCAATCGCCGTCTGGTCCTGTTTATCCTACACCAACAATAGGAATGGTAGGGCTTATTGAAAATTTTGAAAATAAAATGACACTTGATTTTAAAAAATCCGGAGATGTTATTTATTTATTAGGCAATAATCCGGAAGATTTTAATTGTTCAGAATACCTGCATAAAATATTGAAAGAAGAATATTCGCCTGTTCCATATTTTAATCTTGAAGAAGAGTTTCATCTGCATGAAAATGTTAGCAGTTTAATCAAAAATAAAATGATTCTTTCTGCTCATGATATATCTGAAGGAGGACTCTTTATAACCTTAGCTGAAAGCGGATTTAATAATGAACTGGGGTTTGATGTTTTACAGCAAGCTAAAGAAGTTCGTAAGGATTCCTATTGGTTTGGAGAAGCCCAAGGAAGAGTGGTAGTTTCTGTAGACGCCCAAAAAGTAAGTGAATTCGAAAAATCATTAAATATCCCTTTTGAAAAATTGGGAAAAGTAACCGGTGGAGAAATTAGAATAGAAAATGACAATTGGGGCAATATCACAGATTGGAAATACAAATATGATAATGCAATTGGCAATTATTTAAATAATAAAGAAGAATAATTGGATCAATCATCAAACATAATAATTACCGGAGCTGCAGGTTTTATCGGAAGTTGCCTGGTATCTTTTTTAAATAAAGCAGGTTATAAGAATTTGATATTGGTGGATGATTTTTCATTTAAAGTGAAAGACATTAATCTACAAGGAAAAGATTTTTTAATAAAAGTTGAAAGAGAGGTATTTTTTAATTGGTTACAAACCGAGCAGCCAAAAGTTGAATTTGTATATCATATCGGTGCAAGGACAGATACTACTGAGTTTGATTATTCTATTCATGAGCATTTGAATGTGGAATATTCAAAAAAAGTATGGCAGTACTGTTCCAAAAACAGTATTCCTCTTGTGTATGCATCTTCCGCTGCCACCTATGGTGCAGGCGAGTTGGGCTATAAAGACGATGAGGATGAAATAGAAAATTTACACCCATTAAATCCTTACGGCGTATCCAAAAATGAATTTGATAAATGGGCATTGAAGCAACCCGCATCACCACCGTCCTGGGCCGGACTGAAATTTTTCAATGTTTACGGACCCAATGAATATCATAAAGCCAGGATGGCCAGTGTTATTTTTCATTCACATAATCAAATTGTTGAGAAAGGTTTTGTAAATCTTTTTAAATCTCACAAAAAAGAATTTAAAGACGGAGAACAACTAAGAGATTTTATCTATGTAAAAGATGTATTGAAAATATGTTTTTGGTTTCTGGAATGTTGGCAAAAAAATCCGAAAACTTTCAAATCTGGGATTTATAATGTGGGTACAGGAAAAGCAAGAAGTTTTAACGATTTGGTGAAAGCCACCTTTTCTGGATTAGATCTCGATCCTCAAATTAAATACATTGACATGCCTGAAGATATACGTGACACCTATCAATATTTCACTCAGGCAGATATGGAGAAAATCAGGTCTGCAGGATATCACCAGCTTTTTTATTCCCTGGAAGAGGGTGTTGATGATTATGTAAGAAATTACCTGTCTGATCAGGTATGTTTTTAATTTAATTTCATTTTCTCTTAATTTTTTTCCACAAATTGTCTTTATAGTTTTTTACGCTAAAATAATAGATGTAAGTTTGCATGACCTCTCGGATATTTTATTATTTTTTTTCTTTCCGCGGTCAACTTATTAAAGTCGTTCAATTCAACATATTTTTTGAAGGTTGTTTTGAGTGGCCTTTTATTTTTTAAAACAAAAGTCAAAAAATGGCCAAGTATATTTTTGTTACCGGAGGGGTTACTTCATCTTTAGGAAAGGGAATCATTGCAGCTTCACTTGCAAAACTTTTGCAGGCAAGGGGTTTGAAGGTAACTATTCAAAAATTTGATCCATATATTAACGTTGATCCGGGAACGCTTAATCCATACGAGCATGGGGAATGTTTTGTAACAGAAGATGGTGCAGAAACCGATCTTGATTTGGGCCACTATGAACGTTTTTTGAATATCAACACCAGTCAGGCCAATAATGTAACTACTGGACGTATCTATCAAACAGTTATTAACAGGGAAAGGGCAGGTGATTATTTGGGGAAAACTGTGCAGGTAGTGCCTCATATAACGGATGAAATTAAAAGAAGAATGAGGCTGCTTGGAGAAAAAAAAGAATTTGATATCATCATTACCGAAATCGGGGGAACGGTTGGCGATATTGAAAGCCTTCCATTTATAGAAGCGGTACGCCAAATCCAATGGGAATTGCCAGATGATGATTGCCTGGTAGTACATTTAACTTTAGTCCCTTATTTAAAAGCTGCAAAAGAATTAAAGACAAAGCCTACACAACAAAGTGTAAAATTATTAAGTGCTAATGGCGTTCATCCTGACATTTTGGTATGCCGTACTGAACTCCCATTGGGCGATGATCTTAAAAAAAAGATAGCACTTTTTTGTAACGTAAAGGAAGATTCGGTTATAGAATCTTTAGATGCCTCCACCATTTACGAAGTACCTATTTTAATGCTCAAGGAAAAACTGGATCTGATAGTAATGAAAAAATTAAATATTTCCAATCTACAGGAACCTGAACTTACCAAATGGAGAGAATTTTTAAATAAAGTAAAAAACCCAGGAACTAAAGTGACGATTGGTCTTATTGGAAAATATATTGAATTGCAGGATGCCTATAAATCCATACTCGAATCCTTTATTCATGCAGGAGCTATGAATGATTGCAAAGTTCAGGTAGTAAATGTTCATAGTGAATTTATCAACAATGAAAATGTAGCAGAAAAATTAAAAGATCTTGATGGATTATTGGTAGCTCCGGGTTTTGGATTTAGAGGAGTAGAGGGTAAAATTATTGCTGTAAAATACGCAAGGGAGAATTACCTTCCATTTTTTGGAATTTGCCTCGGCATGCAAATGGCAGCTATTGAATTTGCCAGAAATGTCCTTGGAATTAAAGATGCTGATTCTACAGAGATGAACCATCAGACTCTCAATCCCGTTATTGACATGATGGAAGATCAAAAGAAAATTAATATCAAAGGAGGCACTATGCGTTTGGGTTCATATCCTTGCACGATTAAAGAAAACACACTAGCATATTCTATTTATGATACTACAGAAATTAATGAAAGGCATCGGCATAGATGGGAATTTAACAATAAATATCTGCAGCAATTTGAAGATGCTGGAATGATTGCGAGTGGGATTAATCCACAAACCAGCTTAGTAGAAATTATGGAAATTCCCAGTCATCCATTTTTTTTAGGTGTGCAATATCACCCCGAATTAAAAAGTACGGTAGAAAATCCTCAACCCATTTTTGTTCATTTTATTAAAGCTGCTAAAGATTTTCAAAAGGCAGATAAAATAAAGCCTGCAATTAATGCAGTAAAAGAAATGAGTACTAATTAATTCCTGCAGGACATAATTCTACATATAAAACCTATCTGCCACGGGAAATATTAACATTTTTGTATGGTCCATATTTAAACTATGCAAATTCAAAAAGGTCGTTAATGTATCTTTGCCACCCAAAAATTAAAATTAGTAAATTAATGAAGATGATAAAATTATTACTCATAAGTGTTTTTGTATTTGCTGGTCTTGGTGTTTTTTCGCAAACTACAGATATGGGCAAAAGTGATCCGGATGCAAAAAAAATATTGGATGAAGTAAGCTCCAAGTTTAAATCTTATAAATCTGTGACTGCAAATTTTTCACTTAAAGTTGAAAATGCTGATGGTAAAGTAGTAGGCGTAAAATCAGGAGTAGTATATATGGAAGGGTCTAAATACCGGGTCAATATCTCAGGCCAGGAAATATACAGTGATGGAAGCAATATCTGGACTTATGATAAATCCGCTGATGAAGTTCAGCTTACAAAGTTTGATCCATCATCAAACACTATTACACCGCAAAAAATGTTTACTAATTTTTATGATAAAGATTTTTTATATAAGCTAAATAGTACTACTAAAGTAGGAAACAAAATTATTCAGGAAATAGAATTAACCCCGATCGATAAAACAAAAATATTTTTTAAAGTGCTTGTAAGTATTGATAAGAACTCCAAAAATATTGTTTCTACCAAAGTATTTGAAAAAAATGGCAATCGCTATATATATAATGTAACAGACATGAAAACAAATGTTAATCTTTCTAATTCATTATTTGTCTTTAATGCTAAAAATTATCCGAACGTTGAAGTAGTAGATTTAAGATAAGATAGCAAACACAATATTTAGAATTATATAAAAATGTGCTTTAAAAGGAAGCGTATTTTTATTTCCCCCATCTGAAGGTGTCTATTTTTAATCCAGCGAGATCAATCACCCGATCAACAACAGTAGCTACTACTTCTTCAATTGTTTTTGGATTACTATAAAATGAAGGAGTGGCTGGGCAAATAATTCCCCCAGCTTGAGTAATTGTTCCCATATTTTTCAGATGAATTAGGTTATAAGGGGTTTCTCTTACAACACAAATCAATTTCCGCTTTTCTTTTAAAACTACATCTGCAGCACGGGAAATAAGATCATTTGACATACCGGAAGCTATTCGCCCAATTGTACCCATACTGCAAGGAATAATGATCATTGTATCATAATTGCCTGATCCTGATGCAAAAGGTGCCATAAAATCATCCTTTTTATAGTAGGTAACCTCATATTTTTCGTAATCATTATCTCCCAATTCTGTTTCCCATACAAGTTTGGCATTATCTGTGACTACTAAATCTAAAGCAGACCACTGAGATTTTATGGAAACAAGTTTTTCTAACAACAATTTAGCATAAATAGAACCACTGGCCCCTGTAATTGCTATCACAATTTTATTCATAATTCAAAAAATTAAAAATTAAAAAAATATTTTATCCATCAAACCCAATAAAAACAAAAAAACTGCGTTTAATAGCTTATGGAAAGAAAAGCGGTATTTGCATTAATTGCCTGTTGGTTTATTTTTTGCTTTGCCAAAGTTAATCCAACTGTAAAAGAAAAAATAAATTGGTTGAGCATAGATGAATTAAACTTAAAGCTAAAAACTGAAACAAAGCCTGTGTTAATTGATCTTTTTACTAACTGGTGCTATTGGTGTAAAGTAATGGATAAAAAAACATATAATGATTCAAAAGTTATTTCATATATAAATAATCATTTTTATGCCGTGAAATTAAATGCAGAAACAAAAGAGACAGTTGAGTGGAACAATAAAGATTATAAGTACAATTCAGAATCTAAGTTAAATGACTTTACATTTTATGTAACTCAAGGTCAGGTAGGATTTCCTACGACAGTTATTTTTCCGGAAGCAAAACAACCTCCGGCATCAATTCCAGGTTTTATGGAACCAAAGGATATTGAATCAATACTTAAGTATTTTGGAGAAGGATATTATAAAACTCAAAAATTTGAAGAATTTTCGGCAAATTTCAAACCAACATGGTGAAAACCATTAAAAATATTAGGAAACTGTATTTCAGTTTCAAACTCGGTTTTTCATAGGATATTGGATTATAACAGGGGTGGATTTCCATCCGGCCCCTTTTTTATTCTTATCATCTTATAAAATATAATTGCAGATGCATCGTTTTTGTATCAGATGCAGTCTTCCTTATACAAAGATAAGAATTTCTAAAATTCAAGTTGTAAAGGGTTGTAAAACAAATCAAGCAAGAAAAAAAGCGAAAGCTATTTAAAATATTAGGAAACTGTATTTCAGTTTCAAACTCGGTTTTTCATAGGATATTGGATTATAACAGGGGTGGATTTTAATCCGGCCCCTTTTTTATGTATATTATTTCTCAATATTTATATTGACAATAATTGTATTTTATTATTCCACAACTTTCTATTACCAGCTACTCCCCCCTCCACCTCCGAAGCCGCCGCCAGAAAAACCTCCACCACCGCTAAAGCTGCCTCCACTACTGCCACTACTATGCGGAGTAGCATAAAAATTACTGCTCATAGCATTCATAGAATGATCTAGACTATTCATAAACAACAGGGTATTAAAATTTCCTCCCGAATAATTACCCGAATACCATTTGGGCGGCTGGATTTCTAATCCTTTTAATTTGTCTTTCCAGGTATCGGCTATATCAAAAACAATAGCATAAGGCAATACTTTATCAAAATAATTTTCGTCCTGCTTTAAAAATTCCCCCAAACGATCTTTTTCTACTGATTTAATAAATTCTTTAAACCCTAATAATTTCTGATAGAGCGCCGTACCTTTTTTTGTTTTTTTAGACATTAATGATCCAAAAACAACTATTATGATAGCACTCGAAAGAATACCGATTCCTAGCCATAATTTTTCAAGCCAGTTACTGATTAAAGTAATTGCGCCATATACAAAAAACACCACTCCTAACAATATAAACAAAATGCCTATTCCTCTTGAATATTTTACGTAATAATCATCCTTATTGATCTCTGCTTCCAGTTCTAATTTTGCTGTATTCATGGTTGTATAAAGCACATTCTTTAAATCACTGAGCAACACTATATCTCCGGTTTTAAATATGCCATTAAACAAGGTTCTTTCAAATGCAAGTGAAGCACCAGGCAAATCTTTTAGCTTTACAAACTCATATTCTTTATTTTTTATCAACCCCAATAAAGCTTTCTTTTCAATTTCATTAATTTTTAAATACCCTCCTGCACCCCAGTAAGGGACAAGTGCTGTGAGATCTCTCCTGTCGAGCTTGCCATCAATAATATATCCCGACACACTTGGACTTACATTTTCAGGAGGATAAAACTCTGTCTGGATAGTAACTTCATCATCTTTACCCCATTTTTTCCAGGTAAAAAACATTCCTGCAAAAACAAGAAAAGGTAGAATAATCCAGAACCATCCCAAAAAACGATAATCAGTTTGCATTAAAAAATCTTTGGGGAAAGTGATGCCAACTGTTACTCCCTGGTTATCATTTAAGGATTGCGTGGTATGCCCATAAAAGATTTTATTTTCTTCCCATTTAGTTATTGTATTATTTTCTTTGGATCCTAAAGAACCAGTTGCTACAAAAAAAGTTGGAGTCTGGGGAAGTGCATCGTATAATTCAATTTTGAAATTGACATCAGCAATAGTAGTCGCCCATTGATCCCCTATTAAATTAAAATAAAATTCTGAATGATCTTTGAAAAAATTAATAGCATTTAACACCCGGTAACTAATTACATAATGTTGATCACCTTCCACATATTTATTTTTAGAACCGATTTTTATCACCTTATAATCGCCCTGTTTGCTTACACTATAATCCCATCCATTCACATTTATATGATCCACTATGGTATGGATGTAGCCACCTGATTCCAACTGAAGATCCGCTTTTTCAATTCCGGGTGGCAAATTCTCTAAACGGTATTTGTAGGGAATTTGCCTGATAATGCCATGACGCGATTCTGTAAAATGTACGTTGATAGTTTCGGTGATATCAATGGAAGCATCTTTATTTATTTTCGCATCTACATTATAATGGGTGATGGTAAATGCTTCCTGCGCATTTGCATATTTTAAAAAGGGAACAGAGAGAAAAATAAGGACAAAAAGTTTTTTCATCTTTTGAATGATTTAAAACTTTACTTCTACATTTTGCGCTTCCTGGGGATTATCCAATTCATAAAATTCACGAACTTTAAACCCTGTAAACCCTGCAAAAAGTACTCCCGGAAATTGCTGAATGGAGGTATTGTAATCTCTAACGGTAGCGTTATAATACCGCCGGGCATTTCCCAGGTCGCCTTCAATACTTTGCAAAGCGGTTTGAAGTTCCATGAAGTTTTGATTGGCTTTTAATTCAGGATAATTTTCTGCAATAGCAAGTAACCCCCTTAGTGCACCACCTAACGCCTGATTAGCCTGAGCAGCTCCCTGCACATCACTGGGAGACACAGCCACGGCAGCATTTCTGGCTTGAGTTACTTTTTCAAAAGTTTCACTTTCATGCGCTGCATATCCTTTTACCGTATTCACTAAATTAGGAATCAGGTCAAAACGTTTTTTCAAAAAAACACGGATATCACTCCAACTATTATCCACTTTTATTTTCAATTTTACAAACCTATTGTACATGCCAATAACCCAGATAACTAATAATATAATGATGCCGGGAAGTATCCAAATTGCCATAATAATCAGATTTAGAATTTAAAAATTTTGAAAACAGTATTCAATTCGTATTGCAATTTAAGAAAATTGAAGAGGTTATTTTTTAATAATCATTAAATATCTTCTTGTATATTTAAATTAGATTATCAATTGACATGAAAAATAATATCCCCCTGGCTGGCACTCTGCTGCTTGTTGTTTGCTGTTTATAAAACAAATTATATGAAACAATTACAATTGGTCAGTAAAATTTTGAATTACGTTAGCCTGAAAAAAGAAATAGACAATGTCGAAAAAATTCATGAGTCCATTTCAAAAGATATCGTATTTAAAGGCACTAATTTTTGGGTTTTGATTTTTGCGGTAGTAGTTGCATCTATCGGGCTGAATATCAATTCAACAGCAGTAATAATAGGCGCAATGCTTATTTCTCCACTTATGGGGCCCAGTATTGGTATGGGTTACAGCATAGCAACTTACAATTTTCCACTTCTAAAAAAAGCAGCCAAAAATTTATCCTTTGCCGTAGCCGGGAGTTTAATGGCTTCCACTGCCTATTTTGCGATAAGTCCTATATCCACTGCACATTCAGAATTACTGGCACGCACCAGCCCAAATATCTATGATGTATTGATCGCCTTATTCGGTGGTCTTGCCGGAATTATTGCTATTGCGAGTAAGCAAAAAGGGAATGTAATTCCCGGTGTGGCAATTGCCACTGCCCTGATGCCACCATTATGTACTGCGGGATATGGACTGGCAACCGGTCATTTTTTTTATTTTTTTGGCGCTATTTACCTCTTTACAATCAATATTGTTTTTATATCCTTTGCAGCCCTTATTGTTTCCCAGATGCTAAAATTTCCGCTGAGAGCTATCGTAGAAGATGTACAAAAGAAAAGAATTAATAGGTGGATCAGCATAGTGATAATTTTAATAATAATCCCGAGTATTTATTTTGGCTATCTCCTGGTACAGAAAGATAAGTTCACCGAAAATGCCAACACATTTATAAAAAATGTAAGCATAGTAAAGGGAAATTATCTTCTAAAAAGTCAGATTAATCCTGATGCGAAAACAATTACATTGGTTTATGGCGGAGAAACAATGAACGAGAATGAAAAAAATTCAATTATTGAAAAAGCAAATGACTTTTCACTTAATAAAGCTAAAATAATATTTCAAAAGGGGTTATCTTTTGATTTCATTGACACCAAAACGGGAGAAGTAGAAAACCTGAAAGGCGAGTTGAACAGGTTAAATATTGTACTTCAGGAAAAACAAAATCAGATAGACAGCATTCAAAAAAGCAGATTTATAGGAAAACAAATACTGAATGAAATAAAAAACCTGTATCCCCAGATTATAACCTGTTCCTATGCTGACTCTTATGTTTTCAATGACACTATAGCTAATCCCTCCAAAATAGGGATAGTGGCATTTACTACTCAAAATAATCAATTAAAAGACCTGGATAAAGGGAAAATAAATAGCTGGCTTAAAACAAGGCTAAAAGAAGACAGCATCACAGTTTATTACCAAAACATCGCTATTAAAACTTCCGGCAAGGACCGCCGGAAATAAATAAAACACTTACTCATATTACAAGTTGGAATGCACAGATTATTTTCTTAGAATCCTGATTTAGATTTATTATAGGAGAGATAGTTTTCTAAATCAATTCAGTGAACTGCTAAACTCCCGGATAACATCCTCTGTCGTTTTGGGCGATTTTAAAAACCTGACAAGTTTTTTAATAACTCCCTCCACCATTGCATCGGGACAACTGGCACCACTTGTAATAAGAATTTTTGCTGGTTTTCTTTCGGGCAAATAAGAAAGAGTGGTAATTACTTTTTTCTTTTTCAAACTGTAATGATGTATTTCCTTTGAAGAAATGATTTCATCTTCTGAACTGATAAAATAAGTAGGTAATTTTTCCTCGCATAAATCTACAAGGTGCGATGTATTGGAACTATTATAGCCCCCCAAAACAATTGCCAGATCAGCCTTTGTTTCAAGCAAGGCATATACAGCACCCTGGTTTTCATTAGTGGCATAGCAAAGTGTGTCGCGGGTATCTGCAAACCTTTCCATAATACCAGCATCCCCCAAATTATATTTTTCTTCCATAATTTTTTTTAAAAAATCAGCTATCGCCTGTGTGTCGCTCGCAAGCATAGTAGTTTGATTGACCACGCCAATTTTTTGAAGATCATATTCTACATTAAATCCATCTGAATATTGTCCTTTAAATTGTTTGTAAAATTTTTCGGGAGCATTTTTCCCCAAAATATAATTAGATAATTCAATGGCTTCATTCATATCCTTAACAACTACAGTTGGGGAATTAATGGCACTGTGACTAAAAGTGGCCCGGGTTTCTTCATGCTGGGGTTTGCCATGTACTATTATCGTGTACTTGTTTTTTGCGATAGCCTGTGCACGGTTCCATACCTTTTCTACAAATGGACAGGTTGTATTATATTTTTCTATTTCAATTCCTGCCTCTTTTAATTGCTTTTCAATTTGCAAAGTAGTGCCAAAAGCAGGGATCAGCACAATATCGTCTTTTGTAAGTTGCTCAAAAGGTATGAGCATATTGCCTTTGGTATCCATTAAAAATTCTACACCCCGGCTTTTAAGGTCTGCATTTACATGCGGATTATGAATCATTTCGCTCAACAAAAAAATTTTTTTACCAGGATTTTCGTCAATAGTTCTAAAAGCTATTTCAATAGCATTTTCTACTCCATAGCAAAAACCAAAATGACGGGCCAGGTATACATGGACGGTTCCAAAATCTAAAAAGCTTGGAGCAAAATCCTTTTTGAGCTTATCATCTTGTCTTCGTTTATTCTTTATAGCTGTAATTAGTGGGCTACGGTAAATAAGCGGAATTTCAAATTTCTTCATTTATAAATTTCAGTAGCCAAAGTTACAAATACCTTATGAAGCTACAGCCTGATAAAAGAATAATAATGTTTAATTTTAATTTTTTAACTAATAGAAAAACATGTCGAACAAGCAAAAAAACCATGAAAATCCTAAATGGAGTTATTCAACAAATATTTATGAAGTAAACCTGAGACAATATACTCCCGAAGGCACTTTTGAAGCATTCAGCAAAAGCTTAGGACGATTAAAAGACATGGGCATAAAAACATTATGGTTTATGCCTATTACCCCCATAAGTAAAACAGGCAGACTGGGAACGTTGGGAAGCTATTACGCAGCTCAGAATTATACTGAAACCAATCCTGAATTTGGCACCCTTGATGATTTTAAAAACCTCGTAAAGGAAGCTCATGAAATGGGCTTCAGAGTAATCTTAGATTTTGTTGCCAACCACACAGGCAATGATCATGTATGGGTTACTGAACATCCTGAATTTTATATTTATGATGAAAATAATGAACTGCTTCATCCTCATGGGTGGAGTGATGTTTCCAAATTGAATTACGATGTACCTGAATTGCGTGAGCATGTTATTGATGCTTTGAAATTCTGGGTAAAAGAATGTGATATTGATGGTTACCGGTGCGATATGGCCCATTTGGTTCCTCTTGATTTCTGGGTTCAGGCCAGGAAAAAATTGTCAAAGTTAAAAGATAATCTTTTCTGGCTGGCCGAATGCGAAGAACCAGAATATCACAAAGTGTTTGATGCCACTTACACCTGGCGTTGGATGCACGCTTCAGAAGAATTTTATCATAACAAGATGAACCTGCAAAGCCTGCTTACTGTACTTTATAAATCAGTGACTGAATTTCCGGGTAATGCTTTCAGAACCTATTTCACATCAAACCATGATGAGAATACCTGGAATGGAACTGAGTATGAAAAATATGGAGATGCAGCGCAATTGTTTGCCGTATTTTCTGCTACATGGAATGGCATTCCTATGATTTATTCAGGCCAGGAACTACCCAATAAAAAGAGATTACAGTTTTTTGAAAAAGACCCCATAGAGTGGAAGGAAAAAATAGAACTGCACAATTTTTATAAAACCCTTCTCACACTTCATAGTACCAACAAATCACTCCGCGCAGGTGATATAGAAATTCTGACACAAATCATTTCCCATCCCGGAGACCAACAAGTCTTTGCGTACCTCCGCAAGCATGATACAGATGAAGTCTTAGTTATATTAAATTGTTGTTCAGAAGGAATCGATTACCCGGTGAATAATGTAACCGGATCTTTCAGAAATGTATTCGGCGGTGATAATATTCATTTTAATTCAAACAGCAATGTATATCTCAATGCCTGGGGTTACCTGGTTTTTGAAAAGACAGGGAGGTAAAAAGTTCTTAAAAAAAAATTGGAAATTTTTTTGGGGGGGACTTTTCCAATTTTTTCCTGAATTTTTCCAGTTCACAAGTGACCCCGCAGGGGGTCGAACCCTGGACCCACAGATTAAGAGTCTGTTGCTCTACCAACTGAGCTACGGAGTCATTTCATTATTTAAATTAAAAGTGTTACTAATTAGGTAACACCCTGTAGTCACCCGACCCGGATTCGAACCAGGACAAACAGAATCAGAATCTGTCGTACTACCATTATACTATCGGGCTATAAAGTCGCAAATGTAAGTATTTATGTAATATTTTTTAATAAAAAATAACGAAAGCTAAATCTAATTGACAAGTTGAATGCTTTCAATCATCAACTCTAAATTTCAAAAAAAAACCATCAACTCAATTCAAAAAAAATTAAATATCTAACCTGACAAACGCTTCCATGGCAGCATATTTTGTGAGTCCCAGTTTCGCATATAATTCGGCAGTATTGGCGTTTCTCTCTTCAGCACGTTGCCAGAATTCCCGTTCATCACTTCCCTGGAAAGGAACACTGTCTTTTTGTGATTGATGAATGAAAATTCCATAACGCTTTTTCCTTACCTGGTCGGGACTCATAGGAACGGCCATTTCTATTTCATTGATATCCCATTCTTCCCAGGCTCCTTTGTAAAGCCAGACACGACAATCTTTCAACCATTCGCCGCCTGGCTCTAGTTTGATAACTTCCAATGCGGCAAGAATAATGTCCAGGCAAACCTTATGAGTACCATGCGGATCGGCAAGGTCGCCTGCACAAAATACCTGGTGTGGTTTTATTTCACGCATAAGCTTTACCGTTAGCGATACATCTTCAGGCCCCATCGGTTTTTTTTCAATGGTACCTGTTTCATAAAATGGCAGGTTCATGAAATGAATCTGCTCATCTTTTAACCCTACATATTTGCAGGTGGCTTTTGCCTCGCAACGACGTATTAATCCTTTGATTTCCCTTATTTCAGGGCTATCGGTTTCGGTTGATTTTTTTTGTTTAAGAAAAGAGGTGGCTGTATCAAAAATATTTTGAGTTACGGTATTGTCAATATGGAATATTTTTTCAAAACCCACTGCAAAATCAAGGTTCCTTGTTACAAATTCATCTGTAACAGCAATATTGCCACTGGTTTGATAAGCTACATTTACATCATGTCCCTGGTCGTGCAAACGCATAAAAGTACCCCCCATACTGATAATATCATCATCCGGATGAGGCGAAAAAATTAAAACCCTTTTCGGGAAAGGAGTGCTTCGTTCCGGATGATTGGGAATCTGAGTATTGGGTTTCCCTCCAGGCCACCCGGTAATGCCATCCCGAAGCATATAATATACCTCCAGGTTGATTTCATAAGAGTCACCTTTTTCCACCAGCAAATCACTTAAACCTGATTCATTATAATCGTGGTTGGTAAGACTAAGCACTGGTTTATTAAGTTGCAAAGCCATATCTATTACAGCGCTTTTTATAATTTGTGGTGTCCATTCACATTCACCCGTAAGCCATGGCGATTTGAATCTTGTTAATTCGGAAGCAGCAAATTCATCTAATACAAATGTGCAATGATCATGATTTTGCAATAAAGAAGCAGGAATTTCTTCTGTTGGCTTTCCTTCTACTGCCTTTTTAATTACTGGCGCTTTTGTTTTCCCCCAGGCCATCAATATAATGCGATTGGATTTCATGATGGTACTTATACCCATGGTAATTGCCATTCTCGGAACCTCAGAAATATTAGCAAATTCATGCGAATTGGCTATACGGGTAGAATTATCCAAAGTGATTAACCGGGTCTTTGAGTAAACCGGTGAACCGGGCTCATTAAATCCAATGTGCCCGTTATTACCTATCCCTAAAATCTGGAGATCAATACCACCTGCGTCTTCTATCTGTTTTTCATAAGCGGCACAATGCTCTTTAATTTTTTCTTTAGGAATTATTCCATTGGGTAAAAAATAATTTTTAGGATCTATATCTGTCTGCTCAAATAAATATTTACGCATAAAGTAATGGTAACTGTTTAAGGCATCTGCTTCCATGGGATAATATTGGTCCAGGTTAAATGTGATCACATTTTTAAAACTTAATCCCTCTTCCCTGTGCATCCTCACTAGTTCTGCATACAATGATTTTGGAGTCGAACCTGTTGCCAGACCTATAACTGCCTTTTTGCCTTCTGAATTTTTTTTGGTGATCAGGTCCGCAATTATTTTTGCCACATATTGAGAACCATCCTTTGGCGTATTGAAAATTTTTACCGGAAATTTTTCTAAAGAATCAATCATGTTTTTTATTAATATTGAGCGTTAATTGAATTATGATAATGATTGTGTATTGAAAATAATAAATATTATCATAATCATCGAAAACAGTTGCGAAGATAAGTTGAATAAAAATTATTTTTCAATACTTAAAAAAAATCAAGGTTGGTCACATGCGATGAATATTCATAGTATTTATATTGCAGAGTACATTTTTTGAATAGAATACACTCACATTCAGTTCGCCTCTTTTTTAGAATTATTCAGCTAATCAAGTTTTGACAAACATTTTTGAACGTATATTACTAACATCTCCTTTTTTTAAATTATGATAAAATTCAAATACTTTTTTTTAGGCCTCGTTTTTTGTATTACTTTTTTCTGTGGTTTTTCCCAATCCAATAAGTTCTTAGTCGTTGCTTATTATGGAGGAAATGCTAATCAGATAGATAGCTTTCAGATAGAAAAACTAACCCATATCATTTTTAGTTTTGCTCATTTAAAAGGGAATCAACTCAATATTTCCAACGCACGTGATTCTGCTACTATTAAAAAATTAGATAGTTTAAAAATAAGGAAACCTAACCTAAAAGTAATGATTTCGTTAGGGGGCTGGAGTGGCTGTCCTACTTGTTCAGATATTTTCTCATCAAAGAAAGACAGGAAAGCTTTTGCTCAGTCAGTAGAAAGAATCATATCCTATTTCGGAATAGATGGCATTGATCTTGATTGGGAATATCCTGCTATCGAAGGATTTCCTTCACATAAATATAAGCCAGAAGACAAAGAAAATTTCACGAAATTGATAAACCGCCTAAGAAAGACTTTGGGCAAAAAATACGAGATTAGTTTTGCCGCAGGCGGATTTACAGAATATATTGAAAAATCAATAGATTGGAAAAGAGTGATGAAAAAAGTTGATTTTGTTAATTTAATGACATACGATTTAGTAAGTGGTTATGCAAATAAAACTGGTCACCACACAGCCCTATACTCCACTACTCAGCAATATGAGTCAACAAATAGGGCTGTTACAGAACTTATTAATGACAAGGTTCCCAAAAATAAAATAGTAATTGGAGCAGCTTTTTATGCAAAAGTTTGGGAAAACGTACCAGATTCTAATTTTGGCCTTTATCAAACTGGTAAATATAAAATGAATGTGGACTATAAAAATTTTAATACAAAATTATCTTCAGATAGTGGATTCATTTACCATTGGGATGAAGAAGCCCAGGCACCTTTTCTTTATAATCCTGCTCAAAAGTTATTTGCCACTTTCGATGATAAAAAATCCATAGAATTAAAAACCAAATATCTTGTAGATAAAGGACTTGGTGGAATAATGTTTTGGGAATTGCCCTGTGACACTTTTAAAGATGGATTATTAGAAGTAATTGACCAGGTTAAGAGTCAAACTAAAAAGCCTGATAATACAAAGTAAAAGTTATCAGGCTTCTTAGTTTGAGTTAATTCAAAAAAAATAACAATAAGAAGCACTAAGGCGTTTTACAATAATTAGTGCCCCACAATTCATATCGTTTATGGATACCTGGAAGTTCATTAGAAAATTCATCCCAGTTCCTGCTATCTTTTGGCGACCAAAGCACTTCGCTTAATGCGCTCATTCTTGGAAAGATCATATACTCAACTTTGCTGGTATTTCCCATATACTCGGTCCACACATTTCCCTGAGCCCCTATAACATATTTAGATTCTGCTTCAGATAATTCTTTTGGCACTGGTTCATAACTGTACACTTTTTCCAGGGGAAGATAGCCACCAATGTTCACGCTGTCGGTATTTTTGACTTGCGAATGGTCGAAATAAACATAGCTGCCGGGAGTCATAATTACATTATGTTTTTGATGTGCAGCAGCTATGCCTCCTTCTTCTCCACGCCAACTCATTACAGTAGCATTAGGTGCAAGGCCACCTTCCAGTATTTCATCCCAGCCAATTATATTTCTACCCTTGCTGTTGAGGTATTTTTCTATCCGTTGTATAAAATAACTTTGCAGGCCTTCCTCATCTTTTAAGTTTTTCTCTTTAATTAGTTGCTGACAAAAAGCGGAACGCTTCCATGCGGTCTTAGGGCATTCATCGCCACCAATATGAATATATTTAGAAGGAAATAACTTCATAACTTCATCCAGCACATTTTCCAGAAATTTAAAGGTGTATTCCGAAGGGCAAAATACATCCGGAAAAACACCCCAGGCTTGTTGCACCTGCTTACCAACACGGCTTCCGGCCCATGCTGTCCCGTCCTTAACTGCTGTAGGTTCACCCGGGAAACAACTCAATTGGGGATAGGCGGCTATTGCTGCAGAAGAATGACCCGGCATTTCGATCTCCGGAATAATAGTAATGAACCTATCCTGTGCATATTTTACTATTTCTTTAATTTGGTTCTGCGTATAAAAACCTCCACTGCGCATACTATCATTCCCTGTCCCGGGATAATGACCGATAATAGTTCCGTTTCTAAACCCTCCTACCGAAGTTAGTCGTGGATATCTTTTGATTTCAATTCTCCAACCCTGGTCTTCAGTTAAGTGCCAATGAAAAGTATTGAACTTATTATAAGCCATGTAATCAATATATTTTTTTATAAAATCAACACCAAAAAAATGGCGGCCTACATCGAGATGCATCCCCCGGTATTGAAAACGCGGATAATCATTGATGCTAAGTTGGGGGATTTCAAAAGTATTATCGGCAAGTTCTGCCTTAGTTTCCGGCAAAAGCTGAAGCAATGTCTGGATACCATAAAATAACCCTTCATTGCCGGCACTGCTGATTATGATACTATTGGAATTAACATCAAGGCGGTAAGCATCCTTTCTGTCATTAGAATTTAAGTGTTTAAGAATGATCGAATTTCCCGGTTTTGATTCCGGTAGTTTACTTCTAATCGGAAGCGAAAAATCATATAGTTTGTTTAAATAAACATTAAGCATTTTAGCATCATGCATAGCAGGTTCACCTGCTATAATTTCAGTAGAACGGTTGAAAGAAAAACTTCCCGCATGCATTTTTAATTCTACAGGTGCAGGAACTATGTGTACCGAGTTCATTTGAGCAAAGGTAGATCCGTAGACAAATAAGGAGACTATAAGAAATAATTTTTTCATTTTTTTCTATTAAAATGTGAACAGAAGTGAAAAGCGATTTTTATTTATTTGATTTGCTAAAATACGTATTTACCCCAAAACAGCTCGCACTTTTTAGAATACAGTCATTGGGTAAATACTTTTAATTCAAATAATTGTAAAACTTTCAGGAACCCGATTCAAAAAATAAAAAATAATTTTTTTAAGTTAGATTTGCAAAAATTAAAACGGGATGTAGCGCAGCCCGGTAGCGCACACGTCTGGGGGGCGTGGGGTCGCAAGTTCGAATCTTGTCATCCCGACTTCACAGGACAAGTTGGAATTATTTCCACTTGTCCTGTTTTTATTTTCTCTAAATACTATGCCTATATGGTATATTAACCCTGCAACTTCATTAATGCGATCAGTTTGAAACGAAGCCCAGCCAAAAGTCATTTTTTAATGTACCCCGAACTAATTAAATCACGTTTCTTTTCTATACACTCCTTTTGTCATAAACAAGATTTAAGAGATTAATTGACGTTTCACAACTTGCGAAAAATACTTCTATTTCATTCCATATAAGATATTTTTTAAAGACTCAAATATGATTTTAATCAGTAAGTCACATGATTGTTACCCCAATCTGTAGTATAAAATACCGATGTGTAATAAATGTTACCAATACCCTGTTATTTGCACGATAGGTTTGTACAATTCATTTATTTAAATCAAAATATTAAGCACCAGGTAAACTATGAAGTACGTTATAATAGGAGCAGTAGCTGGGGGAGCCAGCACAGCAGCAAGATTACGGAGACTGGATGAGCATGCAGAAATCGTCATTTTTGAAAAAGGAGATTATATTTCTTATGCTAATTGTGGGTTGCCTTATTACATTGGCAATGTAATAAAAGACAGGAACAAATTATTTGTTCAAACAGCGACCTCTTTCAATCAACGCTTTAATATTGATGTAAGAGTAACCACCGAAGTACTCTCTATAGACACAGCATCGAAAACAATAAAAGCTATTAAAAAAACAACTGGCGAAGTATATGAAGAAAGCTATGATAAATTAGTGTTATCACCTGGCGCCGAACCTTTACGCCCACCTTTGCCAGGCATTAATAACGAAGGCATATTTACTTTAAGAAATGTAAAAGACACCGACTACATTAAAAGCTATGTTCAGCAAAAGCATATTAAAAAAGCAATTGTAATTGGTGCAGGATTTATTGGTTTGGAAATGGCCGAGAATTTTCATGACCTTGGGTTGCATGTGACCATTATTGAAATGGGTAATCAAATACTTGCACCCGTTGATTTTCCGATAGCAGCAATTGCGCAACAGCATATACGAAGTAAAGGAGTTGATCTTCGATTAAATACAGCCGTAACGGGCTTCAATAAAATTGGGAAAGAAATAGAAGTAGCATTAAACAACGGCGAATTATTGACTACGGATATGGTTATACTTTCTATTGGCGTTAGGCCCGATACAAGGCTTGCTGTACAGGCTGGTTTAAAAACAGGAACTGCAAGGGGAATTTGGGTGAATGAATACCTGCAAACATCCGATCCTGATATTTATGCAGTGGGTGACGCTATTGAATTTAAAAATCCAGTCACCGGCCAATCCATGATCACTTACCTCGCGGGACCCGCGAATAAACAGGGACGGATCTGCGCCAATAATGCGGTGCTGGGTAACGTACAAAAATATCATGGTTCTATTAATACAGCTATTGTAAAAGTATTTGACATGACAATAGGTACCGCAGGTACAGCTTCGAAGCATTTAAGCGTAGCTAACATCAATCACATTGTATCAACTACTCACAATGGTTCCCATGCGGCTTACTATCCCGATGCCAAACAAATGACCATTCAGATTGCATTTTCACCTTCGGATGGTCAGTTGCTAAGTGCCCAGGTTGCAGGATATTATGGAGCAGATAAACGCCTTGATATTTTATCATCATATATCAAGCAAAATAAAACCATTTATGATTTGATTGAATTTGAACATGCTTATGCACCATCCTATTCTTCAGCAAAAGATCCGGTAAACATGGCGGGCTTTGTTGCAGAAAATATTTTACTGGAACGCTTAAAAATATTTTACTGGAATGAAATTGAAAACATACAAGCAGAAGATATGCTGATTGACGTTCGCCGTAAGGACGAATATGATGATGGTAAAATTGCGAATGCGATAAATATACCCGTAGATGAAATACGAAACAGGCTGGATGAAATTCCTAAAGATAAAAACGTTTACATTTATTGTGAAGCAGGCTTAAGGGGATACCTGGCGCAAAGAATACTGAGGCAAAATGGATTTGATAATGTATTCAATCTTTCAGGGGGATATCACACATGGAAAGTTACTGCAGAAGAATCCGGGATAGTGCTAAAAAAACCTGCCTTTATTTTACATGAACTTTCAACATAACTTTTCCTTCAAAATAATATAGCAGGCAAATTGCTTTACTATTGCTAAAATAAAAGAGAGGATCCCTACAATATCCTCTCTTTTTAGATGAAACCCTATTGAAGGGGGTAGTGAGAATTGTTTAAAAATTAAAAAGAATTCTGCAATCGCATCAATTAATGATTAAAAAGTCTGCCCCAGAATAAATTATTTTACATAATTTCATAATTCCCTTAACCGATTACAATATGCATAAGAGGATATTACCTTTTGATCGTAGAACCAGTGGCCTTAAGAAAAATCAAAGTTGGTAATTCCATCAAGGATAAAAAGAATAAAAAAGTTCCTATTACTGATAACCAACTTTCTGAATTACAAACTACATAATACCAATTATGAAAGAAAATCTACACATCAAAGCTTTATTTTTTTTAATCCTGCTGGGAACATCCAGTTCTGGTATTGCCCAAAAAACAAAACTATCACCTGCCCTTCCTAATATTGTCGTTATCTATATGGATGATATGGGTTATGGAGATGTGGATGCATATGGTGGGATCGATTACACAACTCCCAACATAGATAAATTGGCAGCTACTGGCATGCGATTTACCAATTTTTATGCTGCCCAGCCAATTTGCAGTGCATCCCGTGCGGCTTTATTAACCGGGTGTTATCCTAATCGCATAGGCTTTCATGGTGCACTGGGACCTCATGCTCCTATAGGCATCAGCGATCATGAAGTAACGATTGCCCAGATGCTGAAACAAAAAGGCTATGCAACTGCCATGTTTGGCAAATGGCATTTGGGCGATGCTAAAAAGTTTTTGCCTTTGCAACATGGTTTCGATGAATATTTGGGGCTTCCCTATTCGAATGATATGTGGCCGGTTGATTATAATGGAAAGCCTTTTAAAGATACTTCCTACTTCCGGGCAAAATGGCCCCCACTACCATTAATTGAAGGAAATAAGACGATTCGTTATATAAAAACATTAGATGACCAGGGTACACTTACCACGCTGTATACTCAGCATGCTGTAAGCTTTATTAACCGGCATAAGAATCATCCCTTCTTTCTTTACCTGGCTCATTCAATGGTTCATGTACCGATTGCTGTATCTGATAAGTTTAGAGGAAAAAGCAAGCAAGGATTATTTGGTGACGTAATGATGGAGGTAGATTGGTCAGTAGGGCAAGTAATGAAAGCGATTCATGACAATGGAATGGACAAGAATACCATAATTATTTTCACCAGTGATAATGGCCCGTGGCTTACATTCGGTAATCACGCGGGTTCTGCAGGAGGATTAAGAGAAGGTAAGATGACTACTTTTGAAGGCGGGCAAAGAGAACCATCTATTATACGGTGGCCTGGCACAGTACCTCCCGGTACCGTTTGTAATAAACTTGCCTGTAATATAGACATTCTGCCTACACTGGCAGCCATCACAGGGGCTCCCCTACCTCCCAATAAAATAGATGGACTAAATATTTTGTCATTGCTCAAAGGTGATGCACACGCAAATCCCCGGGATCACCTGTTTTATTATTATAATAAAAATAGTTTGCAGGCTGTAAGAGAAGGACCGTGGAAATTAGTATTACCCCACAAGTATGTTTCTAATACAAACGAAATACCTGGTAAAGATGGCTATCCTGGCAAAACGCATATGGATTCTACCGGGTTAGCCTTATATGACTTACGCAGAGATCCCGGAGAGCGCTATGATGTACAGGAACAAAATCCGGATGTAGTCCAGAGACTTCAACAATTAGTAGAACAAGCTCGTGAAGACCTTGGAGATGACCTCACCAACAGACCTGGAAAGAACAGGAGACCGCCTGGTGAATTATAAAATGATTTAATTATGAAACTAAAAAAGTATATCTCATTTTTATATTTAGTTCTGATACCTTTTTTGGGATTCGGACAACAGAAAACAAATAAACCTGGTCATAATGAGAAGCCAAATATTATTTTCATTTTAGCTGATGATTTGGGCTGGGGCGATCTTTCCTGCCAGGGAGCAACTGATTTAAAAACACCCAATATTGATAAGATTTTGAACGGAGGTATAAAATTTAATAATTTTTATTCTAACAGTTGTGTTTGTTCGCCAAGCAGGGCCGCCTTATTAACAGGCCGCTACCCTGATATGGTTGGGGTTCCTGGTTTGGTAAGGGATATTAAAGCAGATAATTGGGGTTATTTAACCCCGGGCACACAAACGTTGCCGCAGTTATTGAAAAAAGCAAATTACCAAACGGCAATCATCGGAAAATGGAATTTAGGATTAGAGCATCCCAACTTGCCAAATGATAAAGGCTTCGATCAGTTTTACGGATTCCTCGATGACATGATGGACGACTATTATACGCATCTTAGAAATGGACAAAATTTCATGCGAATCAATCAACAGGTGGTGGATCCAAAGGGCCACGCGACGGAAATATTTACCAATTGGGCGCTTGATTATTTACAAAAGCAGTTAACAAAAAAGAATCCTTTTTTCCTTTACCTGACCTACAATGCTCCGCATGTACCCATTCAACCTCCAAAAGAATGGCTGGATAAGGTGAAAGCAAGGGAACCTAACATTACTGAAAAACGGGCTAAAATTGTTGCATTGATTGAGCATCTCGATTATAATATCGGGCTTATCATGCATCAATTAGAAAGCACCCATATGTTAGACAACACCCTCATCATTTTTACTTCCGATAATGGTGGCAGGCTTGATGTTGGAGCCAATAATGGCCCATATAGAGGAGGAAAGCAGGATATGTATGAAGGAGGCATCCGGGAACCCGCAGGGATTATGTGGAAAAATAAGATTCAGCCCGGCCAGGTGTCTGATAATTTTGTAATGATGATGGATATGTTACCTACGCTTTGTGATCTTACCGGGGCAAAAATCGAGCGCCCCATTGACGGGATGAGTATATTACCCCTGTTACGTGGGGAAAAACAGGTAACTGATAACCGTTTGGTTTATTTTGTTCGCCGGGAAGGAAATATGCGTTATGGAGGGTTAGCCTATTATGCCGCACGTCTTGGACCGCTTAAAATTCTACAAAATACTCCGTTTGAGCCTATGCAATATTTTGACATGAACAATGATCCCTATGAGAAACATCCCCTTAAGGAAAAAGGAGACAAAGATTATAAGCAAATGTTTATGAACCTGACCGAACATATTCGCCTTGCAGGCTCTGTGCCCTGGGAAAAAAACGAAATTAATAAATGATATGCATAACAGGAAAGGCTCAAAAACTGCTAAAGGAAGCTAAATGTTTCATTTAAAATCATAGTTTCAGAGATTGAAAGAGGTATAGTAATAATAAATTTATTATTACTATACCTCTTTTATAAAGCACTAACCGTAATCAATTAATATGATACTTCTATTTACACAGATATTCTATATTAATAGAATGGATACCTGAATGCAGCTAAAAATTTATTCGATAAATTCTATCTAAACGCAAAAAAATACTTAGTTTTAACTACTCATCAAAATTCATATTGATTGCTTCTGTATCGATTGCTTTATATCTCAGCCATGTTGTGATTTTATTAAAAAACTGCTATTGACGTAGCAGTAATTTATATCAACACCTTGCACCAGCACTAAAACCGATCGAAGAATTACCGGATATGATGAACACATAAGGTATAATTAATTAAAATAAAATCATTGTATTTTCGCCATTCAGTACGATTCCAATTTTTCAATAAACAGATATGAGCAACTTCCTGAATTTTTTTAGTCTTGGCACACTATTGATTGCCTTTAGCTGCCCCTCATTTTCCCAAAAAAATGAAATGGTAAAGGTTATAAAATCTCCTAATCAGAATAAGATTGATGTATTTATAGGCAATAAATTATTTACCAGTTTTTTGTATCCTGAAAATCTGGAAAAACCAGTGTTATATCCTGTACATGCATCTGATGGCACTATTGTTACCAGGGGATTCCCAATGAATCCACAGCCTGGTGATCCTACTGATCATCCGCATCACCTGGGCATTTGGTTTACTTATGAAAATGTGAATGGGCTTGACTTCTGGAATAACTCTTACGCTATCCCGAAAGAAAAAAAACATTTATATGGCTGGATAAGAACTGATAGCGTCCTTACAATTTCAGGCAATAAAACAGGAACCATTTATTACCAGGCTAACTGGACCAACCAGCAAAAGGAAGTATTGCTGAGAGAATCAACCCACATTGAATTCAGCGGAACAGCGCATCAGAGAATCATTGACAGGACAACAGTGTTAACCGCAGAAACTACAGTTAATTTTAACGATGCCAAAGACGGGATGTATGGAATGCGCCTGGCCCATGCACTTCAAATACCCTCAAAAAAAGATGAAGAATTTAAAGATAATAAAGGGAATGTAACCATCGTAAAAGCCGGAACAGATAATATAGCCAATGGTAATTATTTGACTAGTGAAGGCAAACAGGGAGATGATGCCTGGAGCACCAGGGGCAGGTGGTGCAAAGTGTACGGGAAAATGGGCAATGATTCTATAAGCATTGCCATTATTGATCACCCGGAGAACCCCGATTATCCAACCTTCTGGCACGCCCGGGGTTATGGTTTATTTGCAGCCAATCCATTGGGTGAAAAAATATTCACTAACGGAAAATCCTCAATGAACCTTCGCCTGCTAAAAGGGCAATCTGTTACTTTCCGTTACAGAATAGTGATAGAGGCAAATAATAAAACCTTAAGTGTAAAAGAACTGAATATTTTAGCCGATAAATTTGCAAAGGAGGAATAGTTATTTTACTAGAATTGGGCGGGTTATAACAAACTAATTTCTTCCCAAACTTTTTTTAGAACCGGAATACCATTGGCAAGATTATTTATCCTGGTTTGTAAAACACGTTCTCCAGGATAAACAATCTTTTTAGATTTATCCATAGGTATTGATTGATGATAATCATTTAAAATTGTTTCAATCATATTTGCAATAGTTGAATGACTCCCCAATTTAGAAATATCAATAGCAATAAAAACCTGGGATAACCCATACTCCACTTCCTTCTTACTTAATTCATATGTGGACAATCCACCGGATAAAATAGTTGCCAGCAAATCGAGTAACAAGGATAATCCTGCACCTTTCCAGTAACCAATAGGTAAAGGACTATCAGATGCCAGGATAGCAGAGGGATCTTTGGTTAATTTCCCCTCCTGGTCAAATCCTCCATATACAGCAAGCGATTCATTTTTCAGTGCCGATAATTCAAGAGCACCATATGAATATTGCGACATAGCCATATCCAATACGATTGCCTCATCTTTATAGGGCAATGCGATTACAATGGGATTATTACCAAGCTTTGCATCTTTAGCCCCCCACGCGGGCATATTTGCAATAGTATTGGTCCATCCTATAAACACAAATCCGGCCTTAGCGGCCTGCCATCCGTAAGTGCCTCCCCGCATCCAGTGATTGGTATTTCTTAATGCTACACAACCAATACCTTGCTGCTGAGCTAACTTAATTGCATTTTCTGTGGCATGAATTGCATTTAAAATACCAGGCCCCAGGTTGCCGTTCCATTGTTCTATGCCGCCCAATTTATTTTCAAGTGTCGACGCCGCATCTGGTTTTACATAACCTTCTTTTATATATTGAACAAATCTTGGAAACCGGTTAACACCATGAGTATAAATTCCATCAAGGCTACTTTCAGTAAAAACCTGCGCGCATTGGAGAGCCTTTTCCCGTGTAAAACCTTGCTTCAATAAAATGCCGACGAAAAGTTCCTGCATTTCTTTAGCAGGTATCTTAATTATGGCAGTTTTTCCCTGCATGATGTTGTAAGATTTTTCTATGCAAGCAGTCTTCTAATTCACTACTTCACCTTCCAGGTCGTAATCAAAGGCACTGGTGATTTTTACGTTCACAAAATCACCAGGATATAATTTGTTTGCAGAATTTACAATCACTTCATTATCTACTTCCACACTGTCAAATTCTGTACGGCCTAGATATTTTCCTGCTTCTTTTTTATCAATGATCACTTTGAATGTCTGGCCTATTTTTTCCTCATTTTTCTGATAAGAAATTTCCTGTTGGACTGTCATGATTTCCTGCGCTCTTTGTTCTTTTACTTCTTCAGGTATAATATCATCAAGCAAATGAGCAGAAGTATTTTCTTCATGCGAATAAGTAAAAATGCCAACGCGGTCAAATTCTATTTTCTTCAAAAATGTTTTTAATTCTTCCACATCATCGAACGTTTCACCAGGAAAACCCGCAATAAGCGTGGTTCTGAGACAAATGCCCGGAATTTTATATTTTATTTCTCCAATAATATCTTCCATTTCTTCCCTTGTAATTTGTCTTTTCATGGCTTTCAGCATTTTATTACTGGCATGTTGCAAAGGCATATCAAGGTAGTTGCAGATATTTTCCCGCTCTTTCATTGCATCAATTATTTCCATTGGAAATTTAGATGGATACGCATAATGTAACCTTATCCATTCCAGCCCGGGAATATCTGCCAGGGCATGGAGCAAACGGGGTAATTCTCTTTTCTTATAAATATCTAATCCATAATAAGTGAGTTCCTGTGCGATCAGCATTATTTCTTTCACGCCCTGTGCCACTAATTTCTTTGCTTCATCCACTAATGATTCTATTGAGCGGCTCACATGCTTCCCTCTCATTAAAGGTATGGCACAAAAAGAACAGGTACGGTTACAACCTTCACTTATCTTCAGGTACGCATAATGGTTAGGTGTTCCTAACAACCTGTCACCCAGCAATTCTGCTTTATAATCCACCTCAAATTTTTTCAGTAAAAAAGGCAATTCCATGGTCCCGAAAAAAGCATCAACTTCAGGAATTTCATCTTCCAGGTTTTGACGGTAACGCTCGCTCAGGCATCCTGTAACATAGACCTTATCCAGCTTTCCCTTTTTTTTCAATTCTACCTGTTCTAAAATCGTGTTGATACTTTCTTCTTTCGCTTTGTCAATAAATCCGCAGGTATTTACCACGACAATATTATGATCCAGTTTTTTACTCTCGTGCAATACATTGATATCTGCTGCCGCCAGTTGCCCGCTCAGCACTTCACTATCTACCAGGTTTTTGCTACAACCCAATGTGATGATGTTTACTTTATCCTTTTTATGCTTTGTCTTCATTTTTTTAATAATACTAATTTTGCATTAATTACAGGAATTAAGCAACAGACTGTTTAACAAATCAACTCTTCACTCCTTCAAACAAGCTATCTACAAATTGTCTTTTATCAAATACAAGCAGATCAGTCGCTTTCTCCCCCACCCCGATAAACTTCACCGGAATTTTAAACTGGTCAGCTATTGCCAAAACTACACCACCTTTTGCCGTGCCATCCAGTTTGGTAATGGCGAGTGCTGTCACTTCTGTAGTAGCGGTAAAGTGCCTTGCCTGTTCCAATGCATTTTGCCCGGTACTTCCATCAAGCACCAACATTACCTCGTGCGGAGCGCCGGGCAATACTTTACTAATGGATCTTTTTATTTTATTAAGTTCGTCCATCAAATGGATTTTATTGTGCAATCTTCCTGCTGTGTCAATAATCACCACATCTACATTTTTAGCAACGGCACTTTGCACCGCATCAAAGGCTACGGCGCTTGGATCTGATCCCATGGCATGTTTTACAATGGGCACATTGGCCCGTTGGCTCCAGATATTTAACTGGTCAACGGCTGCCGCCCTGAAAGTATCGGCAGCTCCCAATAAAACCGACTTCCCCGCCAGTGAAAAATTATGGGACAACTTTCCAATAGTAGTTGTCTTACCGGCGCCATTGACACCTACTACCAATATCACATGAGGTTTATGCGTAGCAGGAAGTTCATAATTGATGTATAAAGTATCCTGTGGTGCATCTACCAAAATAGATTGAATTTCCTCTTTTAATATCCTGTTGAGTTCTGCAGTATTGATGTATTTATCCTTTGCTACCCGTTTTTCAATTCCATCAATAATTTTCACAGTTGTATCCACACCTACATCTGCGCTAACTAAAGCATTTTCAAGATCATCAAGTACATCTTCATCTACTACACTTTTGCCTGCAATTGCTTTAGTGATCTTATCAAAAAAACCTTCTTTTGTTTTTTTTAAACCCTGGTCAAGGCTTTCCTTCTGTTCTTTTTTACCAAAAATTTTATCAAAGATTCCCATCGTAAAATTGATTAAGGGGTAAAAATAAATAAAGCTATCCGCAACACGTGCCGGATAGCTTTAAAAAATAATTGTGATAGCAAAATTAACTTCCCAAATGTTCTTTGATCTTGTCTTTATGAACAATCGATTCTTTAAAAGTATAAGATCCGGATTTAGGACTGCGTACGGTACGCACCACTTTGGTCCAGTTTTTCGCATCGGCTGCGGCCTTCTGATCCTTAGTTTTTATCGCTGTTTTTGCTGCTTTTGCCATGATATTTTAATTTGATAATGTGCTAATATTCTTAATGAGCTTATTATTTAATTTCTTTGTGAACGGTAACTTTTTTTAATATGGGATTGAATTTTTTCAATTCCAGACGTTCAGGGGTATTCTTCTTATTTTTTTTGGTTATATACCGGCTCGTTCCGGGAAGACCTGAAGTTTTATGTTCAGTACATTCCAAAATTACCTGTACCCTGTTTCCTTTTCTTGCCATAACAAATGTTTATAATTGTTTATTTAGATCTTTGCGCCTTCAGCTCTCATTTTTTTCACTACGCTGAAAAGTCCGTTCTTATTGATAGTACGAATAGCCTCAGAAGATAACTTCAAAGTAATCCATTTGTCCTCTTCAGCCAGAAAATATCTCTTTTTCTGAAGATTAGGCAAAAACCTTCTACGGGTTTTAATATTTGAATGTGAAACCGTATTACCTGTAATCGGTCTTTTTCCTGTTACCTGACAAACTCTAGCCATAATGATCTTTTTTTCGGACGGCAAAGGTAACAAACAATTTTTTACCTGAAAAATAAAAATTTACTTTTTTCAGAAAAATTCAACAGTAGGAATAAAAATGAAATTATTACATGTTTTTCGGCTCAGATTATGCTTTCCGGGACAAAATAGCAGTAAGGACAATAAAAGTATCCTTTTTTAGCCGCGGCATAGTTTATGATATTAATAATAACATGGAAACTTTCAAAGATTTAATACAGAGCAAACAACCGGTCTTGGTTGACTTTCATGCTACCTGGTGTGGCCCATGCAAACAAATGGCACCCGAATTACAACGGTTTGCCCACAACAATACGGGCAAATTAAGAGTAATAAAAATTGATATTGACAAAAATCAAAATGCAGCGCAACAATTCAATATACAAGGGGTACCCACTTTAATTCTTTTTAAAGAAGGTAAAGTTTTATGGCGGCAGTCAGGCGCCATGAGTTCAGCACAAATTTCACAGGCGGTATTACCTCACCTTTAAAACAGGTAGATTTGCAGCATTCATTTTTAAACATCTAAATAATAATAAAGACATGGCTGTTACCAGCATTACTACAACTTTTAATTCAGGAATGAATTTTACGGCAAATGTGAACGGACACAAAATAGAGATAGACACCGACGAAGCAGGTGGTGGCAATAATATCGGCACCCGGCCCAAAGCCCTCATGTTAGCCTCCCTGGCAGGATGCACCGGATTGGATGTAGTAAACATGCTGAATAAAATGCGGGTAAGCTTTTCGGATCTGTCAATAAAAGTGGATGCACATCTTACAGATACAGAACCTACAGTTTATGACGAGGTCACTGTTAATTACAGCATTAAAGTAAGTAAGGAAGATGAATCAAAAGTAGAGAAAGCGGTAAATCTTTCACAGGATAAATACTGTGGAGTTACTAAAATGTTTGAGTCATTTGCAAAGGTTAATCATACAATCAATTATTTATAGCCCGAAGGTATTCCGGAATACTGAGATAAAAATAAAAATCATAATAACTCCTTTCTATCCCTGTAAACCCTTACCATTTGCAGCGTAACTGCCATTAAAATAATTGCAAATCCATAATAGAATCCGGCTCCCAAAAATTTATTTTCATGAAAAATAATAAAAGCCATAATAATTGAATAAACAGGTTCCAGGTTGTAAGTAAGATTAGCCGTAAAAGCCGACACCTGTTTCAATGCATTAAGGCTAAGAATAAAAGCCAATACCGTACATAGCCATGCCAAAACTAATAGCCACAGCCAATCAACTAAAGTAGGTATAAAATAACTCGCCGGAAAAAATTGCAGGTACACAGGAAGAATAAAACACAAAGCAATTAAACCTCCTGTCATTTCATAAAGTGTCAGGATTTTAGGAGAAAAACTATTCAACAATTTTTTATTAAAAATTGGGAATAAGCTGGCAAGCATTGCAGAAATGACTCCAAAAATAATCCCGGTTTTATATTCTGGATAAAAATTAAAAATAAAGTAAATGCCTACAATGGCGAGCAAACCCAGGAATATTTCCACTATATCAATTTTTCTTCTCATAATGACAGGCTCAAATATTGAAGTAAAAAAGCCAATCGCAGATAAACACGTAACCGACACTGAAACATTGGAATATTTGACACTTCCGTAAAATGTTACCCAATGCAGTGCAACGATAGCCCCCACTCCAAAAAGTTTCAATATATTCTCTTTAGAAAGAAGAATGAGTTCTTTTCTGAAAAATAAAATCAGGGCAAGTGTAACAGCGCTGACCAACATCCTATAGCTTACAAGATACCCTTCATTCAACTCGATGAGTTTTCCTAATATAGCAGTGAATCCTGCTAATAAGACGGCTATGTGAAGTTGGAGAAATGCTTTTTTCAATTGAAGTATAGAGGATTTTAAAATCCAAAAATAGTTTAAGATTTGAATTCAATAAGATTTAATCTGATTTCAAATTTGAATTTCGCCGGGCATGTTTTTTTAAGCAAAACAACTATTAATAATAAAATTAATTGAGATATAATTAACAATCCTTTTTATAAAAAAAAAGAAGCGGTTAGAATTGTACCAATCATAGCTTTATATTTGCCTCTGTTTATTAAAATAAGACCATGAGCTTTAAACGCATCAACAACATTACCGGGTGGGCAATATTAATAATTGCCTCCTTTGTTTATTTATCTACTATGGAAGCCACCGGCAGTTTTTGGGATTGCGGCGAATTCGCTTCCAGTGCTTACAAACTTCAAATTCCACATCCTCCGGGAGCGCCCTTATTCATTATGTTGGGAAGGCTTTTCATGGTTCCTTTTTCAAACCCCAACAGCGCAATTCTTGGTTTAAATACGATGAGCGCCCTGATGAGTGGTTTTACGATTTTATTTTTGTTCTGGAGTATTACACATTTTGCCAGAAAATTATTAGAAAGACACAATACCAATCCGCTTACTTCACAACAGATTTTTACCATCATGGCAGCAGGTGTGGTAGGCGCATTGGCCTATACATTCTCAGATTCCTTCTGGTACAGTGCCGTAGAATCGGAAGTATATGCGAGTTCTTCATTTTTTACTGCAATCGTTTTTTGGGCAGTACTTAAGTGGGAACAAGACGTTACTTCTGAACAATCAAATGGAATTAAAGGCCATTTTACCCGCGCCGACAGGTGGTTGATACTGATTTTTTATTTGATAGGACTAGCAGTAGGTGTGCATTTACTGCCAATTCTTACTATCCCGGCTATTGTAATGGTTTATTATTTTAAACGTTATAATACTACTAAATGGAAAACATTTTGGGCCTTTGTGATTGCCTGTCTCATTACCGGTATTGTACAAGTACCTATGATACAATGGACCATTAAACTGGCTGGCGATTTTGATATATTTTTCAAAAACAGTTTTGATCTTCCTTTCTTTACCGGCTTTACTTTCTTTTTTGTACTACTTGCTATAATCATTTTTATAATATTACGAATAGCTAAAAGAAAAAACTGGAATTTTTTAAAACTCGCCATGTGGAGTTTTTCTTTTGTTATACTTGGGTTTTCCACCTATTTCACTACTCTTATCCGTTCCAATGCAGATCCTGCTATTGACATGTTTAATGTAGACAATCCGGTGAGTCTTGTAGGTTACCTGAGCCGCGAACAATATGGTGACTGGCCTATTTTATCGGGACAGGATTTTACTGCAGAACCTTCAGATCAAAAATATGTTGATACTTATGTAAAAGGGAAAAACAAATATGAGAAGAAAGGAAAAAAGATAGTAACCGAGTATGCTCCCGAAGACACACATATATTTCCACGTATGTGGGATGCGAGTAATGACCAGGGGCATGCAGATTATTATGCAAGCTTTGCAGGTATTGGCAAAGACCCTAAGACAGGAAAATATTTAGATAAGCCCACTATGGGTGATAATATTAGTTTCTTTTTCAGTTACCAACTTAATTGGATGTACTGGCGCTATTTTATGTGGAATTTTGCTGGAAAGCAAAACGATATTCAGGGTATAGATATGGGCAATGTAAGAGATGGAAACTGGCTTACGGGCATTCCTTTCTGGGATAATGCAAGATTAGGAGATCAAAGTAAAATGCCTGATAGTTTAAAATATAATAAAGCGCACAACCGTTTATTTGCCTTACCATTATTACTTGCACTCCTTGGTCTCATTTATCAATACAAAAAGGATAAAGAAGATACTTTGGTTGTTGGTTTATTATTCTTTTTCACCGGCATTGCCATTGTCTTTTACCTGAACCAGGCAGGTAATCAACCACGCGAAAGAGATTATGCCTATGTAGGTTCCTTTTATGCTTTTGCCATTTGGATAGGACTGGGCGTCTTATATGTAAAAGAACTTCTGGACAAATACATTAAAAACCCCAAAATCGCTAATTATACTGCAGCGGTGATTTGCGTGCTGGCTTTACCGGTATTAATGGCCAACCAGGAATGGGATGACCATGACCGCAGCCATAAAACGATAGCCAGGGATTTAGGAATTGACTATTTACAAAGCTGTGCACCCAATGCTATACTAATTACTTTTGGGGATAATGACACCTACCCACTATGGTTCGACCAGGAAGTACTGGGCATTCGTAGGGATATAAGAGTAGTCAACTCGAGCTTACTTGGAACAGATTGGTATATTAATCAATTGCGTTATAAAATAAACAAAAGTGCTCCTTTTGATGTAATCTGGACTGAGGATCAAATATTAGGAAGTAACCGGGATGCCATTTATTATTTTCCGGATTTGCCAGGTGCCAAAGTAGACCAAACTAAGCCTATGGATTTGTACACCATGATGAAAGATTATGCAGGAAGTGATGATCCTACAAGGATGTATAATAACAATGGCGATTACATCAATATTTATCCAACTAAAAAAGTAGAAGTGCCCGTTGATACTAACCTCGTAAGGCAAAACGGAACCGTAAACCCAGGTGATAGCGTTGTAAGTGAAGTTACTTTTGACATTCCCAAAAATGCATTGGGAAAAAATGAAAGCGCTATTTTAAATATTATCGCTGCTAATAAATGGAAGCGACCTATCTATTTTACATCTCCATATGATGAATTAGGTTTCCAGCAATATTTAAGAACAGACGGACTGACCTATCGGTTGGTACCTGTGAAAAACGGCGAAGTAAACCGCGATTGGGCATATAATGTGATGATGAACAAATTTGGTTTTGGCGATGCCAATGTTCCGGGAGTTTATTTTGATGAAGAAAACAGGAGGCACTTGAATACCATCAGGATGCAATTTGCCCAGGTAGCTAATAATCTTGCTGACCATGGCCAACTAAAAGAAGCAAGACAAATGCTGCACCGTTGTGATTCAATGATGCTGCAGCAAAATTTCCCATATGGATTGGTATCTCGCAGACAACAGCAGGATCAGATTTCCGGGCAATTTTTATTGGCCGCATATAAAGCCGGAGATACTGTTTTAGCCAAGAAAGTTTCAGATGCTTTACGAAAAGATCTTGAACAGCAAATCACTTATTATAATAATCTTGACGAAAGCAAGCAATCTTCCCTTACCTATGAAAATCAGATTGTACAACAATTATTGCAACAGATAAATGGAATGGAACAGTATTTTACCAAACCTGTTCCAATGGTTTCCCCTGAAAACAGGAATCCTGTTATTAATAATGCCCCACTTCCTAAAAAAGATACGCAGGGAAATAATACAAAAAAATAACCCACCTGTAAAAAAGGTTGGATTTAATTTAAAAATAAAATTTAAGATCCCGTTTCAGTTACGAAACGGGATCTTTTTATAAACAAGCTCTTTTCATTTCGGCCCCAATAGTTTTATCCAAACATTATTAATTTAACTTTTGTTCATATCTTCAACTTTAATAATCATCTGCGATTTGGGTTATCGGCTTGCCATTATAAAAGACCAATTTATCGTCAAAACAAAAATACTTGTTTCAGCAAACAAAGACCCATGCTGCTTACTTCCAATGGCATTTACATGTTAAAAGTCAACAATTGAAAAAAAATGGATAACTAAATTTGCAAAAATCTATTAATCAGTTAAACTCTGAAAAATGAAAAGTAATTTAACACGGATATTTTTGATGCTTTTAACCTGCTTTTGGCTCATGCAGAAACCCATGAAAGCTCAACAGCATACTTTCCATGATTTGGAAGGTGTGGTAAGATTGCAGTTTCAAAACCCCGGTTTACCCGTTGATCTGGGAGTTGGGCTATGGCCGTATCCGCTTCCGATGGATTATGATCAGGATGGAGACATGGACCTGGTGGTTTCCAGTGGTGGCTTCCCATACAATGGTCTTTATTTTTTCGAAAATACATCCGGGGATAAATTCCCGGTGTTTAAAGCACCGGTCAGGATTGGTGATCACGCAAAAAATATTCATGTTTCATTGGTGGGCAAAGAACCCAAAGTTTTGGGGCCGGGGATTGAATATTTAAATTTCAGGAACAAACAACTTTCAGATCCAGTCGGCATTTTTCCGGCGAATGAAATTTTTGCTTTTGTAAAAAGTATGCGCTCAAGTCAATGGAAATATGTTGATTTTGACAATGATGGTGATCAGGATTTGATTGTTGGACTTGATGATTGGGAAGATTATGGATGGGACAATGCCTATGATAATTCAGGAAGATGGACCCGGGGACCGTTGCACGGTTATGTCTTTTTAATTGAGAATGTAAACGGGAATTATCGGTTAAAAGGGAAATTGGATGCTGCAGGAAAACCGATTGACGTGTTCGGCCAACCTTCACCCAACATGTGCGATTTTGATGGTGATGGAGATCTTGACCTGATTTGTGGTGATTTTACCGATAAATTCACCTGGTTCGAAAATGTGGGAACACGTGAAAAACCTGAGTTTGCAAAAGGCCGCCTTTTAGAAAATGGAAACGGCCTCATTCACATGAATGTGGAAATGGAGGTTCCGAATGCAGTTGACTGGGACGGAGATGGTGACATGGATTTGGTTGTTGGCGATGAAGACGGCCGCGTTGCACTGATTGAAAATACAGGAAAGGTGAAGGACCATATGCCGGTTTTTAAGTCGCCAGTTTATTTTCAGCAGGAAGCTGCTGATCTGAAGTTTGGCGCGTTGGTTACACCCGTCAGTGTCGATTGGGATGGAGATGGTGACCAGGATCTGCTATGCGGAAATACTGCCGGACAAATTGGATTCATTGAAAATCTGGATGGTGGAAATCCTCCTAAATGGAATCGCCCGGTTTTGCTTGAAGTCGATGGGAAACCTATTCGTTTCATGGCCGGCAAGAATGGTTCTATTCAGGGACCTGCTGAACAAAAGTGGGGTTACACCACTTTCTCGGTTGCAGATTGGGATGGTGATGGATTGAAAGATATTGTAGTCAATTCAATCTGGGGGAAAGTGGAATGGTTTAAAAATATTGGAACCAAAACGCACCCAAAACTGGCAGCTAAGCAGCCGGTTAAGGTGGACTGGGAAGGTAAAACGCCTCCGAAACCAGCCTGGAATTGGTGGAATCCCGGAAAAAATGAACTGGCCACGCAATGGCGCACAACGCCTCTGGTGATAGATTGGAATAAAGATGGTTTGGCAGATCTGGTCATGCTCGATCAGGAAGGCTACCTGGCTTTCTATGAGCGTTTCCGTAAAAACGGCGAATTGATGCTGCATCCAGGAAAGCGAATATTTGAGGAGGAAGATTCATCAGGAAAAACAAAACTTTTACGCATGAATGCCCGGGAGGCCGGACACAGCGGCCGCCGGAAACTTTGCCTAGTTGACTGGGATAATGATGGTGATATTGATTTGCTGGCAAATAGCGAGAATGCCACCTGGTATGAAAATGTGGGTGAGAAAGATGGACAGGTGATCTTCCGAAACCGTGGTAACCTGATGAAAATAAAATTAACTGGCCATGATACCAGCCCAACCGTTGTCGATTGGAACCACGATGGTATTCCGGAATTGTTGCTCGGTGCTGAAGATGGGCATTTTTATTATCAACCACACAGATAATTGACTAATCCCAATGAGTAGAAAAATTAAATATACCCTGGTTAAGATATGGCGATTTCTGATCGCTGCCTTTGGATGCTTTTTACTGGCGAGCTACTCGCAGGTAAGAATTTCGCCGTTTAAATTCGAAAAGATGTTGGTCGAATATGCAGAAAATCCAATTAATACCGATATAAAACATCCACGTTTTTCCTGGATTGTTTCTTCTTCAGAACGCAACCAGATTCAATCAGCTTATGAAATCATGCTTGCTACATCGGCTTACCGTCTGAATAATGACCAGCCCGATTTGTGGAATTCAGGGAAAATCAAGTCAGGAGAAACCATTCAGCACGAATATCCCAAGGATGATATTCGTTCGCACAGCACCTATTTCTGGAAAGTCATTATTTGGGACGGAAACGGACACCGATATGAAAGTCCGGTGGCAAAATTCGAAACAACTTTGCTTTCGCCCGACGATTGGCAGGCCGCATGGATTGGAAACGGACCGGCATCAGTAAAGCTTCCGGCACAAGGTTTCTACAAAGATGTAAAAGAACAGTTCCCTGGAAAAGACAGCATTGTGCATGACGGCCGTTCTCTTTTGCTTCGTCGCGAAATTGAAATCCCGAAGAAAATCAAATCCGCTTGTGCCTACGTCACCGGGTTGGGTTATTATGAATTCTTTATCAATGGGAAACGTGTAGGTGATCATGTACTGGCTCCAGCTAAAACCCCTTATCACAAGTATGTTTTATACGATACTTACAATGTGACAGAATTATTGAAACAGGGGAAAAACGCACTCGGAATTCATCTCGGAAACGGCTGGTACAATCCCTATAAAAAATGGTGGGATGATTACCGGATGCAATGGTTTGGCCACAAAAAAGCCATTGCACAGATTTTGGTTACTTATGATGATGGCTCTTCAGAATGGATAAAAACGGATAAAAACTGGCGCTGTACTCCGGGCCCAATCACCTATGATTGTGTTTATGATGGAGAGATCTATGATGCCAATCAGGATCATCCTGGTTGGATGACCACCGGATACAATGATTCTGACTGGAAACCTGTGACAGTATTCGAAAAGCCAAAAGTTCAACTGGTTTCTGAAACCATGCCGGCGATCAAAGAGCACGAAATATTTAAACCCAAAGAAATTCAGGTCTCGCTGAAAAACACAAAAGTATTTGATATGGGGCAAAATTTTGCTGGCTGGGTCAGTATCAAAACAAAGGGGCCAAAGAATACTATTCTGAAACTCAGGTTTGCCGAAGATATTCTTCCTGATGGGACGGTTGACGTCACAAGTAACGAGCATGCAAAAGCCACAGCTGAGTATATTTTGAAAGGAGATGGCATTGAAACTTATGAAACACATTTTTCCTTCTTCGGATTTAAGTATGTGGAAATATCGTCACAGAATGGACCCTTGCACCTTATGGATGTGGAAGGTCATGCCGTTTATTCGGACAACCAACCCGCCGGCAGTTTCGAGTGCGATGACCAGTTGGTTGACAAAATACATCACGCTACAGTTTGGTCGCAAAAGAGCAACATGCTGGGTTACCCGATGGATTGCCCGCAGCGCGACGAGCGCCTCGGCTGGTTTGGCGATGCTCAGGTTTCGGCCGACGAAGCGATGTTCAACTTCAATATGGCTTTGTTTTACCAAAACTGGATCGATGGCATTAGTGAGAACCAGGATGCAAAAACCGGCGACATTCCGATCATTTCACCGCGTCCATATATCAAAGATGAAGGTATCGAATGGAGCAGCACCTACCTGATCATGCTTTGGAAATATTACCTCAATTACGACGACGAACGAATTCTGGCCAAAAACTATCCAGCCATGAAGCGCTACATGAATCTCCTTGACAGCCTTGCAACTAATTTGATTTTGCCTTCAGGATGGATTGGCGACTGGGGCAGCATGGTAAAAGACTGGAAAGAAGGCGACCCGAAATCGGTGCCTACAGCTTACTATTTCTGGAATTCTGAAATCATGAGCAAAGTGGCCGGAATACTTGGGAACAGGGCTGATCAGGAACATTTCAGCAAACTGGCTGATGCCATTCGTGAAAAATATAATGCCAAGTTCCTGAATCCTGAAACGGCCAATTACGAAGACGGCAGCCAGATGGCGAACGCCTTTCCGCTTTTTTTGGGAATCGTGCCTGAAAATATGAAATCGCGCGTGTTGAGTAATCTGGTGAAAGACATTGTGGTGAACAATAACACACACCTGACCACCGGCGTGCTGGGAACCAAATATATGCCCGAGGCGCTCGCACAACTGGGCCGCGCTGATGTGGCCTGGGGAATTATCAATCAGAAAAGTGCACCAAGCTGGGCCGATATGATGCGTCGATACACAACGGTCTGCGAATTCTGGACTTTGAAACAATCGAAGAACCATGTGATGATGGGAAGCATCGATGCCTGGTTTTATAGGTACATTACTGGTATTCAGTTGGATGAAAAGAATCCTGCATACGCTTCATTTACAGTGAAACCAGAACTTTTGGATAGCTTGAATTCCGCAAAATCAACGATAGAAACAATACGCGGAACAATTTCATCTGAATGGAAACGGCAGCCGGAACTCTTTACTTTGAAAGTGAGCGTGCCTTTCAATACGTCTGCCGAAATTTTCATTCCCGGCAAAAAAGACGGCGAAGTGACCGAAAGCGGATTGCCGGTTGCCCAATTGAAAGGTACAACCAACAAAGGATTTAAGGATGGATATTTTATCGTGCATGTTCCCTCCGGGAATTATGAATTCAAATCGAAACTATGAAGTTTGCTGTTATTGCCATATTATTTTTAACTGCTTGTCATTCTGAAACTAAAAAGCAGGATTTTGCCTCGTATGTCAATCCGTTTATCGGAACCGGCGGCAAAATGGGAGTGGGGTTCGGCAACATGTTTCCCGGCGCTGCTTATCCGTTTGGAATGATTCAGCTCAGTCCCAACAACGGTGGCCCGGGTTGGATGTACGCTGCTGGTTATCATTACGGTGATAGCACGATTGTCGGTTTTTCACATACGCATCTCAGTGGAACCGGAGTAGGCGATTACTGCGATATTTCGTTGATGCCAACGATCAAACCCATTGAAGAAAAATATTTTACACAGAGCGATTCCACTATCAACGAAATCATTGCAGAGCGTGGCCTCGATCCAAACGGATTTATCAACCGCGACGGCCATCCGGGGCCGTTCGACAAGCATTTTCTGCTGGAATACCGGTCGCATTTTTCACACAGTTCCGAAAAAGCCTCCCCCGGCTATTATGCAGTAAATCTGAAGGATGACAATATTGATGTGGAATTGACCACCGGCGAACTGGCTGCCATGCACCGGTATCGCTTCAACAAAAAGGCCGGGTTGCAAAGCGTGGTGCTTAATCTGGGTTATACCAACAGCGACCGGACCACCGATGCGCTTGTACATTACCGCTCTCCGGAATTGATTACCGGCTACCGTTTTTCTACCGGAAAAGCCAATGTGCAACGCGTATATTTTGCCATGCGGTTTTCCCGGAAAATGAAACAGCATCAGTTTTTTAACGCTGAAAAAACAGCTAGTGACACCTTGGCCCAAGGAACGAATGTTGATGCCGCTTTTTCGTTCGACGGAAATGAAAGTCAGGAATTAGTACTGAAAGTGGCCATTTCGTCGGTGAGCGAAGACAATGCGTTGGCAAATCTGAAAACAGCGGACCGTTTTGGCTGGAACTTCGACGAAATGCGCGAAGCCACCCGAAAGAAATGGAACGATGAACTTTTGAAAGTTCAGGTGACGACCGACGATTCCGTGAAGCGAACGATTTTTTACACGTCATTGTACCACAGTTACATGGCTCCGTATCGCTACTCGGATGTCGATGATTCTTACAAGAATTTTAATCAGGTTCCCGATAAAGCGGTGGGTTACACGCAATATACCTTGTTGTCGCTGTGGGATACCTTTCGGGCCGAAGATCCGTTGTTGTCGCTGATGCAGCCACGCGTTGAGGAAGACATCATTCATTCAATGATGGCCAAATACAAGCAAACCGGCGAACTGCCCTACTGGGAAATTGCCTGTAACGAAGGAGGTTCGATGATTGGTTACCACGCGGCTGTTTTGATCGCCGATGCGCTGACGAAGAAAATCGGGAAATACGATCTGGATGAGGCTTACAAAGCCTTGATGGAAGTTTCGGAAACTAACCGAAAGGGGCTTGACTATTACCGGCAATACCATTTTGTTCCGGTGGATAAAGAGAAAAGCGGAACCGTTTCGAAAACGGTTGAATATTGTTTTGATGACTGGTGCATTGCACAGGTGGCCAAACAATTGGGAAAAACTGCTGACTATAAAAAATATATGGCTCGCTCGCAATACTACAAAAATCTGTATGATCCGAAATATCATCTTTTGAACGGCAAAAACAGCGACGGAAGCTGGTACAAGCCTTTTGAACCACGTTTTGCCCAATATGGAAATCCGCTTTGCGTGGAAGGAAATACCTGGCAATATTCGTTTTTTGTTCCGCACGATATTCCCGGACTAATTAACCCAAGTTGCTAATTAAAAAGGACATCGATAAAGAATAATTTTGAGTTACGACACTTAAAAAATCTTTACCGATGCTTAATGAAGATAAAATTATAGCAATTTTCTGTTTAGTGGATGATCTGCTAAAAGG
>JAUZOE010000032.1 GCA_030706605.1 Bacteroidota bacterium
GAGCATCACCAATTTTGAAGAAGCCAATCAGTTTGTGAAGAGAGAATACCGCCAGGGCTGGAGTTTAGGAGTTTAATCAAAAAATTAAATCCCGGAGCCTGGCTCCGGGATTTGTAATATATACTGACTGCAGTGATAATTGTAGACTTCGCAGTTTGCTGCATAATTATATTATAGGTTTGAATAAAATAAATATTTAACGGTTGGCTTAATTAAAAATAATATATGAAAAAAAGCATTTTATTCTTTGTTACCATATTGACTTTAATGGCTTGTTCAAGCACGAACAAAACAAAAAGCAACAAAGGCTGGATCAGCCTTTTTGATGGTAAAACCCTTGACGGCTGGAAAGCCAGTGATAAGCCGGGTACCTTTTCAGTAGAAGATGGTGCTATTAAGGTAGCAGGTCCCACCTCCCACTTATTTTATGAAGGCCCTGTAATGGATCATAATTTTACCAATTTTGAGTTTAAGGCCCTGGTAATGACCAGGCCGGGTTCTAATTCAGGGATATATTTTCATACAGAGTACCAGCAAAGAAGTTTTCCTGATAAAGGATTTGAAGTACAGGTAAATAACTCCCATACCGACTGGAAAAGGACGGCCGGTTTATATGACATCAAAGATACCAGGGAAGTATATGTTAAGGATAATGTATGGTTCACCGAATATATTAAAGTAGAAGGTAAACATGTTATCACCAAGATAAATGATATAGTAGTCACTGATTGGACACAACCGGATGGCTTTGTTCCTCCTAAAGGCCATCCCGGCCGGATTATATCCAGTGGAACTTTTGCACTACAAGGGCATGATCCAAAAAGCGTAGTATTTTTTAAGGATATAATGGTTAAGCCATTACCATAAATAAGTTAAGAAGGCTAATTGCTTTACTTTCCTATTGATCTAAAAAAATAATCTATTTTTTAGGTTAGCATTTTATTATATGTAATCAAAACTATTGGGAGTATTAAAAAAATATCAACATTTATTTTTTTAATACTCCCAACTAGATATACTTTTGCAAAACAAAAAATTATTAAAATAATGAATCCTATAGTTCAAATTTCTCTTGACCTGACAAATATTGATGAAGCCCTGGAAACTGCAGCAATGGCTATGAGGGCCGGCGTTGATTGGTTGGAAGCGGGAACACCACTCATTTTAGCAGAAGGACTGCATGGTGTTAGAAAATTGCGTGAGGCTTTTCCCGGTGTTCCTATAGTAGCTGATCTTAAAACGATGGATGGTGGTTACCTGGAGGCAGAAATGATGGCAAAAGCCGGAGCGACTCATGTTGTTGTTATGGCAAGAGCTCATGCAGAAACTATTAAGTGTGTAGTGAATGCAGGCAAAGATTTTGGTGTAAAAGTCATGGGTGATAATCTCGGTTGTGAAGACATGGTCGCAGCAGCTAAATGGCTTGAAGATTTGGGGTGTGATTTCGTAATCCATCATATAGGTTATGATGAGCGTCGTGGTATAGCAGCTAGGGGTCTAAGGATGCCGAGCCCTCTTGATCAACTGCGGGAAGTCGTAGGGGCAGTTAAAATCCCTGTACAAGCTGTAGGAGGTCTTTCCTTGGAACAGGCAATTCAATGCCCCGAATATGGGGCCCCTTGAGTTGTGCTTGGTGCACCGTTAACAATTGATGGGGATAGTTTTAAAACAGCGGGTGGCGATCTTGAAAGTTCGCTGCGTTTAATTTGTGATAAGATCCACTCATATAAAAATAATTAATATACAATAAAAATGAAATCAGCTGCCGTAGTAAATTTTGCCCCTGAAAAGGGCTCTGTAGAAATAAGAGAAATTGAAAAACCTGTAATTGGTGATGAGGATGTATTGCTCGAAGTGGCCAATGTTGGCGTATGTGGTAGTGATCTGCACCAATGGACAGCCGACCATAGCTGGGCGGTAAATTATCCTGTTGTACTTGGACATGAATTCGGAGGACATATTGTTGAAATAGGGAATAAGGTAACAAGATGGAAAGAAGGAGACAGGGTAGTGAGTGAAACTGCTGCTGTTATTGATCCCAATAGCCCTATGTCAAGAGTTGGATTGTATAATTTGGATCCTTCAAGAAAAGGATTTGGGTATGGTGTAAATGGTGCTATGACTCGCTTTGTAAGTGTACCCGCGCGTTGTTTGCATAAAGTACCTGACCAGATTCCATTTGAACATGCATGTCTAACTGAGCCTTGCTGCGTAGCATATAGTGCTGTTGTTGAAAACACAGGAATTAAACCGGGAGATCGCGTTATTGTGCTAGGACCGGGTACAATTGGAATTTTATGTGCTGCAGTTGCAAGGATATGTGGTGCTCAAGTCGCTATAGTTGGATTGGAGGCAGATAAACACCGATTAGAAATTGCAAAGCAATATGGTTGCGAAGCAATTATCGGGGATGCGACAGAATGGGCATATAAACGGGATGGGCTTGGAGCTGATTGCGTGATTGATGCAGCTGGTGCTAGCATTACATTAAAAATCGCCATGCAACTCGTGAGACCTAATGGGAAAATTACAAAAGTTGGATGGGGCCCTCAGCCTTTAGGGTTCTCTCTTGATCCTCTTGTTCAGAAAAATATTACACTTCAAGGTAGCTTTAGCCATAATTGGCCCATGTGGGAGCGTGTTATCGCTTTAATGGCAAGTGGCCAGTTGGATGTAAAACCAATTATTGGTGGAGTATGGCCTATAACTGAATGGCATACAGCATTCGAAAAAATGCACAAAGGTGAAGTGGTTAAAAGCGTACTTAAACCAGTATAAAAAATTTAATATGAGGTTAGAAAATAAAGTTATTATTGTTACAGGTAGTACGACGGGTATAGGAAAGGCTATTGCAAAACGTTGTGTAGTAGAAGGAGCAAAAGTTGTTATCAATGGTCGCGACCACCAGGCGGGGGAAATTGTGGTGAATGAACTCGGCAATGATAATGCAGTTCTACATATTGAGGACATAAGTATTGAGGGTGCCCCACAACGCCTGGTTGATATTGCAGTAAAAACTTTTGGGAAACTCGATGCGGTTGTCAATAATGCAGCGATGATTGTTTCTTCAAATATACATACTACAGATCTTGCATTTCTTCGGAAAGTACTTGAGGTGAATACTGTTGCACCATTTGCCCTTATTCAGACAGCCTTACCGTATCTTGTTAAGTCACATGGATGCGTTCTTAATATTGGTTCTGTAAATGCCTATAGTGGTGAGCCTAACTTACTGCCATATAGTATCTCCAAAGGAGCTATGATGACAATGACCCGTAATCTTGGAGACAGTCTTTTTCGTGAAGAGGGTGTACGTGTAAACCAGATTAATCCGGGTTGGGTGCTCACTGAAACTGAAACTTTACGTAAACGTGAACACGGACTTTCGGAAGACTGGTACAAAGAAATCCCGAATGTCTATGCCCCGGCCGGGCGAATTTTATGGCCGGAAGAGATTGCAGCAGCATGTGTATATTGGCTTGGTGATGAAAGCGGACCAGTATCGGGACAGGTTGTAGAACTGGAGCAATATCCTTCAATCGGTCGTAATCCTCCAAAAGATTCATCTACTATTCATTAATTTATCAAAGAGTAAAAATATTTTTTTATGCCTAAGTTAGCTGTCTTTCCCAAAGCATTTATGAATGCCTTATGCAAAGATGGAAGTATGCAAGTTTCAGAATGGATAGAATTAGCTGTAAAGTTGGATATTGAAGGACTGGAGTGGTATGCAGGTTTCCTTGAAATGCAAGATGAAAATAATTGGTCGAAATTTCGGCGGCAGGTTGAAGATCATGGTAAGGTGATACCTATGATGTGTTGTTCCCCTGATTTTACAAGCCCCGATCCGGCATTTCGTAAAAATGAAATTGAAAAGCAGAAAAGATGGATTGACATGACTTATGCTTTGGGAGGGTCTTATTGCAGGGTACTTTCTGGTCAGAAACGTCCTGAGCTTTCAATCGACGAGGGAGTGAAATTAGCGGCTGATTGTATATATGAGTGTTTACCATATGCACAGGATAGAAAAATTACTCTTATTCTTGAAAATCATTATAAAGATGATTTCTGGAAATATCCTGAATTTGCTCAAAAGATGGATATTTTTTGTAAGCTTGTAGATAGCATAAATCATCCCTTTTTCGGAGTTAATTATGATCCCAGTAACACCTATATCGCAGGGGAAGACCCGATTGAACTTCTTAAACGTGTTTCGCATCGGGTAGTAACCATGCATGCCAGCGATAGGTATCTTAAAGAAGGCACGCTTGAAGATCTTCGAAAAGAAGAAGGGGGAGTAGAAGGGTATGCCAAAAGATTAAGTCATGGAGAAATAGGAAAAGGGTTAAACGATTATGATGCCATATTTTCAATTTTGAAAGGCGTAGGTTTTAATAGCTGGATCAGTATTGAGGATGGTGTAGACGGCATGGACCAATTAGAAAGAAGTGTTTCTTTTTTAAGAAAGAAGTTGGCTATTTACTGGCCGGATAGCAATTAATGAAAATTGCGGGTCTGATATCCCAATCATAAATTAATCCCCCATAATCAATTATGAAAGCGGAGTTACTCTATGAGTCACAATCTATTTTAGCAGAAAGCCCCTTATGGCATGCTGAAAGAAAATGCTGTTATTGGGTGGATATTGATAATGGACTATTGTATGAATATAATTGGCACCATCTAAAAACGCGATTTTGGAAATTTAATTACAAGCTTACATTAGTTATACAGGGGAAAGGTAATAATCAATTGATATTAGCATTAAATGCGAAAATAGCCAGGTTCGATTTGGAATCAGAAAGCCTGGAATGGTTGCTTGATGTTGAAATACCACCTTCAGAAAACCGCTGTAATGATGGTGCATGTGATAGCTTAGGCAGATTATGGGTAGGGACCATGCATCTTGAACACAAAAATGAAGCAGGCGCATTGTACCTTATTGATGCCAATCTAAATGTACATAAGAAATTGGATCATATCTCTATTTCTAATGGTCTGGTGTGGTCTCTGGATAATAAGCGTTTATACTATGTTGATAGCCCCACGCAGGTTGTGCAATCTTTTATTTTCGAAGAGGAGTCAGGAGAAATTATTTTCGAAAAAAATGCCGTTCAAATACCCATTGAAATGGGTACTCCGGATGGAATTACCATAGATGAAGAAGGAATGCTTTGGATTGCCCACTGGGGAGGATTCGGCGTATATAGATGGGATCCGCTTACCGGTCAGTTAAAAGGTAAGATCGAATTGCCGATTCCCCAGGTTTCTTCCTGTGCATTTGCCGGAGATAATCTGGATTATTTAGTAATTACTACTGCCCGGGAAAATATGAAAGAAGAAGACCTAAAAAAATACCCGGAAAGTGGAAATGTTTTTTGGGTAAAACCGGGTGTAAAAGGTTTTGCATCTAATAAATGCGCATTTTGATAAAGTGTAATTTTAAAGATTAAATTCTAATTTATTTTAATTTTTCTTTAGATAATTTTCTAAGATCGCTTCTCATTTATAATCTGCTTTATAACTTATCTAAAGTAGTTTTTTAGCGATATTTTTCAGCAAATTCCAAATAACATTTTCTTTACTGTTACTAAAAATGTTTTGAATCCTAATCAACCGGAGTTTAATAGTTTTTATTACATTGCATATAATTTAACTGAATAAAAATATTTATTCTTTAGTCTGAAAAATAATTTTTTCTCTCTTACGATTATTACTATGCTTGTTTCTGAATTGAATAAACTGGGACAAAGATTTTTTGCTAAAAATGGTAAATTGTTTTTTTCTTTTGGGAAGGCCAGTTTTTATTGTCATTCCCTGCCTAAAGAATTTTTTATTAAAATGTTTGATCCGGAAATTTCATTAATATCCTCTGGACAAGAAGGCGAGTCTCAAATAAAAATCCTGTAATTTATTTTGGAAGAGTTTAAAAGCAATAGTATAAATAATGTTTGTCAGTATTTTTTTTCTCTTGAAATTATCTAAAAAGAACTTTGAATTATTAAAACATAACACATGAAGGAACAAAATATTTATCCAAAAATAGGGATAAGACCAATTATTGATGGTCGTTTAGGAGGTGTCAGAGAATCACTTGAACAAACAACCATGACAATGGCACGAAATGTTGCGGCATTTTATGAAAAGGAATTAAGGTATCCTAATGGAAGCCCTGTAGAATGTGTAATTGCTGATACTTGTATTGGAGGAGTATATGAAAGTTCGCTTTGTGAAAAGAAATTTGAAATGAACAATGTTGGTGTGTCACTTTCAGTAACGCCATGTTGGTGTTATGGTAGTGAAACAATGGATATGAATCCATATCTACCTAAAGCTATATGGGGTTTCAATGGAACTGAAAGGCCCGGAGCCGTTTATTTAGCTGCAACTTTAGCCGCTCATAATCAAATGGGGTTACCCGCATTTGGTATATATGGAAGAGATGTGCAGGATCTAGATGACGAAAACATACCTGAAGACGTAAAAGATCGCTTGCTTTGCTTTGCAAGGGCTGGATTGGCAGTAGCTATGATGCGGGGGAAATGCTATCTCTCTATAGGTTCAGTATCAATGGGAATTGCAGGCTCAATGATAACACCCTCTTTTTTTCAGGAATTCCTGGGTATGCGAAATGAATACGTTGATTCCACTGAAGTACTCAGGCGTATTGAGAAAAAGATTTACAATGAAGATGAATATAATAAAGCAATAGTATGGGTTAAAGAAAATTGCCAGGAAGGTGAAGATGCTAACCCTATTGAAAAACAATTTTCCCGTGATCAAAAAGATAAGGATTGGGAGTTTGTTGTTAAAATGACTCTGATCATTCGGGATTTGATGATTGGCAATAGTCATTTAAAAGAAAAAGGTTTTGGCGAAGAGGCTTATGGTCATAATGCTATTGTTTCTGGTTTCCAGGGGCAAAGGCAGTGGACAGATTTTTTACCCAATGGTGATTTTTCTGAGGCAATATTAAATTCTTCTTTTGATTGGAATGGCATACGAGCACCCTATATTGTCGCTACAGAGAACGATTCATTGAATGGTATTTCCATGTTATTCAACCATCTTCTCACAAACACTGCTCAAATATTTGCAGATGTGCGAACCTTCTGGAGTCCGGATGCTGTCGAAAGAGTTTCTAACTGGAAACCCGAAGGCGTAGCTGCAAATGGATTTATACATCTCATTAATTCTGGTTCTGCAACTCTTGATGGAAGTGGCTGTCAAACTTCTGATGGTAAGCCTGTTATGAAACCTTTTTGGGAAATAAATGAAGAGGAAGTAAATGCCTGTTTAAAAGCAACTACCTGGTATCCGGCAAACAATGGATATTTTAGGGGAGGGGGATATTCTTCAAAGTTCGTTACTAAAGGAGGTATGAAAGTTACAATGTGTCGATTGAATCTTGTAAAGGGAATTGGTCCGGTATTGCAAATTGCAGAAGGAGAAACAATATATCTGCCGGAAGATGTGCATAAAATACTAGATGAAAGAACTGATAAATGCTGGCCAACAACCTGGTTTGTTCCTAATCTTACCGGCAAAGGAGTATTTACAGATGTGTATAATGTTATGGCACACTGGGGAGCGAATCATGGAGCCATAAGTAATGGGCATATTGGTCATGAACTAATTACACTTGCGTCTATACTTCGTATACCCGTTTCAATGCATAATGTAGACGAAGAGAAAATATTCCGCCCATCTGCATGGAATGCATTTGGATCTGAAATTGAAGGCGCTGATTACCGGGCTTGTAATATCTATGGACCTCTTTATAAATAAAAACTGAAATGCAAAAATGAAAAAATCAAAAGTGTCTCTTTTTATAAAAGACGGTGTCAATTATTCTGGGCCGTTTGTTGCCATTACGACCTTATTTTTTCTTTGGGGAATAGCACATGGCATGTTAGATACATTGGATAAGAATTTCCAGGTTATGCTGCACCTGGAGAAATGGCAATCCAGTTTTATTCAATTCTCTCTCTATGGTGCCTATTTTGGAATGGCAATACCTGCCGGCTTATTTATGAAAAAACACGGATACAAAAAGGGTATCGTATTGGGTTTAATTCTCTTTGCGTCAGGGGCCCTGATTGCTGCAGGCACAGCGCCATTGCAGTCGTTTATTTTGTTTTTGATTTGCCTTCTCATTATTGGAGCAGGGCTGGCAACCCTCGAAACTGCGGCTAACCCTTATACTACCAAGTTAGGTCCTCCGGAAACTGCTGAACGCAGAATCAATTTTTCTCAATCTTTTAATGGGCTTGCCTGGGTGATCGGGCCATTGATCGCTTTATATATATATGGAAATCAGAGTCATGTTGAGGGCAAAAAAATGATATCAATCGTATTGCCTTTTGCCATCATAGGCCTGATCGTTCTGGCAGTTGCATTTGTATTTATGCGGTTAACTTTGCCGGAAATAACGGAAGAAGATGAAAATATGGCTCATGGCGCGGTAGTACCCGCTTCACAGCCGGGTGAAGAAGTTAAAGATGTAACAGACGCAAGATATATATCGAAGAAGCCCTTATGGCAAAACCGGCATTTTAAATTAGGCATTGCTGCTCAGGCCTGCTATGTGGCAGCACAAACCGGTGTTTTTAGCTTTCTGATAAATTTTGTTACAGACCAGGATATGCACCCACATTTTGAAGTTAAGTATGCGCCTTACTTTTTGTCATTTGGCTTTTTGCTGTTTATGATAGGAAGAATCTCAGGCAGCGCTTTGATGAAGTATTTTAAACCTACCAAAATGCTTGCTTTGTTTTCATTAGCGGTTTGCTTGTTACTACCCATTGTTGCCCTTGAATTTGGCTGGGCCTCTTTGATTGCCCTTTATGGAGTTTTCTTTTTCATGTCCCTTATGTTCCCTACTATATTTGCATTGGCAATCAAATCGCTGGGGACTCATACAAAGGAAGGTGCTTCTTTTTTGGTGATGGCAGTTGCAGGAGGCGCTGTTTTTCCTCCGCTTATGGGAGCTGTTGCAGACGCTTATGGAATGTCCTTAGGTTTTCTTGTTCCGATTCCCTTATTCGCATTTATATTATATTATGCATTAGAGGGATATAAAATAAAAGCTGATAATGATTATTAAGGACAAACAAAGATTTATAAAATAAAAAAAGCCTCGGTAAAATGAATAAGCAATATGTGATAGGAGTTGATTATGGTACCGATTCAGTCCGTTGCCTGATTGTAGATGCAGCAAATGGTCAGGAAATGGCATCCTCTGAATTTTTTTATCCGAGATGGAAAAATGCTCTGTATTGTAATGCGTCTGTTAATCAATTCCGGCAGCATCCTCTTGATTATATAGAAGGGTTAGAAAATGTGATTAAGCACTCTCTTGCAAAAGCTGGCCCGATAGTTAAGAAAAATATTAAAGCAATATCTATTGATACAACCGGATCTACACCAGTAGCAGTTAATGAATCCGGAACACCTCTTGCATTATTGCCTGAATTTCAAAATGATCCTGATGCAATGTTTGTGTTATGGAAGGATCATTCCTCTATAAAGGAAATGGCCGAAATCAATGGTCATGCAAAATTGTTTGATACAGATTATCTGAAATATGTAGGTGGTATCTATTCTTCAGAATGGTTTTGGAGTAAATTACTTCATGTATTAAGAGCAAACAGTTTGGTGAGAAATGCTTGCTTTTCCTGGGTGGAACATTGTGATTGGATGCCTTTCCTGCTAACAGGTGGGACGCATATCTCTCAAATGAAAAGAAATGTTTGCACTGCAGGACATAAGGCTCTTTGGGCAGAAGAATGGGGAGGCTTACCACCCGATGATTTTTTTGCCTCATTAGATCCTTTGCTTTCCGGGTTTACTTCTAAGCTTTATAAACAAACTTACACGGCGGATAAACTCGCAGGTACGATTTGTGCAGAATGGGCAGAAAGACTGGATTTAAGTAAAGACGTAATGATAGGTATTGGTGCAATGGATGCTCATATGGGTGCAGTAGGAGGGCAAATTGAACCCTATTATCTGAGTAAAGTGATTGGCACCTCTACCTGTGATATGTTAGTAGCTCCTATAACTGAAATGAATAAAAAATATGTTCCGGGTATCTGTGGTTTAGTTAACGGGTCAGTTATTCCTGGAATGATAGGTATGGAAGCTGGCCAGTCAGCATTTGGAGATGTTTATGCGTGGTTTAGAAATATACTTTCATGGCCTTTGAAACATTTGGTAAATCAGTCAATGTTCTCCCAGGATAATTTGACCGATGATATTATTGGTAAAATCATTCCTGAGTTGAGCAGGCAAGCCAATTTGTTGACGTTGCAGGAAGATAGTGAGTTGAGTATAGATTGGTTCAATGGCAGACGAACACCTGATGCAAATGCTTTAGTTAAAGGCTCTATTACAGGGTTAAATTTAGGGACCGATGCTCCAGGTATTTTTCGTTCTCTTGTAGAATCTACTTGTTTTGGTAGCAAGGCAATAGTGGAAAGATTTTTGGAACAAAATATACCCGTGAAGGGGGTAATAGGTATAGGAGGAATTGCAAGGAAGTCACCTTTTGTAATGCAAATGATGTCAGATGTATTGAACATGCCAATTCGAATTAACCGGTCAGAACAAACAAGTGCTTTGGGGGCAGCAATGTTTGCTGCAACTGCCGCAGGTATTTATGAAAATATCATACAAGCTATGGAAGCTATGGGCCAGGGCTTTGATATTGAATACTATCCTAATCAGGAAAGAGTGTCAATCTACTCAACGCGTTATAAAAAGTATCAAATAACGGGGAAATTTTTTGAAATGCAGGGAACCTAATATGCAATGGATTTAAAATTTGGGAATCAGAATTTTATATTCAGTTTTGATATCTTTTATGAAGGATTTAAATTCCTGGGGAGTTTTTGAATGCATTGTTTTATATTTATCCCTTTTCCTAAAACTCCTTTAAAAATATCACCTATTTTTTTTACACGATCTAAAGTATTATAAATAGTAAAATCCCGTGGTGATAATCCTTTTCTTACTTCTTCCCAATATAATGGTGTAGATACTGTTGCTCCTGGCTTTGGCCGCAGGCTATAAACTGATGCAATGGTTTGACCTTTGCTATTTTGTAAGTAATCAAGATAAATATTTTTTGTTCCTCTCTTTTTAAGATTTCTTTCGAGTGTAGTAATTTTTTTTAATTTATTATTCGTCAGTAAACAAATTGAATAGGCAAAATCTTTCACCTGTTCGAAAGCGTATTTTTTTTCGGTAGGAATATACAAATGCAAACCTGATGAGCCGGAAGTTTTACAATAAGAGTCAACTCCTATTTCATCAAGAATATTTTTAATGTTTAGCGCCACCTCTATCACCTGTTCGAATGTGTTTTTTTCAGAAGGGTCAATATCTATAATCAGGTAATCTGGCTTATCTAAAGATTTTACGGTAGAATGCCATGGGTTAATTTCAATGCAACCCAGATTATTTAAATAGGTAAGCGTTGGAAGATTGTCGCAGACTATATAATTTATTTCTTTGTCATTAGATTCTGAATGGATATTCTGATTTTTTACAAATGGGGGCGCATTATCAGCCGCATCCTTTTGAAAAAAACTCTGGGCATTAATTCCATTTGGATTCCTCAAAAGTGATTCAGGCCTTCCTTTCAGGTATGGCAAAATATAATCTGCCATTGAAATATAGTATTCAATTACATTTCCTTTAGTAATACCATCTTCAGGGAAATATACTTTATCAATATTGGTAACCTTTACTTTTGTTTTCCCAAGTGTGTACGTTTTTTCAGTATTGTTTGAGGCTTTGTTATCCTTCAAATATTTTTTCTCCAGGTTTTTTGAATTTCTGTTCTTAGAAGAATTTGTTTTCATTATTTACCGGTATTTTGATTTGCCTTTTTTAACAGGTTTCCTGTTTTCTTCCATCCATTGATTTATAGGAGAATTTTCCGGAGTATATTCCTCACTATTATATTCCGTTTCTACAGCATAGTTATCATGGTGTTTTATAAGTAACCAACTATTATCTTCTTTAGTTTTTATTTTCACTAAACTGAACTCCCCTTTTAGCTTTTTGCCAAATAATTGAAATTTAAGATTGCCAGCTTTTAATCCGGCACGTAATATTTTTTCAGCAATTTCTCTTGGCGAATTGTTCTCATCTGCATAGGTTCCATCGTCCCATATTTCCACAATTCCGGCGCCATAATTTCCTTCAGGGATTATGCCTTCAAAATCTTTATAATCATATGGATGATCTTCAACCATCATTGCCAATCTTTTATCTTTTGGATTTAAGGATGGACCTTTTGGCACAGCCCAACTTTTAAGAACCCCATCTAATTCAAGCCTGAAATCATAATGCAGTTGCGATGCTTTATGTCGATGTACCACAAAAATTAATTTCGAAACAGATTTTTTTATTTTTCCTGAAGGTTCAGTGGTTTGTTTAAAATTCCTTTTTTTATTATAAATCGCCAATGTCATATCAGGATTTTTTAACTGGGATATTTACTAATTCAAAGCTAATTGCACTTAGCCAATTTGATTTTATAATTTATGAATTAATAGTTACCAGGAAAATCTATGCCTTTTTTTAAATTGGCTGAATCTATTATTATAAAAGGTTTTATTTTAAATATCTATTGATTGATGAGGAAAAAATTCTACAAGAAATTTTTTAAATCAAAAAAATATCTCAACTGAAATGACCTTTTTGGTTTAAAGGTATTTCGTAATTATTTTTTAGAAGTAGTCTTTGCATGATTCCCAGCCTGTCAAATATTCCTACTTTTTAGTAATATCTATCAATAATACGGGTAACAATATAAGATTAGTGAGCGTAGCTGTAAATAAGGTAATGGAAGTAAGCCAGCCAAGAGATTGAGTGCCACCAAAACCGCTAAAACAAAATATAATAAAGCCTGCGATTAAAACAAGAGAAGTATATAGAATACTTAAACCTGTATGTTTTATCGTTTCTGAAACGGTTTTTTTAATATTGAAATTATGCTCCGGAAGTTCCTGGTTATAATTTACCAGGAACCGGATGGTAACATCTATGGCAATTCCTAATGCCAGGCTGAATATTAATACTGTTGAGGGTTTTAGACGCACCCCCGCCCAGCCCATTATGCCCGCTGTCACTATCAGCGGTATAATATTCGGAATTAATGAGCAGACTAAAATACGGACAGACTTAAACAAATACAACATACAAAGTGTAATAAATAAAAAAGCCCAGAGCAAACTATCTTTCAGCCCATTAATGATAAAAGTACTTCCCTCTAAAAATGTGATTGTGGAACCCGTAAGCGTGATTTTATATTTGGAAGAATCAAAAAGATGATTGGTTTCTTTCCTGATACCGGCAAGGATTATTGGAAGTTTTTCTGTGCCCACATCTGCCATATTAATACTCATGCGTGTACTTTCCCGAGCGGTGTCTATAAAACTGGTCAGTAATTTTGAGAGGTTATTTTTGCCATCACTTTCTTTTTGCGGACGTAAATAATCTCCTACAAATGCAGCATCGAATGAATTAGGTAAAGCATAATCAGAAGAATCTCCTCCATAAAAACCTTGCTTTACGAATTTTATTCCTTCTGCAATAGACAGCGGACGATTCATTTCCTTTTGCCCCTTTATATAAGTTGCAAGTGAATCCATTTTCACTAATACGGGCAAGGCCCTTGCTCCTGCCAATCCAAATCTTTTTTTGGTATCAATTATTATTTCGAGTGGCATTACGCCATGAAAATTTTTTTCAAAAAATTTAAGATCAGTATATATTTTATCTGTCTTTGGCAAATCATCAACAATAAAACCTTCAGTTTTTAATTTTAAAATACCAAGAAATGAAAAAATAATTATGACTATCGTAAATACATAGACGAATTTTTTATGATTAAAAACCCATCGTTCGATTCTTAATAATAAATTGGTAAAAAATTTTACCTCAAGATATTTTAATTGTTTTTTTTCCGGAACAGCCATATAGCTTAAAGCGCCTGGCAAAAGAATAAATGAGATTACAAAAATCAACATAATACTTAAACCTGCCACCTCCCCGAATTCCTTTAAAATAGCGCTTTGTGTTAAGGCAAAAACGGCTAGCCCTATTGCTGCTGTTATATTACAGAATAAGGTGACTATGCCCATTTTGCTCACCATATCTATCAAAGACTGCTCTTTATTTCCCGTTTTCTTATAGGTTGAGTGATATTTATTTAAAAAATAAATGCAGTTCGGAATACCGATTACCACCACAAGTGGTGGAATTAAAGCGGTAAGCAAGGTGATTTTATAGCCAAAAAGTTGGATGAGGGCAACACTCCAGACGACACCTATAATAACAACCAATAATGATAAAAGGGAAGTTTTTACTGATCGAAACATAAATAATAAGATCAGGGCAGAAAGTACGAGTGAGCCTATAATAAACCATTTCATTTCTCTGGCAATTCTATCCGCCACCTCTGTACGTATCAGGGGCAACCCACTGATATGCGTTTGTACTTTTGTTGCAGCAGAAAAATGGTTAATAGGGCTGATAATATCGTTGATTACTTTTGTGCGCCCTTTGGAATTGAGTATGTCTTTATTAATCCTGACTAACATTAAATAAGCATTAGTAGCCGGATTATATAATAAGGATTTATAAAAAGGGAGTGAATAAAAAACACGACGGCTGCTATCCATTTGCTCCTGTGTATGAATGCTATTTGCAAAAACCTGGTTGGCAATTAATTTTTGTGTAATAATGTCTTTGGAGAGATTTACAGCATTGGAAACACTGAGCACGTCTTCTACATGAGGTACTTTTTTAAGTTCATTATTTAATTGGCGGAAAGCTTCAAAAGTTTTGAGTTCAAAAAACTGATCTGTTTGTATGCCCACTACCAGCACATTACCGTCATCACCAAATTTTGATTTAAAGGAAAGATAATCCTGGTATTTGGGATTATCTACCGGGATGGCTTTTGAAAATTCGTAGCTGAGCTTTATTTTACTGGCAAAAAATGCCATTACAGCCGTTACTGCAAATAATAAGATCAAAAGAAATAAACGGTTATTTAAAACAAATTTCGCCAGTCGCTTCCACATAATTTATTATAATTTTTTGCGCAAAGAAAGGAAATAATTTGCTGCTGATATCTTAACACTACTTCCGGACGCTTTTCTATAAATGAAATAGTAGTTATCTAAACCTTTAATAATCCAATTGCATGCTCAGCCGATCCTTCAATTGCTTTACCAATGGGTATTCCTCTATAATTTTTAAATATTGCTGCTTAGTTGATAAATGCTCTTCCTTCAATTCATTATTATTTTCATCAGCTACCAGTGTGATGGTATATGTTAGAAATCGGTTATTAAAATGTGTTTGAAGATGAGAAATTAATTCACCTCTTTCTGCTTCAATAAATTTCTGCTGCATATTATTGTTGGTAATAATCTCAATACAATTGTTATCGGATATATTTAATTGGGCAGATTTAAAATGCGAAACGGCAGGAAGATTTTTATTCTTAACTAATTGTTCAATATATAACCCCCATCCAACATACAATTCTTCTTCTGTTAATTCAACGATGTGATTATTTCTGTTTTCAATGGCAACCTTTTCTCTTATTTTTTCAAGAGAATCCAATTTGGTAAACTTGTTCGGCGGCTGTACTGTGGCGGTTTTTATACCTGTTTCTCTAGGCAGTTTTATATTTGATTTTTTTTCTTTCTCTTCAATAATTAATACAGCCTCATCCCTTTGTTTAGGATTTCCGTTATCTGAAGGTTTCTTTTTTCCGGTAGAAATTATTGATTTTCCATTCTCATTCCTTGTTTTATCAGCTACGGGATTAATAGCTCTAAATGATACTGGCTTTATGCTTTCAATCTGTTTTTTTTTACCTAAATGCCCGTTATCATTTACCAATTCGAGTGCCTGGTTCAGGTAAGATAATTTAATAAAGGTGAGTTCTACATGCAGGCGTTTATTTTTTGCCATTCGGTAATTGATCTCTGATTCACTCAAAATATTAAGTGCACTTAATAACCATTCAGCAGCAATTTTAGAAGAGGTATCGAGGTAGCGCTGTTTAAATTCCTCAGAGACCTCCAGGAGCATTGCTACTTTAAGATCTTTACTTACCAATAAATTTCTTACAAATTCTGCAAAACCAGTCAAAACCAAATCACCTTCAAAACCTTTTCGGTTAATTTCATCATACAGCAGGATCACATCGCTGAGGCTTTGATTTTGCATGGCTTCTATTATCCGGAAATAATAATCTTCATCCAGAATATTAAGATGCTCAAGCGTATTGGTGTAGGTTAATTCTCCATTAGTAAAGCTTACAATTTTATCAAGAATGCTTAATGCATCCCTAAGGCATCCTTCACTTTTTTGAGCAATAATATGTAATGCGGTTTTATCGGCAACGATATGTTCCTTTTCACAAATTTCCTGAAGGTGTTCTACTGTATCCTGGTTGGTAATACGTTTAAAGTCAAATATCTGGCAGCGCGAAAGAATGGTTGGGATAATTTTATGTTTCTCAGTTGTGGCTAATATAAAGATGGCAAATGGAGGTGGCTCTTCCAATGTTTTTAAAAAAGCATTGAAAGCCTGTGTAGTTAACATGTGAACTTCATCCACAATATACACTTTGTATTTACCGGCTTGTGGTGCAAAGCGCACCTGGTCAACTAAAGCGCGGATGTCATCTACAGAATTATTACTTGCGGCATCTAATTCATGAATATTTAGAGAGGTGCCATTGTCAAAAGAAACACAGGAATGACAAGTGTTACATGCTTCGCCTTCAATGCTCCTGTTTTCGCAATTAATAGTTTTTGCCAGTATCCTGGCACAAGTAGTTTTACCAACACCGCGCGGACCGCAGAACAGAAAAGCATGTGCAAGCTGGTTATTTTTAATGGCATTTTTTAAAGTAGTAGTAATGTGCGATTGTCCCACAACTGTATTAAAGTTCTGGGGACGGTATTTACGCGCTGATACAATGAATTTATCCATATGCCTCAATCCTGAAAGGAAATATTTATTTGAATTTTTAGATTACTGCAAGGTAAGAAACGATTCCTTAAAAGAAAATTAGCCCTTTTGAAATTGCTACCTATTATCTAAAATGGAACCCGGATTAAATTTAGTTCAATATCGGATGTCTTTTAAATTCTTTGCTTCTATCAAAAATATACCGATAGGTAACAAGTCTGCGGCTTTGGGCTGCTCCAAGATTTTTTGAAATGTTTAAGATCTTAGGATTAAAATCTCCTTGCCACTGAAGTTCAAGATCATCGTAGCGGGTTTCGGTTTGAATAACTTTAGCTCCCTGCATAATCATGTAATGATCTATTCCTTTTCCATGAAATTCAGGAATTACCCCAAAAACAATCCCTGTAAATTTGTGATTTACCCCCTTTTTCTTTAACCATAAGAATTTTAATTTTTCTAACAATCCAAATTTGCCATTGAAATTTTTGAATATCTGGTTTAAATCAGGAAGATTTACCCAAAAAGCAATCGGTTCATTTTTAAAATAAACAAACCAAATAAGTTTTTCATCTATTGCAGGTTTCATCGACTGAAACATTTTGAAGGCTACTTCCTTGTTTAATTGTTTATTGCCTTCATGTTTTGCCCATGCTTTGTTATAAATGATAGAAAAATCTGTAGCGTATTTTTCCAGTTGGTTTTTACTTATGTGAACTGTTTTGTAATCAGGGTTGGTACTATATTTTTTATCCATTTCTAAAAATTTTCCCGACAACTGTGTATCTACAACAAGATGCCAGCATATCTGGTTAAAAAAATTTTTGAATCCATAATTTTCAAAAAGCTGAACATAATACGGATAATTGTAATTCATTAAATAAATTGGGGGTTTAAATCCCTCAACCACCAGCCCCCACCATCTGTCCCGTTCTCCAAAATTAATAGGGCCGTCCATAGCTTCCATACCATGCTGCATAAGCCAGCTTTTGGCTACATCAAATAACATATCTGCAGCCAGTTGGTCATTAATGCATTCAAAAAATCCGATACCACCGGTTTTTTGTTCGTCACCTTTATTTTTATATTTTTTATTGACAAATGCAGCAATGCGGCCAATAAGCTGATCATCTTCGTCTTTTAATAACCATCTTTGACACTCTCCAAAACGAAATGCTTTATTTTTTTTTTGATCAAAAACTTCATTCACATCTTTATCAAGCGGACGAATGAAATTAGGATCATCCTTATAAATAATGACCGGAACTTGTAAAAATTCTTTTGCCGAAGCAGAATCCAAAACAGGTAAAAGTTGCATTAATCTAAAATTAAGAATGGTAAAGTAACAATCAAAATAGGCAAAATCAAAACCTTTTTTATAGTTGAAATATAAAATTGTTGCAAAAAAATTATTCGTACTTTTTCATAAGATCATAAAGTATTTTTTTATCCGCATCAGTAAGGATACGGCTGCTATCCTGCATTTCGAAATGGCGCTTAAATGCCTCAATTGCAGCGGACGAATCTTTTACAGAATATCCGATAATGCGCAAGGCCATCAGGCTGTTGAAATTTTCAGGAATGCAGACCCTGCTGGTATCATCATACCATAAACCATATCCTTGCTGAGCAAGCAATTGCCAAGGAAAAGTTACATTAGGGTCATTTTTTCTAGTGGGAGCAATGTCTTCATGGCCGATAAAATGAGCAGTGGGTATTGAATATGTTGATTTTAGTCTGTTTAATATTGTTAATAAACTTTTTATTTGCGCAGGAGGAAATGAATCAAATCCATTATTATCCAATTCAATTCCTATGGATGATGAATTGATATCTTTATCATTTCCCCATGATGACCTGCCTGCCTGCCAGGCCCTTAAATAATCGTTAAGCATGTGATGTATAGTGCCATCTTTACAAATTACATAATGCGCGCTTACCTGTGTCCTGGGAAGTGTAAATGTTTTTAATGTTTGCTTACAACTGTTCTGTGCTGTGTGATGAATAATTACAAAATTGGGTTTACGTAATCCAAAATTAGTAGTCCCTACCCAACTGGAACGGGATTCATCATCTAAGGGAGTTTTTCTTATTTGTTTAGCGAAAGATTTTACTTGTTTTTTATATACCCTGTTGGTAGAGGCGTATTTATTAGGAGAACAGGAAATGGTCAAAAAAATAAAGATAAAATAGATTTTATTATTCATTTTTTTGGGTAAAGATAAATATCGGAAAGCATTTGCTTTAAAAATATAAAAAGAGTAATTTAGGATTTCTAATTTTTAGAATACCACCTAAATTTTTCTCAAGGCCACTGGATTTATTAAATTCAAAGTAGATCGTCAATCTACATATTTCTCCTATATTGCCCACCTACCTCATAGAGGGCATGAGTAATTTGCCCAAGCGAACAATACTTTACTGTTTCCATTAATTCAGCAAATAAGTTTTCATTATTGACAGCTACATCCTGCAGGCGTTTCAACATTTGATCACTTTTATCTATATGCAGCCTATGGAATGCCTGTAGATTTTTTATCTGCTGATCTTTTTCTTCTTTGGTACTTCTGATCACTTCTGCAGGAAGAATAGTTGGCGAACCTTCTTTATTTAAGAAAGTATTTACACCAACAATTGGAAGTTCGCCATTGTTTTTTAAAGATTCATAATAAAGGCTTTCTTCCTGTATCTTATTTCTCTGGTACATCCTTTCCATCGCACCAAGTACGCCACCTCTTTCTGAAATACGGTTGAATTCCGCCATCACCGCTTCTTCTACCAAATCAGTAAGTTCTTCAATTAAAAAACTTCCCTGGTTTGGATTTTCATTTTTTGCTGTTCCCAATTCACGATTAATGATTAACTGAATGGCCATTGCCCGGCGCACGCTTTCCTCTGTTGGCGTGGTGATCGCTTCATCATAAGCGTTGGTATGAAGGCTGTTGCAATTATCATAGATCGCGTACAAGGCCTGTAAAGTTGTACGAATATCATTGAAATCAATTTCCTGGGCGTGCAAACTTCTGCCGCTTGTCTGGATATGATACTTCAACATTTGGGAACGGGAATTCGCTTTGTATTTATACTTCATTGCTTTTGCCCAAATACGCCGTGCAACTCTTCCGATAACACTGTATTCAGGATCCATTCCATTGCTGAAAAAGAAAGAAAGATTGTGCGCAAAATCATCAATCTTCATTCCGCGGCTTATGTAATATTCTACATAGGTGAACCCGTTTGAAAGAGTGAAAGCAAGCTGCGTAATAGGATTGGCGCCCGCTTCCGCAATATGATAGCCGCTTATGGAAACAGAATAAAAATTGCGTACTTTATTTTCAATAAAATATTCCTGCACATCACCCATTAATTTCAAAGCAAATTCTGTAGAAAAAATACAGGTATTTTGTGCCTGGTCTTCCTTTAAAATATCAGCCTGAACGGTTCCTCGAACAGATGCTAATGTTTTGGCTTTAATTTCCTCATAGACTTCTCTGTCTAAAACATCTTCGCCCGATAGACCCAATAATCTTAAACCAAGTCCATCATTTCCTTTTGGCAGATGCCCTTTCATTTCTCCTTTTTCGTGCAAAACGGCTTCGCCATTTATTCCGATGTATTTAGGCAAATCTTCCGGTTTAAATTTTGATTCTATAACTGCGTTTACGCGTTCCCGTAAGTTATTCTCAAGAATGTATTTTTCGCACTGCTGATCAATGGCGGCATTCAAAAAGAAAGCAAGCAACATCGGCGCAGGACCGTTAATCGTCATACTTACAGAAGTTTTGACATCGCAAAGGTCAAAGCCGCTGTACAGCTTTTTTGCATCGTCCACCGATGCAACACTCACACCACTATTGCCGACTTTCCCATAAATATCAGGACGAACAGCAGGATCTTCACCGTACAAAGTAACGCTGTCAAATGCAGTACTGAGACGCTTTGCAGGCTGCCCAACACTCACATAATGAAACCTGCGATTGGTTCTTTCCGGACTTCCTTCGCCGGCAAACATTCTCGTAGGATCCTCTTCCACACGCTTTAACGGAAACACGCCGGCTGTATAAGGAAATTTGCCAGGGAAATTTTCCTGCAAACGCCACATTAAAATATCTCCCCAATCTTTAAATTTCGGTACGGCTATTTTCGGCACTTTGGTGCGCGAGAGCGATTCAAAAAACAAAGGCTGTTTTATCACTTTTCCTCTTACGTGGTATTCAAAAAAATCCTTCTGATAAAGGGCTTTTGTTTTTTCCCATTCATCCAATAATTTTTTACAAACGGGTAATAATTTTTTTTCAACTTCGACTTTCCTCTTCTCCAGTTCGTTTATAAGTAAAGCGTTTTTTTCTTCCTTTTCTTCAGATATCACTTTAAAATTTTCAATCGTGCCATTCAACTGATACAACTGAGTAGCAACAGCAGATTGCTCTTCAGCCAGTTTATTATAATTAGCGATTTCTTCTGCAATTTCAGCAAGATATCTCACGCGCTTTGCAGGAATGATGGAGCGGTTATAACTTTCACTTCGCAAAGGCGCTTCATATTTTTTCCACCCACGGCCGGTTTTAGAATTTACTTCTTCTATAATTTTATTAAAAAGCAGGTTGCATCCGGGATCATTAAAAGTAGAAGCTACAGTACCAATCACAGGAATTTCCTCATCTTTAGAATGCCACAAACCATGATTGCGTTTGTATTGTTTTTTTACATCATGAAGGGCATCCAAAGCGCCTGCTTTATCAAATTTATTGATACAAATTATATCTGCATAATCAAGCATATTGATCTTCTCTAATTGAGAAGCAGCGCCATATTCAGGCGTCATCACATACATACTCACATCACAATAATCCAGGATAGATGCATCACTCTGGCCCACACCTGCGCTTTCTAAAATAATAAAATCATAACCAGCCGCTTTGCAAATATCAAGCGCTTCCTGAACGTAATTACTGAGGGCCTTATCATTTTCGCGTGTCGCTAATGAACGCATATATGCGCGAGGATTGTGAATGGAATTCATACGAATACGATCACCTAATAAAGCTCCCCCCGTTTTTTTTCTTGAGGGGTCAACAGAAATAACGGCAATCGTTTTATCCTCATAAGTTTTTAGAAAGCGACGCACAATTTCATCCGTTACAGAAGATTTCCCTGCTCCTCCTGTGCCGGTAATGCCAAGAACTGCCGCCTCCCAACCCCCTCCAAGGGAGGGGGAGGTGAGAACTCCTTCACGATTTTCAGATTCCTTTCCGGCTTCAACTTGCGGTGATTTAAAATCTTTTTCCTTTTCAAGAAGATTAAAAATTTCTTTGCAAACCTTATCTGAATCCTTTAAAATTTCTTCATTTTTAAATCTCAACACTTCAAAACCCAATTCATTTAATCTTGATGTCCGTATTTCATCATTTTCTTTTACTTCCGGAAGTTGATGAATATTGCCATCAATTTCAATAACTACTCCTTTTTGTAAACAAACAAAATCAGCAATGTATTTATCAATGATATGCTGCCGCCTGAATTTAAATCCTTCTTTTCGTCCTCTCAATCTTTCCCATAGCATCTTTTCTGCTTTGGTTGGATTACCTTTTTGATCTAACGCAAATGCTTTTAAATTTTTATAATAATAAGGATCAGCATTAAGATAATCTTTTATTTGAGGAGATCTTTTGTTTTCTTCTTTTAACCTCTCAGAATTAGAATTTAAAATTTCCACTTCCTCGCCATTCTCAGCTTTAGTAATTGATTTAGCGACAAGACTAATATCTCTCCATTCCTCCAAAATAAATCTACCTCCATTATTTCCATTGCCATTTCTTGCAGAAGTTGAGGTTGTTGTCCCCCCTCCTTTGGAGGGGGTTAGGGGGGGGGCGCTTTTTTCAATCACTTCTTCAATCATCCCTTCCAGCCCCATTTTTCTCCCATCATCAGGAGAATAAATTTTGGTAATTCCGTAAGCTTCCAGTTCTTCAATTTCTTCAGGCAAAATCGTTCCGCCGCCGCCGCCAAAAATTTTGATATGCCCATAACCATTCTTATCAAGCAGATCTTTCATGTATTTAAAAAATTCCAAATGGCCACCCTGGTAACTCGTAATTGCAATACCTTGTGCATCCTCTTCAATAGCGCATTCTACAATTTCATGTACACTTCTGTTGTGACCTAAATGAATAATTTCAGCACCTTGGCTTTGCATTATTCTACGCATAATATTAATGGCAGCATCATGACCATCAAATAATGAAGCGGCAGTAACAATTCTTACAGTATGATTTTTATTGTCGGGCATATCGGCTTTATTATCCTAATTGAATCAAATTACACGGACTACAATTTAAAGCAAAGAAAACTCTGTAAAATTACGACTAAAGAAAGGGAAAATAAATCAAATGGTTTTTGAAAAGTAGAAATGGTAAAACGTATTTTAAATCATTTTAAAAGTCAGTTCTGCAAATTCTTCCACGCTTAATGTCTCTGCACGACGGTCAAAAAACTTATCCTGTAGATCTTCTTTTGCTATTAAACTTTTCACTCCGTTCCTTAATGTCTTACGTCTTTGGTTAAATGCAGTTTTTACCAACACCCAAAATGCCCTTTCACTTTTTACTGGTAAATAGCTTTTTCGCGCGGTTAAGCGGATCACTCCGCTTTGCACTTTTGGTTGGGGCGTAAAACATTCATTGCCTACAGAAAATAAATATTCCACTTTATAATAGTATTGTATAAGCACACTCAAAACTCCGTAAATTTTGCTTCCTTCTTTTGCGGCAGCTCTTTCTGCCACTTCTTTCTGAAACATTCCAATCACCTCAGGAACATATTCTTTCCATTCCAGCACTTTAAATAAAATCTGTGTAGAAATATTGTAGGGGAAATTGCCGATCACGGTGAAAGGTTCATCAAAAGGTCGGTCCATATCCAGGAAGCTTTTGTGAATGAGGTCATTTTTTAAAGAAGGAAATTCTTTTACCAAAAAATCTACTTTATCCTGGTCAAGTTCTACCGCTTTAAAATGAATATCGGGAATTTTTACCAAATGTTTGGTAAGTGCTCCTCCACCCGGCCCTACTTCCAACAAATTTTTAAAAGGATGCTGCATCAAAGCAGCAACGATTTTTTCTACTACTTTTTCATCTTTTAAAAAATGCTGACCAAGAGATTTTTTGAGTGTATGCATGGATTGCAAATTAGTGATAACTTGCGGCCTCCCCTAATTCTCTTCCAAAAGAGGAAACTACTTATTATTTTTACCGGAAGTTTGCTCTCGTTATCACTTTCTTACTTTTCATTTAACTATGATCTATACTACCCAAGGCATTGTATTGCGGACTATAAAATACGGGGAAACGAGTGTAATAGCTTCAATTTTTACCGAGCTATTCGGCATACAATCATATTTGGTAAATGGAGTGCGTACATCGGGGAAAACCTCTAAAGCGCATTTTTTTCAGCCTTCTTCTTTATTGGAACTCCAGGTATATCATAATGAATTGAAAAATTTACAACGTATTAAAGAATTAAAATGGAGTGTTCTTTATAAAAATATTTTAAGTGATATAACAAAAAATTCAGTGGCGCTTTACATGGTAGAGCTTTTGCAAAAATGCCTGAAACAGCCTGAAACTAATGAACCCCTTTTTCAATTTTGTGAAGACGCATTTCTTCATCTTGATGTTGCTGATAAAGAGATTACCGCCAATTTCCCTATTTATTTTTCCCTACAGTTAGCTCCTTTTTTAGGATTCCGTTTACAGGATAATTATTCTGGAAAAAGAAATATCTTCAATCTGAAGGAAGGTTTTTTTTCAGATTTAGAATCTTCAGATTCTGAGCATGTAAGCATTGAAATCAGTTTTTACATTTCGCAATTATTGAAAGCTATTCATCCTCACAGACTAGAAGAAATAAAAATAAACAGGAAAACAAGACAAGCGATTTTAAAAAGCATGGAAAGCTATTACGGATGGCATATTCCGGAGTTTGGGAGCATGAAAACATTACCTGTTTTATCGGAGATATTATGAGTTTATGCTACTTATATTAGCCTTTTAATTTTTGAATTATCTTTAATTTTTGGGCCATCTGTATGTTCAATTAATATAATGCCGGGCTTTTTCCCTTTTTCAAAACTACCCAGGTCTTTATCCATTTTTAAAGCCCTGGCACCGTTAATAGTTGCCCATTTTAATAGTGTTTCAGTTTTTATTTTCGGAAATTTTTTCACAATGGTTTTTATTTCTTCCAGGATATTAAGCTGATGATTAGATGCCAGGCTATCGGTACCAAGAACAATATGACAATTATTTTTCAGTAATAAATCTGCCGGTGGTAATGTATTTTCAATATACAAGTTGGCATTAGGGCAAAGGCAAAATGAGACTAATTGCTCTTGATTTTTATGCTCATTGATGAAGTCAATATCTTTCTGTTTTGTAAAAGTATTATGTACCAAAATAACCGATGCGGCTGGTGATAATTTATTGAAATAACTGGCTACGCTTCTTGTTTTTGGAGCCTCGTAGAATGAATTATCAATGTTCATCATCTCATACATTTTGGTAAAATTGCCTTTACCTTCCAGGAAAAATAAATCTTCATCTGCTGTTTCCTGGCTATGAATCGTAATTACTTTGCCAGGAAAAAGTGGAACCAACTTTTCCCACAAATTCTCTGAAACTGAATATGGAGCATGCGGAACGATGGAGGTTTTTAAATCATTTTTAATAAATTCATTATAAAAAACAGTGCTTTTTTCAAATCTTACATTAGCTATTTGCGGCGACCAACCGCTTGTTTCGATAAAATTATAATACCTGATTTTCTTTTTTATTTTTTGAAAAAGAGTCGAAGGATTATTGCAGATATCTCCTACGGCAATAATACCATTTTTCAGCATTTCGTTTTCAGCATTTTCAATGGCATTAAGAATTTCTTCTTCAGCAAAATGCCTTTGGCTAACCACTTTGAAAACGAAATCAATTAATCCTGTCTTCTCAGGAATCACATTTTTTAGATGAGAAAGTTCCAGGTGGCAATGTGCATTGATAAATCCCGGTGAAATAATGCCTTTTAAAGTAATTACATCTTCACCGACCGTTTCTCTTTTAACTATATCTATCACCTCGCCGTTTGTGTTGGTTATCAGCACATGACTCTCTGAAAGAAGAGATTTGCCATCAAATAAATAATCGGCCTGAAATTTTCGATACCGCATGTAAAAAGGATTAGATTAATTTTGCACCTAATTATCAAAGATACAGGGTAAAATTTTCTACAAATAAATTGTGGTGAGCAACAAACCCTGATCTTGTAAAATAAATATTTAATAAAACATGCTTGAAAAACTTGAAGCAATAAAGGCAAGATTTGAAGAACTGGGAGTGGCGCTTTCTAATCCTGAAATAGTGCGAGATAACAAGAGATATCGTCAGCTTAGTAAAGAATATAGGGATATTGAAAAAATAGTAATTGCCCGTGATCAATACGCTAAAGTACTGGATGACATTGAATTTAATAAAGAAGTATTGAATAGTGATGATGAAGAGATGAGAGAAATGGCTAAGGAAGAATTACCCCAATTGCAACAGCAAAAAGAAGATTCTGAAAAGCAAATAAGGAATATGCTTATTCCTAAAGATCCCCAGGATGAAAAGAATTGTATCCTGGAAATAAGGGCTGGTACGGGTGGAGATGAAGCATCACTTTTTGCAGGCAACCTGATGCGTATGTATCTAAAGTTTTGTGAATCGAAAGGATGGAAAACTGCATTACTTAGTGAGAGCGAGGGTACTGCCGGAGGCTATAAAGAGGTGCAAATAGAAGTTACAGGAGAAGACGTTTATGGCACTTTGAAATTTGAAAGCGGCGTACACCGGGTACAGCGGGTCCCGGATACAGAATCAAGTGGGCGTGTACACACAAGTGCTGCTACTGTGGCAGTAATGCCGGAAGCAGAAGAAATAGATGTTGAGGTGAGAGACAGTGACGTGAAAATGGAAACTGCAAGGAGTGGTGGCGCAGGTGGGCAAAATGTAAATAAAGTAGAGACGAAAGTGATGCTTACTCATCTTGCTACCGGATTGGTAATTATTTGCCAGACTGAAAGAAGTCAACTTGGAAACAGGGAGAAGGCCATGCAAATGTTACGTACGAAACTCTACGAAGAAGAAGTACGCAAGCAGGAGGAAGAAATTTCACGGCATCGCAAAACGCTGGTAAGTTCAGGGGATCGATCTGCCAAAATTAGAACCTACAATTATCCGCAGGGAAGAGTAACAGATCATCGTATCGGATTAACTGTTTATGATCTGGAAAATGTACTAAATGGGGAATTACAGGAATTTATTGACGCACTTCAGTTTGCCGAAAATTCAGCAAAACTGACCCAACAATAATAATTGTTGTTTTTTTCATTAGCTTTATGGTTGTGAAAAAGTTATTTTAACACTATTTAATGTATTGAATGAAAAAAACAAGGTGTTGTTATAACTTTATTAACATTAACCTTCTTACTTTTGGCATGGGTTTTGGAATATACAAAATCATTAAACATTAAAATTCAATTTTCTCATAAGCAGTTAGTTTTGGTAAACGGCCCCTGTTTCTACAGGGGCCTTTCTTTTTCTCAATTTTTTGTTAAGCGAAAGCAAATACATGAATAATTTGCTATTACAAAAATTAAGCGGTTTACCTTCGCTTGTAATAATCAATTCCTGTGTATAAATATTAATTTGTCATTTTTCAAATGAACAACAATACTCCGCAAATTTTTCAAACCAATAAACCTACGCGCTGGAAAAGGGTAAAATGGACCTCCCGTATACTCATATTAATCGGCGCTTTCTTTTTCGTGGTTTTGGGTTTTGCCTTGTATAGTGGCACACAACCCAATTTGCCTAATATGGTAGCCAAAGCCAAAGAATATGAAACCACTCTTGACCCCTCTAATCCCCTGATTTTAAAAAATAATCAAAATTCGAAATTCAAAGGCTTTAAAGATTTCTTATATAAAAAATTAAAAACGGATTCATTAAAAAAAATTAAAAATAGGAGTGCTTCTAAGGCAAACTCCCTTTCTCTAATCAGGGCAGTTTTTTATACTCCATGGACAGCCAATACTTCATACCCGGATCTTGAAAAAAATGCAGATAAAATAAATACTATTTTCCCTGAATGGTTTTTCATTGATACAATTACCTATCGCTTGCAGACCAGGATTGATAGTGCAGGCCTCGCTTTAATGCAGCAAAAAAAGCTGCGGATCATGCCGTTGTTGTCAAATTTTAATTCTTCTAAAGGAGACTTTGATGGAAGATTGCTTCACAAGATATTAAATGATACCACTTTAAGAAACAGGCTGATACAACAGATAGTGGATACGCTTTCATTTTATAAGTTGGGTGGCATTAATATAGATTTTGAGGAACTCATCGAAAAAACCAATATCCCTCTTTCTGCCTTTCAAAAGAAACTTTATGAAACGCTTCATAAAAAAAACATGTTGGTTAGTATGGATGTGGAGCCCAAGAATAACGATTATGATTACAAGAAGTTGTCAGATTATAATGACTACATTATACTAATGGCTTATGATCAGTTTAATAATACTACCGGTCCGGGACCTATAAGTGCACAAAAATGGATTGAGGATGCTGTTTCCTGGACAGCCGCAAAGATTGACCCTTCAAAAATAATTCTGGGTGTAAGTGGTTTTGGTTATAGTTGGGTTGATGGGAAATTTGAAAGTACACTTACTTATAATGATGCTATTAATAAAGCAAAAGCGCTGGATGCAAAAATTATTTATGACAATGATTCTTATAATCTTCATTATAGTTATATAACAGAAGACTCTTCGGACTCGACAACTAAAAACTATCATGAAGTTTGGTTTACAGATGCCGCTACCACATTTAATATTCTAAGATTTAGTGATGAATTACCTGTTGCAGGCACGGCATTGTGGCGCCTGGGAAGCGAAGATCATCGTATATGGAAATATTACAACCGTAATTTGAGCAATGCCTCAATACAACAAAATCCTTTTAATTTTGATTCCCTCAAAACAATTCCAGTTATTTTAAATAATGTTGGGTTCCAGGGTGAGGGAGAAGTTTTGGATATTATTTATTCGCCACAACCCGGAAAAATTAGTTTTGAGATTGATAGTTCGGAGCAGCTAATTGCTGAACAAAATTATTTACAACTTCCGTCCGGATATGTAATCAGGAAATTTGCTGAAGACACTACTGTAGGAAAAGGGCATAAGTTGATTCTGACTTTTGATGATGGCCCTAGTAGTGAATGGACACCAAAAATTCTTGATATTCTTGAACGTGAAAAAGTACCTGCTACTTTTTTTATTGTAGGTATTAACGCAGAGCAAAATATTCCTTTACTTCAGAGAGAATATAAAGATGGGTTTGAAATAGGCAATCATACATTTACCCATCATAATATTGCGGACATGAGTCTGCAAAGGGCTGAGCTGGAAATGAAACTTACCAGGCTTCTCATAGAAAGTATTACCGGCCATTCCACAATTTTATTCAGGGCTCCTTACAATGCAGATTCCCAGCCTGAAACCTATGAAGAACTTGCGCCAATCCAGAGAAGCAGAAACGAAAATTATTTGACAATTAATGAGAGCGTTGACCCTAATGATTGGGCCAAAGGTGTTACTGCTGATAGTATTTTTGCAAGAGTGATCAGCCAGGTGGAGACTGGAAATGCAAGTATTATTTTACTGCATGATGCTGGTGGAGATACGCGGGCTGCAACAGTGGAAGCATTACCAAGAATCATTGATTATTTTAAAAAACGTGGATATATATTCACAACGGTAGCTGATTTAATGGGTAAAACCAGGGATGAAGTAATGCCAAGAGTATCCACTTCACGTGACATTTGGACGAGAAAATTTAATTTCTTTCTTGCAGAAACCGGATATTGGAGTGGCCAGATAGTGTTTTCTTTATTTTTAATAGGTATTTTACTATCTGTTGGAAGAATTATTGTCATGGCAGTATTGGCAAGTATTCAAAAAAGAAAAGAATCCAAGGAAGGGCCAGCATTATTTCCAGCTTTTCTTATTAAGGGAGAAAATGAATATCCATTGGTAAGTATTATTGTGCCAGCTTATAATGAAGAAGTAAATGCAATAAGAACTGTTAATAGCTTATTGGCACAGGATTATCCTGAAATAGAAATCATTTTTATAGATGATGGGAGTAGTGATAAAACTTTTTCAAAAGTAAGTGAACACTTTAAAGCCAACCCCAAAGTGCAGGTGTATACCAAGATTAACGGAGGCAAAGCCTCTGCACTGAATTTTGGTATACAAAAATCGAATGCAGAATATGTAGTATGTATTGATGCCGATACACAACTTAAGACAGATGCCGTTACCCTGTTAATGAAAAAGTTTGATAATGAAAATATAGGAGCCGTAGCAGGAAATGTAAAAGTTGGAAATGAAGTAAATATGATTACACGTTGGCAGAGTATTGAATATATTACTTCTCAAAATTTTGACCGCAGGGCATTTGATCTTTTAAACTGCATAACAGTGGTGCCGGGGGCCATAGGCGCTTTCAAAAAAGATGCGATATTAATTGCCGGAGGGTTTACTACTGATACTCTTGCAGAAGATTGTGACCTTACCATGAGGCTGCTACGAAATGGGTACATTATAAGGAATTGTACTGAAGCCATTTCTTACACAGAGGCTCCGGAAACTTTCAATCAGTTTTTACGCCAAAGATTCAGGTGGAGTTTTGGTGTGATGCAAAGTTTCTGGAAGCACAGGGATACTATGTTTAACCGAAAATATAAAAATTTTGGCCTGATAGCTATGCCCAATATTCTTATATACCAAATCCTATTACCGATACTGGCTCCTTTGGCTGATATTATTTTGGTTTTGAGTTTACTTGCCGCTTCGTTTGGTATTGTGGTAGCCAGTATTCCACACATTATTTTTTATTATATCATTTTTACTTTGGTAGATATTGCAGGTGCAGCCCTGGCTTTTGCTTATGAAAAAGAAAATCATTTAAAGTTGATCTGGATGTTGCCTCAGCGGCTAATTTACCGGCAAATGATGTATTATATTTTACTTAAATCTTTTAACAAAGCAATAAAGGGAGAACTACAAGGGTGGGGAGCTTTAAAAAGAACAGGAAGCGTAAAAGATATAGCCACAAATCCTGAATAGAAATACAACACCATGCGCAACTTATACCTTTATCCAAAATTTTAAATACTCATAATAATCTGTATGGACAATTTCATACCCAGGTGGTATTTCGTTCCCAAAACTATGGTAAGTAACCAACCTTGTGCCGGCCGGCTTTTTGTTTAATTGTTTATACAAATAGCGGTTGTAAGAATCATATAATTCTTCTGAATATTCTACGTTATAATCTATTTTTTTTGTGCCTTCAATATTTTCGTAAAAGGAATTATAAAAATAGAAGTGATCGTAATTTTCAAAATCGATATGTGTGATGTTATCACAGGTAAAAAAAACATTCTTTACCTGAAGCCTGTCTTTTAGATCATTGCAAATAAAAACGAGGCTATCCCTTTGTTCTATTCCATAAAAAGAAGTCTTTGGATACTGATGTGCCGCAATGAAACAAAATTTTCCGGAACCGCTGCCAATGTCCAAAATTTTCACATTCGGGGAAATGGCTAAAAATGCTGCGGCCTTTTCAGCTACCGCAAGTGGGGTCCAATGTTTATCAGCCACTGCCTGAATTGATACAGGATATAATGAATTAAAGTTTAAATCTGAACTAAACCAATCTTTTAACCGGGTATCAATTTTAGGTTCAGGGGAATAATCTTTATTTTTTTCTTTTGAAATCATCGTCAAAAATTATAATTCTAGACGCCTGCTCTCTCACTCAGTTCCAGCCAGCGTGTTTCCTTTTTATCAATAAGTACCATTATTTCGCTGATCTTTTCGGCGGTTTCCTGTAGCTTTTCAAAATCCATCGAACCATTATTCAATTTTACTTCCAGCAATTTCTTTTCTTTCTCCAAAGCCGGTATTTCTTTTTCTAAGTTTTCAAATTCAGTTTTTTCTTTGAAAGAAAATTTTTGTTTGGATTGGCTATCCAACGTATTTTCTTTTTGAAACGCCATTGTAGATTTAGAGATGAAAGGTTGAGGTTTATTGTCTTCTAATTGTTTCCATGTTCTGTATTGAGAATAGTTTCCGGGGAAATCTCTTATCTCTCCATCGCCTTCAAATGCAAAAAGATGATCTACCAGCCGATCCATAAAATACCGGTCATGGCTCACAATTAAAATACATCCCGGAAAATCCTGTAAAAATTCTTCCAGTGTTCGTAAAGTTTGCAAATCAAGATCATTGGTAGGCTCATCCAATACCAGGAAATTGGGATTACGGAACAGGATACTCAATAAATGCAATCTTCTTTTTTCACCGCCACTTAATTTGCTCAGTGGCGTAAATTGTTGTTGTGCTGTAAATCCAAATTTTTCCATGAATTGCGTGGCGCTGATTTTGCTTCCGTCAGCTAAAGGGAAAAATTCAGCGAAATCTTTTACATATTCAATAGCTCTTTTATCTTCTTTATATTGCAATCCTTCCTGCGCAAAATTGCCAAAGACAATTGTATCGCCATGATTAATTTTCCCGCTATCAGGTGGGACCTGGTCAAGGGCTACTTTTAAAAAAGTAGATTTTCCTGTCCCGTTTTTCCCAACAATACCTATTCTTTCCCCTTTTTTAAAAGTATAATCAAATCCTTTCATGATCACTTTATCGCCATAAGATTTATATACTTTTTTCATTTCTAAGACCTTGCCGCCCATTCGGGTCATTTTTACCTGCAGCGAAACCTCAGAAATTTCCTTTTTTTGATTTACCCTTTCTTCTATTTCTACAAAAGCATCTTGCCTGCTTTTTGATTTGGTAGTGCGGGCTTTTGGCTGTTTACGCATCCACTCTAACTCTTTTCTGAAAATATTTTTATCCTTGGATAATTCGCTTTGCTGAATTTCCTGCCGGAGTGATTTTTGTTCCAGAAAATAATCATAGTCGCCTTTATACACATACAATTTTTCGTCATCCAGTTCAATAATCTCATTGCAAACTGCATCCAAAAAATAACGGTCATGGGTTACTAATAATAAAGTGCTTTTATTACTGGCCAAAAAGTTTTCTAACCATTCTATCATTTCTACGTCAAGATGGTTGGTAGGTTCATCAAGAATCACTAAACATTTTCCTTCGTGTAATTGTGATTCAATTAATGCCTGTGCCAGGGCCACTCTTTTGCGCTGGCCGCCACTTAAATTTTTAACAGGTTCCTGGAGGTGATGAAGATTTAATTTCCCTAAAATTTGCTTCAGATCACTTTCAAAACTCCAGGCATTGGCCTCACTTAACTCAGTAATCAGTTCACTAATGCGGTTTTCATTTTGCAGTTCTTCTTCCAGCAACATCTCATACTCTTTTACCAAACGTACTACGGGGTTACCCAGATTCAATATATTATCCCAGATTGACCTTGTATTATCAAAGGCTGTTTCCTGCTGAAGCATGATCACTTTCACATCTTTATGAACCCAAATTGTACCACTATCTGGCGTGTCCAAACCGGAAATTATTTTCAAAAGAGTAGATTTTCCACTACCATTTCTTGCTACAAAAGCAATTTTATCACCTTCTTCTACATGAAAGCTGATGTCTTTAAAAAGATTCCTGATCCCGAACGATTTACTTAAATTTTCTATTGAAGCGTAATGCATAGCCTGCAAAGTTACAATTGAATTATGATGTCTGATGTAATAGAAGTTCTGCATTTATAGAATATCATTAAAATGGAGTGGTTTAAAAATTAGTTTGATCTGCCAAAAATCTATCATATTCAACAATTAAGAGTTACAGTAATTAATTTATATTTTTGCAACCCGTTAAAAAGGGGTTTAAAAATGAAAAAAATAATTTTAATTACAGGCGGCGCGGGTTTTATTGGTTCGCATCTGACCAGGTTTTTTGTAAATAAATATCCTGATTATGCTATTGTCAATCTTGATAAATTAACTTATGCCGGTAATCTTGAAAATCTAAAAGATATAGAAAATAAATCTAATTATACATTTGTAAAAGGCGATATTGAAGATATGGATTTGTTAAAAAGCCTTTTTGAAAAATATCAATTTACCGGGGTGTTGCATTGTGCTGCGGAAAGCCATGTTGACCGATCTATAAGCGATCCTTTAGCATTTGTAAAGACGAATGTGTTGGGAACTGTTTCATTATTGCAGGTTGCAAAAGAAGCCTGGAAAGAAAAAAACGAAGGAAAATTGTTTTACCATATTTCTACTGATGAAGTGTACGGCAGCCTTGGAGAAGAAGGTTTTTTTACCGAAGAAACTGCGTATGACCCACGCAGCCCTTATTCTGCCTCTAAAGCCTCTTCAGATCATTTTGTAAGGGCATTTTACCATACTTATCATTTGCCTGTTATCATTTCTAATTGTTCTAACAATTATGGTCCGTATCATTTTCCTGAAAAATTGATTCCGCTTTGTATTCATAATATCATTAACAACAAACCGTTACCTATTTATGGCAAGGGTTTAAATGTCCGTGACTGGCTATATGTGGAAGATCATGTACGTGCTATTGATACTATTTTCCATAATGGAAATGTAGGGGAAACTTACAATATTGGTGGTCATAATGAATGGAAAAATATAGATATCATTAAAGAACTTTGCAGGCAGATGGATGGAAAACTGGGTCGCGAAAAAGGGACTTCGGAAAAATTGATCACCTTTGTAAAAGACCGGGCCGGGCATGATCTTCGTTATGCTATAGATGCCACAAAATTGAAAAATGAACTGGGTTGGCTGCCTTCTTTGCAGTTTGAAGAAGGGTTGTCTAAAACGATAGATTGGTATTTGAATAACAGCGAATGGCTGAATGAAGTAACCAGTGGAAACTATCAGAATTATTATAATGAACAATATGAAAAACGATAATCAGATGAAAGGAATTATTCTCGCAGGCGGCAGCGGCACAAGGCTGTACCCGATTACAATGGGGATCAGCAAACAATTAATGCCCATTTACGATAAGCCAATGATATATTACCCCTTATCGACCTTAATGCTCGCTGGAATTAGAGAAATTCTTATTATTACCACACCGGAAGATCAACAACAATTCATTCGATTATTAGGAGATGGCAGCCAATGGGGGTGTTACATTCAATATGCAATACAGGAAAAACCCAACGGGCTTGCACAGGCATTCGTAATTGGAGAAAAATTTATTGCAAAAGATTCGGTTGCGCTTGTTTTAGGGGATAACATTTTTTATGGTAGCGGTTTTTCAAATCTTTTACAAAAATCTGCCAACCCGGAAGGTGCAGTAATTTTTGCCTATCCTGTGAGTGATCCTGAAAGATATGGAGTTGTGGAATTTGACAAAGACCTGAATGCGATAAGCATTGAAGAAAAGCCATCACAACCAAAATCAAATTATGCAGTTCCGGGGTTGTACTTTTACGATAATTCAGTAGTTGAGATTGCAAAAAACATTGCACCATCGCCACGCGGTGAATATGAAATTACTGATGTAAACAGAAAATATCTTGAGAACCGAAAATTAAAGGTCGCTGTTCTGAACCGGGGTTTTGCCTGGTTAGATACTGGTACTTTTGATTCATTGCATGATGCGACTGAATTTGTAAGAGTGATAGAAAAAAGACAGGGATTTAAGGTGGGATGTTTGGAAGAAATTGCCTACAGGATGAATTTTATTGATAAAGAGCAATTGAATTCTCTCGCAAAAAAATTTGAGAAAAGCGGGTATGGAGAATATTTAAAAAATGTTGAAAAATGAATTATTACGTACATCCTTCATCAGTTATAGATGAGAATTGTGTTATTGGAGAAGGCACCAAAATCTGGCTTTTTAGCCATGTGATGAGTGGATCAGTCATTGGTAAAAATTGTACTATTGGCCAAAACGTGGTAGTTTCACCAAAAGTAATTTTAGGCAATAATGTCAGGGTTCAAAATAACGTAAGTATATATGAAGGGGTTAATTGTGAAGATGATGTGTTCCTGGGGCCCAGCATGGTTTTTACCAATGTCATCAATCCAAGAAGCGCCATTAGCCGTAAAGAAGAATTTAAGAAAACGTTGGTAAAAAAAGGAGCCAGCATAGGTGCAAATGCCACAATCATTTGTGGAAATACTATTGGTGAATTTGCTTTTATCGGGGCTGGCGCTGTAGTTACCAAAGACGTACCCGCTTATGCATTGATTATTGGTAATCCCGGAAGGCAAAGAGGCTGGATGAGTGAATATGGCCAAAAATTGATTTTCAATTCAGAAAACAGGGCTGTGTGTTCCCAGAGTAAACAGGAATATTTATTAGAATACGAGAGGGTAAAAAGAATAAAATAAGTAACCAGTTCTATAAAAAATCCCGAATAGAAAAATGATAAACAGTATCAGTAAAAATTATCTCTTATTGCTGAAGAAATAAAAAATACAAAAGAAAATGTGTGGAATTGCTGGTATTATATCAGTTAATAAAAATGAAGTTTCTCAACAGCTTTTGAAATTGATGACCGATATCATTGCATATAGAGGGCCTGATGGAGAAGGCCAGTGGATTAGTGAAAACGGAAATGTAGGATTAGGACACAGGCGCCTATCCATTATTGATTTAACGCATAATGCAGACCAACCTATGCATTATATGGATAGATACACCATTATTTTTAATGGGGAAATTTATAATTATATAGAACTTAAGAAAAAACTTATCAAACAAGGATATTTATTCAAAACGGAAAGTGATACTGAAGTTTTGATGGCTCTTTATGATAAAGAAAAAGAAAATTGTCTTTTGCAATTAGACGGTATGTTTTCTTTTGCAATTTATGATACTAAAGAAAATCAAATCTTTGCAGCAAGAGATCGCTTTGGAGAAAAACCATTTTATTACAATTATGAACCTGGCAAACATTTTATATTTGGCAGCGAAATGAAATGTCTTTGGGCAGCAGGTATAGAGAGAGAAGTAAATAGCAATATGCTATTTGCTTATTTAAATTATGGGATTCTTCAGAATCAAAAGAATGAGAATGAAACATTTTATAACAATTGTACTAACCTTCCTCACAGGCATTATCTAAACCTTTGCGTCAACAAATGCATATTATCACTTACAAAATACTATGAAATTAGCATTAACAATATTAACCATACCATTACAGAAGCCCAGGCAAAAGAAAAATTCAGGGAATTGTGTTATACCTCTGTAAGCAGAAGATTGCGCAGTGATGTAACCGTGGGTAGCAGTCTTAGCGGCGGATTAGATAGTAGTCTGATAGTATGCATAATAGATCAGCTTAAAAAGGGCACCCAACAAAAGCAAAATACTTTTTCTGCAATATTCCCTGGTTACCCAAAAGATGAAAGGAAGTATATAGATTACATAATTGAAAGAACAAATGTTTTTCCTCATTTTATTACTCCGCATGATGATGGGTTAATTGAGGATATTGAAAAATTGAGTTATCACCAGGAAGAGCCTTTTGGAACAGCTAGTATATATGCACAGTTTTGTGTGATGCGCCTTGCTAAAGAAAATAATGTAACAGTTTTATTGGATGGCCAGGGAGCTGATGAATACTTAGCTGGATATCATTCGTATTATCATCAGTTTTTTAATGATCTTAGAAAGAACTATCCGGAAATGTCTCAAACACAATACAATGAATATTTACAATTGCATCAGGGAAACAATATAAACCCAAAAATGAACAAGGATTTAAAATATTTTGTTCGTTCGAATTTCCCAGGAATACTCAAAGCTGGCAAAAATCTTACAAATTACTATAATCATAAGAAATCTTCTTTTTTTTCAAAAGAGTTTTATATGTCTAATATAAAAGACAATCCCGTTCCCTATTCTTATTTCAAGGATTTAAATTCTGCGTTGTATCACAATATTCTACAAGGCGAGTTGCAAAATTTACTTCGATATTGCGATCGAAACAGTATGGCTCAAAGCAGAGAAGTACGTTTACCTTTTCTCTATCACGAATTAGTTGAATTTGTTTTTTCACTACCACCTTATTTTAAAATAAACAAGGGTTGGACAAAATGGATAATGAGAACAGCTTTTGATAATATCCTTCCTGAACAGATCAGATGGCGAAAAGACAAAATTGGATATGAATCACCTCAAAGCAACTGGCTTCAAAATAAAAATGTCCAGGAAAAAATTCATGAAAGTAAAAGAAAACTATATAAGCATAATATAATCAGTAAGAAAGAATTTGAAAAAAATATTTTAGTGAATAGCTCATCTGAAGTTAATAATAAAAGATGGGAGATATGGATGACAGGAGAAATGTTTAAATAAAATTTATAGCGAATTGTTGTGTTGTAAATTTGCATATAGTTTATTAGCCTTCATTGATGCACTTGTTTTTAACTATTTAATCACTATACCAAAAAATGAAAGAGTTTTTAAATCTTAATTAAACAATAATATTGTAGTAAAATTATTCAATAGATAAATGAAAAAATAAATGAAAAATTTTGCATTAATAGGTGCAGGTGGATACATAGCTCCCCGCCACATGAAAGCAATAAAAGATACCGGGAATAATTTAATCGCCGCTTTGGATAAAAATGATTCAGTTGGCATATTGGATAGCTATTTTCCTGAAGCAGATTTCTTTACTGAATTTGAACGTTTCGACAGGCACATTGAAAAACAAAAACGTAAAGGAATAAAGACAGATTTTGTAAGTGTATGCAGTCCTAATTATTTACATGATGCCCATATCCGTTTCGGATTGCGCATAGGCGCTAATGTTATATGTGAAAAACCGATAGTGCTGAATCCCTGGAATATTGATGCCCTTGCTGAAATAGAAAAAGAAACCGGCAACCGGATATTTACAATTTTACAACTAAGATTGCATCCAGCAATTATCGCACTGAAAGAAAAAATTGCAGATGAACCTGTTGGCAAAAAACACCAGATTAATTTAGATTATATTACCAGTCGTGGTCATTGGTATTATACCAGTTGGAAAGGAGATGTTCAAAAAAGTGGTGGTATTGCCACCAATATCGGTGTTCATTTTTTTGATATGCTGATGTGGATATTCGGTGATGTAAAGGAAAATATAGTAACCCAGCATTCAAAAGAAACAGCTTCAGGTAACCTGGAATTGGAAAATGCTTCCGTAAAATGGAGATTAAGTATCGATTACAATACTTTACCTGCAGAAGTAAAAGCAGCGGGTAAACGTACTTACAGGGCATTAACAATTGATGGTGAATCTTTTGAATTCAGCGAAGGGTTTACAGAACTTCATACCAAATCGTATGAACAAATTATAGCCGGGAATGGATTTCCTATGATGGAAACTAGGAAAGCGATTGAATTGGTTCATGCGATTAGAAATAAAGAATCAATCAGATAATCATTGTCCATCAAAAAAAGTATATCATTTACGTTTGGTGCACAAATAATAAATTCTGTAATAGGATTTATCTCATCGATAATTATTACCCGGATATTAGGTGCAGAAGGAAGAGGTGAAAATGCAATATTTTCAAATGCTATTGCATTTTCGGTTTTATTTTTTGGATTTAGTATTAGTTCCACCATTCCTTATTTTATTAATTCGGGCAAAGCAAAAGCCGAAGAACTGCTTACTACAGTTATTATTTTTATTTTCAGCAGCACTATTTTAGTATTTACAACTTTATTTTTACTTGAAAGAGCTGGTAAACTGCATTGGGCACTGCCAGATAGTATACAGTCCTTACAATTTAAATTAATTTTTACAGGTATTTATTTTGTGACGCTATTAAACGGGGTATTGAATATTTATTTAATAACTTATAAGAAATTTAAAGAGGTAAGTATTTATAGTGTAGTATTCCAGGGTTTACCAGTTACTGTTTACCTATTACTATATTTTAATGTAATTCCTTATAACCATAAAGATCCTTTTACAGTTATTGTATTTGTTACAGCAATTTTATCTTTGGTGTCTATTGTAGCGATCAGCTTTTTATTTATAAAATTATTGCCAGTCCGTCCAGGTAAAAAATTAGTACCACTGAGTTTAATAAGGAAATTTGTATTTTTTTCATCTATGGCATACATTGGGAATGTCGCACAATTTTTTAATTATAAGTTGGATTTTTGGGTGGTAGATAGCTATTTTGGTAAATCCCAATTAGGAATTTATTCTTTGGCAGCTCAATTATCACAATTATTATGGATGCTACCTTCGGCAATTGCAACGGTATTATATTCTTATGCCAGTATCGGAAGCAGAGAGGATGCTATTAATTTTACAGTACGCTTAAAACAAATAGCATTTTATGGTACATTGTTTCTGGGGGTTACTGGATTATTCTTATCATATTACTTAATACCAATATTGTATGGCAATGAATTTAAGGAATCTTTCAATTTAATGAAATTGTTTATTATTGGCATTGTTCCATTTAGTATTACAACCATCGTATCCAGTTTTTTTGCGGCAAGAGGTAATTTTAAGATAAGCTTTTTTATTAGCGTTGGTATTTTTATGATTTCTACTATAATGTATTTTACTTTGATACCTCGTTTTGGTTTAAGAGGGGGCGCTATAGGATCTTCAATTGCATATTTAATTGCTTCAATTTTATCTGAAATATGGTTTTGCAAAGAATATAAAGTTTCTTATTTAAATTTATTTCAAATTGATAAATCGTTGTTGTCATTGTCTGGCCTCAAGAAAATATTTAAAAGTTAAGAATCGGATGAAGAAATTAATTAATTTTTTTTTTAAAAAAATAGGATATAGGCTAACTAGAATTGAAAAGCATATATCAATTTCAAACTTATTTGACGGTTATGACTATGCTACCGAAGGAACTAAAGCAATTGAAATATGCAGAACTCATAGTATGATGCCCAAGGTAAATCTTCAAACGCTTTTTGAACAGGCAGTATATTGCGAAAAAAATGGGATAGCAGGCGATTTTGTAGAATGTGGGGTTTGGAAAGGGGGTGCTGTAGGAGTAATGGCAATAGCTAATATGAAATTTGGGAAACAACGAAGAAATTTACATCTCTTTGATGCTTTTGATGACTTATGTGAACCTGATCCCCAAATAGATGGGAAAAAGGCTTTATCTGATATGAAAAGACTTGCTCATATAAAAGAATCGGAACTTACCGGAGCATTAAAACCGGTAAAGGGCGTATATGATTCATATGGAGGACATGGCACAATTAATATATGCAACAATTTATTAGTTAATGATATTGGATACAATAGAGAGAATATTATTTACCACCAGGGATGGTTTCAGGATACCTTACCAAAAGATGCAGATAAAATAAACAAAATAGCAATTTTACGGCTGGATGGCGATTGGTATGAATCAATAAAAGTTTGTTTAGAATATTTATTTGATAAAGTTGAAAAAGGCGGAATTATAGTAATTGACGATTATGGTTATTATGAAGGATGCACAAAAGCAGTTGATGAGTTTTTACTAAAAAGAAACATAAAAACATTTCTTTCCTACTCTAATATTGGATGCAGGTATTTTGTAAAAAATTAAAAGTTGCTTCTTGATATTGACCAAAATATTGTTTTAAAATAAAGACTTAAAACAAATTATTTTAAAATCTAAAAGTTCAACTTCTTTGAAAATGGAAAATGAAAAAATAATTAAAAAATTAGAGTGGGACTCTGATTTTTTTAATATCAATATTTGTCGGATAAATAATAATATATCAAGTCACGAAGACTTAAAAAAAGTTATTAAGGAATTGAAAAAGTATGATATTGATTTAGGTTATTATTCATCCGTTCAACCATTGAAAGAGCTCAACCATAATTCAGAACCATATGATATTACTTTTGTAGATAAGAAAGTTACTTATTTAAAAGAAATCAAAAATAAACATCAAATTCAGTACTCTATAACTGCTTATATGGGAGAATACCCAAATGATATGTTGATTAATCTTGCAATTCAAAGTGGGATTTATTCAAGGTTTAATATTGACAGCAGAATTAGTCGAGTAAAATATGAAGAGTTGTACAGACAATGGATAGTTAATTCTGTTAATAAGAAGTTTGCGAAGGAGGTTCTAGTTTGTTATGGAAATGATTCGATTTTGGGATTCATAACAGTAGGAGAAAAAAATTTAATTGCTGATATTGGTTTAATTGCAGTTGATGCTAATTACAGAGGTAAAGGAATAGGTAAATCCTTAATCTATGCTGCAGAAAATTGGTTTATTCAACATAATTATAAGCAGGTACAAGTAATTACCCAAACGGATAACTTGTCTGCTTGTAAGCTTTATGAAAATTGTGGATATATGAAAAATAAAATAGAATATTTTTATCACTTGTGGAAAAAATAAAAATTAAGATACTTTTTAAATATTTGGATAGAAAGTAAATATTCCAAAAAGTAATCAATGATTTAGATTGTAATAAAAAAACAATAAATGCGCTACATCCCATTCAATAAACCTTATTATACAGGAAATGAAACAAGTTATATTCAGCAAGCTGTACAGAGCGGAAAAATAAGTGGTGATGGAATATTTACTGAAAAATGTCACAAATTTTTTGAAGAAAAATATGGCTTCAAAAAATGCCTGTTAACTACCAGTTGTACAGATGCACTTGAACTAGCGGCATTATTAATTGATATACAACCAGGTGATGAAGTGATATTGCCTTCTTACACATTTGTAAGTACAGCTAATGCTTTTGTACTCCGAGGCGCAAAATTGGTATTTGTAGATAGTACAAAAGAAAATCCTGATATGGATGTGAAGGGTATAGAGCCACTAATAACTGACAGAACTAAGGCTATTGTGCCAGTTCATTATGCTGGAATCGCCTGTGATATGGATCCATTGATGACATTGGCAAAAAAATACAACTTATATGTAATTGAAGATGCAGCACAGGCTATCGATAGCTATTATAAAGGGAGACCTTTGGGTAGTATAGGTCATTTGGCAGCCTTTAGCTTTCATGAAACAAAAAATGTTATTAGCGGGGAAGGCGGAATGCTTGCAATTAATGATGATCAATTTATAAACCGGGCAGAAATAATCAGGGAAAAAGGTACAAACAGGAGTCAGTTTTTCAGAGGAGAAGTTAATAAATATGGATGGGTGGAACCAGGATCTTCATTTTTACCAAGTGATATCATAGCGGCCTTTTTGTATGCACAGTTAGAAAATATAGAAACTATTCAATCAAAAAGAAAGCAATTATGGAAATGTTATAATGAGAACCTTTTATCCCTGCAGCCTAAAATTCAATTACCATTTATACCGGATTATGCTACTAACAATGCACATATGTTTTACATTGTTTGCGATGGATTAGAAGAAAGAATGGCTTTAATCAATTATTTGAAATCACATGATATTTTGTCAGTGTTTCATTATTTATCGCTTCATCAAAGTCCGTATTATGAACAAAAACATGATGGCCGAGTATTGAAGAATTCTGATCATTATACTGATTGCTTATTAAGGCTGCCTATGTATTTTGAATTAGAATTATCTGACGTTACAAGAATATGCCAATTGATAATTAAATTTTATAGTAGTGAATTTGCATGTGACAAATGATACTTATGGATTATACCCTTTGGAAATTGCAAAAAGGATTAAAGAATCGGGCCTAGAGGATAATAACCTAATGGTCAATTTATCATTGGAATCAACTTTCAAAGATGATATTATTACTTACATTTCTATTTCAAATTCTTCTTTTGAAAATTATGTAGAAAAAATCGATGACCTCAATAAAATTATTTTTCATCCCTACAGATATGATGGCTGCCGGTTCTTGAAAATTGTAAAAAAAAGATTTCCTCAGGTGAAAGTTTATTGGGCTATATGGAGTTTTGAATTGTATAATTTACCCCCTTTACCTCCAGAATATTACGGACCATTCTCTAAGAGATATGTAAAAAGGAGTATGCTTTTTCCAGAAAGGATTAAAGAACTTAAGATTATTGGAAACCTTATTTTGCAATTTTGTTATCTTACAGGAATCAAAAGAAATTATATAAAAGAATTAAAACAATCCTATAGTCAGATCAATTTCTTTTGCTCTTTATTGCCATCTGATTTTTCATATTTCCAAAAGGTGTCTTCAAATCAAAAAACAAAATATTTACCTTTTGCCTATCTTTCATTAGAAGAAATTATGCCAGGATTAGATAATTTCAATTCAATGGGTAATAAAATAATGGTAGGACATTCTTCATCACCTGCAGGAAATCATTTTGAGATATTAGAGCGGCTATATCAGATAAATCCGATATTTTCAATCTTTTTACCTATGGCTTATGGTAAAGAAGATTATGGCGACCTGATTGAAGCGGAAGCCAGGAAAATGTTTCCTAATGCTGATATTCAAAGAAAGAAACTGGATAAAACCTTATACTATAAAAAACTTACCGAAGTGGGATGGTCAATTATTAATGTCAGGGTACAGCAGGGTTTGGGTAATATTATAGCCCTGATTTGGATGGGGGTAAAAGTTTTTTTAGACGAAGATTCCAGTACATTTAAGGATTTTACTGAATGGGGAATAGTGGTATTTTCAGTGCAACACAATTTAAATATCAATGAATTGTCAAACAGGCTAACAGATAGTCAAATTAAAAATAATAAGAAGATCATACAAGAAAAGTGTAATGAAGAAACAGTAAAAAAATATTGGAGCAATATTCTTACATAACCTCTTATTGCAAACTATTACCGGGTTTAATTAACAAAAGCTACTGACCTTATCCCTTTGTTGTCTTTACTCATTAATATTAAATTCCCAGTTTTATTGTATTTTTTGTCCAGGTATATTTTAAAATCTGTTCCAGGATTATCCACTTTATAAATTAAACGCGAATTTTGGTAGACCTGCAAATTATTAATTGTATTTTTTAAAAGTTTGATCCCAATTGTGTTTGTCTTTTGGTTATAGTTATAAAAAAAACCACGGTAATCATTTGGCTCCTTTTCTTTAAAATTCGGGATTGATGACTCTCCATTTATCTGGGAATTAGTATTATTTGCCTCAGAATATATTTTATTTCTTACCTCATTAATGATCTCTTCCACTCCCGGATCTACTTGGTTTTTCCACCAGTTTACATGTTCATTATAAAACCAAACATATTTATCTGTTGTTTTATAAGCAAAATATAAATTATCGGTGAGCCATCGTTCTTTTGTTTGTTTATCAAATCCCTTTTCAAACCTTGGCAGTTTGGCATACAATCCATCTAAATATATTGCTTTGGCAACAGAAATATTTTTAAAATCAGGCTGAAGATTTGTATTTATCAACTTTATTTCTTTTTCTCTTACATATTCGCCATTTAATACAAAGTTGGTAAAATCCGGATACCAGTACGAAAATTCATTTCCTTCAATAATGTTACTTAAATTATTTCCCCCTTCTAGCATTCCTTCTACAAAAAAGGGAAATAAAGCCATGCCGGTTTTCTCAATTGGGCTTACTTTATTTTGTGCATAAACTAAACCAAGCAGCCAAAAGGATAAAATTTTTACATCGGGTTTATAGGTTTGCAATGCCTGTATAAATTGTTTCCCTCTTTTTCTGACATAGTTGCCAACTTCCTGGTAAGAAAGATTGTTATATAGAGAAGGCCTGTATATCCACGGATTAAGCATTGAATCCGAGAAATTATATTCAGGGTCGAAACCAATCCCTTTAGCTTTTGAAATAGCCAGTGCTTTTGAAATTTTTATAAGATTCCGCGAAATTTTCCCCCAGCTATCATCATCAAGCCAGTGAGGCCCAGTTGAGCCTGAACCTCTTATAAATAAAAAATTGTCGGTGAATTTCCCCCACTGAATTTTGGATAAATCATTAAACTGAAATTTTGAATCTGCATACTGCACAGTGTCAAAAGCTGTATATATCTTAAAATCGAATGAAAATACTACGCCATCAAAAGGCTTCTTTTCCATCCCGCTAATATTATTTTTTAACAAGCTGACATTTGGGTAATCCCATCCAAATTCTATAAGCTTTTTATTGTTCCATTTGTTTTGAGCATTTAAAAGAAATGGAATAAGTACCATTACTAAGAATTCAATAAAAACGATCGTTTTTTTAAACATCTCTTTTTAAATTTATGTTTTATAGCAAATGCTGGTCCGGAGATTCCGTTATAAAATTTTTCTAATTAATTCAAGTTGCTAGTTATTAAGTCAGTTTATTAAAAGTAAATGCTACTATAAACATTAATAGTTTCAGCAAAAATCCTTTAAATGTAACTGCATGTATTTTTCTTAAAAACAAATTTTTTATTTCACTAAAGC
>JAUZOE010000033.1 GCA_030706605.1 Bacteroidota bacterium
AGATGGTCAACGTATTCGCCCTGCCAGAAAAGTGTTCCCTGCGCGTAACATCACTTTATTATGGGATCATGATCAAATGAAGATCACGAACTGTGATGAGGTAAATCAATACGTTAAACGAGAATACAGAGAAGGCTTCGGACTTAGTGGTGTTTAATTAGCATACTAACATATATTGTTCATAAGAGGCAGCCTGAACAGGCTGCCTCTTTTTTTGTATATTTTCTTCTGCTTCCCCATTACTAACTAAAAAATATAATAGAAGCAACTGGTTTAAAATTAAAGTGACGAACAGTCTCAGGTCGGAAGACCACAAGTGTTCGAAACCTTCTTCATACTGAATTAAAAAGATGAGGTGCCTTGCCAGGATCTCCTCCACAAAGCGTTACTATCGTTTTGATAATTTCATTCTCTAATTCTATTTCAAACTTTAGTTTGGCTATTTTAAATCCTTTTATTCCATTGATTTTTTTATATGCAATGATCAGAATAGCCAGGATCATAGTCATATAAATCATAACTTTTATTCCGTTCTCGTTTCTTGATACCAGGTGCTTTACATTAAGGTGCTGCTTTATAAATTTAAAGAAGGTTTCTATCTCCCATCTTTGTTTGTACCATTCAGCAATGGTATAGCAATCTTCGTCTGATATGTTGGTAACAAAACAGATTTCTTCCTTACTTTGGTCTATGATACCCTTGATAACCCTCTAGGTATGTTGTGTCTTCTTCTCTTTCCGGTTGATTAGAAATCCTATATCATCACTGATAATAGTTACCGTGCTTGCAGCAGGTTTTAAACCGATTTCTTTAGATGCAATAACCTTACACCTGACAGTGGGATTGGCACGGGTTACAAATGATTTATTGGTATTGGTGAACCTGTCAAACGAATTACGGGATTGTAAGCCCCGATCAAATACAACTACACAATTGTCTATACAATCTGCACCGTTGATCACTTCTGCCAATGCCAGTTCTTCACTTATGTAAGATTGCTCCGTATGTACTTTCACAGATGAAGGAATACTGCCTTTTAGATTAACACTGTATTTGACAAATCGTTTACTATCATCACCATTCTTCATGCCGCCGGAAAATAGTTTTGTAGCCAGTGCCACGTAGGTGCTATCAGTTTTTGATAAGGTATTCTCTTCCTTAAGCTCTTTGTTATAAATGGCAAATATTTCTTCAAAAAGCTTCTCAAAATAGGATGCATTAATGGTACAGATGCGATCTCTGATAGAATTGTATTTACTCTCTAAAATGTCAAACTGAGAAAAAGATTTAAACCTGGCAGATTGCAAAAAGGTTTCCATTACTCTCAAACTGAGTTTGTCACTGCTTAACATTGAAAACAAAATCAATTTAAACATCACTTCCCCTGATAACTTCTTTACCTGAGCATCTACTTTGGTCTCTAAAGCCAAATCTCTAAAGGTTTTTGCAGGAATTAGTTTGAGCAGTTCATTTACGGTCATCTGCAAAATTATTCAAACTTAGGTTTCGAACACTTGTGGTCGGAAGACATGCGCCAGTTTAAGGCTTTGTAATTAGTAAATAAATTGGCTTTGCATCGCAACGTTTGTCACAAGCATAGCTAACATCCATGGCTAAATGACAAAGCATGAGCCAGCGAAAAACAAGAGGTCTTTTCTTTATGAATCCATTTTATCTCAGGCAGCAGCTGATTCCTTCTTATCTGCCTTTACATCATGCTTTAGTAGCCACTTTAGCATATTTTTAAAGCCTTCATATTTTTTCGGAAACTGGTGATGAAGAATTTGTGAAGGATTATTCGCTTTAATTAGAGCAGCATAGAAACATAGTTTAGAGATTGTCTATACCCATAAAAAAATTCAACTTGCTCATACTTTGTAATATTTAAATGTGAATAAATCAACCTAATTTTTTGAACAAATCAAGACCTTAATCATGGGACCGTTATCCTTATTTTCTGTTTGATTCCGGTTCAAAAAAAAAGCACAAGATTAGAACGTTGTATAAGTCTTAAAACCTTGCCCAATCGATAATCCTATTGTGCTGAAATGTTGGTTTTATAAATGTAGTTTTCCACATTTATAATCATATCCACAAAGAAAAAAGTAGCAAAACAAATAATAGTAGTAGTAATATTTTATATAACTTTTTTGAAAACAAATCTAAATCTAAAGACCCAATGTGTGAAGACATTGATGAGAAATTTAGTTTTTTGCCCGTATTATTTTCCCGTATATATTTCTTTCATATTGATCAGAAACTGCAAAAAAAAGATATCACTAGTATACCCAAAATAAGTATCAATAAAATACTTAAAAAAAAAGCCAATACTTACTTAAATACAATTTTAAATTAATAAGGTGAAGGGCTAATACAAGTCCACCCTCCGTCTACAATTAAACTTTGCCCCGTAATATGTCTTCCTTTATCTGACACAAAAAATAAAGCTGTGCCAGCTATATCAGCAACAGAAGCTGGTCGACCCATTGGTGTTAACCTGGACCATGTAGCTTCATAACCCGGCTCTTCTAATGTCCTCTCTGTTAATGTAGCGCCAGGTGCAATAGTATTTACATTGATTTTATATTGGGATAATTCTATTACCAGGTTTTTTGCCAGCATTTCCAAAGCGGCTTTGCTCATTCCATAAGCTGCCAGATTTTTATGCGCCTGGTGGCCGGTAACAGAAGACGTGAATAATAAGGAACCTCCCGATGCCTGCTTTTTCATTTGATTGGATGCTGCCTGTGTCAGAAAGAAAGTGCCTCCCAGGTTAACCTGCATTACCCTGTAAAAAGATTCAGGTGAATATGTAAAAAAATCGCCAAATAAAGTAATACCTGCATTAGCAATAACTATATCCAGGTGGCCAAACCGGGAGACTGCTGTATCTACCATTTTTTGAATGAATGTGATCTCACTCGAATCTCCTACAAGGGCCATGCAATTTCCTCCTGTATCCTCAATGATTTGTTTCACTGCATTATCCGCCAAAGAGGTATCCAGGTCATTTAAAATAACCTGTGCTCCTTCTCTTACCAGTTGTCTGCATATTTCAAATCCAATACCCTGCCCGGCACCCGTTACTATCGCAACTTTATTTTTAAAGGACATAACAATCGTTTTTTGCTGTGGTCAATATTTTAATCAATAATTGCGGTTAACAACTTTTTATTATTCCTATTTTATTAGTGTGAATCTCGAATAACTTTACTCCCAGAACCACCTTTCAAAAAATCCATGTCGGCACCGAGGTGGGCCTGCTCTACATGAGATTGATACAAATAAACATACCCGCGTGCCTGGATCTTTTCAGTAAGTTTCCATGCAACTTTACGCGCTGACAATTCTTCTTCTGATACGTCTAACTGAAGTGTCCTGTTATGAGTATCCAGGTGGATGACATCTCCATTTTGCACCAATGCCAATGCACCACCAACAGCAGCCTCCGGAGACACATGAAGTACCACGGTTCCAAACCCTGTACCACTCATCCTTCCATCAGAAATGCGCACCAGGTCAGTAATGCCTTGTTCTAATAATTTTTTGGGCAATGTCATATTGCCTACTTCGGCCATCCCCGGGTATCCTTTTGGTCCTACATTTTTCAATACCATAATACTATCCGCATCAATGTCCAATTCAGGATCGTCTATTCTTGCATGATAGTCTTCAATATTTTCAAAAACTACAGCTTTTCCTGAATGTTTTAACAGAGCAGGACTCGCTGCAGAAGGTTTTATCACAGCACCATCAGGAGATAGATTTCCCTTCAAAACAACAATTCCTGATTCAGGCTTAAAAGGATTCTGCATGGTACTGATAATAGTGCGGTCATACACTTCAGCATGAGCACAATTTTCACCTATGGTTTTGCCATTGACGGTAATAGCTTCATTATGAATAATGGAAGACATTTCTTTGAGTACTGCAGGCAAACCTCCTGAATAATAGAGGTCCTCCATATAGTTTTCGCCGGAGGGCTGTATGTTGGCAAGTAGAGGTATATTCCGGGAGTATTCATCAAAATCATCTATATTTAATTCAACTCCTATCCTACCTGCAATAGCTAATAAATGAATCACAAAATTGGTTGATCCCCCAATGGCTGCATTTACCATGATGGCATTTTCAAAAGCATTGCGGTTAAGTATTTTTGACAAATTCAGGTCTTCTTTTACCATTTCCACTATTCGTCTCCCGGATAACTGGGAGAGTACTTTACGACGCGCATCTGCTGCCGGGATGGATGCATTATCTGGTAACGAAAGACCCAATGCCTCAACCATAACCGCCATAGTAGAAGCGGTACCCATTACTGCGCAATGCCCCTGCGTACGAGCCATACAGGCCTCAGCTTCTACAAACTCCGCGGGGGTTATTTCACCTAATTTGCTGGCAGCATCAAAACGCCAGATATCAGATGTGCCGATATCTTTTCCCTTCCAATGACCTTTGAGCATGGGGCCTCCTGAAACAACCAGGGTCGGTATATTTACACTGCAGGCACCCATTACCAGTGAAGGAGTAGTTTTATCACAACCACAAAGCAACACAATACCGTCAACCGGATTAGCACGAATTGACTCTTCAACATCCATACTTACAAGGTTGCGATAAAGCATGGCAGTGGGTTTAATCAGCGTTTCCCCTAAAGACATGACAGGAAATTCAACCGGGAATCCACCTGCCTCCAGCACCCCTTTCTTTACTGAATCTGCTAAATCGCGGAAGTGAGCATTGCAAGGAGTTAGTTCACTCCAGGTATTACAAATCCCTATTACAGGTTTTCCGTCAAACATATCCGGTGGAATACCCTGGTTTTTCATCCAGGCACGGTATATAAATCCATCCTTGCCTTTACGGCCAAACCAATTACTGCTCCTCAATTTATTTTTGTCTATCACCTGCTGTTTATAGTTTAAATGTAATACTTATAAAAAATCAATTCATAATCTTTTCAACTAGAGAACCATCTTCTATTAACATTACTCTATTTTAGTTTATTATTCCAAAACCAAAATAAATGGTTTATCAATTTCTACCTTTTTAATTCACTGGAAGTAGCTGCAAACAAACAGGTTTGGGAATACGAATCTGTTTTCCAGTTGCAGTAAGTAATCCTGTACTTTTATCCCTTTTAAAAATGACAATATTATCGGAATCCTGGTTAGCAACAAGAAGATAATTTCCTGATGGATCTATCATAAAATGACGCGGTGCCTTGCCTAAAGTTGGCTGATATCCTCGTAACTTCAATTTACCAGTAACAGTATTTATTAAAAATATAGTAATGGTATTTTCATCTCCCCTATTAGATGCGTATAAAAATTTTCCATCGGGAGAAACATATACTTCAGCACTACCAATAGTTCCTTTAAAACTTTCCGGATGAGCCGAAATACTTTGAATTTCAAGGAAATTACCATTGTTATACTTGTAGACATTCACTTTGCCACTAAGCTCACCTATCAGGTAGGCAAATTTTTTATTAGGATGAAATGTTATATGCCTGGGACCGTATCCGGGTGTGACACTTATATAAGCAGGATTAAAGGGTATTAGTGGTTTTTTAGCTGAAGGATTAAATTTATAAATCATTATCTTATCCGTTCCCAAGTCCGGGGTTAACAGATAACCATTGTCCGGAGAAAAAACGGTTTCATGTACATGAGCACTTTCCTGCCTTGCCTTATTAATACTGCCTCCTGTATCCTGTATCAATTGAGCATAAGGCTGTAGTGACCCATTTTTATTTATGCGAAAGGCTGTAGCGCTGCCACTAGAATAATTTGCCACTGTAAGCCATTTGCCATCCATACTAGTTGCAACATAGCAAGGAGCCTCGCCACCTGAAAATTGAGTATTCAGAAAATGAAGTTTGCCATTTTTTTTATTAAATGAATAAGCACTTACTCTTCCTGGGTTGGCTCCACTGGTTTCGTTAACTGCATATACATAATTGCCATTTTTTGAAACGGTGAGATAAGAAGGATTATTTGCGCTATCCGTATTACTTATCCACTGTACGTTACCATTTGTCGCATCAAAATTATATACATAGATTCCCTTACTTCCGGTATTGGTATAAGTACCGATAAATAAATAATATTTCTGTGCTGACGTAAATAATGAAATACAAGTAAATACAAGTAAAAAACTTAAACGCGTCATTTTGTTTCTGTAAAATATTTTTTGCATAAATAAAAAAATGTAGTGGTTATTAAACTAAGGTAATCATGTAAGGATAGAAAAAGACCAAAATATTTTCCTCTTTGAAAGATTTCTCCAGTTTCTATTCCCATTCGATCACTTCAAAATCATCAAATTTTATTTCAGGCAGATTAGATATAATCACTTCTTCAACTTTTGCTCTTTCAGGGCCTATCCTACACCATTCTATAAATTCATCCACTTTATTGGCCTGTCCATATATCATTGCTTCAACTTTTCCATTTGCTGTATTTTTAATCCAACCAGTAATTTCATATTTATAAGCAACTTCTTTTGCTTTTGCCCTGAAAAATACGCCTTGAACTTTACCAGTGATGTATAAATGAACTGTTTTCATTTTTCAAAGATACATTGCAGAATCAATTATATACAAATTGCAAAACAACGTTTTGTACTAATAAAAAGTATTTATACTGATTTATTTATAGTAATAATACCATTAATCTCTTTCGTTAATTTACTTTCCAGGCAGTAAATACATTAGTTGTAAAATTAGGCAGTACTGCTCTTGCGCAGGGTAGCTGCTCTCCCTATCTTTGTTACAGAAGTTGATTGATGTTCAACAAACATTAATCAAAAATCCAAATCCATTGAAAAGAACCATTTCCCAATCCAGGAAAAACCATATTAAATCCGATATCAGTCAACTTCTATTTTTTTTGAATTCAATGCCTTAGAAAAATATTAATCCCGATGAAAACCAACCGGTAAAACGGTATCCAATCTATCCAAGAAAAATCTAAAACCCAGATTTAAGTATTTAAAAAACTTCTGCATGCTTTTGCAGGAGTTTTTTATTTTAAACCATATTCTATGCGATCAATATACAAAAAAGGTAGTTTTACGATTACACTTTATCGTTAATTTACTAATCAGACAGTAAATACATTAGTTGTAAAATTAGGCAGTACTGCTCTTGCGCAGGGTAGCTGCTCTCCCTATCTTTGTTCCAGAAGTTGATTGATGTTCAACAAACATTAATCAAAAATCCAAATCCATTGAAAAGAACCGTTTCCCGATCCAGGAAAAACCATATTAAATCCGATATCAGTCAACTTCTTTTTTTTGAATTCAATGCCTTAGAAAAATATTAATCCCAATGAAAACCAGGTTATGAAAATAACCAACAAAGTTTAAACCTGAAAAACCATAAAACCCCAGGATTAAAGCATTACAAAAGCCTCTGCAATAACATGCGGAGGCTTTTTTTTAAGCTATATTGCCAGTAATTAATATGAAGGTGAAGTAGTTTTACGATTACACTTAATCGTTAATTTACTAATCACAGAGTAAATACAGTAGTTACAAAATTAAGCAGTACTGCTCTTGCGCAGGGTAGCTGCTGTTTATATCTTTGTTACAGAAGTTGATTGATGTTCAACAAGCATTAATCAAAAATCCAAATCCATTGAAAAGAACCGTTTCCCAATCCAGGAAAAACCAAACAAAATTCGATATCAGTCAACTTCTTTTTTTTTAATTCAATACCTGTAGAAAAATATCATCCGAATGAAAACCGGCCATTAACTGGTCAGAAATTTAAACCTGAAAAACCAAACAAACCCCAGGATTAAATTATCAAAAAACTTCCCTGTTAATTATAGGGAAGTTTTTTATATCATATTATCTGCAAATAGTTCAAAATAAGAAGCCCCGCTTTATATTTATCCCGATGATAGTAATGCCATTTATATAAATGCGATTGTATAACTTAACTTCCAAATAATAATCGGTCATTTCATATTTGTTCTTTATAACTTTACGAAGAACATTTTAAAGTATCCATACATTTAAAATTAATTTATATGATTGAAATAATTAAAGGGGTTCCAGAGCATGTTGCAGCATTCAATGCTACAGGAAAAATCACCGAAGATGATTATATAAATATCATAAACCCACTTGTAGATAAGATTGATAAGGATTTTGGGAGAATAAACTATTTACTTGTTTTAAACACTTCATTGAGCAACTATAGTATTGGTGCGTGGATTAAAGATATTCTTTTAGGTTTTAAATATTTGTCAAAATGGAACAAACTTGCCATCGTTTCCAAAAGTAAAAACATAAAAGATTTTACCGATTTTTTTGGAAACCTGATTCCTCCCAAAACAAAAGGATTTATGATGGAGGAAATAGAAGCAGCCAAGACCTGGGTTTCAGAATAAATTTATAAAACCCCTGGTGCACTTTATGTGAACTATTATTTATTTAAACCAGCTGCGTTATTTTAATATCTCTTAATTTTATTAAATATTTTAAAACTAAAATCAGAAAATGGATTTTGTAGACTATTATAAAACACTGGGTGTCCCAAAAAACGCATCGGCAGATGATATAAAAAAAGCATATAGAAAACTAGCCAGGAAACTTCATCCAGATGTGAACCCAAATGATAAAGAAGCACATAAAAAATTTCAACAAATAAATGAAGCCAATGAAGTATTAAGCGATCCTGAAAAAAGAAAAAAGTATGATCAATATGGCGAGAACTGGAAACATGCCGATCAGTATGAACAAGCACGCCAACAACAAGATCAACAGGGTTTTGGCAGAGGCGGATTCGGGAGTCAAGGCTTTGGCGGTGGAGAATACACTTATTCTTCCGGCGACCAGGATGACTTCTCAGACTTTTTTGAGTCACTTTTTGGAGGTTCAGGAAGCAGAAGAAGCCAGACAAAATACAGGGGCCAGGACTTTAATGCAGAACTTCAGTTATTATTATCAGAAACGTATAACACGCATAAAAGGACCATAACAATTAATGGAAAAAATGTAAGAGTAACCATTCCTGCCGGAGTAGAAAACGGGCAAAAACTAAAATTAAAGGGTTACGGCGGCCCGGGAACAAATGGCGGCCCTAATGGAGATTTATACATCACATTTAACATTAAAAACGATACCAATTTGAAACGCGTGGGAAATGATATTTATAAAACTGAAGATATAGATCTATATACCGCCTTGCTTGGTGGAGAAAAAACAATTGATACAATGAGTGGTAAAATAAAATTAAAAGTAAATCCTGAAACTCAAAACGGCACTAAGATCAGGCTGAAAGGAAAGGGATTCCCGGTTTATAAAAAAGAAGGACAATTTGGAGATCTTTACATTACCTGGAATGTGAAATTACCTACTAATCTGACCGAAAAACAAAAGGAATTATTTACTGAACTTTCAAAATTATCAACTTAAATTTTTTGATATGGAACCCAACGAATTAATACCGGTTAATGATTTTTGCGTATATCATAATATTGAATATTCATTCATCAGTTCATTAGAAAATTCAGGATTGATAAGTGTTACATCAGTTCAGAAAACATCCTATATCCCTGCAGATGAAATGCAAAAACTCGAAAAATTTGTACGGTTACATTATGATCTTGATATTAACCTGGAAGGATTAGAAACTATTAATCATCTTTTGGAAAAAATAGAAGAGATGCAAATGGAAATTTTGAAGCTGCAGAATAGCGTAATTGCTGATTAACTAATCAATTAATTGAAATGGCCATTCTTTTTGGACTTTTGCCTTAATAAAATATACAATAATACCAAAGAAAATCACCACCAGGCCGCTATACATTAATTTACTGCCTGTAGAAATCAGTATAAATGCCCACATTATTATTGCAAGAATAACAGGTAGTGGAAACAGTGGCATTTTATAAGGAAATATATTGTCCTTTTTCCTGCTTCGCAATATTAATAATCCTACTGCCTGCGCTATAAATTGTGTCATAATCCTCATAGCAAGTATGGCACTTATTACATCACTTAACTTAAACAACATACTAAAGGCAAATGCAATACTTCCCAATGCCAAAATAGATACATAGGGAAAGTTCTTTGTTGGGTGGAGTTTGCTAAAGACCTTAAAAAATTCCCCATCAGCTGCAGCTGCATACGGAATTCTGCTATAGCCAAGTGTTGCAGAAAACACTGAAGCAAAAGCTACCCATAAGATTAAGCAGGTAATAATTTTAGCGGCTGTATTTCCGGCAATTACCTGCATAAATTCGCTTACTACAAATTCGCTGTTTTTGGCATGTTGCCAGGGAATGACACTTACGATACTCACATTCATCAATAAATATAAAACTGCTATCCCGGCAATAGAAATAAACATACTGCGAGGTATATTTTTCGAAGGATTTTTTATTTCACTTCCCAAATGACAAACATTATAATAACCCAAATAACTATAAACAGATTTTACGCTGGCAAATCCAATAGCATTAACAAATGCATAATCAATGGTGAGTCCTGAATTAATGTTTTTAATAGGTGATAAAAAATTTCCATGAGCAATGCCACCACCTATTATCCAAAACATAGTAATGATAACACCACTCCAAAGAAATAAACTAATTTTCCCGATTGCCTCAATTTTTCGATATAATAAAATCACGATCAAAATCACTACAGTACCGCTCACTGCTTTTTCAGCAATTCCGCTAAGCGGTACCAGGTAAGAAAAATATTTCGCAAAGCCTATAGCAGCAGAAGCAATGACTAATGGCGCTTGTATCATTGTTTGCCAGACAAATAAAAAGCTCATCATCTTGCCGGCTCCTTTTTCCCCGTATGCTTCTTTTAAAAAATTATAACTACCACCTGCTTTTGGAAATGCAGCGCCCAGTTCGCTCCAAACCATAGCATCTACAATCGATAAAAAAGCGCCTGCAACCCAGGCATATAAAAAATAAGGGCCATTCATCATAACTATTACCATAGGCAAAGTAATGAAGGGGCCAATGCCTACCATATCAATCATGTTAATAGCAGTAGCATGGCCAAGCCCAAGGCTTCTTTTTAATTCAGGCATTTACAAAATTGGATTGAATAACCAGTTACCTAATAATTTGAAATGAAAACAATTTAGGAATAAAAAAGCAATCAGACCAGAGATAACTTTTTCATTCATGTAAAAATAAAAACGCAATCCATGGCTATGCTTAAAAGAAATAATTATAAGCAGGATAAAATAGTAGTTCTTATATCTCAATATTTTTATCTTCCAATCTATTTGCAGATATAAAGATTTCCAAAGCCTGCATGAAGCAAAACAAATAATTAGCGTTTTTAAAGTTATTATTTTCCTTGATCTTTGCGAAACAGAGATAATCATTTATTGCAAAGAGTATGACGAAACTATCCGTAAATATTAATAAAATTGCCACATTACGAAATTCCCGTGGCGGCAATAATCCTGACTTAATCAAAACAGCCATTGATATTCAGAACTTTGGTGCAGAGGGAATTACCGTACATCCCCGTCCCGATGAAAGGCATATTCGCTATGCAGATGTTTTTGAATTAAAAAAAATAATTACCACCGAATTCAATATTGAAGGAAATCCAAAAGAGCAAAAATTTGTAGATCTTGTTCTTGCTAATAAACCCGAGCAGGTCACCCTGGTGCCTGATGCCCTGGGGCAATTAACATCTGACCACGGATGGGATACAAAAAAAAATAAAGATTATCTGGTTGAAATAATTGCCCTTTTTAAAAAGGCTGGAATAAGGGTTTCCATATTTGTGGACCCTGATGTAGAAATGGTTGTAGGCGCTAAAGAAACTGGCACAGACAGGATAGAATTATATACAGAAGGTTATGCCACTTTATACGGGAAAGGCAATCAACAAAAAGCAATTACTCCCTATATTTCGGCTGCCAAAAAAGCTGTTGATCTGGGTCTTGGCATCAATGCTGGCCACGACCTTGACTTACATAATCTAAAATATTTTGCTGAAAATATTCCGGGTCTTCTTGAAGTCTCTATAGGGCATGCCCTAATTTGTGATGCATTGTATTTAGGTCTTGAAAATACAGTTCAACTATATAAAAGACAATTACCCGGTTAGCAATTGTGCAACTAATAATTCTGAATATCAGGGAGAAAAATTTTTCACTACTGCAGTATATAATGGTTTACCTCACTGTGTTATTTGAATATTTCTCCCAGTTTTTGATTCAATGCATCCCCACGTAGATTTTTTGCAATGATCTTTCCTTGAGGATCTATCAAAAGATTTTGAGGAATACTGGTTATGTGAAATAGGCCAGCTACTTCATTTCCCCAGCCTTTCAGATCACTCACATGAGTCCATCTCAGGCCATCCATTTTAATGGCACTTATCCAGGCGGGTTTTGCCTGGTCAAGAGAGACGCCCAAAACTGTAAAATTTTTGGTATTATATTTATTATAAGCTGCTACTACATTGGGATTTTCCATCCTGCAGGGCCTGCACCAACTCGCCCAAAAATCAACTAAAACATATTTACCTTTAAAAGACGAAATGCTAACCATTTTACCTGAAGTATCTTTTTGTGAAAAGTTGGTAATAACGGAACCAATTGGGTTAATTTTTGATTCTGCAATCTGGTGATTTACATATTGCGATAAGCTGGTAGCTTTTACATTTGAAGATAACATGCTATACAATTCGCCGGCTTTAGTACCATTCTGAGAAGATTGCAATATCCGGATAATAGCAATGGGCGCTACATACGATGATGGATTTTTCCTCACAAATTCTTCACTGATCTTTTCAACCGCTGCGACAGATGCAGGATCATGTTCTGCATCCGGAGAAAATATTTGTTCATACGGTTTTAATGCTGAGGATAACTCAGCAAATTGAGTTTGTGTTTTGGATCCGGTAATTGAAAGCCGGTCCAGGGCATTTTTATCACCCGAAATTTTAACTTTACTATTGTCCAAAAATAAAGGAATAGCAGGTGGTTGATCTCCAAAAACCAACACTTTAAACGAAGGCTCAGACAATTGTCCTTTTATAAAAAATTTTCCTTTTTCAATAGTAGTTTGTTTTTCGGGAGTACTCGTCTGTTCGTTTAAAAATGAAACTGAAGTTCCATCTCCATAACCGGTAACATTTCCGGAAATTTCAAACCCCTGATTGGCAGCCTCATTTTTTTCAGATGACCTGGTTTGAGAAAAGGCAAAAACCGGAAGTATAAAAAACAGATAAAATATTCGTTTCATAATAAATAGCATTGGCATCAAATTTAATTTTTTTTTGCTAAAAACCCTCGTATATCGTTTATTTCCTTTGTAAAATACCGTTAATAAACTGTTGCGTCACTGCTTCAATATTATCAGCATTTGCAATTGCTTTAATATAAGCTGTCCCTATAATGGCACCAGTTGCATATTGACATGCCTGGGAAAAAGTAATATGATCCTTAATCCCGAAGCCAATAAGCACTTCATTTTTCAGATTCATATTTTTAATTCGTTTAAAATAATTCTCCTGGGCATTCATATCAGTATCTCTTCCTGTAATAGAGGAGGATGAGACCGCGTAAATAAATCCATCACTTATAGAATCAATTTTCCGTATCCGCTCATCAGATGTTTCAGGAGTTATTAAAAAAATAAAATGCAAATCATTTTCAGCCAAAATCTTTTTATACTCGTTCTCAAATTCATTTATTGGAAGATCAGGTAAGATGATCCCGGCAATACCTGCTTTTTTAGCATCCGCGCAAAAGTTTTCAAAGCCATATTGCAGCACTGGATTCAGGTAACCCATTAAAATTAAAGGAATTTCAATCTGCCCTTTACATTGATTCAATTGCTCAAAAAGTAATTTTATAGTCATTCCATTTTTCAATGCTTCCATGCTGCTGTTCTGGATTACAGGACCGTCAGCCAAAGGATCGCTGTAAGGAATCCCTACTTCTATCATGTCTGCACCATGATTGTTTAAAGCATTGATAATTTTTTCAGTATCATTCAGGTGAGGAAATCCGGCAGTAAAATAAATACTAAGTATATCTTTTTTCTTTTCTGAAAACAATTTTTGAATCGTGGTCATTTGTTATTTTATATTTATTTCCTTTTTGATATTCAGTTTACTTTTTATTTTTCGATAAACTTCATGTAAGTATCCATGTCCTTATCTCCTCTCCCACTCAAATTCACTACAACAATTTCATCTTTGGTAAATTTCATTTTCTGTAAAACAGATAAAGCATGCGCAGATTCCAACGCTGGAATAATACCTTCCATCTTGGCAAGTTCAAACGCCGCATTAAGGGCTTCTTCATCAGTTGCATTCATAAATACAGCCCTTTTTTCAGCAAATAGGTTAGCATGCATTGGCCCTATTCCCGGATAATCTAATCCTGCTGAAATGCTGTGTGGTTCTACTACTTGCCCATCTTCTGTTTGCATAACAAAGCTTTTGCTTCCATGCAAAATACCTACAGATCCCAACTGAGTAGTAGCAGCGCTCATGCCACTATCAACACCCAGCCCGGCGGCTTCTACAGCAACCAGTTTTACAGATTCATCATTGAGAAAATGATAAAAAGCACCCGCAGCATTGCTACCTCCTCCTACACAGGCTATTACATAATCCGGCAATTCATTTCCGGTTTTTTCTTTTAGCTGGCTCCTAATTTCCTTGCTGATCACACTTTGAAAACGGGCCACCATGTCAGGATAAGGATGCGGCCCAACCACACTACCAATTAAATAATAGGTATCATTCGGATTATTGATCCAATCCCTGATCGCTTCATTGGTAGCATCTTTCAGCGTTTTACTTCCACTAACAGCCGGTATCACCTTCGCTCCCAGCATTTTCATTCTGGCCACATTTGGCGCCTGCCTTTCAATATCTTTTTCACCCATATACACAATACACTCAAGTCCCTTCAAAGCACAAACAGTTGCCGTGGCTACGCCATGTTGCCCGGCCCCGGTTTCAGCAATGATTCTTTTTTTCCCAAGTTTTTCTGCCAGTAAAATCTGGCCGATAGTATTGTTGATCTTATGAGCCCCCGTGTGACAAAGGTCTTCGCGCTTTAGAAATATGCTTGCACCATATTTTGCACTCAATCTTTCAGCCAGGTACAAAGGTGTGGGCCTGCCTACATAATCTTTTAATAAGGAGCTAAATTCCTTTTGAAAACTTTCTTCCCTGATAAGTTTTAAATAGTTCTCCTTTAAATTCTCAACATTATTATACAACATTTCAGGAATGTATGCACCGCCAAATTTGCCGTAATATCCATCATTATTAACCTGCCACATGGTAAATTATTTTAAAATTTTATTTCTTTAGTTCACTGATAAATTCTTTTATTAAATCCATATCTTTTATCCCCGGCGCTGTTTCAAACCTGCTATTGATATCCACACCGTAAAAAAAAGAATGTTTGAATTGGGTAAGGGCTTCCGCATCACCCGACCTGATACCACCACTTAAAAAAAACGGTTTCCCAATAACAGAATTTTCAATCAATTTCCAGTTAAATTTTTCACCGGTACCACCATATAAACCCGCTGACACTTTATCAAATAAATAAAAATCACACACTTCATCATATTCTTTTATCAGCCAATCTATATTGGTATCATAATCTGCAATCCTAAATGCTTTTATCACTTTTATATGATCACTGATATGGCTACAAAATGCAGCGGTTTCATCTCCATGAAGTTGCACAATATCCAAACCAAAATCCTCAACCTGTTTCATAATTTGCTCTTCAGAAGCATTTACAAAAACACCCACTTTGCCGATTGATAAATTTAAATCTTTTACTTCTTTCCCCTCCAGCTTTTTTAAAACATACCTGGGCGATTGTTCATAAAAAATAAGCCCTACATAATCAATTCCCCAATCATTAAATTCTTTCAATTGCTGAAGAGAAGTATTCCCACATATTTTTATTTTCATTTTTAAATTTTACTGGTTTCTTTAAGTTCCTTTACAAAATCACGGAAAGCATTCCCGGGGTTTTGCTCTCTCATAAATTTTTCGCCCATTAAAAATCCGCTGAAGCCATTTTGTTTTAAAAAATGAATGGTTGACACTTCATTGATGCCGCTTTCAGAAATTTTTATTTTATCCGCAGGAATTTTTTTGCATAACTCTATGGAATGATTTAGATCCACTTTAAAACTTTTGAGATCACGATTATTGATTCCAATTACATCCACATCGTCACAAATATGATCCAGTTCCTGTTCATTATGAATCTCGAGCAATACATTCAAACCAATATTATGAGCAAAAGAAGAAAGATTTTTTACTTCCTCCCTGGAAAGACAGGCCGCAATTAATAAAATAACGTCTGCACCAAATGCTTTAGATTCAACAAGCTGGTATTCATCAATTATAAATTCCTTTCTTAATATCGGCAGGTCATTGATGGTGGCTTCTGATAAATCATTAAGAGAACCGCCAAAAAATGCTTCATCAGTAAGTATGGAAATTGCACTGGCTCCATAGGTTACATAATCTGAAGTTACTTCACTAACTGATGATGTATTATTAATGATTCCTTTTGAAGGTGACTGCCTTTTAAATTCTGCAATGATTCCGGTCTTATCTTTTCTTAGCAAAAATTCTTTGAAGGAAAGCGTTTCATTTTTAAAGAAAGGACCTTTTTCTAAGTCAGCGACACTATGTTTAAGCTTTCGTTCTACAACTTCAATTTTCTTTTTAGCTATAATGGTTTCCAGTATATTCATTTTTGCAGACTCATTAGTTTTTTAAAATTTTTATATGCTTTTCCACTCTCCAGGCTATCCACACTTAATGCATAACACTCTTCATAATTTTTAAATTTTCCGGTGGCATGAAGCGCCATAGCTGCATTAGCAATTACCACTGCATTTTGTGCCCAGCTACCTTTTCCTTTTAAAATTGTCAAAAATATTTTAGCAGCTTCCTCCGTTGAATTTCCACCAAAAATATCTACCGGGCTTACTGTTCTTTTTCCTAAATATTCTGCAGATAATATTTGTTCACCTTCATTCGTAATCACTTTTGTATCGCCCGTAAGGGAAATTTCATCATATCCTTCCAGGCTGTGAATGATCATAAACCGGGAATCAGATTGCTGAAGCAAATAGGAGTAAATCCTCGCCATCTCCAGGTTGTAAACGCCTATCATTTGCACTCCCGGTAAGGCCGGATTTACCATCGGCCCCAGCATATTAAAGAATGTACGAACGCCCAGGTTTTTCCTGATCGGTCCTACCACTTTCAATGCAGGATGAAACAGAGGTGCATGCATAAAGCAGATATTTACCTCTTCAATTTCATTAAGCAATTTTTTATTATCAGATGAAAACCGATAGCCTAAAGTTTCCATCACATTACTCGAACCACTTATTGAAGAAGCACCATAATTGCCATGTTTAGCTACTTTCTGCCCGGCACCTGCCGCAATAAAACAACTGAGTGTAGATATATTAAAGGTATTTTTTCCATCACCGCCTGTGCCTACAATATCCAGGACCGTATGCCCATTCAGATCAACAGGAACACATAATTCAATTAAAGCATCGTGAAAACCCTGCAATTCAGGAATAGTAATACTGCGCATTAAAAAAACGGTAGTGAAAGAAGCTATTTCTGCATCAGAAAAAATCCCCTTAGAAATATTCAATAAAACATCTTTCGCTTCAACGCGGTTAAGTGTTTTATGTTCAAATAAATATTGTAATATCTTTTTCATATATTATATTTTTAACCAGTTCTGCATCATTTTTTCTCCCAATGGTGTCAACACACTTTCGGGATGAAATTGTACACCCTGCACATCAAAAGTTTTATGACGCAGGGACATAATAAATCCATTTTCATCTTCTCCTGTGATTTCCAGATCAGCAGGAAAATCTTCATTATTTACAATCCACGAATGGTATCTGCCCACTTCCAATTCATTAGGCAATGATTGAAATAAATCATTGTCAAACAAGGTTCTTTCTTCCCTGATTTTTATTTTGGTAGCTACTCCATGGAAAACAGTTTTCAGATTAACCAGGCTTCCACCAAAACTTTCAGCAATTGCCTGCTGCCCTAAACAAACACCCAGTATAGATTTAGAAGAAGCATACTCCTTAATCAGAGGTAATAAAAGCCCCGATTCGGAAGGAAGCCCCGGCCCTGGCGATAAAATAATTTTATCATACTCGTTCATTTTCTCAAGAGCAATTTTATCATTCCGGAACACATCTACCCTTCCATGTATTATTTTTTCAACAACATGAACCAGGTTATAAGTGAAAGAATCGTAATTATCAAAAATCAATATTTTCATTTGTTCATTTTTATATTTTCCAGGTCACCTAAAAATTTGCAAGGATGGACAATGGATTATTTTAAGTACTAAATATTTTGTGCAGATTTAATGGCTGCGGTAAGTGCATTTAATTTATTATTTACTTCCTGCAATTCACTCTCAGGGTTAGACGCTGCTACGATCCCGGCACCCGCCTGGTAATTAAGATGGTTGGTCTTGCTTAAAAATGTCCTGATCATGATTGCATGATTAATATTCCCATTAAACCCGACAAAACCAATACAACCACCATAATATCCCCTGGCATTATTTTCAAATTCATTAATTAGCTGCATAGCTTTATATTTTGGTGCACCGCTCAATGTCCCTGCAGGAAATGTAGCTCCCAGTAAGTCAAATGGATTGGTACCTTTTTCTACAGATCCTTTCACTTCGCTCACCAGGTGAATAACATGTGAGAAATATTGAACTTCACAAAAACGGGATACTTTTACTTTAGTACATAACCGGCTGAGATCATTTCGGGCAAGATCAACCAACATCACATGTTCTGCATTTTCCTTTTTATCTTTTAAAAGTTTTTCCGCCAGCTTTTCATTCTCAGCATCGTTATCAGTTCTTCGGAAAGTTCCTGCTATGGGATGCACTATGGCTGTATTATTTTTTACAATCAATTGGCTTTCAGGACTGCTACCAAAAAGCCGGTAATCACCATAATCAAAATAAAAAAGATAAGGGCTTGGATTTATATTGCGCAAGGCGCGATAAACATTAAACTCATCCCCGGAAAATTTTTGCTGAAATTTTCGACTCAGTACCACCTGGAAAACATCCCCCCGGGCACAACTTGCAATTCCCTTTTTTACCATACTTACATATTCTTCATCCTTCAGTGGAGAAGTTTCCTTACCTGCTGCTGCAAAGGGATAAGTTGGGACATCTTTGCTTTTTATAATACTTTCAATAAGATTCACTTCACTTTCAATTCCCTCAATATGATTTTCACAAATATAGAGTTCATCTTTAAAATGATTAATTGCAATAACGTATTGGTAAAGCCGGTAACGAACCAGTGGAATGAGCGTTGCCGAATTAGAATGATGAGATGGCAGCTTTATATCCTCAAAAAACTGAACTGCATCATAAGTAGTATAGCCAAATAAACCCTGGGCCATATTTACCGGCATTTCTGCAGGTTCTGCAATATGAAACTGCTGCATAAAATTCCATAACTCATCAGTAACTTTTGCAGTCTTGCTGATAGCAATTTTCTTTGGCTCCTCAAGTGGCAACTTGTATTCAAGTTCCTGTAAATTGGTAATTTCAATACCTGCAATGGCATTAATACCAATGAAGGAATAACTATTTTCACCGACGTGAAAATCAGTACTTTCAAGGAGAATCGTATCACGAAAGCGATCACGAAGACGCAGATAAATCCCTACCGGGGTAAATACATCCGCCAATAATTTTTTGTACGAGGTTGATAATTCTATTTTCTTCATAATATAAAAAAAGCCCCGGCTTAGTGCCAGGGCGTATTATTTATTAAAAACACAAATAAAAGCAATGCGGCACAATCAAGAGATCGTGTGCCACCAGCTATTGTATGTGTTATTGATTTTCATTTCTATATGCAAATATGAAATGAATTTTTTAAACAGACAAATTTTTTATTAAATTCTTTTTTTATTCACCCCCTGCCTTTTGTGGAATAAGAATACATGCAACTGTGGCATGTTTTTTTCGATCTGTTTACAAATTAATTAAAATTGAAACAACTTTTATTATTCCTGTTTGTAACCGCATCCTCATTTGCCAACGCACAAAAGATTGAAAGTATTCATGTTGATCTATATACTGACAGCCTGAAAAAAGGAACTTATAATTATATTAATATAGATGGGAAATTACCTGACGGGAACTACATACCGCTTGATTCTACGGATATTATTTTTTCTTCAGACAATGGAAAATTTTTTGGCAATTCTCTTTGGGTTGACCCTGGCTTTTCAAAAGAGAAAATTAATATAAAAGCGGTGTTACTTTCTAATCCTGAATTGTACAAAGAATTTACTATCTACATCAAAAAAATTCCCAATCCCGATCAATTGCCCTCACTAAACCAAGTGCTGGATAAAAAGAATATCCCCAAAAAGAAGAAATAATATTTTGAGATTCCAAAGTAAAAAGCCTTTTCAAATTGAAAATTTGAAAAGGCTTTTTTATTTTAAATATAATTTATCAGGCAAATTTCTTCGCGTCTTCCATAAATTTAGCAAGACCAATATCCGTTAACGGATGTTTAGTAAGCCCCATTATAGAATCGAGAGGACAAGTACAAACATTAGCACCTGCTTCAGCGCATTTGATGATATGCAATGAACTGCGGATCGAAGCTGCCAGAATTTGTGATTCAATACCTTGTATTGCAAAAATATTTGCAATTTGCTGAATCAATTCGATACCATCCCAGCCACTATCATCAATACGACCAATAAACGGTGACACATAAGCTGCGCCTGCTTTAGCAGCAAGCATTGCCTGGCCGGCACTAAAAATCAAAGTACAATTGGTGCGGATTCCGTTATCAGTAAACCATTTAATCGCTTTTACTCCATCAGGTATCATAGGCACCTTTACAACAATATTTTTATGTATTGCGGCCAGTTGTTTACCCTGCTCCACTATCGATTTAAAATCTGTATAAACTACTTCAGCACTTACATCGCCACCATCTACTATTTCACAAATAGTTTTATAATGTTTATATACTGCCTCATTTCCTTTTATGCCTTCTTTGGCCATCAAGGATGGATTAGTAGTAACGCCATCAAGAATTCCCAAATCATGAGCTTCTTTAATTTGATCAAGATTTGCTGTATCAATAAAATATTTCATAAATACCGTACCCTAAAAGGGATTTTATTTTTAGTTAATAAAAAAATAGAAAACAAATGTAAACCAAATAAACTAAAATGGATTTCCGGAATTTATTATGGGGGAAGCAAAAAAAACCGGCAAGTTACTTACATCGCACCGCTCAACCGCATACCCTTGCTATCTTCCGATCCTGGGGGAGTTCTGTAGGAGCTGGCCGTATAAGACTTGCCGGGTGCAAATATAAGGATTGAATCAAGAATTAAGAATTGTTAATTGAAAATAAAATCAGGTTGATCATTTTTTAAAAGGCTAACTCATTTATTGTAAATCAATAATATTCATAAAAATGATACAATAAAACCCCGGTCGTTAAACCAGGTTAATCTATTTTTTCTTCCTAATTATTTCTTAACGTTTACGTTAATCGAAGTTGCTAACTTACTTCCATAAGAACGATGTGCCCCATCCGCAACCTGCAAAGCAAGTTTATGCATGCCGGGAGTTAATTCAATAGTTGCTTCTTTCTGCGCATTCCCAAAATGAAGATGTGTACTATCTTTAGGTACCACAACTCCTGAGGATATTGAATCTCCTGCATCAATCAAAATATGAAAATGCCCCGAATTGGGTTTGATTGCCCCCGCTGTATCAATTGAAAAATTTGTCACACCCATTTCTACTTTAAGAGGAGAAGATACTGTCTGCCCGTCTTTCAGGTTTTCAAAAAACACTTTAGCGTCAGCAGGAACTGCCGGAAGAGATACATCTGCTTCCATTTTCATGGCGGAATGCAATGTATCAGTCGATGTGCTGGTTGAATCAGATGAGGTTTCATTTCCTGTACCCGAATTACACGATATCAATCCCATTAACAATATTGCTGGGATGCTCAGAAACTTTTTCATTATGTTATATTTTTAAAGGTTTATTAAATCAATTAAATATCAGGTATTTTACTAAACTTTATGCCACATGAAAATAAAATCTTCTAAAACTTTATTAAAGTTAATTCAACAACATATAATAAGTAAAGAAAAATTGTCGTTTAAATTTACATGGAAAGATAAAACGTTTCCTAGTGACTCGTCCTAAGAAAAGTCTACATGAAGCGGAACCCGTGAGGTTTTTTAAGAAAAATACTTGTGAAAACAGATTGTGAAAAATGCCTTCTTCCCGGCGGCGTCTTTCCCGGGGCTTTATTTTATTATTTATCTATAATATGCTCACAATTTGCGGGTAGTAGGTTGTAAATATTCTATGCCTTATTTCTTCCTTGTCCATTGAACCGCCGGTCTTACAAAATTGTATGTGCCCTAAACGATCCACTATCATGCTTACTGGATAGCCCATGTTCCGGCTAAGTCTTCCGCAATCGGCAATGGTCACTGAAAACACTTTGTAGGTAATGCCATATTTTTTCCTGGTACGCTCCACCACGTTTGGAGGGTCGAACGTGAAAGAAATAAACTCAAAATTCTTATGGCTTTTTAGCGTATCGTATAAATGGTTAAGTTCTGTTAGCTCTGCCATACACGGCGCACAGGTGGTATTCCAAAAATTGATAAAAACGGTTTTGCCAACAAGGTTTTTATTGGTAAATTTTTTCCCTTGGTAGTATGCTGTAAACGAATCCAGTTGCTTGCCTATAGCCTGTGCTTCCTGCGCCCTTAAAATCGAGTCTATGTTCAACACGGCTGCTGTCGGCACTACATCCTGTTGCCCGAAAGCATTCATGACAAAAAAAACTGCAATAAAAAAAAGGAGTGGTTTCATAGTGTTTAATAACGGAAGTTTTGTAACCCCATATTTATTTCATTTTCATCCCTGGTGTATACTCTTTTCAGCAAAAAATTTGCCAGCCGGGGTCTTTTACCCCGAAACCGAACACTCCACGACTATAGCAGAGTTTATTTAATTACTTGCCGCCTGCATTTTTTCTACATCTTCTGCGGTAGGCCCGTAGATACGAGGATTTACTACACCCATAGGGCGATAATAAGTACTTAACTGCCCGCGATGATGTATCATCTCAAATATAAACATCCAATACATATTCATCATAGGGGCTTCAAAAAGCTTATTTCCAAACACTTCAAGAGGTATTATTTTTTCTTCCCATGTTGCATCGTCAATCTTTTCCAGGTTGTCAGCCACTTCAGCAGCATTTTTTTCAAAATAAGCAGCCGCTTCTTCAATGCCTGAAAATTCTTTGCTGTCTTCGCTGATCACAAAAGCTTTGGTTGCGATATTCAGTTCTTCTGCATGTGGCAGAATGTGGGAAATGATTTCCATAGCCGACCTGCATTTACCACTTGGCTTATACGCAAGTTTGCTCATGTCAGTTGGCAAAGCCCTTACAGCGCCGGCAGTTATTTTGCTTTCATTCTTCCATGTTTGAATAAAAAATTCCTTGTTTGTCATAATTGTTTTTTAAAAATTAAAAATGTAATCACCCTTTAAATTTATAAACTTAATTCCTTTGAAATAGTTATAGGTTCCAATACTGTGTGCATTTCTCTCACAGCAATATTTGCAGGATCATTTATCATTGCTCCTATTTTTCCCAGATCCTCATCAGTATCTACAAGAAGAACTACTGATTTTGGATCATCCATATCCTGGAAGGTTCTGAAATTGGATGACAATGGTCCGAAAAGTTCCAGTCTTTCTTTGTGGCCTTTTAGCCATGCGTCAATGTCGCCTACTTTGTGACGAAAAATGTACGTTGCCATAATTTTTGTTTTAAATGTGTAATTAATCCGTTTTTTATAGTGATCTCTGGACTTCACTTTTATTTAATTTAGCTTCCTTGTATAAAGTATTATCAGGGCATCTTCCAGGGCTGGCAATCGTCATTATTTTTCCCCACAATAAAAGTAATGATTTTTGGTCTTTATTTCTCAACAAGATCTTACGCTGGTAGACGTTGCAAATTAAAGTTAGAATAAGGCGAAGCCCAGGGTTAAACACCATAGCCATCCCCTGATTTTTATAAGGGCTATCTTTTCAAATAAATTTAATAGCAAATTCAATGTTTACAAGCTTTCCCCAGGTCGTGTTTTCTATGGTAGGATGGCAATAATATCCATTAAAATCGGGCAGTTTCCCCCTATGAAGGAACACACAATTAACAGCGGCGTGTAGGCTTAAATGAGAATGGAGCTATGCTTCAGGAACAGAAACAACTGCATAAATATACTGCTCATGATTTATTGACACAGATACGCCAACGCTACTTTTCCTTTGCTGCATATCTGCCAGTGTGGGAGCTGGTAATTTAAAAGAAAACCAACTTTTAAATCACTACATTGCATGAAATCAAATGTGAAATGTATAAGTTTCGAAATCCCACGAAAGTCATTAGTTTTTTTTTATCCTCAATATTATGTTGTTTTTCTGCTTCAGCCCAATATGTTTCCCCTTATAATTCAAGTGGAACAGTTAAATCTGTATCTGAACGAAAGTATGATAATTATAAAGCATCAGAACAAAATAGAACTGTAGAACGATACAACCGAGCCTCGCGATATGAATCAAAACCTACAAAAACCTACACACCTCGTGAATCTACTAACAGTTCACCAAGCTACACCCCTTCTTCTCCTGCAAATACCAGTTACGAAGTACAACCTAAATCACCTACTTATGAATCACCAAAGCCTGTGGAGCTTACGAGTAATCGAAAGCCATTTGCAGCGTTAAGGTCAAGTGGCTTGAAGCCAGCACGCATTATAAATTCAGGCGATTTGCATTCTACTTATCAGTGGAAAAGCCAGACTACCAAAACGCTTGGCATTTTAGTCGGTAGCTCAAAAGTAGAAGAAGTAAAAATGATGTCGAATGAAACTTCCTGGCCCACAGGTTTGGTTTCCTTATCTCTTCGGATGAAGAAAAATGCTTATTTCAGTGAATACAATACTTTTTATAAAGGACTTATTAAGGAAGGTGTGGCACTTCTCTGGGTGCCAGCAGCAGAAAATACAAAGATGCCACCAGAAATGCGTTCGGATAAGGATATCTATTTTGTGATTGCTGTTGAAGGAATAGAAATTGATCAATAATTTGCAATTTATCTTTCCCCTGCCGTGTCTCTATTCCTGGCTCTGTGCTATGGAAGGACACCGCTGCATAGACGCACCATTCCATTATCAAATATATACTTTATAACCTAAGATAAACATTTTTATCACTCTTATTGATCGGCCGTGTCCTGCTTTGCTTCAAGGCTTGGAGGAGAGACACGGCCTGGGAGTAATGAACATTTGCTCTATGCAGGCACAAGATCGCCAACTCACAAAACCTATTCTACACTCTTGCGCCAGGCTTTTTTTATATGCTTGGACTAAATGGTGGGGGGTGTCAAAGTTTTACCTTGTGTATTTTAACTCACGGTTGTTAAATGCTGGCAATGTCCCTTCAAGAATATTTACTACTGCCTCATTTATGATTTTGTCCTCAATTGCACCCGAATAGAACTTTACTGTATTCTTATTTTCTTTTTCAATTTGCATATGAATAATTTGGTCTGCATCACATACAATTGCAAGGTTAGGATTGTGGGTTACAATTATGATTTGTCTTTGTTCTTTTACTTTTTTTATAAAATGAACCAATATATGATAGACGCTTTCATTGTCAAGATTTTCTTCGGGTTGGTCAATAATTAATGGAATGTCATCTTTGTCAAGGATTAGATAAAAAATTAGAAGTAAAGCTCCTCTTTCTCCTGGGGAAAGTTCTTGAAGCGTTTTAATTCCAAGTTTGAGATTATAAATAGGTTGTAAATAGTCATAGCTATAGATGTAATCGTATAACTCATTTACTTCTGTTCCTTTTCTTAGTTGACTGCTGATGTCAACAATTGAGTTGTCCGTAGTTCTTTTATCGTGTTGAAGATTATCAATTAACTCGTCTGTAAATGCGATGAAGCCTTCTTGTGTGTCAAAGTGTGCTTTTTCTATAATGTCTAACAAACGTTTATATCCATCTTCTTTACCACAAAATGTTCCTGCTTTACCTTGACTAATTTTATTGAAAAAATTGTCAGCGAACGAACGTAATTCAAGTGCAACATCAATTTTCACATCATATCTTGCTTTGAGTTCTTTAAAATCTTCAATAAATTGTGAGACAGGTAAGAATAATTCTTTTCTTATGTTGATGAGGTCAATTTTTTTAGAAAATAATTGTTCAGCCAATTCCTTTCGCTCTTTGTATTTGATTGTCAAAGCAGGAATTAATTGAGTATTTAGATATATCAATTGGCTCTCTAAAAATTTTAATGACCCTTCGCTTTCGATATCACCTTCAATAGTTTGTTTTTGAAGTTCCCATTTTTTTAAAGCATCAAGATATTTTTGTTGCTCTTTTGCTGGTTTATCTAATTCCTCTTGACCTTTTTGCAGTTGGGCATTTAAGGTTATCAAGTTGAATGCTTTTCCTAATTGATTTTGTGGGTTTAATATTAAATCAAGTGCTGCAATTAATGCTACAACAGTTTGAATTTCTATTGAAATAGTGGACGTATTTATTGTGTAACTAAATACATCATTAGGATTAAGATTGTATTTTGTGAGTATTTGTGAATATTCGTTTGTAGGGTCTTGAATTTTCTTTAGTTGCTCGTCAAGGTTTTTGTAATACTGTAAGGTTCTATTAAGTTCCTCTTGTTTCATAGCTAATAGACCTCTGTCTTTTTTATGAGCAACTATTTCATCTTCGACTATTTTAATTCGGTCTCTAATTGCGGTAAGTTCAACCACTAATTGGGTGCTTGCTTCGTTTTCTTGTTCAGTAACAGGTTTTATAGGGATTATTCCATTGTGTGTTAATAATTCGTTTTTCTTTAATTGAAGTTTGTTTTCGACGGTTCTTTTATAATCAAGAGTGGCTTTATTTTCAAGCTCAATAATTTGAGAATTTGTTTTTGAAATTTCACTTTGAATTATTGTTATTTCATCATTTACCAAACTTGATTTGTAATTTATCAGTTCGTCAAGTGTTGATTTGTCAAGGCGTTTGTCTGGTGGTGTATGAGAAAATATTATTTGTTTTAACTCTTTTTCAAAATCATCACTTTCAACATTTGCACAAAGACGTTCAAGAAAATTTTGTGGAATATATTTAACTCTTTCGGGTAATCTTTTGTCAGGATTTTCATTCAAACGTTTTATTTCAGTAGTGCCGTCCTCCCATGTAAGAGTAGCTTCAAATTTTTCAGAAAGGTTATAAGGCTTAAGTTTTCTGAATTTAGTTGGTGTAAGAAATGAAAAGTTTTCTTTTTCTTGATATGTGTTACCACATAAACTTATTACATCTGTTATTGCACTTTTTCCGCTGCCTTTATTACCAATTATAGCAACTAATGCACTATTCAACTGTATATTAAAATTGTCAAACCAAACATCATCAATTAAAACTCCATCTGCTTTCTTTATGGAAATTGATTTAATGAATTTTGTCTTGTTAGCTCTTACTCGTTTTGTTAAATCAGGTTCATCACCAATAAATACTCTTTCAGGCTCTACAACAATTTGTTTTAAGCCTTTAAATGTCAAGTCTGCACAAATCCAACAATGCTTGTCTATCGGTTGTGATAGATGGTTTTGTAAAAGTCCAAATGGGTAATCTATTTTATGTGCATCAGAGCCTTTGATACAAGGTTTTGGTTTTGTAAACCAACTTTTATAATTCGTAATTGAATATTTAGGGTCTGTCCAATTGAAAAAATCAATTTGTTTCTTCGTGGAAGAACCGATAATGTGAGACTTATTAATTAAAGAGAGTTTAAATATTCCATCTGCAACAGGGTCAATTTCATCAATTCCTCCGTATTCGTCATATGGCAACCAAATTAAAGAATGGGTGTCGTAAAGTTTAAATTCTTTTAGACTTTCTACAACATATTCAAAGTCAAATGAAACTTTTGATAAATCCGTTGCTGTACCTAATTGAATTGTATTTGCTTTTTCATCAAGACATTTTAAGGAAGAAACCCAATTTGAAATTTTAGGAAGAACCTCTGGGGTATTGTCGAAAATAATGTGAAAATTAATTCTTACTCCATTTGGATTTTTTTTAGTTGTCAATAAATTATGCATGCGAAGTTCGACAACTGGAAATATTACTTTGTCAGGTATTCCACCAAGCTTAACAATTTCCTCGTAGCCTTTAACGGAACAATAATCATTTACGCCAATGACAGAAGCTTTACTAACTTTTGCATTATCAATAAAAGTTTGATATTCTCCACCGTAAGTTGCAGGTGAATGAACGTGCAAATCCCAAACTCTCCATATTGAACCTTTATTTTCTCCGTTATTCATATAATTTATTGTCAAGCAGTATTTAAAAGGTGAAGTTATTGTAATGCCATGGTTTATTTGAAGTCGTCAGTTCGTCCGTTGAATTTTTAACCCCCTCGTTGGTCTTCCTTTTCTTCCAAATTTAAAGTATTACAAAGACTAAAAACAAACCGCCGATGTTGTGTGTTTCGTGCAGATGGCTTTGCGGCATGGCATCACCAACATCAGTATGAACCCATATTGCACGATTATCCTAAACCATCCAATGTGTTAGAAAACCAAATTGATCCTCTCCTCTTCATAAACCTCTTCCGATGAATATTGATAGCCTTCAGGATAATTACCTATTCCTGCTAAGGTATTTAATGTAACCCATGTTTAAGTTTTATTTAGTTCATAAATCCCTGTAGTTGTTGGTGATTGCTAAGCTACAAAGCCATCTGCACGAACACCAAACAACGGCGGAAGGTTTCTTTTTTAGGTGGCAATCGTATAAAAGAATCATTTTTCAATATGGTTTTTTACTTTTTCAATATGGTAAATCTTTAATTCAATATGCTTTTTTACTTTTTCAATATGGTAAATCTTTAATTCAATATGCTTTTTTCCAAAAACAAATAGGCCTCTGCGTATTTCATTACGAAGTTTTCTTTTTACAGGTATGATCTTTCGCCATTAGGTGCAAAGCAATAAATAAACCGTATGCAGTTTTTTCCCGGCCTCTCAATGACCGGCTTATTAAAAGCGTGCAGGAAATTAATTTATGATCAATGAATTCTATCTCCGCGCACGGCCATATTTAGCATTATGCCGGTTTCATACGCAATCCATTCTTTCCATCTTTTTCTTACTTTTTCTTTGGGCAAATAGGTATCTGCCAGGTTGATGAATAAAGTATAATGACCGGCTTCGCTTTCCATAAATTTCCGGTAAAAGTTTTTCAGGTAGGCATCACTGAGTCCCTCGCTCAGCCTTTTAAAACGTTCGCAGCTCCGGGCTTCTATCAGGGCCATCGTTAGCAACTGGTCCAGGAATCTTTCTTCGGGGCTGCCGCCTTTTTTTTGAAACTCCAACAGCTTGTTTACATATTCATCTTTGCGTTGCCTGCCAAGCGGCAAATTTCGTTTCCGCAATTCCTGTATCACCTGCCTGAAGTGCCCCCACTCTTCGGTAACTATCGGCGCCAGTTCATTCACCAGTTCTTCTTTGTCATTATATTTTTGAATCAGCGATATGCAACTGTTGGCAGCCTTCTGCTCGCACCAGGCATGGTCGGTCAATATTTCTTCCAGCGAAATGGAGGCAAGGTTTACCCATCGCGGGTCAGTTACCAATTGCAATCCCAGTATATTTTTTGTGTCTTGTGACCAATTTTCCATGAGTCAAAATTAAGCAATAGCCTGTTACGTCCGGAAAGGAAATTAGTCCTTCTTTATCCCGGCATTCTATCCTTCCGTTTGGAGACTGGCACAGGTGAAGCTTCTTCTTATCTTTGCCCGATGAACGAAGATTTTCTCGATAAAAAACTACAGGAAAGAATACAGGCAAATGCATTGCGGTCATTGATCATCAATAAAGATAAAATAGATTTTTGCAGCAATGATTACCTCGGTATTGTAAAAAATCAATTGATCGAAAAATCAATCTCTCACCCGCTTTCTCATGGAAGTGGAGGTTCGCGCCTGCTTTCCGGTAATTATCCGTTGATAGAAGAAACAGAAAATTCCATTGCGGCCTTTCATGATGCGGAGGCCGGTTTAATTTTCAATTCGGGCTACGATGCCAATACAGGAGTGCTGGCATCGGTGCCGCAAAAAAATGATACCATCATTTACGACCAGTTGAGCCATGCTTCCCTGCGCGATGGCATCCGCTTATCTTTTGCCACTTCATTTTCTTTTTTGCACAATGATACCCGCAACCTGGAAAAGAAACTGGCTGTTGCCAGGAATAACGCACAAAACCTATTTGTAGTTACTGAAAGTGTTTTTTCAATGGATGGAGATTATGCCCCACTGAAGGCAATATCGGACTTATGTGAAAAATACAATGCCGCTTTAATAGTAGATGAAGCACATGCTACGGGAGTAGTAGGGCAAAAAGGGAAAGGGCTGGTACAGCAGTTACATCTTCAGAAAAAATGCTTTGCCCGCATTCATACTTTCGGAAAGGCCTGCGGGGCCCATGGAGCCATCGTGTTAGGATCGGAGAAATTAAAAAAATACCTGGTCAATTTTGCCCGCACCTTTATCTATAGTACCGCATTGCCACCTTCGGCTGTGGAAGCCATTGCCCTCTCCTACCAAACTTTTCCCACCATGGAAAAGGAAAGAACCCATATTAATGAACTGATTGGATTTTTTAAAAACGCCCAATTGCCCTACAGGATATTACCCGGCCAAACCCCCATCCAGGTTGTAATCATACCCGGCAATGAGGTAGTAAAAAAAATAGCCCAAACTTTACAGGAAAATCATTTTGACATCCGCCCGATTCTTTATCCTACCGTTCCAAAAGGACAGGAGCGTTTGCGGATGGTGCTGCATAGTTTTAATAAAGTGGAGGAGGTAGAAGCCGTAGTTGCTTTATTAAGCAAAGCAAAAAGCTGATGCTTTTCAGGGATTCTATTGCCACGCAACAAACCAGGATTCGGGATAAAAAGATTATCCATGCTTTGCCCGTGAAGCCACAATGTCTATTTCTTTTATTTTCTTTCGATCTTTTAGTATTTTACACCTTTAAACCTGTATATGAAAATACTTCCTTTTATCATTTTTGGAATCATTACTGCCGCGCTGGTAGTAATACTTAATTCTACCCTGCTGCTTCCGGCTCCATTGGGTAAGTTATTAAGTCCCCAAAATGGTTTATGGCAAAATGCAGAACCTGTCAATGAAGATTATTCTGCCCATCTTATTTTCCCTCAATTAAAAGGGAAAGTAAAAGTGTATTTTGATGAAAGACTGGTTCCTCATGTATTTGCAGATGATGAAAATGATGCTTTTTTTGTACAGGGATATCTCCATGCTAAATTTCGGTTATGGCAAATGGAATTTCAAACCTATGCAGCGGCAGGAAGGTTGAGCGAAATAGTGGGCAGGAAAGCTTTGGATTTAGACCGGGATAAAAGAAGACTGGGAATGGTGTTCGCTGCGGAAACTGCTTTAAAAGAAGTAGCTAAAGATCCTGAATCTTTAGCTGCCTGTGATAACTATACTGCAGGTGTAAACGCATATATCGAAAGTTTAACAGAAAGTACCATGCCTATGGAATATAAGTTATTAGGCTATTACCCTGAGAAATGGACCAATCTAAAAACAGCCCTGTTCCTGAAATATATGGCGTTTGAACTGGCAGGTGGCGAAAATGATTTTGAATATACCAATGCTAAATCAATCTTCTCTTCTGCTGATTTCGATAAAATTTACCCGATTGTTATGGATTCCCTGGACCCGATTATTCCTAAAGGGACTGTTTTTGCCCAACCGGGAATCCATTTAAAAATTCCGGCTTCTGCAGATTCTTTATATTATGATCATAAAGATTCTACTACCATAGAAGAACAAAAGCCCGATCCGTCTAATGGTAGTAACAACTGGGCGGTGAGCGGTTCTAAAACACAAAGTGGCTCTCCTATCTTATGCAATGACCCTCACCTGGGTCTGAATCTTCCTTCGCTCTGGTATGAAATGCAGATTTCCACACCGACCTATAATGCTTACGGGGCAACGTTTCCGGGGGCTCCTGCCGTTATTATTGGCTTCAACGACAGTTGTGCTTTTGGCGTTACCAATGCCGAACGTGATGTAAGAGATTATTATGAAATAAAATTTAAAGACGATAGCCGCAAGGAATATTGGTTCGATAGTGAATGGGTAAATTCCGGTTTCAGAATTGAAGATATTAAAGTAAAAGGGGAACCGGACTATTTAGATACAGTAGCTTATACCATTATGGGGCCTGTGATGTATGACAAAAGCTATAGCGGCGGAAGAAGTACCAACAATAAATATTATGCAGTACGTTGGAAAGCTCACGACCCCAGCGATGAATTAAAAGTTTTTCTGTTGCTGGATAAAGCAAAAAATTATAATGATTACCTGGAAGCAATAAAGTATATGCATACCCCCGGTCAAAATTTTGCATTTGCAAGCAAAAGTGGCGACATTGCTATGTGGGACCAGGGCGATTTTCCAGCTAAATGGAAACGACAGGGCGATTTCGTAATGCCCGGAACTGACAGTAGTTATTTCTGGCAGGGCATGATACCCCAGGAAGAAAACCCACACATGATCAATCCTGAAAGAGGTTTTGTAAGCAGCGCCAACCAGTTGCCGGCAGATACTACTTATCCATATTACCTCGGAGGAAGCTACCCTCCCTACCGTGGTTGGGAAATCAATAAAAGACTGAGTGTAATGAACAACATTACTCCACAGGATATGATGAAATTGCAAACAGATAATTATAATGTATTTGGAGAGATGGCGCTTCCTGTATTGATAAAAAATATGGAAACAGATCAACTTAGCCCGGATGAAAAAAGATATTTTGACATTTTGAAAAACTGGAATTACAGGAACGATGCCGACTCTAAAGGCGCTACCTTATTTGTAGTAACCTGGGACAGCCTGGAAAATGTAGTCTGGGGTGACGAATTTAAAAAAGCAGGTTTACCATTGATGCGGCCTTATGAAAGTACTTTGCTGGACGACATGAATAAATACCCCAACTTAAAATATTATGATAACATCAATACGCCCGAAACAGAAACCCTTCAGGATGATGTAACTGCTGCCTTTAAAAAGGCTTCAGCAACAGTAAAAATTGCAGAAGAAAACGGGAAAATGGAATGGGCGAAATATAAGGACACCAAAGTATTGCACTTAGCCCGGCTTGAGGCATTCAGCAGGTTGCATTTGCCCATTGGAGGAGGTACCAATACGATTAATGCCGCCAATGCACAACATGGTCCAAGCTGGAGGATGATTGTTTCCCTAACTCCCCAGACTGAAGCCTATGGCATATATCCCGGCGGACAAAGCGGTAATCCAGGTAGTAAGTTTTACGATAATTTTGTAGATAACTGGGCAGCAGGAAAATATTATACACTTTGGATGATGAACGCCTCAGATGTTGGCAATAATAAAATAAAATGGACTATGAATTTTAATTGACCATTCACGGAACGAATAAAATATTTAACACCAAAACCATTTAACTATCAACTAATGAAATTGATCATTTCCATAATCCTGATAATACTTCTAAGTTTTTGTGCGTGTTTATATTTTCCCTGGTGGAGCATCGCAATTGTTGCGTTTATAGTTGCTGCCCTTATTCCGCAAAATCCTGGCATTTCCTTTATTGTCGGTTTTGTAGCACTCTTCCTCTTGTGGGGAGGTTTAAGTTTTTGGATCAACAGTAATAATGATGGCATATTGGCCAAACGGGTTTCTTTATTAATTTTTAAAAACGAAAGCCCATTATTATTAATATTTATTACTGCGCTTATTGGCGCTTTAATAGGTGGCTTTGCGGCACTAACAGCTAGCTTTATCCGCCCGGTAAAAACAACAGAACCCAAACAATTATCATAAAAATTACCGCAGATTTTATTCCAGGCTATTTCACACCGTACTAATTTTTTAGAAGTTATTTTCGCGTATGCAAAAACTCATCTTGTTTATTTTTATTTTCCAGGTTTTTTCTGCTTCTGCACAAAAAATTGAAGGAACCGTAAAAGATGAGCAAGGAAATGTTTTGCCTTTTGCTTCTATTCTGGTAAAAGGAACTCATTTGGGTACTACATCCAATAACCATGGTGAATTCAGCATTACTCTTGCACCCGGAAAGTATGTTATAGAATGCCGTTATGTTGGCTATATGTCACAGGAAAAACAGATTAATTTAAGTTTTGTAGATGAAACCATCCATTTTGTTTTAGCGCAGCAAAAACTTACACTGAAAGAAGTGGTGATTAAAGAAGGAGGGGAAGACCCTGCCTATGAAATTATCAGGCAGGCAATAAAGAAACGACCTTTTTACGAAAAACAGGTAAAGGCATTTGAAGCCAAAATTTACATAAAAGGAATCATTAAATTAAATAATTTGCCAGACCAGTTTATGGGCAAAAAAATTCCGGAAGAAGACAGGAACCAAATGGGACTAGACTCTTCTGGTAAAGGAATTATTTATTTATCGGAATCAGAAACCAAAGTTTCGGCACAGGAGCCCAACAAATTTAAACTGGAAATACTTTCCAGCCGCGTCAGTGGAAGCAATGGCTTTGGATTCGACTTTCCGGCATTCATCAGCTTTTATAAAAACAATGTGAATGTATTTGCTTCAAAACTAAATCCACGCGGCTTCGTGTCGCCTATTGCCGATGGTGCTTTAAATTTTTATAAATATAAATTTCTCGGCAGTTTTTTTGAAGACGGAATTATGGTGAATACCATAAAAGTAATTCCACGGCACAATTACGAACCTTTATTCTCAGGCATTATCAATATCACTGAAAACGACTGGCGCATTTACAGTTGTGATCTGTTGCTCACCAAAACCTCTCAATTAGAAATTTTAGATTCTTTGCAGATCAAACAAATTCATGTACCGGTAACTGATGATATATGGCGGATTAAAAGCCAGGTTTTGCATTTTACTTTCAACCAGTTTAAATTGAATGCTGCGGGCAATTTTGTAAACGTGTATTCAGATTATAACATGGATCCTCATTTTCCGAAAAATTATTTTAACCGGGTAGTCATCAAATACGACACGGCGGTCAATAAAAAACCTCATGCATATTGGGATTCTATCAGACCCGTACCATTAGAGCCTGAGGAAATAAAAGATTACAAAACCAAGGATAGCGCCTTTGCAGTGCGAAAAGATTCCACTTCACAAAATATTGATTCGCTCAGGAAAAAGCAAGGTCCTTTAAAAATTTCACAGGTATTATGGTCCGGTGTCAACCGAACGCATTCCAGCAAAACAAATACCTACCAGGTAAATTTTGATCCTTTACTCAAAACACTTCAATATAATACCGTAGAAGGTTTGGCTATCAATCCTTCTTTGACTGTTTCTAAACGAATATCCAAATTGAATACTAAAGTCACCTTCATCGCTGATGCACGATATGGATTTAGCAATCGTCATTTTAATCCCTGGGCAGGCTTTGTTTTTAATAATAAAGGAGACGCATTGGATCCTGATCAAAAATTTAAAAGACAATCATTTTTTATCGCAGGCGGAAAACGGGTAAGCCAGTTTTTTAAAGAAAGTGATCTGGATGGTTTAACCAATTCCATCGCGACCTTATTATATGGGCAAAATGATATGAAATTATACGAAAATTATTTTGCCAAAACCGGGTTTACGAAGCGTTGGGAAAGTGGCGCCCGATTTAAAATAGAAGGCGAATATGAAGACAGGTTGCCTATCAATAATTCCACCGATTTTATCCTGAATAAAAAATGGCTGTATCGCTTTACACCGAATTATCCTGTCGAGATTTTATCTTCACAGTTTTCGAGATACCAGGCGGTGGTTTTGCACACATCGTTTAGTATCAAACCAGGCCAGCGTTACATTCAATTTCCAAAATCAAAAGTTGCCATAGGTTCTAAATTCCCAACATTCACTTTAAATTACAGCAAAGGATTTAAAAACATTTTTGGCAGCGATGTTGATTTTGACAAATGGTCTTTTAATGTGGCCGACAATATGAATTTAAAACTGGCAGGTTTGGTAAAATACAGTTTAACACTTGGCGGATTTCTAAACAGTAAATCTGTTTTTATCCAGGACTATCAACATTTTTATGGCAACACTTCTCATGTGGCTAAAGAATATGTGCATTCATTTCAAAATGTATCTTATTATGGTTTTAGCAATATATCCTCCTTCTATGCAGAACTTCACCTGGAACATCATTCGAATGGATTACTGACTAATAAAATTCCGGTTTTTAAAAAGCTGAACTGGAACCTCGTAGAAGGAACCAATGCGATTTACATCAATCCTGATACAAAATATGCAGAAGTCTTTGTGGGCCTGGAAAATATATTTAAAATTTTTAGAGTCGATTGTGTAGCAGGGTTTCAAAACGGGTTTAAGCCTGTGTATACTTACCGAATTGGATTTGGCGGCCTGCTTGGAGATGTAATGAATATTCAACGATCCAAAAAGACCAACAAGGTAATTGATAAATGGTAGTGAAGATCGAAGCACATTTCATCTTTTCCAGCTATTTAAAAAAATACTTATTTAGTAGACTTAAAACAAGTCTGGGTGATATACAATCATCTTCAAAGAAATAACTAACTTCGATCGCTAAAAATCTATTAAAGCATTTTGATCATGTTGAACAGACGTAAACTTTTTAAAATATCTGGTGCAGCCGCTGCCCTGGCCATGCTTCCCAGGGTAGTTACAGCCAGTACCCCATCACCCAAAGAAGGTCCTTTCCGCTTTTGTCTAAATACAAGTACAATCAGGGGACAAAACCTGGGCCTTCTTCAATCTATTGATACAGCTTCTAAAGCCGGGTATGATGGTGTAGAACTCTGGGTGAAGGATGTCAGAGACTATATGAAAGAAGGTAATTCGCTCTCAACCCTGGCAAAACATATTTCGACCAGGAATCTTAGAGTGGAAGATGCTATAAGTTTTACTCAATGGATGGTAGATGATGATGTAAAGCGGAAAGCAGCATTGATAGAACTGGAAGAAGAAATGAAAATAATGTCTGCCCTCGGTTGCCATCGTATAGCGGCACCCCCTGCCGGAGTGGAAAAAGATAAACCCCTAGATTTCCAAAAAGATGGTGCCAGGTATCATGAAATATTATCACTTGGCAGAAAATACAATGTAATGCCTATGCTGGAGTTCTGGGGCGCTTCGGGCACCTTGTACAACTTTGGCCAGGCCCTTGCTATTGCTGCAATGGCAAATGACCCAGACGCCCGCATATTACCAGATGTATATCACATGTTCAGAGGAGGTTCCGGATTTGAAGGATTAAAACTGGTAAACGGTAGGGTAATTGATATCATTCATATGAATGATTATCCGGGCACTATACCTGCCAATGAACAAACAGACAGTGACCGGGTATATCCAGGCGATGGCGTTGCTCCACTAAAACAAGTATTGCATGACCTGCAGGCTATGGGAGGCACTAAAGTACTTTCGCTGGAACTCTTTAATAAAAATTACTGGGCCCAGGATGCTTTACTGGTTGCCAGCACAGGTTTGCAAAAAATGAAATCCTTGGTGAATGAAGTTTTAAAAGAAAAAACTGCAAAGTCTTAATTGCTAACCGGCAGTTTGTTTTTTATAAGATTTTTTTAGATACAAACTCACATTTCGTTCTTCATCATAGTTGTATTCAAAATTTAATCTGTTCGCAACATCGTTTGCAAACTGACTAAATAAAGCAGTCATAATAAATAACGCATTCCAGTTATGTTCGATTTTCTGATCGGAATATGTTGACAGAATTTTATGATACTGTTTTTTTGATAGATACTGATTCATGAACCTGCCCGACTTTCCAAAGGAAACAGAAAAATTTGTTTTAGTTCCTATATACCATTCGATCATCTTCATAAACTTAGGTCTCACAACAGTCTCAAGCATTTCTTTAGAGTAAGTAATTTCACTTCTCAAAAGTCCTTTTGAAACGTAAGTACATATCCACCAAAATTCATTACAGGTATCTAAAAATTCCTTTTCGGTAGGTACTTTGATTAAATAGTCAAAGTCGGTGGCTTTACCTATGTTCGGGAAAGCATTATCCTTATCAAGCCATACTAATGTTAAGCTGTCGAAATGAAAACCTGGTTTAATTTTATCTTCAGGAAACAATGTCAGATCAATTCTATTGCCGTCTTTAAAAAGCATTAAATAATGGAAGCCGAAAGTTTCATGTTGATTACCATTCTCTGTTTCGTTATAGCCCATCTCATCAGGTAATTGCCAAATTATTTTGTCACCAAAAATATTTGTCCAGCTATGATCCGAAGTAAAGCTTTCAAGCTCTTTTACAATATAAAAAATGTCAAAATCCTGCAACTGATCAGGTTTTACCTTGTTGTTAGCCCTTGACCCATTTAAAAAAACAGCACGAACTCTATCATCTGAATTTGCTTTGTCAATTATTATTTTTTTTATTTGTTTGCTGCTTCTCATTTTGAGCTAATCCTTATTAAAACTTCAGATTCAATATTGATACTTCGCTGGCTTAGTTTGGAAAATCTTCCTTTTTAGTTCCCCATGTGGCAGAAGGTTTATCCCCCATGTAAAGCACTAATTCTCCCCCTCTCATAATGTCAGCATGTTTGATAAACGATTTAGTATAAGGGTGCCCGTTGAGGGTCGCTTTTTGTACATAGATACTTTTTTTGCTCAATCCGTTTGCCTTTACAATAAAATGCTTCCCGTTAAAAAGCGAAAGTTCTGTTTTGTTGGCCAGTGGAGTTCCAATCACATATTCACCATTTGCAGGGTTCACCGGGTAAAACCCAATAGCACTAAATATATACCATGCACTCGTCTGTCCACAATCATCATTTCCACACAAGCCCTTTGGATCGTTACGATAAAATGCACATATTTGCTTTACTCTTTCAGCCGTTTTCCACGGCATCCCCACGTAATTATAGAGATAGGAAATATGGTGACAAGGCTCGTTACCATGCCACATTAACCCAATATAACCATCATACTTGAAGATGGATTGGCTGTCGGGTGGTGTAAGTGTATACAAAGAATCCAGCTTTTGCGCAAACCTTTCTTTGGTTCCAAACATGTGTATTAGTCCATATACATCCTGCGGAACATACCACGTGTATTGCCAGGAATTCCCTTCAGCAAATGCTCTTGTTTTACCAAACCTTTCTTCATAAGGATCAAACGGGGTAATCCATTTACAACTGGCATCTTTGGGTCTTATGAATAAAATAGCAGGATCAAAAAGGTTTTTCCAGTTACCACTCCGTTTCATAAAAATTTTGTACTCATTCTCTTTTCCCAGCATCCGGGCCACCTGGGCAATGCACCAGTCATCATAAGCGTATTCCAAAGTAGAAGTCACACTTCCATCATCTTTTTCGAATGGAACGTACCCTAGCTTCCTGTACCAATCTGTCCCCCGGATATTTTGATTGGCACTCGCTTTCATAGCTTTAAATGCTTCTTCATAATCGAACCCTTTGAAGCCTTTCAAAATAGCATCTGCTATAATGGCTACTGCATGATAACCTTTCATATCATTTGTTTCAGTAAAATACAAATCCCATACCGGTAAAAGTCCATATTGATGGTAAAAAGTAAGGAAGGAATTAATAATATCGGGAACGCGCTCCGCTTGTGTTATGGTGAATAAAGGATTCGCTGCCCGATAGGTATCCCAAAGTGAATTAATAGTATATATATTTTTACCTTCACTGATTGTTTGTTTATTGATGCCCCTGTATTTTCCTAACGCATCATCTATACGAACTGGAGCAAGATAAGTATGGTAAAGTGCTGTGTAAAAAACCGTCTTAAAATTTTTATCCTCTGAGATAATTTTAATCTTCTCAAGTTCTCTTTCCCATATATCCTCAGCATTATGTTTTACAGCATTAAAATTCCAGCCTTTAATTTCCTTTAGTCCGGCCAAAGCACCCTCCACGTTAGCAGTGCTCAAGGCAACTTTGAGCAACACCTGTTCGCCTTTCTTTGTTGAAAAAACAAGGCAGGCCTTCACATCCCGTCCCATGGCTTCATTTCCTAAGTTCACTAAACTGCTATCTCTGAAAAGTACAAAATCACTAACAGGCTTACTTATTTGGGCCGCAAAGTAAATGTGCCGATCCTTCGAAAATGACGATTTAGAAATTCTGTATCCCACAAAGGTAGTGGCGTTTATTTTTTTAAAATAACAGTCAGTTGCAACGTCATCACCTGCACCATAGGCTAAGTCAAACCGAATAATAGATTTTTTGCTTTCAGGGAAGGTGTACCGATGAAAACCACACCTTTGAGTAGTTGTCAACTCTGCCTTAATGCCAAAGCTTTTCAACATTACTGAATAGTAGCCGGGGCTGGCACTTTCTTCATTGTGAGAAATATCGCTCCGGATATCACTAACCGAAGGATTTTTGCCGACCATAGGTAAAACAGAAATATCTCCTAACGCGGGACGACCAGTACCACTTAGGTGAGTATGGCTAAATCCTTTTATCATGTTTTTAGTGTAGGAGTACCCAGAACAATATCCTTCATCCTTGTCTTTTTCTGTCAATCCATTATCAGGGCTAAGTTGCTCCATGCCAAACGGGAGAGTTGCTCCGGGATAAACGTGTCCTTCAAAAATAGTCCCGATAAAAGGATCCACATACCGGGTTAAATGTAGCTGACCAATACAATTAGCTAAAATAAAAATTGCAGATATGAAAAATATGATTTTTTTTGACATAACATTATTGCTTATACTTAAATATTCAAATAATTTTTTTAATAGTAATTAAACATCATTGGGACAATGAAAAACCTTCATCCAATCGTAACTCATTTATTTCTTTCTTTTGTAAGCTAATAAAATATAGTAGTAATAAAATCAGCTTGCAATTATAGTTTGTCTACCAACTTCAGGCAATATTTAAATATACAAATATAATTCAGGAGTGATCTTAAACAGGAAAAAATACTCGAAGGGTCAATTTTTCAAGGTAAAGTTATTATTGTTTGAAATTGAAAATGCCCGACATCTAGCTTATAGGGCTTTCAGTAACATCCGGAGGATCAGTTGCTAATTCTCTGATTTGCGTTTTGGATGTAGGATGAAAAAGATTGCAGTTTTGCCGGGAAGAATCCGGTGGTGACTGGGCATAGATCGAAGCTGTAAATACAAATAAAACAATAATACTAACCCATTTCATAGAAATCCTTAATTAATCACCAATACAGGAATTTTTATTTTATGCCTTACAGCATCAACAGTACTTCCAAATGCCAGGTCTTTAAAGCCTTTGTGGCCGTGTGCGCCTAATACCAGTAAATCAATATTCTGCTGTAATATAATTTTTGACATCTCAGACGCCGGGTTTCCAAAACCTATCTCGATTTTGGATTCATACCCTAATTCTTTAAGTTTTTCCTTGTATTGCACCAGGTTACTTTTGTCCAGAAGTGTTTCATGATCTAAAGCATTTTTTCCAAAATAACGGGCAGCCGCACTTTCTACTACATGAATAAAAGTATAAGTAGCCTGCTTTCCACCTATCATTATAGCATTTTGAATAATCCTTTCATCTTTACCTGAAAAATCTATCGCTATACCAATATGTTTGTAGTTAATGTTAACGTCGCCTGTAATGATTTCGGCATGACCATGTGGTAATTGTTTCTTGGCTCTTGCCCCTTTATATAAAAAGGGATGAATAAAAACATAGCCGAGCAAGGCGAGGCAGGCAACTGCAACAGGAATTACAATGATGTAAACAAGTAGTTTATTACCTCCGGCAGCTTTAATCCAGTCGTAAATTTGCTGAATCACCAATTGAATATTTAAGTAAACAATGATGGCTGCACTTATCCATGCCAACACTTTCACCCATATTTTAATAGTAAATTCTTTCATCAATTTTTTATCTGAATTAAAATGGATCAGCGGGATTACTGCAAAACCTAACTGCAGACTTAATACTACCTGGCTTAGCACCAGGAGTTTTCCCAGTGCTTCTGATCCAAAATAAAGAATAGTAAACAACGCAGGGATAATAGCGAGCGACCTGGTAATTAATCTTCTGAGCCACGGCTGAATCCTGATATTTAAATGCCCTTCCATTACAATCTGCCCTGCCAAGGTACCTGTGATGGTAGAACTTTGCCCCGAAGCAATTAAAGCAATAGCAAAAAAAGCAGGCGCTGCTTTGCCAAACAACTTTTCCAGTAATACAGAAGCATCCTGAATTTCTGCCACATTAAAATATCCATTTACATAAAATGCCGCAGCAGCTAAAATTAAAATAGCGGCATTTACAAAAAATGCAAGATTCAAGGCAATCGTCGTATCAAGGAAATTGAATTTAATAGCCTTTTTCATTCCTTCAGAAGTACGGTCAAATTTCCGGGTTTGCACTAATGAGGAATGTAAATACAAATTATGCGGCATCACCGTAGCGCCAATAATACCAATGGCAATATATAATGCATCTCCATTTAATTTTGAAGGAACAAATCCCTTAACAACGTTTCCATAAACGGGAGCAACAATGAACATCTCTACTAAAAAAGAAAGACCAATAATTGCCACCAGTGTAATAATAAAAGCTTCCAATACCCGCATTCCCTTATTGAGTAAAAGAAGTAACAATAAAGTGTCTAAAGCCGTTAAACAAATCCCCCAGACCAATGGCAGGCCAAATAACAAATTAAGACCAATGGCCATTCCTACAATCTCTGCGAGGTCACATGCAGCAATGGCTATCTCTGCAAGAATGTATAAAGGAATATTGGCCCACCGGGGATAAGCGTTTTTCGAAGCCTGGGCAAGGTCTAACCCTCTTACAATACCCAACCGGGCACTAAGAGTTTGCAGAAGCACCGCGATGAGATTAGACATTAGCAGTACCCATATTAAATTATATCCAAAAGCTGAACCACCTGCAATATCTGTAGCCCAGTTGCCCGGATCCATATAACCAACACTTATTAAATAAGCTGGCCCCAGAAAAGCCATCATCTGCCTCCAGCCTTTTTTCTCTGTTATCACAGAAGAATGAACCTCATTCAATGAATTTGAAACTGTATTTTTCATTTTGGGAATTAATAATCCTATTTAAAATATTTTATTGGTTGAGCCAACATATCTATATTAGCTTCTTTTGAATCCACGAATATATTTTTGACCAAAAGTATAAAGTTAGATTAATCTAACAAATTATTTTTGTTTTATTTAAACTACCATATATAAATAGTTCTAAAAAGCGTAAAAAATGTAGTCAGTAAATGTGCCCGCATAAAAAAACATTCAATAAAATTTTTTAGGAAGTAGCGCATTTAGAGATATTAAATAGAATTATATTGATAATTTAATTTTAAAAAGGAAGTATTGCTTTTACACAAATATTTCTTCCCATATTATAAATACCCAAATGTTTGTTAGGCGATTGAGAATAATATTCCAAATACTGCAATCTGCTTAAATGATTTTGATATGCTGTATTGAAAACATTATTTACAGAAAGCTGAATACTTACAGGATTCTTTTTAGAATAATTAATATCAGAATGAACAGAGAGATTTATCAGCATATAGGCTGCTGTTCGGGTTTCGGTATTATTTAATCCGTCATAAAGGTTTTGAGCTGCATTGAAATCGCCTTCTGCATTAAATGAAACAGATTTTGTCAGTTTGCTATTTGCAGAAATTGTATAGTTGATACTGCTAAGCAATCTTGGAGGAGGTATAAATGGAAGGTACTGACCTTTCACACCCGTGTTCTTAAAATCGGGAGACAGATTATTACCGTATACAATTGAAACTGCGTTATTAAACCGGAATGCTTTCCAACCATTCGGATGAACATTAAACGTAGCATTCAATCCGTATAAACTGGCATTTGTTTGCTTGTATTGAAATGTGCGGTTGCCAGGTACAAGTACAACAGGGTTGCCATTTTCATCTACTTTTAAATCTTCATAAATGTAATTCTGTATATAATTATTGTAAACGCTCATGTCAAAAGAGAAATCCCTGTAACCTCCAAGGATACCAATGTCTTCCTGTAAACTAAATTCCGGTTTCAAATCTAAATTTCCAAGGTAATAGATATGAGCTCCCGGATCTAAACCATTCGAGGCAATTTCAGTTATATTAGGGGAGCGGTAGCCTCGTGCTACATTCATTTTTAAACTTATTTGATTGTTAACCCGGTAAGTACCCCCGATGCTTCCTGTAACGCCTTTAAAATTTAAATTAAAAGCATGAAAAGGCCGGATGGAACCAATAGTATCGTTTAATGAAACTTGTTTATAAAACCCTGAGGCTGAGTCAGAATTAATATACATGTCGTTACCGTCTTCGTTCCTGTGGTCATACCTTATGCCTCCAGCAATTGTCCATTTTTTATGTTGCCATTTGCCGTAAACGTAACTTCCAATATCAAATAAATGATAATCAGGAATCGGAAAGTCAGTAGCGTTCTTTGTGATATTGATTTGGTGCATTCCATTTACTCCGGCAGAAAAATCAATATTCAGAAAAGTTGGTGCATTATATCTCAAACCATAATCAAGGGTATTGAGCAAAATATATTCTCCTGCCTGCGAAATATCCGTTGGGTGATTGTATTCCCTTCGAATATTTTGTTCAAAACCAATTAGAACTTTTATATCACTTTGTCCGAGGTAATAGTAGTTATCAGTATAGATGCGGTAATCCTGGATGCGCTGTGATAATGGGCTAAGCTTATAAGAATTTAAAATATTTTCGGGTACAACGGGACGGTTAGTAATCGTATCAACCTGTCGGAATTTTGTATTTTCTCCAGGTGATTCATAAACTTGATAAGTGAATTTTCTTGTGAGCGAATCTCTGCTTCCATCCGGAATTCCCTGGCGGCTATCATAAAACGTAAGATTTAGATGAGAATACCCCTTTGAATTCTTATATCCAAGAAAAGCAGAAGCGTTTGCCGTTTTAAATCCTGTGTTATATATTCTTCCGTCAACAGGATTGGTGTAATTTCTTGCAATTCTTTGGGAACCCCGAAATGCATAAGACCAATGATTAAACCCCTGAGTGAGGCTAAGGCTATTGCCAATTAAACCATTGTTCGATTGGTATTCAGATAAAAATCTGCTATGAATAAGCCCATCCGTTTGTTTGGGTATTGCAGTAAAAAGGCTGAGCACGCCACCTATAGCGTCTGAGCCATACATGAGGCTTGCAGGGCCTTCTATAACTTCAGCCTTTTCAATAATATAATCATCCATAGGTATTCCATGTTCATCGCCCCATTGCTGCGTTTCTACCCTTAGTAATCCGTCATACAAGGTGAGCACCCTGTTATATCCCAGTCCATTGATAAAAGGTTTTGAAACATTAGGCCCGGTTTTGACGGTTTGCAAACCAGGTGCATTTCTGGAAATAGCATCTATTACATTGCTGGCAATGGTTTGATCAATTGCTTTCTGAGGTACACTCAAAATAGCCACGGGATTTTCTCTTATACTAGTGGCTTTAGAAACACCCGTGAGAATCACTTCATTTAAAATTCCTTCCTGCGGTTTAAGAAAGATTTTGTATTCAGCAGAAGCTGATGAAACCTCCAGCGTATCAGGCACATAACCAATGGCAGTAATTATCAATCGGGGAAAAATAATATTTTTTGGAAGGGCAATTTTAAATTTTCCTGCTCTATCTGCGCTGGCTCCGATGGGTGTATTTGCTAATAGAATATTACTAAATCCAACCGGCTGGTTTGTTGATTTATCTTTTATAATTCCCTTTATTTCCTGGGCTTTTGCCATAAATTGAAGCATCGAACAAAAAATTACAGATAATATAAGGCTTCTTAAAAGATTACGTTGGTTCATTTGAATATATCCTAATTAATTCAAGTTGCTAGTTATTAAGTCAGTTTATTAAAAGTAAATGCTACTATAAACATTAATAGTTTCAGCAAAAATCCTTTAAATGTAACTGCATGTATTTTTCTTAAAAACAAATTTTTTATTTCACTAAAGCT